>CAWKJW010000103.1:0-9110 GCA_963849665.1 uncultured Alphaproteobacteria bacterium | reverse complement strand
GGGCCGCGATAGGCCTGCGGCACGACCAGCGCCTCGATCGAAGGCAGGACGATCCACACGCCGACGCAGGCGGGAGCGAGAATCGCGAAGACGATGGCCATATTCTGCGCCACCTGCTCCCTGGCGTGATCCTCGCCATGCAAGTCGTGCGCCCGCACCGCGATCTGGAACAGCAGCACATCGAGCGCCGAGCCGATCGCCATCACGGCGCGCTGGCCGAGGTCAAAGGCCAGCGAGAACCGTCCCGTTTCCGCGAAACCATAGAAATGCGCCGCCAGATCTCGATTGGCGAGCGGGATCAGCTGATAAAGCACGATGGCCGCGACGACGGGCGCGGCATAGGCGCCATATTGCCGGAACAGCCGCCGGTTGGCCAGGGTGAGCCGCGCCGCATCGTCGACGAGGCCCCTTCTCCAGATGAAGATCGAGCCGAGCAGGCTGGTCATGCCGGCGATCAGCGCGACTTTCGCCGAATGGGTCGCCCAGGCGCCGCCCGCCGTCAGGACCAGGGCGAGCAGGTTTTTCGTCACGATCAGCCAGAAATAGAGCCGGTCGTTGAATCGCGCCCGCGCCAGCGCCGTCTGGTAGTCGAACATTCCATTGGCGATGGAGGCGGCCAAGGCGAGGCCGACCATCTCGCGCGGCAGCGAGAATCCCGGCCCAAGAAAGGCGACGGCCAAAGCGAGCGGGAAAAACAGCAGGGCGAAGGCGGAAAAGGCGGCGTCGAGCGTGGCGCGCACCTGCGGCGCCTCGCGGCGCGTGCGTTCGGAATAGAAGCGGACGCCGCATTGCCTGATCCATTCGAAGGCGATGGCCTGGCCGAAGGTCATGACGGCGATGGCGAGGGCGAACTTGCCGTATTCCTCCGGGCCGAGAAATTTGGCGACGATCAGCCCGACGATCAGATTGAAGATTGTGTTGATGAGAAACGTCAGCACGACGCTCATCGCAATTTTCCCACGCGGAATCTGGGTCTGGTCGAGGCTGGACTCATGCCCGCAATCTAGGGCTTTGTCGATAAGAAAGTCTTGCCCCGCATCTCAAGCGCCGCATTTACCGCGATCCCAGCCCTTCGCCTTGAAGTCTTGACAGCGCCGGCGCCCGATCCTATCTACCGGGCAGCCTGTTAGCACTCTCGATATATGAGTGCTAACGGGCTCTCTTTTCCCCGCCCCGGCCGTTTGGGCCGCTGGGCTCCAACCACAGGACAGTGACATGGCCTTCCGTCCCCTGCATGACCGCGTTGTCGTCAAGCGCATCGAAAGCGAAGAGAAGACCAAGGGCGGCATCATCATCCCCGACACCGCCAAGGAAAAGCCGCAAGAGGGCGAAATTGTCGCCGCCGGCCCCGGCGCGCGCGATGAAGCCGGCAAGCTCGTGCCGCTCGACGTCAAGGCGGGCGACCGCGTGCTGTTCGGCAAATGGTCGGGCACCGAAGTCAAGATCGACGGTCAGGACCTCCTGATCATGAAGGAATCCGACATCCTCGGAATCGTTGGCTGATTTCCTTCCCTTCCCCTTAAAATATACCCTTCAGGAGCTAAAACATGGCTGCCAAAGACGTCCGTTTCTCCACTGACGCGCGCGATCGCCTGCTGCGCGGCGTCGAAATCCTCGCCAACGCCGTCAAGGTCACGCTCGGCCCGAAAGGCCGTAACGTCGTGATCGAAAAGTCCTTCGGCGCGCCGCGCATCACCAAGGACGGCGTGACCGTCGCCAAGGAGATCGAGCTCGCCGACAAGTTCGAGAACCTCGGCGCCCAGCTCGTCCGCGAAGTCGCCTCCAAGCAGAACGACATCGCCGGCGACGGCACCACCACGGCGACGGTTCTCGCCGCCTCGATCGTGCGCGAAGGCGCCAAGGCGGTCGCCGCCGGCCTCAACCCGATGGACCTGAAGCGCGGCATCGATCTTGCCGTCGATGCGATCGTCGCCGACCTCAAGAAGAACTCCAAGAAGGTCACCTCCAACGACGAGATCGCCCAGGTCGGCACGATTTCGGCGAACGGCGACACGTTCATCGGCCAGGAAATCGCCAAGGCGATGCAGAAGGTCGGCAACGAGGGCGTGATCACGGTGGAAGAGGCCAAGAGCCTCGAGACCGAGACCGACATCGTCGAAGGCATGCAGTTCGACCGCGGCTATCTCTCGCCCTATTTCATCACCAATGCCGAGAAGATGATCGCCGAGCTGGAAGATCCCTACATCCTGATCCACGAGAAGAAGCTCTCGACCCTGCAGCCGCTGCTGCCCGTGCTCGAAGCGGTCGTGCAGACCGGCAAGCCGCTGCTGATCGTCGCCGAGGACGTCGAAGGCGAAGCCCTCGCCACTCTCGTCGTCAACAAGCTGCGCGGCGGCCTGAAGATCGCCGCCGTCAAGGCCCCGGGCTTCGGCGACCGCCGCAAGGCCATGCTGGAGGATATCGCCATCCTCACCGCCGGCCAGGTCGTGTCGGAAGACATCGGCATCAAGCTCGAGAACGTCTCCCTCCCCATGCTTGGCCGCGCGAAAAAGGTGCGTCTCGACAAGGAGCACACCACGATCGTCGACGGCGCCGGCGAGAAGAAGGACATCGAGGCCCGCATCGCCCAGATCAAGGCGCAGATCGAGGAGACCACCTCGGACTATGACCGCGAAAAGCTCCAGGAGCGCCTGGCCAAGCTCGCGGGCGGCGTCGCTATCATCCGCGTCGGCGGCGCGACTGAAGTCGAAGTGAAGGAAAAGAAGGACCGCGTCGAAGACGCCCTCAACGCCACCCGCGCGGCGGTCGAGGAAGGCGTTTCGCCCGGCGGCGGCGTCGCCCTGCTGCGCGCCATCAAGGCGCTCGACGGCGTGGCTGTCACCAATCCGGACCAGAAGACCGGCGTGCGAGATCGTGCGCAAGGCCATCCAGACCCCGGCGCGCCAGATCGTCGACAACGCCGGCGCCGATGGCGCGGTGGTGGTCGGCAAGCTGATGGAATCGGCTGACTATAACTTCGGCTTCGACGCCCAGACCGGCGAGTATGTCGATATGGTCAAGGCCGGCATCATCGACCCGACCAAGGTCGTGCGCACCGCAATCCAGGACGCCGCTTCGATCGCCGGCCTGATCGTCACCACCGAGGCGACGATCACCGAGGCGCCGAAGAAGGAATCGCGCCCGTCCATGCCCCCGGGCGGCGGCATGGGCGGCATGGATTTCTGATCCATCTCCTAAAAAGACTGCCCAAGACCAGGAAGGCCGCCGCGAGGCGGCCTTTTTGCACGGAAAAGCCGCTGCAGAAGCGTAAATTCGGCCCGAATTGACGTTAGTCATTCTCCAACATGACCATAGCCACTTTCGCGCAACCTCCATGCGGCATAACGCTCGGTTAAATTAGGAATTTAGCATTTTGGGCGAGTCGGACGATCCTCCCTCGCCTGGGCCGGAGGGGCTCATGGACCAGCGTCAATATAAAACCACCGCTTCCAGCAAGTCGCTCGCTCCGGAAGGCTCGCGTCCAGGCGCCGTTCGCGCGCCGGAGCCGTTCGAAAGCAAGACCACGACAAGGGCGGAATTGCTTGACGCCGTCTACACCGCCTGCCCCATCGCTGTCGCGCGCCCAGGCCCGCGACGTCTTTGAAATGACGCTCGAAGAGATCGTCACGGCCCTGCTGCGCGAGGAGACGGTGAAGCTGCGCTCGTTCGGCGCCTTCAGCGTCCGCTCCAAGCGCGAGCGCATCGGCCGCAATCCGCGCACCGGCGTCGAGGCGAAGATCGACGCCCGCCGCGTCCTCACCTTCAAGGCCTCGCCGACCCTGATCGCCCGCGTCAACGGCGCGTCCGCCGAAGACGAGGACTACGACGCGGATCGATCCCGCGCCCACGGCAAGCGAAACGCCGAGAACCCTCTCGTAAACCTCGACAATCCGCGCCGCCTCGCCCGTGATGTCGTGGTCGGCGACGGCCTTCTCCCGACCCTTGCGGCCCATCGCCCGCGCCTTTTCCGGATCGGCGAGCAGCGGCTCCATCGCGCGGACCAACCCGTCGAGATCGCCGGGCGGAATCAGCGCGCCGGTCTCGCCGTCAACGACAAGCTGCGCCGCCGCGCCGGTGCGCGTCGAGACGACCGCCGTCCCGCTGGCCATGGCCTCGAGCGGCGTCAGCCCAAAGCCCTCCCAGCGCATCGGCGCGACATAAAGCTGGACCAGCGCGAACCACCAGGGCATTTTTTCGCGGGGCTGCTCGCCAAGGAACAGATACTCCTTTGCTCCAGCCCCGCTTCGGCGATCTGCTTTTTCAAGCCCTCGACGAAGGCGGCGTTGTCCGGCGTCGTCAGCCCGGTCAGCAGCAGGACAGCCTCCGGATAGGCCGGGAAAAGCCTGATCGCCGCCGCGACCAGCACGTCCGTGCCCTTCTGCGGCCTGATCCGCCCGAAGGCGCCTATGCCGAACGAGCCCGGCAGGCCGGCCCGCCGCCATTCCTCCGCGCGGTCCGGCAGTGGCGAAAAGCGCCGCACGTCGACGCCGTGATGGATGATCGCGCAGGGAACCTCGAGATAGGAGGCCGAGCCCTCGGAAGTCGCGATCACCGCGTCCATATGCCGCAGCAGGAAGCGGGTGAAGGCGGTCTGGCGCCGCTGCCCGGCCCAGGTGAAGACCAGTCTCCACGGCTGGCGCAGCAGGACCTTCAGCGCCAGCCCGACGATCATCTCGTTATTGCGGCGGGCGTGCCAGAGACGGAACTTTCCCACCGGCGGCCGTGACCAGCCCTGCGAGAAAATCTGGCGAAATGGAATCCGCGCGACATTGTCGGGCAGATGCGGGCCGACACAGGCGATGGCGACGCCCCGCGCGGAAAATACGGGGGCAAGCGCGAGAATTGTGGAGGTCACGCCGGAATAGCGCCAGTGCAGATTGGGCGCCAGCGCCACGAGGCCGCGCAGCTGGGGCCCTGGCTCAGCGGAAAGCGCTTTTTTACCTGTCATTGCTCGCCTGTCATGGGGAAACGGCGCCGCGCGATCAGCGCAGCGTCGCGCCCTGGTCGGCGACCGGCGCGGGAACGCTGGCGACTTTCTCGCCGGCTCCGCGATGCGCCCGCGCCCTGTCGAGCATCGCCTGCGGCTTGTCGGAGGCGGGCCTAGCCGGCGGCTTGACGGCCGGGCCGCCCCTGGCGAGCCGCTTGGCGGGCTTGGGCCCATGCGCCGAGCCGGCTGCGCCGTCGGCAGTCTTGGCGATTTCCGTCACCTGCGGCGCGGCCGGCGACGCGGCGGGAGCGGCCTCGTGTTGGCCGAAGGAGCCGAGCATGGCGGCGAGCTTTTC
Organism: uncultured Alphaproteobacteria bacterium; assembly: GCA_963849665.1. Taxonomy (GTDB): domain Bacteria; phylum Pseudomonadota; class Alphaproteobacteria; order Rhizobiales; family Beijerinckiaceae; genus Rhodoblastus. Next base: position 3,828 of record CAWKJW010000103.1, on the reverse strand, counting down.
GCCTTGCGAGCGCGCCGAGGCCAGAGGCTCGTTCGCCGCCTGTTTCTCGGCCTGCGCCTGATGCTCCGCTTGCTGCTGCTGCGCCAGCCTTTCGGCCTCGGCCTGCTGGCGCGCCTGCTCCTGCGCGAGCAAGGCGGCGGCGGCCGGCGAGGCGTGGCGCGCTTTGGCGCTCAGGCGCGAACGCGGATCGTCGAGCGCCAGTTCGATCGGCGGCGTCAGCGCGTCGGGCCGGCTGACGTCGGCAAAGCGATGGGCGAAAACCGGATTCTGCGCGCCGTCCTGATAGACGAGGCGCACCGGCCGCACGCCCTTGGCGACGAGCTGCGCCACCGCGGCGGCGTCGGCTTTCTCGATCTGCTCGGCCTTGGCCTCGATTTCCGGGTTCGCCTTGAGCGGCGGACAGGCGGCTTCCGCCTCCAGCGGCTGGCCGTTGGCCGATTTGACGTCGAACACGTAATGGGCGCCGCAGACGCCGACCGCCACGTCACGCTTCGTCGCCTCGAAATGCTCGTTTCCTTTTTGCAGCTGCCGCCAGAACGGCATGTTCGGATCGAGCCGGTACTTGGCGAGATTCTGCGCGCTCAGGTGGAAGGGATAGGATTGCATCTGGATGGCGCGCTGGCCGCCCGCGAAGGATTCTCGCGCCAAAGCAAAGATTTCGGCAATCTGCCCGTCGGTCATGGAGAAGCAGCCGGCCGACGAGCACACGCCATGCACCATCACCGAGCCGCCGGTTGCGCCGTGCGCGCGGTCATAGGCGTTGGGATAGCCGATGTTGAACGAGAGATAATAGGCCGAATTGGGATTCATCATCGCCGGCGTGATCGAATAAAAGCCTTCCGGCGACTGGCGGTCGCCTTCATGCGTCTTCGGTCCAAGCTGGCCGGACCAGCGGCAGATCGGGAAGGCCTTCAACAGCACATAGGTCCCGTCCGGCCGCATTTTCCAGATCTCGAATTCCGATTCCTTCTTGTAGGCGCGGATCAGCATCGGCGACTGGGGCGAAACGCCCTTTTCCTGCATCAGCGCCATCATCTGGCTGGACAGCGGCTGCGACGAGCGGGTCTCGTTCAGGGCGTCGTTGCAGCCGGACAGGCCCGCCAAGGCGCCGAGCGCCACGCTGGCCATCGCCGCTTTGCGCAGCAGATGCAGGGCAGGAAGATCGCCGAACTGGAAAAGGCCGCTCATGATCAAATTCCGTCGAACCGGAGGGCGGGTCAGACCGCGCCCGAAATGGCGAGAAATTCCACGCCGCTTTGCACGAGGTTTAACACCATTAAGCTTATACCAACCTTTACGAACCGGTATGCTATCGTCCGCCATGGTGAAGGATTTGCTAATATTACGCAAGCCTGACGGTTTCAGGCCCGGTCCTTCGTCACAGCTTGCGCCCCATCGCCAGGAACTTTTCCTCGCGCGCCGCGCGCACAGCTTCCGGCGACAGGCTGGCAAAACGGGACAAGGCGACCTCCATCGCCTCGCCAACGGAGTGGATGGCCGCCTCCGGGTCGCGATGGGCTCCGCCCAGAGGTTCGGGAACGATGCCGTCGATAATGCCGAACTTGAGCAGATCCTGGGCCGTGATCTTCATGTTGGTCGCAGCGTCCTGCGCGCGGGCCGAATCGCGCCACAGGATCGACGCCGAGGCTTCCGGCGAAGCGACGGTGTAGATTGCGTGCTCCAGCATCAACACGACATTGCAGGCGGCGATGCCAAGCGCGCCGCCAGAGCCGCCCTCGCCGATCACCACCGCGACATTGGGCGTCCCCAGGATCAGCGCCGCCTCGGTGGCGCGCGCGATCGCCTCCGCCTGGCCGCGCTCTTCCGCCTCGACGCCGGGAAAGGCGCCGGCGGTGTCGACGAAGGACAGGACCGGCAGGCCGAAACGGCTGGCCATTTCCATGATCCGCACCGCCTTGCGGTAGCCTTCCGGCTTGACCATGCCAAAATTATGCTTCAGCCGCGACGCCGTGTCGGCGCCCTTTTCCTGGCCGATCACGGCGACCGACTGGCCGCGGAAGCGCCCGAGGCCGCACAGGATGGCCTCGTCCTCGCCGAATTTGCGGTCGCCGGCCAGCGGCGTGAAATCCTCGATCAGCTGGCCGATGTAATCGACGCAATGCGGGCGCTGCGGATGGCGCGCCACCTGCGTCTTCTGCCAGGGTGTGAGATTGGAGTAGATCTCCGCCAGGGCCTTGGCGGCCTTCGCCTGCAGGCGCGAAAGCTCCTCGCCGATCGGCGGCGAATCCGCTTGTTCCGACAGGGCGCGCAGGTCTTCGACCCTGGCTTCCAGTTCGGCGACGGGCTTTTCGAAATCGAGATAAGAGGCCATGGTCCGATTCTTCAAAGCGTTTTCAAGCGAAGTGGCGTCCCGTTCGCGTGAAGAAAACGCGTAATAGCAAGAAACTGAAGCCTTTTACGACCCGACCCCATCGGATCGCAAAAGGCTTCAGGGCGCAAAGCCGTGGCGCCCGTAACCCGGCTGGGTGACGGACGCCGGCGGAAACTGGCCATTTCATACTGCGAAGTCAAGTCACGCGCGTGACGCGGCGGCGTTCCGCCGCGTAAATTTGACGCGGATCAAGGGCGAACGCCTTGGCGCCGCGCCGCGTTGCGCCGCTCTCGGCGCCAATCAGAATTTCAGCGCCTTGGCCTGTTTCACCCCCGGCAGGCCGAGAATATGCGCGAACACGCCTTCCGGAACCGCGCCGTCGACGCCGACCAGCGCGATGGCCGAGCCGCCCTGCGCATCGCGGCCGAGCGCGAAAGTGGCGATATTGACCCCCGCCTCGCCGAGAAGGCTGGCGAAACGACCGATAAATCCCGGCTTGTCCTCGTTCGACACATAGATCATCGAGGGCGAAAACTCCGCATCGACCTTGATGCCCCTGATCTCGACGATGCGCGGCTTGCCGTCGGCAAACACTGCGCCTGCGACGGAGCGGGTCTGGTTTTCCGTCTCCACGGTGAGCGTGATCAGCAAGTCGTAATCTCCTTCCGTCCCTTGCCTGAAGCGGTCCCGTAAACACGCGCCGCTTTACTCGCAAGCATCATCTCTGAGGAATATTATCACATTGAGGACCAGAGTTTCGATGACTTGGGCTTCTATGATCGGACCGGTTACCTCCAGGATAGGCTCCTGTGTGAAAAAGATCCGTCCTTCCGGAATAGCCCTTATGCTTCCGGTAAAGCGAAAATGACGAAGATACTTTATCAATTCGGAGGAAAACTTCCCGAGGGAAGCCAGGTATCGCAGAGATTCATCGCCGAAACGGAAGTCCGGGAGAATCTGCAGAAGGTCTTCGAGTCCTGCTGCGACGAAGTAGGAGCGATCCACCGGATAGTTTCTTATAAAAAGGCTGAAGGTTGCCTCGCCGTGCATCCCCTCTCGAAGATAACTCTCAGCCATCGTGAGACTCATAGAGATCAGTGACCAGTTCCGGCGGTGCTTGCTCCCACAATTTCATCTTTCCTCCTTTAGGCCGCCCTCGGGATTTCCTGCTCCCTGGTGCGGGCTTGTATCAGCCGAGCGCCATAGATCCTTTTCATACGCTCGAGGGCAAACTCATGCCAGACCGGATCGATATCGGCAACGGCGTCTACTGGAATCACGGCAGCATAATCACGGCCTCTCAGCCGGCCGGTCGTATCCATAACGCAGATGGAGGTAACTACCCCGGTAACCCATGCCTCATCAGGCTTCATATCCTACAGAACCCTTCTTTTCATTTGCATTCCTCCAATCCTATCAGGGATTGCCGGAAACTTTGACCAAACCAGCTATACAATATAGTTCGCTTCAATTATATCTTCTTTTCTTTATATGCA
>CAWKJW010000102.1:0-42472 GCA_963849665.1 uncultured Alphaproteobacteria bacterium | reverse complement strand
CCTGGCTTCGCCGTCGCGCGCCATGGCGCCGTAATGGCGCGCGCGCTCGACCGTGTCCTCAAGCGCGCGATGCCTCTTCATCATCGCCAGCGCCGTCTCGAGGTCGCCGTCCTCGATCTTGCCTTCTTCCAGCACCCGCTTCCAGAAGGCCCGCTCAGCCTCGTTGCCGCGCCGGAAGGAGAGCACCACCGGCAGGGTGATCTTGCCCTCGCGAAAATCGTCGCCGACATTCTTGCCCAGTTTTGCGGCCTGGCCGCCGTAATCGAGCGCATCGTCGATCAGCTGGAAGGCGACGCCGAGATTCATGCCGTAGGCGCGGCAGGCGGCGATTTCCGCCTTCGGGCGATTGGCCACCGTCGGCCCGATTTCGGCGGCGGCGGCGAAAAGCTCGGCGGTCTTGGCGCGGATCACCGCGAGATAGGCGTCTTCTGTCGTCTGTGTGTCCTTGGCCGCCGAGAGCTGCATGACCTCGCCTTCCGCGATCACCGTCGCAGCGACGGAGAGTACGTCGAGGCAGGCCAGGGAGCCGACCTCGACCATCATGCGAAAGGCCTGACCGAGCAGGAAATCGCCGACCAGCACGCTGGCCTCGTTGCCCCACAGCATGCGCGCCGCGAGTTTTCCACGCCGCATGTCGCTTTGATCGACCACATCGTCGTGCAGCAGCGTCGCGGTGTGCATGAACTCCACCGCCGCCGCCAGCTTTATATGGCCGTCGGCCTCGTAGCCGCACAGGCCGGCCGCCGCCAGCACCAGCATCGGCCGCAGCCGCTTGCCGCCCGAGGAAATGAGATGGTTGGCCACTTCCGGAATCATCGCCACTTCCGAGCCGGTGCGGCCGAGAATGGTCTGGTTGACGCGATTCATGTCCGCGGCGACCAGGGCGGCGAGCGCCTCCAGGCCGGGATCGCTGGCTTTGTCGTCGAACGGAATGACCAGGCCCAAGGCGACTTCCTCTGATTTGTGGCGCGCGACCATAGGGCCTTGGCCGCGATGGGGCAAGCTCCGGCCAAGCCTATTGCAGCGACCGCGCGTTGTCGGAGGCCATGCATTGTCAGGGCGGCGCGAGCCTTTTATGATGTTATTCGCCTTCGCGCGAAAATTTCGCGGCCCGGAGCCCTTCCTCCCATGATCGAACTCTTGCGCACCAACGACGTCGTGCTGATTTCCGCCATCGAGGCGCTCCTGAAGGAGGCAGGCGTCTTTGTCTTCGTCGCCGACCAGAACATGAGCGTCATGGAAGGCTCGGCGGGTTTTTTGCGGCGCCGCATCTGCGTGCCCGAGGATCAGGCCGAAAAAGCCAGGGCCCTGCTCGTGGAGGCGGGCTTTGGCCGCGAACTCTCCGCTGACTGAGCCGGACCGCCTCTTCGATGGCCGGCTCATCCTTCACCAGCAGAGCGGCGGCCATCGCGTCGGCACCGACGCCGTCCTGCTCGCCGCCGCAGCGCCGGCATGCCCAAACGGTCTGATAGTCGATATCGGAGCGGGCGTCGGCGCCGTCGGCCTTGCCTTGGCCCAGGCCAATCCCTCCGCCGATGTCGCCTTGCTCGAAAAAAATCCGCAAGCCGCTGGTCTGGCGAGGCAAAATGTCGCAGTCAATGGCTTGGCGGAGCGCGTCCGCGTCATCGAGGCCGACCTGTTCGACTTTTCGGCGCGCAAATCCGCCGGGCTGGTCGAGGCGGCCGATCTCGTCGTCACCAATCCGCCCTTTCTCAAGGCGCGCCAGTCGCGCCCCTCGCCCGACGCGGCCCGCGCCATGGCGCATGTGCTGGACGAGGGCGGCGTCGAGAAATGGCTGCGCGCCTGTCTGGCCGTGCTGAAGCCAGGCGGGCTGTTCGCGGCCATCCACCGCGCCGACGCGCTCGACGAATTGCTCGCGGCTTTGGCCGGACGGCTCGGCGGCCTGGAAATCCTGCCGATTTTTCCTAGAGAGAAGGAAAAGGCGTCGCGCCTCATCCTGCGCGGCCGCAAGGGCGTGAAGGCGCCGCTGTCCCTCTGGCCGGGTCTCGCGCTGCATGAGGCCGACGGAAGCTTCACGCCGCTGTCCGAAGAGATTCACCGGCGCGGACGCCGGCTTTTCGAGCCCTGAAAAAAAACGGCCCTGACAAAAAAACCGGCCCGAAAGGCCGGTTTTCGCGATTTTGCGGGACGATCAGCGGGTGCAATAGCGGACTTTGCGCCAATGCCAGCCGCAACATGTGTGGACGCGCTTGCGCACGATCCGGCAATAATGGTCGCGCACGACATGGTAGCGGTGGACGATGATCGGCGCTTCGTCGTCGTAATAGTCGTCGTCATAATAAGGGTAGCCGTAGCCGTAATAGGGATAGCCGTAGCCCCAGCCGCCATAGCCCCAGCCGCCGTAACCCCAGCCGCCGCGGCCGAAGCCGCCGCGGCCGAAGCCGCCGCCATGGAAGCCGCCGCCGTGGAAGCCGCCGCCATGTCCGCCGCCGCCATGTCCGCCGAAAGCGAGCGCGGGCGCTGAAAGCGCCAATGGAGCGGTCGCGACAATTGCGGCCGCGGCTGCGATCTTGAGAGACCGGATTGAGAGCGCCATAGCAGTGACTCCAGTTGCACGATAAGCCAAATTCTTAAGCTCTCGTTCCTGAACCCAAGCTGAACGTTGGGGCGCTCCTTTTGTTCCGGAAGACGGCAAAAGCCGGCGCGCGGCTTCAACCGCGCCCGGCCCGAGAATTTTTCGCTTTAGTCCGGCAGCCCTATCCGGCCGGACGGCTCTCAGCAATATTCATAGGTGCGCCACCGCCAGCCATAGGCCGTATGCACATGGACGCGCTTGTAATAGCAGGCGGGGCCGTTGTCGTAATAGCCATAGTCGTAATAGGGATAGTCCCAGCCCCAGGCGTAACCGGGGAAGAAACCAAAGCCTCCGTAGCCGCCGCCCCAGCCGTGCCCGCCATGGAAGCCGCCGCCATGGAAACCACCGCCGTGGAAACCACCTCCGTGGAAGCCGCCGCCATGGAAGCCGCCGCCATGGAAGCCGCCGCCAAGGCCGCCGCCGTTGAAAGTGCCGCCGCCGTGGAAACCGCCGCCACCGCCGCCATGTCCGAAGGCGTAGGCGGGCGCCGAAAGCGTCAGGCCGCCGAGCGCCAGAGCGGCGCTCATCATTCCGGCTTTAAGAAATCCGCTCATGCGAGTCATCGCGAGCTCCTTTCCTCGAATTGCGCGTTCTGCAGTCATCCTGCCTTTCAACGTCGGGAACGTCGCCCTAAAGCCTTTGTTCCAAATGTAAAATATTTTAACGAAATGGCGGCGCGGCGCTTCAGTTGACCGGCATTTGCGCGCGCACTAGTTTGCGCCGCCCTGGCGCTTATCGGACGAATGCCCAATGACCCAAACAGACGCGACACAAAAACCGGCGCCTCTCGACCCGAGAAAATCCTTCCAGGGGCTGATCCTGACCTTGCAGCAGTTCTGGGCGCAGCAGGGGGCGGTCGTGCTCCAGCCCTACGACATGGAGGTCGGCGCCGGCACCTTCCATCCCGCCACCACCTTGCGCTCGCTCGGCAAGAAGCCTTGGAAGGCCGCCTATGTGCAGCCCTCGCGCCGCCCCAAGGACGGGCGCTACGGCGAAAACCCCAACCGGTTGCAGCACTATTACCAGTTCCAGGTGATCCTGAAGCCGAGCCCTGACAATCTGCAGGAGCTCTACCTGCAATCGCTTGCCGCCATCGGCGTCGATTCCGGCCTGCACGACATCCGTTTCGTCGAGGACGACTGGGAAAGCCCGACGCTCGGCGCCTGGGGGCTGGGCTGGGAATGCTGGTGCGACGGCATGGAAGTGTCGCAATTCACTTATTTCCAGCAGGTCGCGGGCATAGAATGCGCCCCCGTCTCGGGCGAGCTCACCTATGGGCTCGAGCGCCTCGCCATGTACGTGCAGGGCGTCGAAAACGTCTATGACCTGAATTTCAATGGTCTCGAGGGCGCCGACCGCATTTCCTACGGCGACGTCTTCTTGCAGGCCGAGCAGGAATATTCGCGCCACAATTTCGAAGCCGCCAATGTCGAGGCGCTGTTCCGGCACTTCGCCGACGCCGAGGCCGAATGCAAGGCTTTGCTGGCTTTCGGCGCGCAGGACGACGACGAGCATCACAAGATGGTGCTGCCGGCCTATGACCAGTGCATCAAGGCCAGCCACGCCTTCAACCTGCTCGACGCGCGCGGCGTCATTTCGGTGACCGAGCGGCAGAGCTACATTTTGCGGGTGCGCGAACTGGCCAAGGCCTGCGGCGCCGCCTGGCTGAAAACCGAGGGCGCGGGAATCTGACCGCTCCGCACCGCCGCCCCGTTCTCTGTTTTGAAAAGCGCAAAAAATGTCCGATCTGCTGCTCGAACTCTTCTCCGAGGAAATCCCGGCCCGCATGCAGGCGCAGGCCGCCGCGGCCCTAGCGAATATGGTCACCGGCATGCTGGTCGAGCGCGGCGTGACCTATGAGGCGGCGAATTCCTTCGTCACGCCGCGCCGGCTGACGCTGAACATCGTCGGCCTGCCGACGCGGCAGCCTGACCAGCGAGAGGAGAAGAAGGGTCCGCGCGTCGGCGCGCCGGACGCCGCCGTGCAAGGGTTTCTGAAAAGCGCCGGCCTCGCCTCGCTGGACGAGGCGAAAATCGAGACCGACAAGAAGGGCGGACAGTTTTATCTGGCGTCGATCGAGCGTAAGGGCGCCTTGACCCTCGACGTGCTGGCCGAGATCCTGCCCAACATCATCAAGAGCTTTCCCTGGCCCAAGGCGATGCGCTGGGGCGTCCATTCAGCAGAGCCCAATTGCCTGCGCTGGGTGCGGCCGCTGCATTCCATCGTCGCGACTTTCGGGCCGGAAACCGAAGACCCGGACATCGTGCCGTTCGAGGTGGGAGGCATTTCTGCAGGGAACGTCACCTACGGCCATCGTTTTCTGGCGCCCGAGCCGATCAAGGTGCGCCGCTTCGACGATTACCATCTCGCGCTCGACAAGGCGAAAGTCGTGCTCGACCCCGCGCGTCGCCGCGACATCATCCTGCACGACTGCAAGGACATGGCTTTCGCGCAGGGGCTGGAGCTGATCGAGGACGAAGGGCTTTTGCATGAAGTCGCCGGGCTGGTCGAATGGCCGGTGGTGCTGATGGGCGAATTCGAGCCGAGCTTTCTCGACATTCCCGGCGAGGTCATTCGCGCGACGATCCGGGCGAACCAGAAATGTTTTGTCCTGCGCGATCCGAAGACGGGCAAGCTTGCCAACAAATTCCTGCTGGTGTCGAACGTGATCGCCACCGACGGCGGCAAGCAGATCGCCGCCGGCAACGGCCGCGTCGTCCGCGCGCGCCTGTCGGACGCGCTCTATTTCTGGAAGACCGACCAGGCGCCTTTGCCGGATTATGCCGACAAGGGCAAGCCGCTAGACCAGCGTTTGGCGAAGCTGCGCGCGCTGAACATCGTGTTCCATCAAAAACTCGGGACGCAAGGCGCGCGCGTGGACCGCATCATGGCTTTGGCGCGTGAACTCGCGCCGCTGGTCGGCGCCGATCCGGCGCTTGCCGCGAGGGCGGCGGAACTGGCGAAAGCCGACCTCGTAACGGAAGTGGTCGGCGAATTCCCCGAAACGCAGGGCCTGATGGGCCGCCGCTACGCCGAATTGCAGGGCGAGGATGCTTCAGTCGCCGCCGCCATCGAGGACCATTACAAGCCGCAGGGTCCGAACGACCGCATTCCCAATGCGCCGGTTTCCATCGCCGTGGCGCTCGCGGATAAGCTCGACACGCTCGTCGGCTTCTGGGCGATCGACGAAAAGCCGACGGGCAGCAAGGACCCGTTCGCCTTGCGGCGCGCGGCGCTCGGTGTGATCAGGCTGGTTCTGGAAAATGGATTGCGGCTTCGCTTGTCGCCGCTGTTCGCGAAAATCGCCGGCGGTTTCGGGGCGCAGCAAAACGGGCCGGACCTCGCGAAAAACCTTCTCGCCTTTTTCGCCGACCGCCTCAAGATCGACCTGCGCGATCGCGGCGCCCGCCATGATCTGCTCGACGCGGTTTTCGCGCTGGGAGAGGATGACCTCGTCATGATCACGACCCGCATCAATGCGCTGGAAAAATTCCTCGCGACGGAAGACGGCGCGAGCCTGCTCGCCGGTTACAAGCGCGCCACCAACATTTTGAAAGCGGAAGAGAAGAAGGACGGCGCCGGCGCCTTCGAGGCTCACCCGGAGCCCAACCTTCGCATCGAGCCGCAGGAGCACGCCCTGGCCGCCGCGCTCGACCGCGCCGACCGCGAAGTCGCGGAAAAGCTCAAGGACGAGGATTTCGACGGCGCCCTGCATTCCCTTGCCAAATTGCGCGCGCCGGTGGACGCCTTTTTCGACCATGTGACGGTCAACGCCGAAAACCCCGCTTTGCGCAAGAACCGCCTGCAATTGCTGGCGCAACTCCGCCGCGCCATGCATCTCGTCGCCGATTTCTCCAAGGTCGGCGGGGCGTGAACCTGGCCGTTCAGGCGGTTCCCTTCTCCCGCGAGGGGAGAAGGGATTGCCCTCCCCGTCCCGAATCGGGACCGCCTCGCCTTCACCCCTGGTAACGCCCCATCAAGCCTAACAAGCGATAACCATAAAGCCGCCACGCGAAAATTCGCGCCCGCGGAAAAGTTGGTTGCGGCGACGCCGCTTCGTTCGTGCAGGCATGGGACATGCGTATGCGTAAGGCGCGGCGTGGGGCGCTGGTCTTCTGGGCGCGCCTTTCCTGGGCGGTCAAGGTGGCGGCGCCGTGGTGTCTCGGCGCCGGCCTGCTCGTCTCCTTCACCGCCGACGCCGGCCAGGAAGTGCCGACCGGCGCCTCGCGCGCGCCGCTTTCCGCCTCGGCCGCCGTCATGCCGGAAAAGCTCGCGCCCGAGCCGCGCCTTCTCGCCGCCTCCTTCGGCGGCAATTCCGGACGCGGCCTGCTGCATGAGGCGCGCCTCATGCTCGGCGCGCCCGAACAGCTCGCGGGCCAGCCCGACGAAATCGACCCGCGCGCCGTGCTGAAGAGAATGGCCGCAGTCTTCCCCAAGGTCGACCGCAGCCACAAGGGCGACCCTTTCGTCGGCCTGCGCCCGACGCTCGACGGCCGGTGGCGGCAGAAGGGCGGCGTGGCGAGAATGCGCGCCGAAATCCTCCTCTACGGCCAGGATGAAAGCGGCCTCGCCTCGAGTTTCACGTTTGAGAAGGGCGACGCCCCGGGGCCTGAGTTCGGTTGCGTCCTTCGAGGCCTGGCCGGAAGGCGAAAGCCCGGCGGCGCTGGCGAGCCCGACCGGCATTTCGCCGGGCCAGGGCGCGGCGGCCGTGACCGCGCGCGTCGAGCCGCTGGGCGATCGCATCGAACAGGGCGCGACCCCCGCCATTGCCCGCGCCGCCGCGCTCGGCTCCACCACCCCCGAGAATGCCGGCCAGACGCCGGTCGAGGCTTACGCCATGGCGGTGTCGCCAAGCCCATCATCGCAGGGAAGGCGCGATTATCTCGCGGTCATCCCGCCGGAAAAGCTGGCGGCGGAAAAACACTGCCTCTCCCAGGCGATCTATTTCGAGGCGCGCGGGGAGCCGGAAGCCGGCCAGGCCGCGGTGGCCCAGGTCGTTCTCAACCGCATGACCTCCGGCCTTTATCCTTCGACCATTTGCGGCGTTGTGTTCCAGAACCGGAGCCATCGCCACGCCTGCCAGTTCTCCTTCGCCTGCGACGGCAAGCCCTTGCGCGTCCGCGAGGCGGAAGCCTGGGCCGAGGCGAACCGCGTCGCCGACGACGTGCTCGACGGCAGGCTTTGGCTGGCCGATATCGGCTCGGCCACCCATTACCACGCCGATTACGTCCGTCCCCGCTGGGCCAGTGCGCTGAAAAAAGTCGACGTGATCGGAAATCACATTTTTTATCGGCTGAAATCGGGAGAGACCTGATTTGGTCCACTGGACGCGGAGACGACAAGGCGCCAAGTTTCAGGGCCGCGTCCCGCTTTCGGCACAAAGAGTAAAAATGGAATCCTCACTGTCCCTGTCGCCGCTCGCCCTCTTCCTCCAGGCGGGATTTGTCGGCAAATTCGTCATGATCGTCCTTGCCCTCGCCTCGGTCTGGTGCTGGGCGCTGATCATCGAGGGAGTTACGCCGCCCGCAAATTGCGCCGCGATGTCGCCGCCGACGACGAGGAGCATTCGCCGCTGCTCGCCAATGTCGTCGCCGCCGGATCGCAGGCCTGCGCCCTGACCGTGGTTGGCGAAAGCGTCGGCGAAAAGCGCCAGCGCGTCACCGAAGCCATGCGCCGTGCGGCGCGAGAGGCGCTGTCGAGCGCAGAGGGCGGCCTGCCCAATCTCGCCGTCATCGCCTCGGTTTCGCCCTTTGTCGGCCTGTTCGGCACGGTGTGGGGCATCATGACCAGTTTCGTCGGCATCGCCTCGGCCAAGGATACGAGCCTCGCCGTGGTCGCGCCGGGCATAGCCGAGGCGCTCGCCGCCACCGCCTGGGGCCTCGCCGCCGCCATTCCCGCCTCGATCGGCTACACCCGCATCGGCGCCGGCTTTTCGCGCGCCGGGCAAAAGCTCTCGCACTGGATCGAGGCGCGCGCCGTGGCGCTGATCGTCGCGCAGCAGAAGGGGGCGGGACGCTGATGGACCTGCCTTCGCCGGGAAACAGCGAGGAAGGGCTCTATCGCCCGCTCGCCGACATCAACGTCACCCCGCTGGTCGACGTGATGCTGGTGCTGCTGATCATCTTCATGATCACCGCGCCTATGCTCGCGACGGGCATGAAGGTGAACCTGCCGCAGGCGAGCGCCTCCAAGCCGCTCGATCCGCAACATCCGATCCTCGTCAGCGTGGCGCGCGACGGCCGCTTGGCGGTGGACGACGAGGAAGTGGACGCGTCGGCGCTGGTGGACAGCGTGCGCAAGAAGCTCGACGGCGATCCGGGGCGGGTGGTGCAAGTACGCGGCGACCGCGACGCCAATTACGGCGTCGTCGTCGGCGTGATGGACCGCCTCGCCGGCGGCGGCGTCGGCCATCTCGCCATCGTCACCGATCTGCGCTCAACGCCGGAGGCGGCGAAAAAGCAATGAATTTCCAGACCGAGCCCGCGAGCCTCTGGCTGCGGCCGAACTGGCTGCGGCCCCTCGCCATGGCGGTCGGACTGGCGATCAATCTCGTCGCCGCCATTTTGATCAGCCGCGCGCGGGTGGAGGAGCCGGTTCCGCTCCCCTCGATCGAGGTGGCCATCCTGCCGCCCAATGTCGAGCCGGCGCAAGCGCCCACCGAGCCGACGCCCGTCGCGCCGCCGCCCGAGCAGAAGGCGCCGCCCGAGCCGCCGCCGCCGCCCGAAGCCGCGCCGCCGCAGGAGGTTGCGCCCCCGCCGCCGCCCCCGCCGAAAGCCGAGCCGGACCGCGAGCAGGAATTGCGGCAGGAGCAACGCCTGGAGCGCCAAAAGGAAATCGCGCAAAAAAAGCTCGAGGAGCGCCGCAAGCAGGAAAAGATCGAGAAGGCGCAGGAGCGGCGCGAAGAGGCGCGCGAAAAGGCCGAGAAGGCCAAGGCGGCGGAAAAGCGCGCGGCGGCCAGGAGTTCGGGCCCTTCGCGCGCCGCCTATGGCGCGATTGTCGTTTCGGAGCTGCGGCGGCTGCAAGGGATCGGCGCGAGCCGCGCGGGCGGGGCGACCGGCCGGGTCCATGTGACTTTCACCATCGGACCGTCCGGCCGCATCGTCTCGCACAGCGCCGGTTCAGGCGACGCCCGCCTTGCGGCGGCGGCGGCGGCGATGATGGCGGCTTTCCATGCCCCACCGCCGCCGGGAGGACATTTCACCGGCGCGACCAATTTTTCGTTCGGCTCGCGGTGAGCGGTCAGCGTTTTCGAGCGAAGCGGATGCCGGTTCGCGTGAAGACCCGTCGGGCCGCGTCAGCGAATATGCGTTAAAACAGAAACTTAGAGCCTAGATCCGATTCAATCGGATCGGGGCTCTGAAAGGCCTCACTCCACCACGACGCGGGCGCCCTTGGAGACGCGGCCGTAAAGGTCGATCACGTCGGCGTTCATCATGCGGATGCAGCCGGACGAGGCGGCGTGGCCGATCGACTTCGGCTCATTAGTGCCGTGGATGCGGAACAAAGTGTCCTTGTTGCCCTGGAACAGGTAGAGCGCGCGGGCGCCGAGCGGATTGGAGAGGCTGCCGTCCATATGATCGGGCAGTTCGGGGCGGCGCTCGATCATCTCGGGCGGCGGCGTCCAGCCCGGCCAATAGGCCTTGCGGCCGATGCTGGCCGTGCCCTTCCAGGCGAACCCGGCCTTGCCGACGGCGATGCTGTATTCGATCGCCGAGCCGCCGCCGAGCGAATAGAACAACCTTCGCTGTTTGGTGCTGATGGTCAGCGTTCCCGCCGGCTCGCCGGTCGGGTCGCTGACGGAGCGCCCGGTCTTCTGCGAAAAATTGACTCTGGAGTCGAGGTCGACCGGCGTCGAATAATTGGGATCCGCGTCCGCCGGTATCGACGCATAGGCGGGTCCGTCCGGGCGCCGAACCCGGCCTTCCGGCTCGAACAGCGAATTGCGGTCGGAGAGGTCGATGATTCCGTCGTCCGCCGGGCGCGTCGCCTGCGGGCGCACGACCTGCGGCGGGAGGACAGCAGCCTCGGCGCGCCGCTGGACCACCTTGTGGCCGGGCGGGAGGCGCTTGGCGGGCTGAGGCGCAGGCGCATCCGGCTTCGCCACCCAGAACAATTGCGCGCTCGCCTGCGGCGCCGCCGCCGTCAGCAACAGGCCGGCCAGCACGAGCGGCCGAAAATTCTTCTTGGGCGACATGGCGATGCAATCCTCTTCGCTGGGAGGCTTCACAAACTCAGATCAATCGGCGACGCGTCTTTTTGCGAACATCGGCCGCTTTTGTAAAGGGCGATCAACCATGAAGGCAGATCATGTTTTAAGCACGGCGCAAGCGCCGCCATGTCTTGAGAACGGCGCAAGCGCCGTCATGTCTTGAGAACGGCGCAAGCGCCTCCTGCACGCTCGATCTTCGAGCACAGCGCGTCCGCCGCCCCGCGGCTCTGCGAGGGAACCCGCACCGCCCAGAAGCGGGCGAAGCCCCGGCCCGGCGCGCGCCGGCCGAGCACCATCGGCTCGACGCGGCCGATCAGGCCGGCAAATTGCCGCCGCGCCCTGCCGTAGGCGCCGAGCGCCGCGCCCTTGTGGAACGATCCGGCGAGCTGCACGCCCCAGGGCGCAGTCAGCGTCGAGCCGGCGAACCGGCGCGGCTCATGCGCGGAGATATAGGCCGCCGTCTGAAGGCAGGTCGCCCCTTTTCCGAATTCCGCCTCCTTGGCCTTCGCGCCGGCGCCGGCGCGCCAGTCCTCGGCCGGGTGACGGGTGATGATCTCGACATAATCGCGGGTCTCCCACGGCAGGCCGCCCGTTCCGGCGAGCCAGGCGGAGACGCGCGCCGGACCGCCGTTATAAGCCGCCGCGGCGAGCCCGAGATTGCCGAACTGCTTGCGCAAGTCGGCCAGAAACTCCGCCGCCTTCGGAATGGCCTGCTCGGGATCGAAAGGATTGGCGAGGCCGCGTTCGCCGGCCGTTCCCGGCATGAACTGGGCGATGCCCTGGGCGCCCGCGCCGCTCACGACATTCGGCCGGAACGAGCTTTCCTGCCAGATCAGGCGGGTCAGGAACGAGGACGGCAGGTCGTGCTTCGAAGCGGCCGCCTCGATCATGCGGCAGACGTCGCTCCTGAGGTCGCCGGCCTCCGCCCGCACCGTCGTCGCAGGAACCATCAGGCCCGCGAGCGCCGCAGCGCACAGCCGCGCAATCTCCATGCGCCGGCGCAAAACCGGTCTTGCAGCGGGAGCGGCTGAATTATCGTCCTTGAAGCGCCAAATCGCTTGCCAGGTTTTCCGGGCGGCGCGAAACATCGGGCGGCCGGGACTCCCGCGCGTCGTTGCGCGCGCGCGGGCTTTCAACTCGGCATTCAATTGGCGGCAGTTCATGGGCATCGTCCGATTCGCATTACGCTTCCCGCATACGTTCTACGTCCTGGCGGCGTTGATCGTCTTCCTCGGCGGGCTGGCGATCAAGACCATGCCGGCGGACATCTTCCCGGAAATCGACATCCCAGTCGTAACGGTGATCTGGCAATATACCGGCCTCAGCACGCCGGAAATGGAGCAACGCGTCACCACCTACAGTCAATATGCCATCAGTTCAAACGTAAATGGCATCAGAACCATGGAGGCGCAGACCCTCGACGGCCTCTCTGTGCAGAAAATCTTTTTCCAGCCGGGGGTTAATCTCGATCTCGCCATTTCGCAGATTATCGGCGCCACCAATTTCATCCGCGTACTCATGCCGGCCGGCATCCAGGCTCCGGTCGTGGTCCAATATAACGCCTCCAGCGTGCCGGTGTTGCAACTGAGCCTCAGCTCCGATTCGATGAGCGAGCAACAGCTCTACGATTACGGCATCTATCGCGTCCGCCAGGGGCTCGCGCCAGTGCCCGGCGTCACCTTGCCGACCCCGGCCGGCGGCAAATATCGCCAGATCATGGTCGATATCGATTCCGCGAAGCTCGCCGCGCGCGGCCTCACGCCGCTCGACGTGGTCAACGCCGTCAACGCGCAGAACCTCACCTTGCCCTCGGGCGCGGAGAAAATCGGCGACACGCAATATGTGGTGCGCACCAACGCCACGCCGGCGAGCATCAGCGATCTCAACGACATTCCGATCAAGAACGTCAACGGCGCCATGGTTTTCGTGCGCGATGTCGGGCAGGTGCACGACGGCTGGGCCGTGCAGCAGAATATCGTCCGCGAGGACGGCCGCCGCTCGGTGCTGCTCAGCATCATCAAGAACGGCAACGCCTCGACGCTGGCCGTCGTCAACGGCGTGCGCGAGGCGCTGAAGACCTTGCGCGCCGCCGCGCCGCCCGGCCTGAAGATCAACGAATTGCTCGACCAGTCGGTGTTCGTGCGCGAGGCCGTGCAGGGGGTGGCGCGCGAAGGCCTGATCGCCGCCGGCCTCACCGCCTTGATGATCCTGCTGTTTCTCGGCTCCTGGCGCTCGACGCTGGTGGTGATGATCTCGATCCCCCTGTCGATTCTCGCCTCGCTGGTCGCCCTTCACGCGCTCGGCCACACGCTGAACACCATGACGCTCGGCGGCCTGGCGCTGGCGGTCGGCATTCTCGTCGACGATTCGACCGTCACCATCGAAAACACCCATCGCCTGCTGACCGAGGAGCATCAGCCGCTGCCGCAGGCGACTTTGCACGGCTCCGCGGGAATCGCCGTGCCGACCCTGGTTTCGACCCTGGCGATCTGCGCCGTCTTCACCTCCGTGGTGTTTCTCGAGGGGCCGGCGAAATTCCTGTTCACGCCGCTCGGGCTCGCCGTGGTCTTCGCCATGCTGGCCTCCTACGCGCTGTCGCGGACGCTGACGCCGATCATCATCGGCCTGCTGCTGCGGCGCGAGAAGCACGAGGCGGGGCCGCCCAAAAATCTTTTCCAGCGCATCAGCCACGCCTTCGAGGCCGGCTTCGAATCGATGCGCGAGAACTATGTGCAATTGCTGCAGTCGCTGCTGGCGCATCGCCTCGTCATTCCGATCGTCATCGTGCTGATTCTCGCCCTGGCGGCGAGCATGTACGGCGCGGTCGGGCGCGACTTCTTCCCGGCGATCGACGGCGGCGAAATCCAGCTGCATGTTCGCGGCCCCGCGGGCCTGCGGATCGAGGCGACGGAAGCCCTGTTCCAGAAGGTCGAGGACAAGATCCGCGACGTGATCCCCGCCGGCCAGCGTGAGCGCATCGTCGACAATATCGGCCTGCCCGCCCGCACCTATAACCTGGCCTTCGCCGACGGCTCGACCATCGGCGCCAATGACGGCGTGATCATCGTGGCGCTGAAGGACGGCCACGCGCCGACGCAAGATTACATCGACAAGCTGCGCCTCGTCCTGCGGAAGAATTTCCCGCAGGCGACCTTCTATTTCCAGGCCGCCGACATGGTGACGCAGATTCTCAATTTCGGCCTGCCGGCGCAGATCGACATCCGCACCGTCGGCTACGACCGCGCCAACAATCTCCGCGTCGCGCGAGAGATCGAGCGCCGCCTCGCCGCCGAGCCCGGCTTCGCCGACGCCCATCTCCAGCAGGAAGTGAACGCGCCGGCCTTCATGGCGACCATCGACCGCAACCGCGCCCTGCAACTCGGCCTTTCGGCGAGCGCCATCGCCAACAACCTGAACATCGCCCTGAGTTCGTCGGAACAGGTCTCGCCCAATTTCTGGACCGATCCGAAAAGCGGCATCCCCTATTTCTTCGCCGTGCAGACGCCCGAAGCGCGCATCGCCTCGCTCAACGACCTGCGCAACGTCCCCGTCTCGACGACGCTCGCCGCCGTCGGCGGCGCGCCGGTGCCGGGCCTCCTGTCCAATGTCGCGACATTGAAGCGCGACACCGTCCCGACCAACGCCAACCAGAGCAATATCCAGCCGGTCTACGAGGTCTTCGCCAGCCTGCAGGGCATGGACCTCGGCTCGGCCTCGCAGGTGCTCGACAAGATCGTCGCGGACCTGAGCCCGCAGCTCAAGCCGGGCAATCGCATCGAGGTGGCCGGGCAGATCCAGTCGATGCGCAACCCTTCCGCAACCTCGGCCTCGGCCTCCTCTTCGCCGCGGTGCTGGTCTATTTCCTGATGGTGGTGAACTATCAGAATTTCGGCGATCCGCTGGTGGTGATCCTGGCCCTGCCCGCCACGTTCTGCGGCATATTGACCATGCTGTTCATCACCGGCTCGACCCTTTCCGTGCCGTCGCTGATGGGCGCGATCATGGCGGTCGGCGTCGCCTCGGCCAATTCGATCCTGCTCGTGACTTTCGCGCGCGAGCGCCAGCTTCAGGGGGCGAGCTCCTTCGAGGCGGCGGTCGAGGCCGGCCATACGCGAATTCGCCCGGTGCTGATGACGGCGGCTGCGATGATCGTCGGCATGGTCCCGATGGCGATCGGCGGCGCCGGCGAAGAACAGAACGCGGTGCTCGCCCGTGCGGTGATCGGCGGCCTTCTGTTCGCCACCCCGACCACGCTGTTGATCGTCCCCTATCTTTTCGCCGTCCTGCGACGCCGCAACGACGGCAGGACGGCGCATGGCGTATTTGAAGAGGCGGAACTGGCGGAGGCAAAACCGGAATGAACGAGAATTCGCCGATCGGGCCGAGGCGCCAATCCGATTTCGAATGCAACTGGCGCCCGCCCCCGCCGCCGGAAAAGGATTGCCCCATCGCCCGGGGGCGGGCGCGCCAGCGGAAAAAACTCGGCGTCGCCGTCGGGCTGCTGCTGGCCGCCGGCCTGTCGCTCGGCGCATGGCGGTCCTTTGCGGCGCGGGAGGCGGCGGTCGCGGCCAAGAACGATTATCGCGACATGGTTCCGATCGTCCATGTCGGCGCGGTCAAGCCGGCGCCGGCGACGATCGACGTCACCCTGCCGGGCGCGACCCTCGCCTATGCCGCCGCCGACATCTACGCCCGCGCCAACGGCTATGTCGAAAAGCGCAAGGCCGATATCGGCGATCACGTGCGGGCGGGCGACGTGCTCGCGGTGCTGAGCGCGCCCGAACTCGACCACCAGATCGCTCAGGCCGAGGCGGCGAAAGCGCAGGCCGAAGCCACGATAAAACAGAGCGACGCCAACCAGAAGCTGGCGCAGGTGACAAACGCCCGCAGCTCCGTTCTCGTGCGGCAAGGCTGGGTCACGCCGCAGCAGGGCGACACCGACCGCCTGAACTACGCGGCGCAGCAAGCGGCGCTCGGCGCGGCCACGGCCAATGAGGCCGCGCAAGACAACGCCATCAAGGTCTTGCGCCAGCAAAGGGACTACCTGACCGTCGTCGCGCCCTTTGACGGGGTCGTCACCCGGCGCGCCGTCGATGTCGGCGACCTCGTGCAGACGGGCGCGACGCTGATGTTCAATGTGCAGCAGACAGCCACGATCCGCGTCCAGGTGCATGTGCCGCAGGACCAGGCCTTCGACCTGTCGCCGGGCGACAAGGTGGATGTGCGGGTTCCCGAAATTCCCGGCCGCGTGTTCCCGGGGAAGATCACCCGCATCGCCGGGGCGCTGGAGCAGGGTTCGGCGCACCCTGCTGGCGGAAGCCGACGTGCCCAATCCCGACGGCGCGCTGAAGGCCGGCGCCTATTGCCTGGTCGATCTGCATATACCGCGGAAAACCCCGGCGATGCTCGTTCCCGCGGAGGCGCTGATCTTCAACCGCGACGGCGAACAGGTCGCCGTCGTCGAGAACGGCCAGGCGCGTTTGCGCAAGATCGCAGTGGCGCGCGATTATGGCGCCTCGGTCGAAACCTCGTCGGGCGTCCAGCCGGACGAAAAGGTGGTGCTCAATCCGATGGTCGGCCTCGCCGACGGCCAGAAGGTGAAAATCGCGGGCTCGGGCAAGGACTCGAATTAGATCCGGACGGCGGCGAGATAGGTCATTTCGCCGCCCATGAAGGCGGGGCGCATTTCCGCGTCGCTGAGCAGGCGTTCGTCGGGCCCGGACGGCCACGGGTCCATGACGATGACCTTCAGGATTTTCGGGCCAGCGGGCGTTTCGACAAAGAAGGCGCCGGCGACCGCCATGCAGTGACGCGTGTTCGCGTAAAGCAGCATCCTGTCCTGGCTCAATTCGTCGATGATGACGCCGCTCGTCAGATTGTCCACCCCGCAGGACTGGTCGTAGCAGGCCTCGATCTGCGGCGTGAACACATGGCTGTTATCGTCGACCCATGGAACATTGAGGATTTCCGTAATGATCGTCGGCTGCGCCCCGGCGCAGACGAGGCCGTCATAGACCTTTTCGACAATCGCCGTCTGGTCGACGCGGTGTCCTAGATGGTCGAAGATCATCGAGGCCGCCGCCGCCCAGCACCATTGCGCGCATCGCTGCTTGACGATCTTGGGCCGTTCGACGGAGACGAGTCGCCCCATCGATTGCGCCTTCACCGGGACCGAGGCGACCGCCAGCCCGACCGCGCCCAAGACAAAAGCCCGCCTGTCCATTGGCCCGCCTTCCGCGACAGCCGACAACCATCTTATTGAAAAACGCGAATTCTTCCCGCGAGTTCCGGCAAGCGGCGCCCAGCCCGGAAAGGCGTCCGACATTCAGTAGCCGTCCGGATATTCCCGCCAGTATGTGACGGGCGGCTCGGGCTCCCAATAGGCGCCCGGCGGCGCGGGCCGGCGAGCGCGCGCATAGGCGAAACCCGCAGCGCGTCGATGCTGGCGAGCGCGGCCCTTCGGCGCGCGGCCCCTGATCGTGATCGAGGCGCCTTCCGACTGCACCATGGAGAACAGCTTTGCCGCGGCGGACGGCGAGATGCGGATGCAGCCGTGGGAGGCGGGCCGACCCAGCGCGCCTGTCTCGTAAGTGCCGTGAATGGCGTAGCCCCCGTCGAAGAAGATGGAATGCGGCATGGGCGAATCATCATATTGGCGGGAACGGTGCATGGCCTGCAGGCTGGTCGGATGAAAGACGCCACGCGGCGTGTAAAATCCCGGACGGCCCGAAGAGATCGCCCAGCTATGGCTCTCGCCGCGGTCCGAAGTGACGCGCATCCGCTGCGACGAAAGGTCGACATCGATAGTAACTTTAGCCTGCGCCGCTGTCGAGATCAGGCCCAAGGCGCCCAGGGCGCAAAACAACCCGCGTTTCGAAAGCATGCGGCGCCTCCCGAAATGAGTCCCGCTCGAGCCGGGCGAAAAGTTCCTGCTCAGCACCAGCATCAACCCTTCAGGCGCGATTTCGTTGCGCAGTCCGCGTTGACGGCCGCTTCAGACGGCGGGATTTCAACGACGGCCTAGGCGGCTTCCGTCGCCATCGCAGGCCTGGCCTCAACTTGCCGCCGCGCGGCGGCGTTTCGCGCCGCCAGCTCGTTGAAGAAGCGGCGCGCCGGCTTTTCGACGAAGCGGAAGGTCAGGCCGGAGACGGCCAGCACCGAAACGACATAGACTGCGAGCAGCGCGCAGGCGGCCAGCGGGCTTTTGGCGAAGAACGCCCCGAGATAGAGGCCGCCGTCGGCGCCCGACGCGGGATCGAGGCCGAAAAGCCCATGCTTGCCGGCGATCGAGGCCACGCGGCCGAGAATATCGACCAGCAGGAAAGCGTGGACCATATAGATCGAATAGGACCACTCGCCGATCGCCAGGAACGGCCTTGTCAGCAAAAGGCGCGAGAAGGGCCCCTGTTCGCGGGCATAGACCAGGGTCGCGCCGGCGAAAGCCAGGGGCGCAACGCCGAACAGCCAGAGCCTGCCGCCATAATTGATGAAAGCGACGACCGCCAGGGTCAGGCCGATCTCCAGCGCGATCACGATTTTCCGCGAAAGATTGCGCAGGGGGTCGAAGCCGGACGCGCGCAGCCGCTGCGCCAGGACGCCGCAGAAAAAGCCGTAGATGCAGCGCACGAAACCGTCGTCATAAGTCATCACCTTCTGCTTCGAGGCGAGCCACAAGGTGAGCGCGCCGCCCAGCAGCGCCAGAGCCGCCGCCGACCAGATCTTTTGCCGCAAGATCGCCTTCTGCCGCAAAGGCTGCGCGAGCGACGAGGCGCCACGCAGAGGCAGGACCATCACCACAGCGAAAAGCATGTTGACGTAGAATTCGACGCTGATGCTCCAGCTCGGAAAATTCCAGGTGATGCGGTCCTCCAGGCCCATGGACTGGAGCAGCAGGAGGTTTGAAGCAAGCGCGCCGACCGACGTTTCCCTGGTGAAAGGCTCGGCCAGCATGGCGGCGCCGTGCCGCCAGGCGAGCCAGCGCGCGGTCTCGACGGCGAGGAACAGCATCAGGATGAAGAAGTGCAGCGGATAGAGCCGGCCGATGCGGCGCAGCATGAACAAGTCGCCATCGCCGCTGGCGGCGAGTTCCTCGAAGAAGGCGTGGGCGAGGACGAAGCCCGACAGCACGAAGAAGAAATCGACCAGCGCGAAGGAGTTTTCGATGAACGACGGCGGCGCGACATGCATGTGGTTGCAACAGGTGCAACAGGGCGACGGTCAGGGCGCAAAGGCCGCGCAAACCGTCGAGCGCGCCAGAAATCGCATGGCTGTTCTCCAATTTGCGCCCAGATTTCCGCTGGGAAGAAAAATAATGCTCGCCCGCTTCGCGCCACCGAAGCGTTCAGGCCTCGGCCAGTTCCTCCGCGCCCTCGTCCGGCGCCTCCGCTGCGGCCGGCTTCGCCTTGCCGTAGCGCAGCCGCCGCATCAGCGGCATGGCCAGCCGGCCGCGCGATGAGGCGGCGAGCGAATAAAATCCTTCGCTGCCGACCATCTGCGGCCGGAAGCGCGTTTTCGAACGATCGACGCCCGACGACAGGTTGACGAGGCCGACGCCGTTGTCGTGCGCCCATTGCAGCGTCTCGGCGATCAATGTCGTCATGATGCTGTAAGGCCCATAGGCCGGATCGTAGCCCGAGAAATAGAGGTAGAGCTCGTCGCCGAGCGCGAAGCCGATGCGCGTCGCCACGACTTGCCCGTCGACCAGAATCTCGAACAGCCGCAGGTCGCCGTCGCGCGCCATCTGGCCGCAATAATCATCGAGGAAGGCGCGAGAAACGGCCGCGTCGAAGACGTTGGGATGCTGCGCGACGTCCTTCAGGGCGGCGCGTTGGGCATGCAATTCGTAAAAGCGCGCCAGGCCGGCGGAGGTTTCCTCCGGCGTCGTCGCCACCCGGAATTGGTGGTTCACGCCCGCCGCCTTGAGGTCGTTCTGGCTCTTGCGCAAATGCTTGCGCGTCTTCTTCGGCAAGGCCGAGTGAAAGGCTTCGTAGCTTTCGCGCATCGGCAAATAGGAATTGACGTCGTCGAGCTGCGGCATCCGCATGCGGGACGCGTCGCCCTCGCCGCAACAGCCGGGCGCCATGCCGCGCCATTGCACGAAATCATAGTCCCTGCCGGTCCGCGCATGGGCGACCAAAATCCGGCTCACCTCGGCGAGGCGCTCGCGGCGGCAGACCGGTCCGCGCAATTGCGTGACATAGGGATCGGCGCCGAAAAACTGCAATTCGCGGAACAGGCTCGGGCCTATCCCGGGCCGGCGGGTGATCATCATCGGCGCCACCGCGACGAGTTCGCCGGACTGTTCGCGCAGCGCGAACACCCGCATCTCATGGCGGTTGACCAGGCTGCGCCGGGCCCCGAAATGACGCCACCAGGTCAATTGCCACAACGGCGATTTGGACGGGGTGCGCAGCGAGGCCTCGGCCAGCAGCGCGCGCCATTCCGGCGCCAGCGCCTCCAGTTCCGCCAAGGTCGTCAACGTCTCAATTCCTAGCGTCGAGTCAGTTCCTGGCATCGAGCTTTCCCAAAATTTTCGCGAAAGCCTTCATGGCGTAAAAATCGACCGCGCCATGTTCGCGGCGATATCGCGAATGGATGTCCTGATAGGAGGCCTCGATCAGCGGCTGGCGATCGGGAAGTCGCATGATCGAGGGGCCGATACGGTAGTGGATCGACGTGCGGTCGAGCAGGACGGCGCCGAAACGGCGGATCGCCCGCGCGAAGAAATCGACGTCCTCGGCGATGGCCGGCTTGGCGTCGAAGCCGTCGATTTCGGCGACGCATCGCTTGCGGATCATCGCGGCGCTGCACACCAGCAGCGTCTCCTGGAAGAACATGGCGGCGGAAAAGCCGAGCTTCGGCCCCATGCGGCGATATTTCAGGGCGCGACGGTAAGCCTTGTCGAAATAGTCGCGTTCGGAGGAGATATCGGCGGCGCCGAAAGGCTCGACCTTGCCGAAGACCACCCCGATATCCGGCCGCTGCGCGAAGGCCTGGACGGCGTCGGCGTAATGGCCTTCCGGGACGAGATCGTCGTCATCGAGAAAATGGATGATTCCGGCTTTCGCGTCGCCCCAGCCGAGATTGCGCACCAGCGCCGGACGGCCGCCCGAGGGTTTGGGCGAACGGCTGTAGACGACGCCGCGATCGGCATAGCGGCCGACGGTCTCCTTGGCGCTCCCATCAGGGCAATCGTCGATGACGCGGATTTCGCTCGTCACGCCCTTCTGGCTCAGGACGCTTTCGATCGCCTCGGCCAGAGGACCCTGGCGGCGAAAGGTCGGGATGATGACGGAAATATCCGGAGACATTGGAAATTGCTCGTTCGGCCGGCAGCCGGCTGGGTGATGGCCAAGGTTAGCCACCAAATCGATAAAATTGGATTGCCGAATGCCGCGACAAATACTTAAATCTCACTCGAATTTTGTGAAATTACTGAAATTCCAGGTAAGGATAACAAAAGTTTTCCTGGGCGACGCCTCCTCGACATCGTAAGCGGCGCATAAAGCGCCGCCTGTTTGCGCGGCTGCATCACCGGGAATCACGCCGGCAGAAGCGGCCGGCGCGCCCCAGGAAATCGCAGTTCCGTTCTGGCGCCGACGTGGTCCGACCGTCGCCGGCGGGACAGCCGGCGCGGCCGAAAAGGCCGCAATTTTCGATTATCGCCGGTCGAGTTCAGGGACAGGTGAAAGGAATGCGGCGGCATCAGGCCCCACAAGGCCACGCCGGCGGCAAGCACGGAGATTTCGATGACGACGATTTCCGCCGCGACGCGAAGGAGCGGCACAGGGATCTCGATGACTCCAGCCGAATCGCGCCGCGCGCGCGATCGGGCCGTTTGTCGGATGCGCATGAGGAATGAACACTTCAACCTCCCGAAGGGAATCCGGTTCGTTGAAGCGACAGCTAACGCCAATGCCCGCAAGGCTTCCATGCCGATTGCGCCCTTCCGGCATAAGGAAGGCATAGGCGGAAACGTTTCGGATCAGAGCTCGTAAACCTGCCCCATCACAGGCATTTCCAGCGGCGCGCCGTCGAGTTTTTCCGCGAAGGCCCGCATCGACGCTTCCTCTCCGTGCACGAGAAAGGTGCGCTTCGGATTGACGCGCTTGCGCCAGGCGAGCAGTTCGGCCTGGTCGGCATGGGCCGAGAAGCCGTTGATCGTGTGGATATGCGCGCGGACGGCGATGGATTCGCCGAAAATCATCACCTTTTTCGCGCCATCGACGAGCTGGCGGCCCAAAGTGCCCTGCGCCGCGAAACCCACGAAAATCACGCTGGAATTGCTTCGCCCGAGATTGTGGCGCAGGTGATGGCGCACCCGCCCTCCCGTGCACATGCCGGAGCCGGCCATGATGACCGCCCCGCCCCTGATCGTGTTGAGCGCGATGGATTCCGCCGTTTCGCGGCAGAAGCGCAGGCCCGGCGGACCGAACGGATCGATTTTTTCCGCCAGCAGTTTCGCCGTGTCCGAACCGTAGCATTCGGGGTGCTTGCGGAAGATCTCGGTGGCGGAGATCGCCATCGGCGAATCGAGGAAGATTGGCGTGGCCGGCGGCAATTTGTTCTGCTCCACCCCCGCGCGCAGGTAGAACAGCAGCTCTTGCGCCCGTTCGAGCGCGAAGGTTGGAATGACGACATTGCCGCCGCGCCGGAAGCTTTCGTTCAGCGCCTCGTAGAATTCCTCGATCGAGGATTCCAGCGACCTGTGCAGGCGATCGCCATAGGTCGTCTCCATCAGCGCCACGTCGACATCTTGCGGCGGATCCGGATCGCGCAAGAGCGGTCGGCCGTAATTGCCGATATCGCCGGAAAACAGGATTTTCCTGACATCGGCGCCTTCGGAAGCCTCGACCAGCACGCTGGCGGAGCCGAGAATATGGCCGGCGTCGAAAAACTTCACGCGCAGGCCGGGCGCAAGCTCGATGGCCCGGCCATAGACGGCGTTGCGGCCGAACAAGTCGAAGATGTTCAGGGCGTCGAGCAGCGAATAGAGCGGCTCGCCTTGTTCGGCTTTTCGCCGCGCCGCTCGTGCAGCCGGGCGCGATAGCGCGCCTCCTCCTCCTGCAGGTGGGCGGCGTCGAGCAGCACCAGCCGGGTCAGGTCGCGCGTCGCCGCCGTGGCGATGATCTCGCCCGAAAAACCGCGTTTGCCGAGCAGAGGCAGGCGACCGCAATGATCGAGATGGGCGTGGGTCAGCAGGACGAAATCGATTCCTCCCGCATCAAAGCCGAAATCTTCGGCGTTTTCCTCCTCGAGCCGCCGCCCGCCCTGGAACAGGCCGCAATCCACGAGAATCCTCTTGCCCGCCGCCTCAAGCAGGTGGCACGAGCCGGTGACGCCGCGATCGGCGCCGTGAAAGGAAAGTCTCATTCGGCCACCGGCGCAGCGCGCTCCCATTTGCGCAAGCCGTCGAAAATGTCGCGCGCGGTTTCGGCGAACCAGAACAATTCGCGGTCTTCGAGGTCGATCACGCCTTCTTCGGCGAGGAAATCGAAATCCACCGCCTTGCGCCAGAACTCCTCGCCGACCAGCACGATGGGAATCGGCCGTTTCTTCCGCGTCTGAACGAGGGTCAGCACCTCGAACAGCTCGTCGAACGTGCCATAGCCGCCGGGAAAGGCGACCAGCGCCCGAGCCCGCTGGACGAAATGCAGCTTCCGCAGCGCGAAATAATGGAACTGGAAGCAAAGCTCGGGCGTGACATAGGGGTTTGGATATTGCTCGTGCGGCAGGTGGATGTTGAGGCCGATGTTCTTGGCGCCGACATCGAAGGCGCCGCGATTGGCCGCCTCCATGATCCCCGGCCCGCCGCCCGTCATCACCAGCGTGGTCGGGCGCTCCGCCGAGCGGTTCGCCTCGCCGATGAGCCGCCCCAGTTCGCGCGCCACGTCGTAATAGCGGCTTTTCTCGAGGATTCTCTCGGCGACGGCGAGCTTCCGCGCCAGGACGAAGGAATGGTGCGAGCCGTTTGACGCCGTCAGCGCCGCGCGCGCGGCCTCGACCTTGCGGCGCGCCTCAGACGGCTCGCAGATGCGGGTCGACCCGAAAATGACGATGGCTTGCGCGACCTCCTGCTTGCGCAGCGACAATTCGGGCTTCAGATATTCCATTTCCAGGCGCAGGCCGCGCGTATCGGAGCCTTCGAGAAAGATGGAATCCGCATTGGCCAGCCGATAGGAGGGGGAGCGCATGATTTCCTGCACGCGCGCCAGCGCGCCAGGATCTTCCTCGAGCGGCTTGGGGTGGACCCAGGGCAGAGGCTCGCGGCGTTCGATCGGATGGGCCGGAGCGGGTATGTTCGGCGACTGGACGCGGGCGGATCGTTTTTTTGTCAATGTGTCGTCCCGGAAAACGCGCTGATCGTATCGTCAGCCGGTTGCAAAGCTCGGCCTTATTCGTCGTTCTCGGCGTTGAGTTCGTCAAGCGGGATGATTGACGCGGCGGCCAGACGCCCGTCGCCCTCGACGTCGGTCAGCAGGCGCGCGATCATCTGGGCGATTTCGCGCGCCTCGTCCTCGCTGTAGCGGCGCGTCTCCGCGCGAAAGGCCGGATCGTCCTCGAAGCCGACCGAGGCCACCACCCGCCCGGCGCCGTCCTCGATCGCGTAGCTTCTTTCCGACCGACGAAGGCCGAGCGGCAAGGTGACCGGCAATCTGGGAGGCGCGGCCTCCGCGTCGTCGCGCCGAACCCATTTGCGCCCAAAGGTGGGACGCCCGAATTTATCTCGATGAGCCAATGAATTGATCCCTTTTTAAAATCGTATTTCCTCTATCTGGTGATGGACCGGCGATAAATCGACGCCGCGGCCGGCCGATGATCGTCAAAATCCCCTCGCCCGGACCTGAAGCGTCGCGAAAGCGTTGTCGGCAAAGGGCTGTCGCGCCAGCGGCGGCCGACAGGCGTCGCGCCGCCGGAGGCCGGATGGCAGCAAACTTCCAACTTTTCAGCCACTTGAAGATCTCTGGCGTCGCCGGGAGCCGAATTCTCCTTGTCCTGCTGACGATCTGGGCGCTGGCGATGATCGTTCCGGATTTCTTGCGGCTCGCGCATCCGCTCGGCTCCTTCGGTCTTCATGCCGACGGCGACGGGCGCGTCACCGACGCGCGGGGGCCGTTTCGCCACGCGGCGGAATCGCCGGCCTGGCGGGCGGGAATCCGCCCCGGCGACCGGCTCGATCTGGCCCGCATGCGCTGCCTCCCGCCGGACACGCTCTCCTGCGCGACCGCCCTGGCGGTCCTCGGCCAGTTGCAGCTTGTCGAGACGGGGCGGCCCGGCGCCGTCGCGATCGCGGCGAGCGCCGGCAGGCCCGCGCGAAATCTGGAGCTGGTCGCCGGGGAGCGGCCTTTTTCCTGGTGGGCGGCGCTCACGCTGGCGCTCGACCAGGCCGCCGCCATCCCGGTCATCCTCGCCGCCGCCTGGCTGGTTTTTACGCGGCCGGGAAGGATGACATGGGGATTTTTCCTCTATGTGATCTGGTTCAACCCCGGCCAGTCCTACCAATATTACGCCTGGCTGCAGACCATGCCCGCCGCGCTCCTGGCGCAGAACCTTGCCGGCGCCGCGGCCCAGGGCGCCGGCCTCGCCGGCTTCCTCCTGTTCGCCCTGCGCGCGCCGCGCGACATTTCCGCGCCGCGCTGGCGCGGCCTCGAAAAGGCCCTGCCGCCGTTGGCCCTGCTGCTGGCTCTGGTCCTCACGCTCGGCAACGCCAATGTCTTCGGCGTGCCGGCCGAGTTTTTCCTGCGCGCCGGCCTTTTCAGCGGCTTCGCCGTCGCCGCCTGCGCCCTGATCCTGCTCCTGGCGCGCCGCCGCGAACAGAGCCCTGCGGATTACCAGCGGCTGCGCTGGGTGATCTGGGGCTGCCTGATCGGCCTGCCCTCCCTCACCCTTGCCGACCTCGCCCAGCAGACGACCCTGCTCGACGGCCTTTTCGCCGGCGCGCCGCCGCCGGACGAGTTCTGGGACGCGGCGCGCCTGATCAACGGCGTCCTGTGCCTGTTCGTGTTCGAGGCCCTGCGCAGGCCGCTGGTCGTCAGCGTCTCGATCCCGCTGCGCCGCGCGACCATCCTCGGCCTGCTGCTGAGCGCGCCGGCCCTGTTCGCGCACGAACAATTCCAGCATGTCAGCGAGGGAATCAAGGAAAGCCTGACGCTTCCCGGCTGGGCCTGGCTGCTGATCGCCACCTGCGCGCTTTTCGTCATCTCGCGGCTGCATGAACTCGCGACCCATCACGCGGATCGCTTTTTCAACCGGTCCGTCGCCCAGGCCGGCGACGATCTCGGCAAGCTGATCCTGGCGGCGCCCGATTTCGCGACAATCGAATCGCTTCTCGCGGACGGCTTCAGCGGGAGGCTGAAACTCGCCTCGGCCGCGGTTTTCCGCCGGGAGAACGGCGCCTTCGGCCGCAGCGCCTGGGACGCCGGCTGGGGCGGCGAGGCGACGAAGAAGTCTTGCGCCCGACGATCCGCTTTTACGGCCCTGCCAGACGCGCCGCCCATGCGAAGTCGGGCGCGACGCGGCGGCGCGGGAAAATCTCCCGAAGGAGCTGGCGCGGCCGGTTTTCGTGGTCCCAGTCGCCAACCGCTTCGACTGCTACGCTCTAGCGCTTTACGGCCCGCACGCCTCAGGCGCCAATCTCAACCATGACGAGCGCGCCCTTCTCACGAAACTCGCGACGCTGGCGGGCGATGTCTGGAGCAAACTGGAGCTCGAGGCGCTGCGGCGGCGCATCAAGGAATTGGAAAGCGAAGGCGAGTCCGGGGCGGCGAGCGGGTCGGCGGCGGGCGGATCGACGAAATTGACGGGGATCGCCGGGACATAGCGTTCGCCCGCGCGAATGCGATCCGCCTGCGGCAGCTAAAGGAGATCCGCGATTTGGCAATTGGTGTCGCGTCCCCGTAATTCGCCCCGGCGTCCCCGTAATCGCCCCGTAATTCCTCGTCCTTCTTTCCACCGCATCCTTGACATAAATCAGCGCACCCGGCGTGACGCGAGCTAAACTGTTTAGCGTGCAGCTGTCGGTTGAAGCGGCGCGGGCTAGCTCCTTGAGGAATTAACATTTCAGGAGGGCGAAATAAAAAAAATCGTCGCTTCGGCAGCGCTTGCGGCATCGTTCTTGGCGTTTTTGTCTTCCGATGCGTCGGCATGGTATTGCGTGGCGCGCAGCGCCACCGGGGCGAGGGGCTGGGCGACCAATTGAAGTCTTCCGGCAGCGAAATACAACGCGCTGAGCCAATGCGCCGTGCGGACGCCGCGTGGATACGTGTGCTACGTCAGGTTTTGCAGGTAGCGTTGCTGGTTGAAATGCGGCCCGTGGGTCGACGTTCCCAAGAATTCTATCTTTTCGCCTTCTGACCAGCATCGGCGCGTGCTCGTCGCCACAAAATGACTGCGAATATTAATCTGTATTGTCTCGGCGTTGACGAGGGTGGCGTAAAAATTCGCGATCATTTCTGGTTTGGCCCGTAGGGAGCCGCGATCAAAATGCGGAGAGCGTTCAAATTAAAATGGTCGCTGAACCACGCTTACGGCGGCCATTATCGCGCTGCGGGAGTCGCAGCACTTATCCTTTCTATTGCCGCCGTTCCCTGCTGCGCGCAGCCTGTGGCGCAACCAACGATCGTCGAGCCGAGCGGGATCACCAATCCCGTTTATTCGCGCAATCCGGACCCCAGCGCTGCTGAACTTATCGAGACGTGGCGTTCGTCAAATCGGTATATGACCAAAAAGCAGGTTCCATTCGAACGTTTTGAGATCGTCGACCGCAGGGTGACAGGTGGTCGTGTCCCTCGCGCGTTCATCCAATTCGTCATCCTGCCGGCGAAAGGCGGCGACGCCGTTTCCTGGGCGTCGGCCCGCTGTCAGGGTCGCGCGAAACCAATTGAAATTCAGGTCTATTTTGAGTGGAGTAAATATTTAGGCTCTTGGACGCCGCTCTGGACGCGCGGCGAAGGGAACGGCGATTTGTGTTCGGGCGGAAAACTATGGACGGCGCGTCAAATTGAGCAGCTGGTCAATCCGCCGCCGCTGCCCGAACCACCACGGATTTCCATGGCCGACGTCTATATGCCGCCTCAGGGTTCAATTGAACGAACGGCGATCATGGATGCGCTGCGCCCACGATATGAAGCCTTGTTCGGCGCGCCGATCGTATTCCGCGTCGAAAAACTCCGCGTCGCCGCCGGTTTCGCCTTTGTCGTCGTACATCCGCAGCGGCCAAACGGCGTTCCGATCGAAGTCAACGCTGTGGGAACGAGCCCTAGGCGGCCAATGTTTTCAAAACCCGGTCGGCGTCGCTCACGAATATTGGATGCGCAAGGAGGGCGCGCAATGGACGATTGGCATCAGCAACGGTTTATGCGCCGACGATTCCATATCGCAGGAAGGAGACCTGATTGGCGCGCCCGCTCAATTGGTTGGCCATAACGCTTGGCCGGAGCGCGATACATTTCCAGAACCAAAGTGATGTCGAAGGAGTTGGCCATGAAAAGATTGCGAATCCTTTTTACGCCGCTTCTCCTGTTAGCGACGCCCGTGATCGCCTGTCCCGGAACCTTCATTCGCGACTCCCAAAGTTGGGACAATCGCGGCCCTACTGGAGAGATCGAGAAAATCGAATCGGTGGTTCCCAAAGGGACAAAAGACGAAATCGTTGGCTACGTCATCGTGGGCGGCAAAACCTACTATGTTCAATTGCGCGCTTATCTGCATGATCCGGCCGACGTGCGGCTCCAGCCCGGTTGTAAGCTGGAAAGATACGAATGAGAGCTTCAGTGCAGCCCCGGAGCTCAAGACTCGATCGTTCTTGATCTCATTCCCTGCTAATGGGGACAATGCTGGAGACAATAAAGCAACATGCCAATAACTCACTATTTCAACTGACAAATTTTGGAAGCACTGGCGGAGGGAGCGGGACACTCCGCTCATTCCTCCGCAACCCCTGAAAAACAAGGCTTTCCGTCGGCGCAGGGCCGGCGTGGATATAGGCTTGGGTACAATTTCCGGACGGAGCATTCAAGAAGAATGTTTCGAAATTCCCAGGAAATCCCGGGCAGGCGCTGGTCACCCTCAATCGACTGGAGCCTGAACTATGCTGCACATTCCCGTCCCGGCGGCGCCGCCGCCCCTGCCCTACGCCCTCCCTTTCACCGTCGCCCTCGCCACCTGGAAAGGCGGGTCCGGCAAGACGACCGCCACGGTCAACCTCGCCGTCGCCGCGATGGAGGCCGGCGAAACGGCGCTCATCCTCGACGGCGACCGGACCCAGGCCTCGGCCCTGCTGTGGAGCAGGCTGCGCGGCGGCGGCGCGCCGCTCGTCAAGCCGCTCGGCGCGCACGAGATCGACAAGGCGCTGGCCTGGGCGGCGCGCAAGGGCTTCACCTTTGTGGCGATCGATCTGCCGGGGCAGGACGGCGTCGATGTCACCACCATCCTGTCGAAGACCGATTTCGTCATCGTCCCGGCCCAGCCGACGGCGCTCGACATCCATGGCAGCTACGCGACCCGGTGCGCCATCGCCGATCTCGGCATCCAGCAGAGCGTGCTGCTCAACCGGGTGCGCTCCGCCACCGCCGCCCGCGCCCATCGCTACCGCGACAAGTTCGCCGAAGCTGGGCTGGTGCTCGACGCCGCGTTCCCGGACCGCGTGGCCTTCGCCGACGCCTTCGCGGCGGGCCGCTCGGTCCTCGAATGGTCCGGCGAAAGCGCCAGGGCGGCGAGCGCCGAAGTCCGCGCGGCCTACCGCTGCATGCGCGAACGGGCGGAGGCGCGCCATGACTAGGACCTTCTTCATCCCGCCGCAGCCGGGCGGCCTGGCGCCGCGGCCCGATCTCGACGCCCTGCTCGCGCCGCCGGAGACGCCGGCCGCGAAGCAGCAGCTGCGGCGCTGGTCGACGCGCATCGCCGAGGAGGTCGCCCTCGAGGTCGAGGCCATCGCCCGGCTCAAGTCGCTGTCGATCAACGCCTTGGTCATGGTCGCCCTCGACCGCCTGCTCAAGGAGCACGGCCGGCCGGCGATTTCCGAACTGGCGCCGTGGTTCCCCGATTACCTGACGCGCCAGGGCGGGACGCCGCGAGAGAAGGAGCCGCCCGGGCGCGGCGAATTCGACTAAAGCCTGCACTGTCATGACGTCATGACGCCTCGGCGTCGTGGCGTCACGACGTCGTGGCGTCTTGCGGCCTCGAGTTTCGCAGCGGCCAAATCTGGGCTACGTGATTTCATCTATTGGCGAGAAGGCTGCCTCTGCGCGCGACAGACTGACCGAGTTGACGCGGAAAGAACCGGACGGAGATGGCGCGGATGGTCCGGCATCTCCGCAGCCGACGAACTCGCTAAACGATGGCCACCTTGGGAGCCCAAGACGACAATATGGAGCATGCCGAAGGCATTCGCTAGCGTTTGAACGTTAACCACGGGATGGGCTAAGCAACGGCTTTTCAGGAGAGTTCATGGTGCCGACCCTCGCCTACCCATCCCCTGCGCCCGCATCTCCAGCCAATTCGGTCGCACGAAGTCAGGGCGCTTCCCGCAACCTGAACACCGAAACCGAAGCCTGAGCGACAGCACCTCGACGGTCCCGGACAGCGAGGCGACGTCGATGATCAACTCGCGACCGCACTCGCAGACCGCCTCGACCGTGGTGACGCCTAGGCCGCGCATGTTGGCGAGCGACATCGCCGGCCCTGTCGCCTTGCGTTCCATCGGTCATGGATGATTCAACGACGGTGCTAGGTAGAACCTGGCAATTTGAAAGGCAGCAGCCTGCCTCGGACATAGCCCTTCGAGACCGCAGCCTCCGTGTCCAGGGCAAGCTCGGTCAGGTCATGCAGGAGGGCGCGGATCGCCGCCCGGTGGTCGCCGCCGAACTCGGCGACGAGCGCATCGACCTCATCGTCCGTCGCATCGACGATCTCTTCCCGCACGCTGGCCGCCGACATAATTCTGCTCCGTGAATAAGAACATAAGTGGAACATCAGAGGCCGTGAGAGTCAATGGGCGGAATCGTTGACAGGCCTTACTGGCGACCTTAGCCTGATTCCATGCCCACGATCCGCTTATCTGACTGGTCTCCCAGGAGGCCGGTTCGCAGCCATTTTCTTGTTCGCGATCGGGAAATCACCATGACCAAGGACGATACCGCGCACCAACGCGCGATCCAGGACCAGTTCAGCCGCCAGGCGACCGGTTTCGCCGGCGCCATGGAGCTTCACGCCGACGACGTCGTCGCGCTGGTCGTCGAGGCGGCGCGCCCGCAGCCGGGCGACCTGGCGATCGACCTCTGCTGCGGCCCCGGCACCGTGGCTTGCGCGCTGGCGAAGCGCGTGGATCGCGTGGTCGGCCTCGACGCGACCGACGCCATGCTCGAAAAGGCGCGCGATCTCGCGGTCCGCGAAGGCGTGGAGAACGTCGAATGGCGCGCTGGCGACGTCTATCAGACGCCCTTCGCCGATGGATCGTTCGACATCGTGACCTGCCGCTTCGCCTTCCACCATCTGGAGAAGCCGGCCATAGCCTTCGCCGAGATGGTCAGGCTCGCGGCGCCCGGCGGACGCATCGTTCTCTGCGACGCCTACGCCTCGGACGATCCGGCCAAGGCGGCGGCCTTCAATGCGATGGACCTCTACCGCGACCCCTCGACCGCCGAGCACAGGCCGCTGATCTTCCTGCGCCGCCTTTTCGAGGCGACCGGCCTCGGTGACCCGGAGATCGTCAGGTTCGATGTGCCCTACCTTGCGCCCGATTTCGTCGCCCGCTCGTTCCCGCTCAACGACGACCGCCCCGGACTGCTGGCGATGATCGAGGCCAGCGTCGAAGGCGACACGATGGACTTGGGCGCGCGCCGAACGCCGGAGGGCGTCAGGTTCGTCTTCCGGTCGGCGGTGCTGAGCGCGGCGAAGCCAGCGCGATAGAATGGGCCACCAAACAGTATAATCGTGATTATACTAGCGCCGCCGCTGCGGCCACCGCATAGTCCCCGCATGTGCAACCTCTACAGCCTCACCAGGGCGCAGGACGCGATGCGCTCGCTGTTCCGCGTCGGTCGCGACATGACCGGCAACCTGCCGCCGATGCAGGGAATCTTCCCGGACTATCCGGCACCGATCGTCCGCGTCGCCGACGGCGAACGGGAGCTGACGATGGCCAGGTGGGGAATGCCGTCGCCGCAGTTCGCGATGAAGGGGCGGAGCACCGACCCCGGCGTCACCAACGTCCGCAATACGGCTTCGCCGCATTGGCGCCGCTGGCTCGGCCCGGCGAACCGATGCCTCGTGCCGTTCACGTCGTTCTCGGAATATGAGGCTGGGCCGGACGGCAAGAAGGTTCCGGTCTGGTTCGCCCTGGGCGCGGATAGGCCGCTCGCCTGCTTCGCAGGCATCTGGACGAACTGGACATCGATGCGGAAGGCCAAGGAGGGCGAGGTCACCGCCGATATCTTCGCCTTCCTGACCACCGACGCCAACGCCGAGGTGGCGCCGATTCATCCGAAGGCCATGCCGGTAATTCTGACCACCGACGAGGAGGTGGACGTCTGGCTGCGGGCGCCGACGGCCGAGGCGATGGCGCTCCAGAGGCCACTGGCCGATGGGAGGCTGATGGTGATCGCGAGGGGCGAGAAGCAAGACTCGTTAGTGGCCCAGTAGGCCACGGCAGCCTTGGCAAGCCCGTTTTTCAAAAAGGAAATTTCGATGTCTTTCAAAGTGATCGTTGCGGAAAACTCCCATTACATGGACGAGTCGGAGCATTGGGAGGCAGGGACATTCGACACGTTCGAAGAAGCGATCGCCAAGGCGAAGCAGATCGTGGAGACATCCCTTGAAGAGGCGGTCAAGGCAGGCGGCGGCGAGAGGGAATTCTACGAACACTACGTGCGTTGGGGCGACGACCCCTTCATCAAGGTGATCGACGGACCGCAGGACGGAATCAGCTTCTCGGCGTGGGACTATGCGAAAGAGCGATGCGCTGCGAGGGCTAGAGCTTCGGGCTGAGATGGCGGACAGAACTTTCTCTTGCAGCATCACGACCAGAGGAATTCAACATTGAACGGCGTGCACGGCGTTTGGGACGATCTGGTCGTAAAATTCCGCATTCTCGACGCGCAGATCACCGCGATTGCGACCGATAAGCCGGTCATCGTCAAACATGGACTCTCGCTCGTCGTCGAGGAAGGGCGGTACGAAACCATCCCGGAGGACGAACTGGATAAGGTGGGCCAAGCACGCCTTGTCTATTTGTGCCACGTCAACGTCAATGGAGCCCCTCCGATGGACGCCTGGGTCGGCGAACCCGCCCAGATCGTCATCACGGGAAGGCACGAAAACGGCTGTCAGATTACACTCGCCGGCGTGGGAGACATCGGTGAGGACGAGCATCACACCCTGGAAATCTCCTTCGAGACGGCACCTGAAATCGTTGTGTTCGATCCGGCGGAGAAGGTAGGGGA
Source organism: uncultured Alphaproteobacteria bacterium (assembly GCA_963849665.1). GTDB lineage: Bacteria > Pseudomonadota > Alphaproteobacteria > Rhizobiales > Beijerinckiaceae > Rhodoblastus. The sequence continues at coordinate 9,228 of CAWKJW010000102.1, read as the reverse complement.
GACGTGCGCAGTCAGCATCGTCATCGGTGCGAGTGGGCCAGATGCTGATGGTCAAGGCCGATCCGAACGACGTCGGCTTCGGTGCCAGTCGTGACGTCATGACGTTCCGGCGTCTTGGCGTCGTGACGCCCCGATGGTTGAAAAACCCCGTCCGGACGGATCGGCTCAGTCGACCAGATCCGGCGTTTCCCTGCTCTGGTAGTGAAAATCGGCTTCGACGTCGGTCCGTTCGAGGGGCAATCGGAAGCGTTTTTGGATTTGCTCAATTGTCTCCGGCCGCATCAGCTTGCGGTCACAATAGAGAATGAAGCGATTTTTCGTCCGATCGAAGACGATTCGGCCGCGTGGCCAATCCTCGTATTCATGAGCGCGCACGACAGCGCGCGCCGCGGCGTCCAGCTCGCGCGACTGCCGCCAGCCCTGCCAAATTTCGTAATGGCCCGGACCGAAGTTCAGGAAATCACCGCCAGGTTCGGCTTTGTCCAACGTGCACGACGCCGCGAGCAGTCGGGGGCCGCCGGCGGCGGAAATCATCCAGAAAATGCCGATAAGGGGAGAAGCGTTCTCTATCATGCGTCCGTTTCTGTCGTCTGTGGCTGCGATAGTCGTGTCGTTGCATCAATCATCACAGCGGAGCGACCATGAAAAACGACAGGGCCGGCCGAAATTTTCCTGCGGTCCACCTTGCGGACGCGCCGCAGGCCGACAATCCGGCGGAAACCCACAAGCGGATGCTGTCGGAGCTTGCCGCACGTCTGGACCAATATAATGTTTCGCCAAAGGCCAGTTCGTGATGTGGAAGCCCGGCCTCAAAAATCGAAAATTCCCCGACTATGGCGAACCGTCCATCGTGACCGCCGTTCTGCCCACGCCAATTTTCGACCCCAGCGAAAACGCCGCCGCAAGCCCCTATTTTCAGGAACCCTTGACGCTGGTCATCGGGATGTTTCGCGATGACGATTTGCTCGAATTCAGAGTTGATGGACGACGTTTCGAACCGGCCGACGGCTGAGACGGAACGTAGTGCGCGCTTAGCGCCTTGACCTGCGTGCGCATTAATTCTTGCAGCTTTGGCGGCGCGACGATCGTTACGGCCGTCCCCCATGTCATCAAGTGATTGACGATTTGCTTCAAGCCGCCCGCGTGAAAACGTACGGTCAACGAGCCATCGGGTTCGTCGGTCATGGTTTGCGTCGGATGGAACAGATAGGCGCGAGCGTCGCGCGCCGCTGACGGGGCAAAGCGCAGGACAATGTCTTCGGGCTCTTCTTGAAAGACGCCGAAGGAGCGCTCGGCATAGGCCTTGAGATTGAATGTCTCCGGCGGCGCGCCAGGTTCGTCTGTCACCTCGACATCGTGGATATGGTCGAGGCGGCAGAGGAATGGTTCGTTTCTGCTTTTGATCTTGGCGACGAGATAATAGTGCGGCCCAAGCAGCAGGCCAAAGGGGACGACCTTCCGGCGCTTCGCCGGGGTTCCGTCCTCGCCTCCATAATTGAAGCGCACGACCTTCTGCTCCAACAACGCCTTGCGCAAGGCGGAAAGAACCGAGGGATCAGGCAGCGGTCGCGGCCCGACCTGACAGGCCAAGGCCTCCGCGCATAATTGATCCGCCGTATTGCGGGTCAAGCGCCTTCTGTCTTCCTCGCGCAGGCTCGCGCCGATTTTGTCGCGCAGCGAACGAAGTTGCGCTGCGCGTTCGGGAGCCTGCGCTGTTTCGAGCGCACGGGCGGCGTTCTCCAGCTCCAGGAGTTCATCGGCGGTTGGAATGGTTGCGAAATTGCCGATGCCTCGCGGGCTGAGACGAAAGCGTTTCTTCCTGTCGTCCTTGATGACGTCAAGCGTTCCGAATTCCATCTCGACAGCGTCGCGCATGCGTTCAGCCGTCCGACGTTCGACCCGAAAACGCTCCTCAATCTCATCGAGCGTCACACCATCGTAATTGCTCGACATCAGCCGAGCGAGCTTGAGGATCGCTGCCGCCTTTTCCAATCTCATGGTTCTTCCAATCAAGTTAACACGTCCAATAATGACGTACTAATCTCCTATTCCTTGTTCTTGTCAAGCTGGAGGCGGTGATGCACGCATATGAGCGATGGATGATTTTGCGGTATCTGTGCGCGCTGCTGAAATCGAAAAAATACGATAGGTCGCCGGACACCAACGCCGACATCTTCGCCTGGATCGAGGCGCATGGACGCAGCCTCGGCCTGCCTCGATTGGTGCAGCATTCGACCAGAGAACTCGAAACGCTGCTTGAAGTCGATCGCGCCAACAGCGCAGAATGGCGTCGCTGGAGAACGACCGTTCTGGCGAAGGATCGCTCGCCAGAGCCGGCGCTTTCGCCGTTGCAAAAGCGCATCGACTGGCTTGCCGATTGCTGCGTCCTGACGCCAGCGCAACGCCAGATTCTTGGCCTCGTCGCACGAATTTCGCGAAACGCCGTCTGCGCCGATCTGGTTGCCGCCGGCAACGAGCAGTGGCACTTCAAATGCTCCGACGCGGCCTACGACATCGACGAGATGAGGCGCTTTCTCCCCGGCGGCCTTTCGTCGCGCGATCTGAACCGCAGCGATTTGCTGACCCGATTTGGTCTGATCGACAAGGACGGCGGCGAAAACATGCGCCTGACCGATGTCGTCGAACAGCTTTTCAAGGCGCCCAAACTTCGCACGAAGGAAATTCGCAATCTGCTGCTCGGCGACGCCCGCCCCGCGACGCTCGATTGGGATGACTTCGCCCATATCGGCGACCGCGACCTGGCGGCGCGTCTCGTGGCCAGCAGCGAGGGCCCGGGCGCCAATATTCTGATCTACGGCGCCCCCGGCACCGGCAAGTCCGAGTTCGTCAAGACGCTCGGCGCCCGCCTGAAGCGCGCCGTGCATTTCGTTGGCGAGGCGGACAAGGCCAATGCCGAGCCAAACCGCCAGGAGCGCGTCGCCGCGTTGATGATCGCCAACGAACTTGGCGCGGCCACCGGCAAGATGATCGTCGTTGTCGATGAGGCCGACGACCTGTTCGCCGGCGTCGACGAAGACGATGCTTCGACCCGGCATGGCAGCAAGGTTTTTATGAACCGGCTGGTCGAGCAGTCGCGCGTGCCAACGATCTGGATCACCAACAATCTGGATCAGCTCGGCCCCGCGGTGGTGCGCCGGATGAACCTGGTCCTCCGTTTTCCCCAACCGGGACAGGCCGTCCGCCAGAATATTGTCGAGCGTCTGGTGAGCCGAACGCACCACTCGAACTCGACTGCACAAGCCATCGGCCGGATCGCCTCCCTGCCGGCGGCGCCGGCGCTCATCGAAACGCGATCCGCTCCGCCGCGCGCATTCGCCGGTTCAGGCGCCGAGGCATTGCAAATTCTCGGCGGCGGGCTGAAAGCCATGGGCTACCAGCGAAATCATACCGCCGCCGGCGCCGATCGCCTTTGACGCATCGCTGAGCCGCGCCGACGTCGATCTGTGCGCGCTGGCAGGCGCGGATCAAGACGGCGCCGTCCAAAGCCTTGTCGTTCTGTCTGTCAGGACCGCCGGGCACCGGAAAGTCTGCCTATGCGCGCCATCTGGCGGCAGAGCTTGGCCTGGAGGTTCTGGACAAGCGCTATTCCGAACTGACGTCGAGCTTTCTCGGCGAGTTCGGAAAGGCCATCGCCGCCGCTTTCGAGGAGGCCGCCGATCTTCGCGCCTTCCTTATTCTGGACGAGGCGGATTCGCTGCTGCGAGATCGCGGCGCGGCGCGCCATTCCTGGGAAATCACTCAGGTGAATGAGATGCTGACATGGATGGAGAGGCATCCATTTCCTTTCGCCTGCACGACCAATGCGCTCAGACATGCTCGACCCGGCGACGGCGCGGCGCTTTCTGTTCAAGGTGCGGTTTCTGCCCATGGATGAGAGGCAAATCGCCGCAGCGTTCTTTAGGGCTTTTGGAATCGAGGCTCCGGGGCCTATTCGTCAAGCTGGAGTTGCTGACACCCGGTGATTTCGCCGTCGTCGCGCGGAAGGCAGCAGTTTTGGGTGAGCGCAATCCTGCATGGCTTGCGCAGTGGCTTGAGGAAGAGGTCGCCGCCAAGCCTGAGGGGAAGCGGGTGCGGATGGGATTTTGATTTAATAAATAAATATCGCCATCCGATATAAGGATAAGCAACAATGAGCGAAAATTTACAATCGGAATTGTTGGCAGGAATTGCTGCACAAATTGCTTGTGCGGCGGCCGAATTGCCAGGAAACCCTTTAACCGGCTTCTTGGCCTTGAAAGGTAAGGCTTATACCGGCGAATTGATGTGGGCGGGTAGGGCTGTCAATGGTTGGATGGGGAGCCCAAACCCCGGTTGAATTGCAAGATCCGACAAATGCAGCTGCCTTTTTGCAGGAAGTTGAAGATACTAGAAGTTCCGCCGAAGATGCTGAGTTTTGTCCCATGCGGTGGGTTACAGACCTATGGGGAGTACCCGTTCCGCCCAATCCGTATAATTCGAAGCGATCCGCGTTTTGGCGCACAGCAAATCAGGTAACTATTAGCTCTGGAATTTCGATCTTAGATCCTGTGCATTGGTCATCGGCGCTTGTTTGGTCTAATTTATACAAAGTAGCACCAGCTACAGGTGGTAATCCAAACCAAAAGCTGAAACACCTACAAAAAGACGCTTGCCGTAAGATATTAGAAAACGAAATTTCGACTTATCGACCGAAGCGACTTGTTTTTGCATCGGGAGCAGATTGGGCCGACTACTTCCTCGACCTTCCTTGTTTTTCATCCGGCACCATCGATGGCCAAAGGAGCTACGTAGAGAGAGTGGGTGATTTGATTGTGGATGGCGAAAAAATTGGCAAGTATGTCGTCGCGGCGCATCCTCAGGGCAAGAACGAGACCATTTGGGTGGAAGAAGTAATGGCAGGGCTCGAAAGTCAATAACGCGGCATAATCAGGCCGTTTGAGAAGGCAATCTTGCCGCAAATCGCCATATACCTACGCGTCAGTACATCACGAATCAACTTCTTGCCACGGGGGCGGATGGGCGCGGTCGCCTTCGGCCCCACTCGACCGTTTTGAGGGTAGTCGCTAGCCAATCTCGCGAAGGCATTCTTCGCAGTCAATCGAACAAAAACAAGGTGCGACCAATAATGACGTGCTAAGGATTTATTGTTTTTTCTGACGTCAAGAGGAGGAGCGAGGGTTTCTCTCCCGCTGCAGCGTCGGCGCCGCAAGGCGTCCATGCATGGGAAAGGAAAATGGCCATGGCGATTGGCAGGTTCAACGGAGTTCGTTCATTTATGTTTATGACGAAAAAGGCCGCCAACTCTGCTCGCTTAGCGCTGGTTCGGGACCACAGGATGGACTGAAGGGTTATACCTCTTCGACCGTCAATGTCCGTCGAGGCGCATTTATCTACACCTATGACGAAAAGGGCCGACAGATATCGACCACGCCCGCGCGCTGAGCTCCATTTGCGGCCTGCTACAAAATGAATTATGGGAAAGCAATGACCTGACCTCCTCCCTCTGTCCCGAATTGAAACGCGCTGCGATTTCCGCTGCGCGGTTTCGTTCGTTTTGAGCTAGAGGAGGCAGTCTTGCCACAAATCATCATACGCCTGCATCAGGACCTCGCGGATCAAATTCTGGCCGCGGGGCCGGATGGAGAGCGGTCGCTTTCGGCCCTGTGGCGTCAGGCCGGTCGCGCAATCAAATCGCATGGGCGGCATATCGCCTATGCGCCCGCCATCCTCCCCGATGGGCTGCATTGCGCCATGAGCGTCCATGTCAGTCTTCGCGGCATGGTCATCGAGGTCGACCGGCCGGGAACGCTGATACCGGGACGGGATGTGGTGGTGGATCGCGAAGCCGCCTTGCGCCGCCCCGTGCCGCAAAGGCGCTGACAACGATGGGCGGGGAGATCCCCCGCCCGTTTCCGACGTCCGCAATGACATGCGTCCAATATTGGCGTAGGGGTCCGGTATCTTCATGGCTGTAATTTGAACGTGAGGCAACATGAGCAAGGAGCCGCGGCATCTGGTTTCGCCGACAGCGGAATTGCGCCGATCCAAGTGCGACCGGGATGCTTTTGCCGCGAAACGGCGCCTGCCGATCACAGTGGTGCTCGACCGGGTGACGCAGGCCTATAACATCGGCGCGATCTTTCGACTCTGCGATGCGATGCTGGCCGAGCAACTCGTGATCACCGGGGCGGACGTCGACCTCCGCAAGCGCAACCTGGGACAGGCGGCGTGCGGAACACAGTTCTGGACGCCCTGGTCTCAGGAAAAAACGGCCGTCGAGGCCGTCCTTCGCGCGAAATCCGACGGGTATCAGGTCGCGGCTGTCGAATTGGCGTCGAATAGCGTTCGACCCGAGTCATTCATACCGAAGTTTCCGGTGTGCCTCGTCCTCGGCGGCGAATTCGATGGCGTTTCACAGGAAGTCGTCGATCTTGCCGACGCCGTCATCGAAATTCCGATGCGCGGCATGGCCAATTCGATCAACGTCTCCACGGCAGCGGCGATTGTTCTTTACGGCCTGTCGTGCCGCGCGGAGGTTGAGGGCTCCCCCGCGAGCGAACAAGCAAGAGACCGGGCGCGCTCGGCGTTGAAATTTTCGGACTTGATGGAGGCTTGCGGCGATGAGGACCAGCTACTCACATCCCTTGCAAATTGCGCGCGTCCGGCCGCCAAACTGCACGGGCGAGATCGGCATGACGCTCTGCCCCGGAAAGGTCGATCCCTTTTCCCGATGTCCGGAGACGGTTGGGACCGACAACTGGATGTCGACCTCGATCTGATCCGCGACCAAAAAGCGACGGTCCTCGTTACGTCGCTCGAAGATCATGAGTTTCGTTTGCTGAAAGTTCAGGATCTGGCGCGAGGCGACCACCGGCAGCGGGGAATGGCATCGGCTCCACCTGCCGATCGTCGATGGCGGGCCGCCGGACGGCAAGTTCGAGACTTTGTGGCTGAGCGCCGGAAAGCTGCTGCATGCGGCGCTGTCGGACGGCGCGTTGATCGTCGTCCACTGTCGCGGCGGTCTTGGCAGAACAGGAACAATCTGCAGCGCGCTTGCTGATGGAAAAGGGCGTGCCCGTCGAAGATGCGATCAAAATGGTTAGAGAAGCGCGGCCCGGCGCAATCGAGAACGATCGCGCAAGAAAGGTTACCTTGGCCAACTCTCCATTCACTTGTCAAAGTCACAGGCCTGAAACCGCGATCACGAACAAAGCGCCAATATTTGAAGCGCGTCGACGTTGCGGCCACGATATAACCCCGCCGCCCATTTTTCTGAAGACGAAGTCGATACCTGCTCTCAGGAACGCGTCAACACTTCATGCATCTACGTCCAAATCTGACGGATGACCGTCTTATGGTTCCTTCACGCACCAAGTAGGCATTGAGCCCAAGTTTGTGGGGATGATGTTTGCTGGCGTTCGGAAACGGAAGGAAACCATCATGGCCATTGGCAATGCGGTTCAGCGCGGTTCGTTTGTCTACATTTATGACGAGAAGGGCCGGCAGATCGCTTCCGTCGGCGCGGGAAGCGGCCCGAAGGATGGATTGACCGGATACACCTCGTCGACCGTGAACGTGCGCCGGGGATCGTTCATCTACAGCTATGACGAGCACGGGCGGCAGATCTCGTCGACACCTGCGCGCTGAACTTCCGGTGTTGCAAATCCCTCGAATTTGGAGAGTCTGAACGTGGCTGATTGTCATGCACCGAATGTGGCCGATGCCGTCATCGAAGACCGCGCCATTGGCGCATTGCTTGGCCTTGCCGTCGGCGACGCGCTCGGGACGACGTTGGAGTTTTCCCGCCGCGACGCGCATTCTCCCGTCGTGGACATCGTTGGCGGCGGGCCGTTTCGCCTAAAGCCCGGCGAATGGACCGACGACACCAGCATGGCGCTTTGCCTCGCGGATTCCTTGGTCGCCAACGCGCGGCCTGCGGGAGAGCGATCTGCTTGATCGTTTCGTCCGCTGGTGGCGTCAGGGCGAAAACAGCGTCAACGGCCGCTGCTTCGACATTGGCGGAACGACGTGGCAGGCGCTGTCCCACTATGTGAAGCACGGGCAGCCGATTGGAGAGGGACCGCACGACAAATACCAGGCGGGAAACGGCTCGCTCATGCGGCTCGCTCCCGTCGCCATTTTTGCGGCTCCAGACTTGGGCGCCGCCGCTCGCCTTGCCGAACGCCAAAGCCTCACGACCCACGCCAATGCGGTGGCGGCAGAGGCCTGCGGCCTGTTCGCCTCCATGCTCGTCGAGGCGATGTGCGGACAAGGAAAGCATGAGGTCTTGCGATCGCGACCCGCCGCACAGCCGGATCTCAAGGAGGTGGCGGCTGGAGCCTGGCGCCTCAAGCCGCGCGAAGCCATTTCTTCGTCCGGCTATGTCGTCCATACGCTCGAAGCAGCGCTTTGGTGCGTCGGGCGCACGGACAATTTTGCCGACGCGCTGGTGTTGGCTGTCAATCTGGGGGACGATGCAGACACGGTCGGCGCCGTGACCGGCCAGCTTGCCGGCGCGCTCTATGGCCTTGCAGGCATCCCTGCACGTTGGCTCGATGTCTTGGCGTGGCGAGAAGATATCGAGCGCCGGGCCATCTCGTTGCTCGCTGCTGGCGCCAGCCTCCGCCGAGGCGAGGCGCGCAATTGAACCCGCTTGACGCGCTCGTCGCGGCGTCCGACCGCTTGGTCGCCTTGTTGCAACCCATCGCGACTGAGTTCGAGCGGTTCACCAGCATGTCGGCCTATCGTCTGGCCGCGTTTCTCTATCGCGCCTGCATTTTTCTCTCTGGCGGGTTCGGCGGTGATCGGCGCGGCGCGGCGGGTCGTTTTCATCGTCGGGTTGGTTCAACTCGGCGCCAATCCTTGGGTTTTTGCTCCCCGTCTCATCAGGGACGGGCTTCTTCTCGCCATTAGTTGCCTCGCGAAAATATTCGTCGACCGCTGGGTCGTCGAATGCGGCGCGACTCGCCGACAAGGCGGAGGGCGGATCGACACCCCCCGGCAACAGCATGCGCGAGCACCCCTTTCATCGCGCACAGTCCCTCTTTCTGATCGTGATCGCAGCGCAAGAGGCACGATGGCTGTTCGATCTGTCGCCGACTCTGCTCGGCTGCTGCTGTGACGTGGCGCGCGCACTTTGGCCAATCCTGGCCATTCTCGCCTGCCATTTTCACGCGTGCCAAAGCGCGCCGCGGTCCTGGCAGGCGAGGCGCCTGCGGACCGAATTTG
>CAWKJW010000101.1:0-63563 GCA_963849665.1 uncultured Alphaproteobacteria bacterium | reverse complement strand
TGGTAGAAGATCGGCGAGTTCGAACTTCGTCCAGGTGACCGTGTGCTTGTCGGGATAATGCCAGTAGCCCCCCGAAAACACCTCGTTGCGATTGCCGGAGGGATCGAAAAAGTAGATGCGTCTCGCCGCGCGTGATCCCATGGCGCGTCGGGCCTATATCGATCGAAGTCTTCGTGCGCGAAAGGATATCGCCCGCACGCAAGACCTGCTCCCAGCTCCCGAGCAGGAATGACACGTGGTGCGAACTTGTTCTTCACCGGCTGGCGGATGAAGGCGATGTCATGCGCCTTGTTCGAACAGGTCAGGAAGGCGCCGATCATCAGATTGCCGTCGGGGCCCGCCATGACCTGTTCGGCAAGATCAAATCCCAGGACCTCGCGGAACAATTTCAGGGTCCCGTCGAGATCGTCGCCATAGAGAAGGCAATGATCGAAATGCGCCGGCGCGATGCCCTGCAACCCATCCGGCCAGGGATCGGGATTGATATCGGGGCCGTCGGTGCCGCAGCCATTGCCGACATAGTCCTTTTCGGCGAACAGCTCCATCACATGGCCAGTCGGAATGGTGAAGCGGAACCGTTCGCCGGTACTTGGATGTTCGCCGGCCGGAATCCACTGGAAGTCGGCGCAGAGATGCGAGGCCTCGACATCGGCGGCGAGCTTTTTCAAAGTCGCCGGCGAATCCACCTTCCATCCCATATAGTCCATGCCGGAATGGTCGGCCTCGCGCAAAACCAGGCCGTGATGGTCAAAATCATCCCAGGCCTTGAGGAAGACACGCTTGCCGTCCGGGTCGCGCGCCGTCTCGATCAGGCCAAGAACCTTCACATAATGATGCAGCGCGGCTTCCATGTTCAGCACGCGCAGGGCGACATGCCCCGGTCTCAGGACTCCAGTAAGCGCCATTTTATTTTCCTCCTCTGGTCGTTTCGTTCTTGGTTTGGAACATTCTGCATCAGCCGAGGTCGCCGCCGCCGACGGGCAGGACCGAGCCGGTAATGTATGAAGATTCATGCGAAGCGAAGAAAAGGATCGGCGCGACCTGTTCGGCGATCGTGCCGTAGCGATGCATCAGGCTCGACGCCTTGGTCTGGTCGACGATCCCCTTGTACCAGGCCTTTTCCCTCGCCGATTGCTTCGCCGCATTGCGCGGAATTTTTCTGGGCGGCGCCTCGGTGCCTCCCGGCGCGGTGGCGTTGACGCGGATGCCGTTTCCTGCTTGCTCCATCGCCAGCGATGCGGTCAGCGCATTCACGCCGCCCTTGGCGGCCGCATAGGGGATGCGATGGATGCTGCGCGTCGCGATCGACGAGACATTGACGATGACGCCGGCCTTGCGCTTCACCATGCAAGGCAGCACTGCGCGGCAGGCCCAGAGCGTCGGGAAAAGAGAGCGCCGAATTTCCTTTTCGATTTCTTCCTCGCCGTAGTGCTCGAACGGCTTTGTCCAGATCGTGCCGCCGACATTGTTGACAAGCACATCGATGCGCTTGTGCCGTTTCAAGGCTTCGGCGACCATGGCCTGCGCGCTGGAAAACGTTTCAAGGTCGGCCTCGAAAGCAGATGCTGCGCCGCGAGCCATATTGATCTCCGCGGCAGCCTCCTGCACCAGCGACGATCGATCGACCATCACCACTTTTCCACCCTCGGCGGCGATGGCGGCAGCCACGCCTTGGCCAATGCCCTGGGCGGCCCCGGTGACAATCGCGACTTTGCCGGCGAAACGCTCGCGCATCGTCATCTCGCCGCCTCATGCATGGCGGAGAATTTCTCGAAATGAAAATTTTGGGGCGTGACGCCGAGGCCGACGGTCCAGCGTCGCACGCCTTCGACCATGGGCGGGGGGCCGCAGACATAGATATCGATTTCGCCGTCGTTGAGATCGCTAGCGCCGAGATGGTCCGTAACAAAACCCAGCCGATCATGGCCGCTGTCCTTGTCGACCACGACTGTGAAATAGCTGAAGTTCGGCAGCGCCGCCTTGAGCCTCTCCAGCGTCTCCAGTTCGACGAGATCGACGTTGGCGTTGACGCCATAAGCGAGCAGGATCAGCTTGTCGCTCGGATTGCATTCGAGCCAGCGCAACATGGACAGGAAGGGCGCGAGGCCCGTGCCGCCCGCCAGCATCAGGATCGGCCGCTCCGGCTTGCGCAGATAGAACTGGCCATAAGGCCCGACGAAGGTCATGCGCATTCCAACCTCCGCAATCTCGCGCATGAAGCTGCTCATCAGTCCGCCGGGCACGTCGCGAATCAAGAAGGATAATTCGGCGCGGTTGGGCGCGGAGCTGAAGGAATAGGCGCGGGTTTCCGTGTGGCCGGGAATCTGGAGATTGACATATTGCCCCGGCAGGAAAGCGAGCGGCTTGTCGACGGCGAGCGAGAAGGCGACGGTCGTCGGCGAGCCGCGATCGATGCGCGATATCGCCCCTTCATGAGTGGTCGCCTCGATCTTGCAGGCGGCGGAGCTGGTCGGCACCTTGACGACGCAGTCGGACTTCGGCCGCATCTTGCAGGTAAGCACGAAGCGGGCGGCGGCTTCGTCCTCGGTCAGCGCGTCCTCGACATAATCGCTCAATTCGTATTCGCCGCTGTCGCAATGGCATTTGCAGGTTCCGCAGGCGCCGTCGCGGCAATCGAGGGGAACATTGATCTTGGCGCGAAAGGCGGCGTCGGCGACGACCTCATGCGCGTCACAAGGAATGATCCGCGTGACGCCGTCCTCGAATTGCAGGGCAACATTATATGACATGGCGCACCCGTTCCTGTCGTTTCCGGTATGTGTTGGAGTTCCGCGGACCGCCATCCCTATGGGAGGAACCGGTAAGGCGGTCCGCGTCTGGGGCCTTGAGGCCACAAGGATCAGATGAAATAGACGTCCAGCACGTGGTGGACGTAGTCGTTCTTCAGCACGACATATTTCTTCTTGATTTTCGGCTTCGGACCGCTCGTGTCGATCACATAATTCGCCGTGCCGAAATAGACGTCGACGATGTTGTAGCGGAAGGCGTGGGTGGTCCAGAAAAAGCAAACCTCAACCGCATTCTCCTTGCGCGCGATAATCTCGATATTGGTGATCGAGCGATTGTAGCGCGTGTCGGGAATGGTGGCGCTCGAGCGGTCGGTCTCGATGCGGAAGACGCGATCTTCCAGCCCGTTCCTGTTCGGGTAGTAGATCAGCGACACTTCCTTGGTCGGGTCCGTCGTCAGCTTGTCGTCGTCGTCCCACGCGGGCACATGAAAGGTCACGTCCTCGGCATAGAACTCCAGCCAGTCCGCCCAGCGTTCTTCGGCTTGCGCGCGCGCCTCGGCATAGAGGAAGGCGGCAATTTCTTCATGGGACAGGGTCATTTTCCGCTCCGATTTTCTTCTTCGCTGCGCATGGCCTTTTCCATGACCTCCAGCCAATATTTGTGCTGCATGACATAGAGGCCCTCGTCCTCGGCCTTCACGCCGGAAAGCTCCGGTTCGAGACCGATCGCCCGGGCGTTGTCATCCGCCCCCTTCACCCAATGGGCCGAACCGCGGGTCATGTCGCTCCAGCGCAGAGCCCGGGCGTTGAAACCGTTCTGGCAGGCGCGGAATTCTTCAAGGTCGTCCGGCGTGGCCATGCCGGTGGCGTTGAAGAAGTCCTCGTATTGGCGCAGGCGGCGTTCGCGCGCTTCCGGCGCCTCGCCCCTGGGGGCGATGCAATAGATCGTCGTCTCGCTCTTGTTGACCGCGATCGGCCTGATGACGCGGATCTGCGAGGAGAACTGGTCCATCACATAGACGTTGGGATAAAGGCAGAGGTTGCGCGACTTGCGCAGCATCCAGTCGGCCCGCGCCTCGCCGAATTTCTGGACCCACGCGTCGCGCATCGCCCATAGCGGACGGTTTTCCGGATTGGCCCAATTGGTCCACAGCAGCATGTGGCCATTGTTGAACGAATAGCTGCCGCCGCCGTCGCGCGCCCAGCCGCCGGCGCTCATCGCCTTGATCCCATCCGACTCGGCGCTGCGGTGGTTCTGGGTGGCGGCGTAGTTCCAGTGAGTGGCGGTGACATGATAGCCGTCGGCGCCATTTTCCGCCTGAAGCTTCCAGTTGGCGTCGAAAGTGTAGACGCCGACGCCGCGCACCACCTCGATGCCCTCCGGCGCCTGGTCGACGATCATGTCGATGATCTTCGCCGCCTCGCCGAGAAACTCCTGCAATGTGGACACGTCCGGATTGAGCGAGCCGAACAGGAAGCCCCGATAATTTTCGAACCGCGCGACCCGGTGCAGGTTCAACTTGCCGTCGGCGTTGAAATTTTCCGGATAGCCGGCGTCCTTGTTCTGGTCCTTGACCTTCAGGAGCTTGCCGTTGTTGGAAAAGGTCCAGCCATGGAAGGGACAGGTGAAGCTCGACTTGGCTGCCTTTCTTGTGACGGCACAGGGTCGCGCCGCGATGCGTGCAGGTGTTCAGGAAGGCATGCAATTCGCCGGCCTTGTCACGCGTGATCATGACGGGTTGGCGACCCATGAAGGTGCTGAAATAATCGTTCGGATTGGGTATCTGGCTCTCGTGCGCCAGATAGATCCAGTTGCCCTCGAAAATGTATTTCATTTCAAGCTCGAACAGCTCCTCGTCGGTGAAGACCGAACGGTCGACGCGGTAGTCGAGCGTCGCCGGATCGTCCTTGAGAAGGTCCTTGAGTTTTGCGGCGATTTTTTCTTGAACGGTCATTGCGTTTCCTCGCTATTGTCTGTGGCTGCGCCGACGGCCGCGGCGCGCGCAAGCTCTGCGGCGGGCCCGTCCGGGCCAGCCCTTCGGCCCTTGGCCGATGGCGATGCAATTGAATGTGGACGCCGGGGGCGCCGCGGCCGCCGTCAGCGACAGCGCACGCCCGAACGGATCAGGATGGATTTCTGGTCTTCATTTTTCTCTCCCGTTTGGGACGCCTTTGGCGTCGACGGCTGCCGTCGATCAAATCGTCGCTTTGCAGCTCTTGGCGATATCAGGAGCAGGGAGCGTGCCAGAGTTGCCGAATTCCGCGCGGGGGCCAGCCTGCGATGCGCGCGAAGAAAGTGGCCAGGCCAGTCAAAATAACGGTTTTTTGACAAATGTCGTTTTTATCCGAGCCGGAAAATTTGTTCGCGAACCCGGCTTCGGCGTCGAGCGCTCCGAAAAAGCGCCGCAAGAATGCATCAATTCATCGATCGAAGCCGCCCAGCGCCCGCGCGGAGTGATCGATTTCATCCGTTCGCCCCAACTTGGGGCTGAGACGGCCCTCTGCTTACCCATCGACGGATTACGTGCTAGCCTCCGGCAAAATAAAAATCCAGTTGGGTGGAAGTCAAAGATGTTCCCGATCCGGCGAGGCTCTTCGGCGAGGCCGTCATGACGGCGCCGCGTCGACCTGAAAGCATGCTGCAAGCGCAAGGCTCGCTCGTGGCTCAGCAAAAGACGCCGCCTGACCAGCCAGACTTGCCGGATATGGCCGATCTTCTGAGCCGGCTGCGCTTTTCGCTTGGCGACGGGCGCATCTGGCTCGACGACCAGCGCATGCTGCTGATCCACGCCAAATCGCTCGGCGCCTTGCGGTCGGAGATGATCGAGGCTTTCGGCCTTGAGGCTGCGCGTGGCCTCCTGACGCGCATGGGCTACCGGGCCGGCGTGCACGATGCGCAAATGGCGCGCAAAGTGCGCTCCGCGACCTCATCGAAAGACATGTTCGTTGTCGGCCCGCAGATGCACTGCCTGGAGGGCATCGGCCGTTCCGACGTGGTGCGGCTCGAATTCGACGTCGAGCGCGGAACGCATTATGGCGAATTCGTCTGGACCAATCCGGTGGAGGACGAGGAGCACATCCGGCATTTCCTCATCGGCGCCGAGCCGGCCTGTTGGATGCAGACAGGCTACGCTTCAGGATTTTCGACCGAATTCATGGGCCGGCCGGTGCTCTACCGCGAAGTGGAATGCCGTTCGATGGGGCATCCCGCCTGCCGCATCGTCGGCAAGGTCGTCGAGGAGTGGGGGAAGGAAGCAGCGGAGGATCTGCGCTATATGATGCCGGGAATGTTCGCGTCGCGGGGCGCGACGGATGTCGCCGCCCTGTCCGCACCGATCCTGCCTCCCGACAAACCCGGCGCCGTTTCCGGCCATCCTGTCGGCGTATCCCCGAGCTTCAACTCGGCCATGCACATGTTGCGTCGCGTCGCGCCGACCCTGGCGACCGTTCTGTTCCTGGGCGAGAGCGGCGTCGGCAAGGAGGTTTTCGCCCAGACCTTGCATCGCCTGAGCGCGCGCGCGCAAAAACCTTTCGTCGCGCTGAACTGCGCCACCATCCCCGAACAACTTGTCGAGTTCGAACTGTTCGGCGCCGAACGCGGCGCCTATACCGGCGCGACCCAGAGCCGACTCGGCCGTTTCGAACGCGCCGACGGGGGCACGCTGTTTCTCGACGAAGTCGGCACGTTGACGCTTGGCGCCCAGAGCAAGCTTCTGCGCGTCTTGCAGGAAGGCGAAATCGAAAGGCTCGGCGATACTCAGACCCGGCGCGTCGACGTGCGGGTCGTCGCGGCGACCAATGTTGATCTGCGCGAGGAAGTCCGAAAGGGCAATTTCCGCCAGGATCTGTTTTTCCGGCTCAATGTCTTCCCCATCCTCATTGCCCCTCTGCGCGACCGCCACGAGGACATTCCCCTGCTGATGAGCCACTTTCTGGCCCGGTTCAACCAGAGGCATGAACGGAGGATCAAGGGCTTCACCCAGCGCGCCGTCGACGCGATGCTCTCGTATGATTGGCCCGGCAACATAAGGGAGTTGGAAAACGTCGTCGAGCGCGGCGTCATTCTGGCGCCCGAGGAGGGCTCGATCGATACGGCGGAATTATTCACCAACGGCGAGCGTTTCGACGAGCGGCGCTTCGCTCTCAATATCCAGGGCAAGGTCGTTCGCGCGGAAGAAGCGGAGGCGAGCCGCGAGACGTCGCCTGCAAGCGCGGGGGCGGACCTGATCTTCGCACGCATCGACAATCTCCTGCATGGCGAAGCGGAAAAGGCCGAACCGGTGTCGATCGACGAATTCGAAACCCTGCTGCTCAAACGGGCCGTGGAAAAACGCGCGGCAATCTGGCGGCGGCCGCGCGTCTTCTGGGCATCACCCGACCGCAAATGGTGTATCGCTTGAAAAGCCGAGGCATTATGCAGGAGCCGGATCAGAACTGATCAGGCGCGGCCAGACCTTGCGGCGGGATCATGCAGAAATTCGACGACCTCCTTGTGTTCGTGCGCATTGTCGAGAGCGGGAGTTTCATCGGCGCGGCGCGGCGGCTCGGCCTGCCCCCGGCGACCGTCAGCCGCAAGGTCCAGGAGCTCGAAGCCCGGCTTGGCCTGCAATTGCTGCGCCGGACGACGCGAAAACTATCCGTCACCGACCCGGGACGCGCCGTCTATGAAGCAGCGGCGCGCGGCGTGGCGGCGATGGAAGAGGCCGAGGCCGTCGTCCGCGCCCGCCAGGAAACGCCGTCCGGCTTGCTGAAAATCGTCGCGCCCTACGCTTTCGGCTTGCTGCGCCTGGAGCCGATGCTGCGGGACTTCCGCGACGCTTTTCCCGACATTCGGATATCGCTCACTTTGACCAACGAGGCCTTCGATCTCGTCGCCTATGATTTCGACATTGCGATACGCACGGGCCGCGCAGAGGACTCGGCCTATATCGTCCGCCCCTTGTCGAAGGGCGGTTTCATCGTCGTCGCTTCGCCAGAATTCATCGCGCGAGCCGGTCGCCCCGCGTCGCCGCTCGAACTTCCCCGCTTCCCGGTCGCCGCGCTCACCGGGCCAATGTTTATCGGCCGGCCGGAACCGGCGGGGCCGACGAGCTATGTTTTTTCGCGCAAGGACGAGACCGTGACGATCAGGCTCGAACCGGTTGTCTCGTCAAACGAAGCGATCGCCCTTCTCCCGCATGCATTGCATGGCGCGGGGCCGGCCGTGCTTTTCGAAATCCTGTGTCGCGAACATATCGAAAAAGGCGAGCTTGTGCCCCTGCTCGCAGACTGGCGCATCGACGCCGAGCGCGAACTGTCGCTGGTCTACTCGCAGAAGGCGACGAACGATCCTAAAATCCGCGCCTTCGTCGATTTCATCATGCAAAGCCCGAGTTGAAGGAGCTTCTGAGATTATTAGCACAAATGGAATTATGAAATGAAATTATTGGCAATTATCAGATAGAGCGCGCCGTTCTATCTCTCTCCGCAGGCGCCATCCATTGGCGCAAATCGGAGAGAAATCATGAAAAACGCAAGACTGGCGCTTTTGGGCGCCGCCCTTCTCCTGGCCGGACAGGCATTCGCCGGCGAACATGCGAACCGCAATTCGGAATGCATCGTCCGCCCGGGCTATTGGGGTTATGAGCCCCTCTATTGCAACCAGGGCTCGACGCCGGCCCCCGAACGTTTCAAGGCCGAGCGCGCGCGCCCAGAAAATTCGTCGCGCGATTGAGGTCTGGATTGGCTGCGGCAGCTCATATATTCGGTCGCCTGATTTTCCCCTCGGGCGACCGTGTGGCCTCGCCAGCTGCGGCGCGGCTTCACCGCCGCGCTCGCGTGGCCAGAATTTCCAGCGAAGGACCACGCGGCGGCCGGATGGCGGCGCTGCTCGCGCTTCCTGTCCTTCGACATGCGCTCGGAACGATGACGGCCGCCCTGCTCGCGCTCTGGCTGGCCTACCAACTGGAACTCGATACGCCCTATTCCGCGGCGACGACGGTGCTGATTGTTTCAAGCCCGGTGCAGGGAATGATTCTGTCCAAAAGCCTTTACCGGCTCGCCGGCACCCTGGTCGGCGCCTTGGCGGCGGTGGCGCTGATGGCCCTGTTCGGTCAGGCGCCGGAATTGTTCATGCTGGCCTTCAGCCTGTGGATGGGGCTCTGCACGGCGCTTTCGACCCTCCTGCACAATTTTCGCTCTTACGCGGCGGTTCTCGCCGGCTATACGGTGGTGCTGGTCGCCATGCCGGGCGTCGATCATCCAGAACTCCATATTCGATCTGGCCATGGCGCGCATCGCCGTGGTGTCCCTGGGGATTGTCTGCTCCGCGGTTGTGGCCTCGTTGCTCGCGCGGCGCTCGGCGGCGCGCGATCTGGAGCAACGCCTGCGCGATGTCCTGATTGGGCTTTGCGCCAGCTGTCGGGCCGCTGTGTCCAAAGGCGGCGATGAAAAGTTGACGAAGCTTCGGCGCGACCTTGCCCCGCAGATTGGCGGCCTCGACGCCGCGATCGTCTTCGCCGCCGCCGAAGACCCGGAAATAGGACGTCAGGCTGAAGGATTGCAAGGCGCGGCGGCCGCGATGTTCGGCGCAATGACCGCGGTTGCCTCGCTGCACGAAGCGCTGGCCCGGAGCGACTGGCCGCAGAGCCTCAGGGACCTGCTTGCCGAGGCGCATAGCGTCATCGTCGATCTGGAGGCATCTCTGCCGCACGGGACGCTTGCCGCCTTCGATCGCTCGGCCGCCGCATTGCAGACGTTGCGGCAAAAAATCGAGGAGGCGTTCGACCCCGCCGATCTGTCGCTGCTAGCGACTCTCGACCGGCTCGGCGACCTCGTCGAGGAATTGGGCCTTTGCCTCGAAGGGCTGACCAATTTGCTGGGACGCCGGACCGGCGCGCGTTTCGTCGCGATCAAACGGCATCTCGACTGGCGCTGGGCGGCGATCAATGGCGCGCGCGCCGCAATCGCCGTCTGGCTGGTCGGCGCAACATGGTATCTCAGCGCGTGGCCGGTCGGCAGCGTCATGGTGTCGGGAGTCGTGCCCATCGTCGGTCTGTTGTCGTTGCGCGACCGCCCGACCGCCGACGCCATCGGCTTCTTCTGGGGCACGTTGCTGGCCTCGATGGCCGGCTTTTTCTACCTCGTCTGGGTCTTTCCTCAGATCACCGGCTTCGCCTTGCTGGCCATGTGGCTCGGCCCCCCTATTGCGCTTGGCGCGGCTCTTATGGCGACGCCGAGATACGCTTTCATCGCCACCGGCTTCAGCGTCTTTTTCATCACGCTTCTCGCCCCGTCCAATCCCATGCGCTACGATCCCGAACTCTTCCTCAACAACGCCATTGCGATCATGGGCGGAGCGGCGCTGACTGCGCTCGTTTATCGTCTTGTTTTGCCCGTCGACGCGAAGCGGCTCAAGCGCTTCCTCGTCACCGACATCCAGCGCGACCTGCGGAACCTGTTGCAATCGACAAATTACGTTCAACGCACGGTTTGGGAAGGCCGGATGCATCAGCGCCTTTTGCTGCTCGGCGCGCGCCTGCGAGCGGCAGGCGTCGAGGCCGACACGTCCCTGCGCGGCGGCTTCGCCGCCCTGCGCCTGGGACGCGAAGTGCTGCGCCTTCGCGAGTTGCTGACCAAACCAGAGGCCATGGCGATCGCTCGCCCCGCGATAGCCGCATTGGCCGATTCCAAGGTCTCACTTCAGGCCGGCGTCCATGCCTGTCGCGCCGCTGGTGACCTTCTGGCGGCGCTGGCATTGGAGGCGCCTCAAACCGAGGCCGCCGCGCTGAGCCGCGCGGCGGCGTCCTTCGCCGAAATCGCCATGCTCGCCGGGCGGCGCCGACGCTTCTTCCAGTCAGCGGCGAAAGGGTGAGGCCATGCTGAAGGAAATCAACGTCTACGGGGTTTGTCTGTCCCCGCTTATCGGGCATTTGCTCGTGGCGATCGCGCCGTTCTTCGCCATTCGCTGGTTGCTTGCCCGCTTCGGCCTGCTGTCGCGATTTTGGCATCCGGCGCTTTTCGAACTTTCGCTTTTCGTTTCCATCCTGACACTCGTGGCGTACCGATGATGAAGCCTCTGCCTATCCTCAAGCCCGTGGCCCATGTGTTTCTAACATTGACGATGCTGGGCGTCGCCGGCCTCTTCGCCACCGCTCTTTGGCGCCATTACATGATTTCTCCGTGGACGCGCGACGGCAGGGTGCGCGTCGAGACGGTCACATTGGCCCCCGAAGTCGCCGGCGTCGTGCGGGAGTTGCGCGTGGTCGACAACCAGTTCGTCCGCAAGGGCGACGTCTTGTTCATCGTGGACCCCGACAGCTACCAGCTGGCGCAAGCCCAGGCGCAGGCAGCGCTCGACGGACAGATCCGGGCCCAGCAAGTCGCCAGGGCAAAGGCGCAGCGCCGAGAGAAGCTGACTGACCTCTCGGTTTCGAACGAGGAAAAGGAGCAGTTCGACGGCGCCGCCGGAGTCGCCGCCGCCGCGGTCGAACAGGCCAGGGCGCAATTGGGCATGGCGAAGCTCAATTTGGCGCGGACGGTGATCCGCTCGCCGGTCAACGGCTACGTCAGCAACCTGCGCTTGCGCGTCGGTGATTATCTCGCCGCGGGACAGCCGACGATGACTCTCGCAGACAGCGATTCCTTCTGGGTGGCGGGCTATTTCGAAGAGACCCAGCTTTCGTCAGTTCACGACGGCGATCACGTCGATTACATCCTGATGGGCTATCCCGGTCGCATTTTGCATGGTCACGTGGACAGCGTCAGCCACGGCATCGCCGACCAGAACACTGACAGCTCCGGCGCAAGCCTCGCCTCGGTCAATCCGGTCTTCACCTGGGTGCGACTGTCACAGCGCATTCCGGTGAGAATCGCATTGGACGCTTTGCCGAAGGATGTCACGCTGGCGGCCGGCATGACCTGCACAATCGAGATCGGCCAGCGATCCGGGTTGCTGGCCGATCTCGAATACGCTTTGCGATATTGGACGATGGGCTGGTAATTTGAGGCGTTCTGAATTTGGCGTCGGCCGGTGTGCGACGTCCCGACACGGCGCCCCGCTGTTGGCGGTTTAGAAGAAGCCTGGCGTGGCGGAGGACATCAGCGCAGGCGGAATTTTCGCGATGTTGGCGTTGGCGGCGCCGTCTCCTCTTAACTGCTTTGACAGGGTCGCGTCGCTAAATCAGGCATGCGTGTTCAGGTATTTTCAGGCAAGCGACGACCCGTCAAAATCTTCAGGAGCTTGCCTTCCCCAATCTGCGCGGAGATTTCGCTGAAGGCGAAATAGGGCGCCATGATCAACGACATCAGCAGGGTGGACGCCAACAATTGCGGCAGCGTGCCCCCCGCGAAGGCCGTCGCAACATCTGACGCCTTTCGACCGTGGACAAGCCCGACGATCACTTCCTCGGCCAGCGACAGGACAACAAACATCAGCGCGAAAAGAAGCGCTTTCCAAAGAATAATCAAAACCACCCGGCCAGGTTTGACTCTTTCGCCAAATTTGAGCGCTTCCGCGAAGAGAACGAATTTGCCCAGGATCAGCGCCTTGGCGAAGGCCAAGCCGAAAGCCGCAAATTCGATGCCGTGCGCCCGCAGGATCGCCGACTTATAGAACAGCACCGCGCCGAAGCAGACGAACAAATAGGCGGCGATGGCGAAGTACCGTATGAATTCGCGCCTCGCCTGCTGCGCGAGTGTCATGGGCCCGCGTGGCGGCTCACTCGCGACCTCCATGGCAAGCGCTCCTCAATATTACGCCGCCCTGACCGCGATCGCCCTCGTCGAACTCCGTTGCGACACTGCATGGATGCCACGAAAGCCCCCGCGCACCGCCGGCCGCTCGGCAGATTGACCGTCAGCAAGGAGCGCGTACACAGCTAGCCCGCATGTCCCCGAACCGCGCAATCTCTCTTGAAATGTCCCTTCTAAAAGCGGCGACGCCTGACGACGACACCACGATGATAAACGCCACCGCGATGGTAAACTCCACCACGATGGTAAACCCCGCCGCGATGCACAACCGCGCCGCCGTGCAGTCCGACGCAACCGGCCCGGTAAACGCCTCGCGCGCACACCACGGCGTTGGCGTCGGCCGCGCTCAAGACCATTCCGCCGACGAATAGGCCGACAGCCAGGCCAAACTTCATGAAATCCTTCATGGCCGCTCTCCCCGTCTACGTCGCATCAATGCGATCACGTTTTTCGAATGTTCGTCAGGTTGCGCCCTCTGGCGAGCATCGACAAGACCGGCCCTGCAGAACAAAGCTTGCATCGGCCGCCACGCCTCGCTTAGTCTGCCGAATATTCTTCAATAATTTCGTTAATCGCGGGAGGCGTATAAGTGTTACCACCTAACGTGACGAAGAATTGGAAACGCCGAGCTTTAGGCCTACGCTTGAAAAATGCGAGGTCAAAACAGGCAGCGCCTCCATGTCGCTCCAATCGCGATCGGCGCCGCAAGGAGGCTGAGGAGCCTCGGACGCCACCTTTGGCGCGTCCAGTTGCGAGGCAACGGGCCGGGCGCCCTCGATTCCGGCTCTGGTCGCCCATTCTCGATCATTCCCAATTTCAATGCGCGAGCGCGCCTTCTTCCAACTTGGAGACATAGCGTTCGAGATTGGCCACGGTGTCGATCATCGGCTGCTCGCTGACGGAAACGAACCCGGCGTTTGGAGCGTCGACATCCTGAATCAATAAGATGACAGCCGCAGCCAAGATGCTCGTGACATAGACGGGCAACCGCCATCGCTTCGTCTCTTGTCCGCTCGCATATCCAGTGAAGCCGATCGCGACGACGGTGATCGCATAGCAGCGCCAAAAGCACGATGTTGGGGACCCTGTTGCGCAAAGCAGTCAGACGCTTCTCCTGATTATCGAACATTTCATTCAGCGCCTGGATATAGATGCCCGTTGGCGCCATGGCGTTATCCTTTGCGGCGACGCGTTTGGCGTTCGCCCACAACGCGTCCTGAATATCGTTGGAACGGTCGATCGCCGCTTTCGCCTCGGCAGGCGCCACGGCGCGCCCGAAAACTCCAGCCTGATTTGAATGTAATCCCTCAATAGCTTCAAACTCTCCGCGTCGTGCGGCGCGGGCAACAAGCGCGCCCGCAAGGCGGCTGTTCCGATCGAATTCGCTTCGTTCAGCAGCGCGTTGCGGCGCGCGTCAAAATGCGTCAGGGCCATCGAGAAGGTGAAGCTCATCATCAGCGCCAACAGGCCGAGGACTGCGGCCTCCAGCGTAGAGATATTGGCGTCCCTGTCGGTCCCGGATCCAAAACGATGTCCAAATTCGGCCGCCGAGAAAATCGCGACGAGGCTGACAAACAGGATTGCGGGAAGAGAAAAGTTCGCAAAGTCGATCATATGCGTGGTCCGCAAGACATGGTCGGTACGGCGCAACCCGTAAGCTGCCGCAGGCTTTCGCTAGGCGCGCCAATCGAGCTCGGGCACAAACTTGTATGGATAGTTCGGCTCCTCATATCCATCCGGCTTTTGCCTCTTGGGCAAGACGGGCTCTTCCCGCTTCAACTCCGAATAGGGAATTTGCGCCAGGAGATGCGAGATGACGTTGAGCCGCGCGCGCTTCTTGTCGTCCGAGCGCACCACGAACCAGGGCGCATCCGCCGTGTCCGTCGCCGTGAACATGTCATCGCGCGCTCGCGAGTAATCGTACCAGCGTCCATAGGACTTCAGATCCATCGGCGAAAGCTTCCAGATCTTCCTCGGATCGCTGATGCGGGCCTCCAGACGGCGCTGCTGCTCGTCCGGACTGACCTCAAGCCAGTATTTCAGCAGGATGATCCCGGATTCAATCATCGCATTTTCGACTTCCGGCGCCACTTCCAGAAATCTTGCGGCCGCCTCCTCCGTGCAAAACCCCATGACGCGTTCAACTCCCGCGCGATTGTACCAGGAGCGATCGAAGATCGCGATTTCGCCGGCGGCAGGAAAGTGTTGAATATAGCGCTGCACATACATCTGCGATTTTTCTCGGTCGGTCGGCGAGGGCAACGCCACGACGCGGAAAACGCGAGGGCTGACGCGTTCCGTGATCGCCTTGATCACGCCGCCCTTGCCGGCGCCGTCGCGGCCTTCGAAGACGATGCAGATCTTGAGGCCAGAATGCACAACCCATAATTGCAATTTGACGAGTTCGGCATGAAGTCTGCTCAGTCTCTTCTCGTATTCTTTCGCTTTCAGTTTGTCTGGCCCGACCACAGGACTTCCGGTTCGCGCCGTTTCCTCACCGACATTTTTCGATTTCTTGCCCATTTGGAAAGTCCCCCAATGTATTTTACGCAAGTTCCGCGCACTGACGCGCCATTTTACTCTAGTCTCGCCGGAATGAAGGGGCGCCGCGGGACGAAAGGCTAAATATTCCAGATTTCGCGCCGGGAAGGAATGGCTATTAAAACAGCTGCGGCTGTTTTTACGGCGCAATTTTTTTACAGCAGGCCTCCACGCCGCCACAGCGGCCAATTAATATTTATCATGTTGAAAAACATTGCGAATATTCGCCCCTCTAATTCAGCCTACTGCTTGGCCATTGCAATCATACCTACAAAGATTGCTTGCCGCCCTGGGCGTAACAACAAAGTTGAATTGCAATCAAACACATGAACACTAGGATCACACTCCTATGTTGCGAGTGCGATCCACGCCTTGAAGGAGCCTCAGATGCTTTCTCGTCGCCGCGCCGCTTCCCTTTCGGCGCTCGCACTCGCCGCCGCCGTCATCGTCCCGCCTCCCGGCGACGGTTCGAGGACGGGGGAACCTTGCTATGTTCCGCTGCCGAAGCGAAATCCGCTTTGGCCAGCCTGCTCACGCGCCTGCGCGGCGAAAAGCTGCCGGAGGGCATTGTCAAGACGAATGGCCGCATCGAGGCGACGCAAGTCGACGTTTCGGCGAAATATCCGGGGCGGCTGGCGCAAGTCATGGTGGAAGAGGGCGACAGCGTCAAGGAAGGCGAAGTCGTCGCGCGCATCGCCTCTCCGGAAATCGAAGCCCAGCTCAAGGCGGCCAAATCCGCGCTGCAGCGATCGAAACAGGCTTTGGCCGAAGCCGAGGCGCTGATCGCGACGAGAAACAGCACGCTCACTCTGGCCAAGGCTGAGATGGAGCGCACGGGCCAACTTTTGAAAAAGGGATTTGCGACGCAGCAGACGTTCGACGAACGTCAGCGCAATCTCGACGCGGCCACAGCCAACAAGCAGGCCGCCACGGCCCAGCGCGACCAGGCGAAGTTGTCATCAAAACGGCGGAAGCCGAAGTCGAGCGCATTGAGGCGGTGCTGCATGATCTCGTGCTGGTCTCTCCCCGCTCCGGGCGCGTTCAACATCAACTCGCTCGCGCCGGCGAGGTCGTGGCGGCCGGAGCTCGCGTCCTGACCATCCTGGACCTGAAGGACGTTTACATGACGGTATTCCTGCCGTCGGCGGATGCGGGCAAGCTCGAAGTCGGCGGCGAGGCGCGCGTCGTCCTCGACCCCGCTCCCCAATTCGTCATTCCTGCAAAGGTTTCCTTCGTCGCGGCCGACGCGCAATTCACGCCGAAGAGCGTGGAGACGCGCGAAGAGCGTGAAAAACTGATGTTCCGCGTCAAGCTCCAGATCGACCGTGCGGTTCTCGAACGTTTCCATAAGAAGGTGAAAGCCGGCGTGCGCGGCATGGGAATCGTGCGCACCAATCCGGCGACGCCTTGGCCTGAAGACCTCCAAGTCAAGTTGCCGCAATGACCGAGGCGATCGTCGCGCGACTGGCCAAGGTCTCGCACCGTTACGGGACATCGGTCGCGCTTGACGACGTGACGATCGACATTCCGGCGCGCGTCATGGTGGGCGTGATCGGTCCCGACGGCGTCGGCAAGTCTACGCTGATGGCGCTGATTTCTGGCGTCCGCAAAATCCAGCAAGGTCAGGTTGTCGTGTTCGACGGCGACATGGCCAGTCAGACGCACCGCGCCAATGTGCGCGGCCGCATCGCTTATATGCCGCAAGGGCTGGGCCGGAATCTCTATCCCACGCTCAGCGTCTTCGAGAATATCGATTTTTTCGGCCGCCTGTTCGGTCAGGACGCCGCTGAGCGTCGCGGCCGCATTACTGAATTGCTGACGGCGACCGGGCTCGATCCATTCGAGGATCGTCCCGCCGGAAAGCTTTCCGGCGGCATGAAGCAAAAGCTCTCGCTCTGCTGCGCCCTGATCAACGATCCCGACCTGCTCATACTCGACGAGCCGACGACCGGCGTCGATCCGCTCTCGCGCGGCCAGTTCTGGGATCTGATTAACGCGATCCGCGTCCGCCAACGCAGATGAGCGTGATGGTGGCGACCGCCTACATGGACGAGGCTCAACGCTTCGACTGGCTGATGGCCATGGACGACGGCAAGGTCATCGCCAAGGGCCCGCTGCAGGACGTTCTGGAGAAAACCGGCGAGGACAATCTCGAATCCGCCTTTATCGCGCTGCTGCCGGAAGAAAAACGCGCCCAGCACCGAAAGGTGGTCGTGCGTCCGCGCGCCGCAGCCGAAGACGAAACGCCGGCGATCGAGGCGGAAGGGTTGACCCGTCGTTTCGGCGCCTTCACGGCGGTCGACCATGTGAGCTTCCGCATTGCACGCGGCGAAATCTTCGGCTTCCTCGGTTCGAACGGTTGCGGAAAATCAACGACGATGAAGATGCTGACCGGCCTCCTGCCAGCAAGCGACGGTTGGGCGAAGCTATTCGGCAGCCCGATGGGCGCAAACGACATGGAAATGCGCCGCAACGTCGGCTATATGTCGCAGGCATTCTCGCTCTATAGCGAACTGACGGTGCAGCAGAATCTCGAGTTGCACGCGCAGCTCTTCACGTGCCGAAGAAGAGATTGCAGGACGCCTCGACGACCTGCTCCAGCGCTTCGACCTCAAGGCGCATATCGACGCCCGGCCGGAAAGCCTGCCGCTCGGCATCAAGCAGCGATTGCAACTCGCGGTGGCGGTGCTGCACAAGCCGGCGATCCTCATTCTCGACGAGCCGACCTCCGGCGTCGATCCGGTGGCGCGCGACGCATTCTGGCTGACGCTGATCGATTTGTCGCGCGACGATGGCGTGACCATTTTTCTCTCGACCCATTTCATGAACGAGGCCGAGCGCTGCGACCGCATTTCGCTGATGCATGCGGGCAAGGTTCTCGCAGTCGGCGAGCCGCTCGAACTTGTGCGGGAACGCGGCAGCGAACTCCTTGAAGACACGTTCGTGGGCTATCTCGCCGACGCCGCCGGCATCGACGTCGGCCAAAGACCCGAACCGCCGCCCGCCGCATTGCCGGCCAGCGTGACATCGGCAGCCGCGGATGATGCCGTCGGCCACACCTGGTTCGATTTCGCGCGCCTGTGGGCCTACGCGCGCCGCGAGACGATCGAATTGCTGCGCGATCCGATCCGCCTGGCCTTCGCCTTCTTTGGGCCGCTGATCCTGATGGCGGCCTTTGGTTTCGGCATTTCCTTCGATATTGAAAATCTGAAATTCGCCGCTTTCGACCAGGACAACACGCCAGAAAGCCGCGTGCTGCTCGAAGGTTTTTCCGGCTCCCGCTATTTCAGCGAACAGAAGCCGGTCCATTCGGCGGCGGAGGCCGACCTGCGCCTGCGCAGCGGCGACACGCAGGTGGTCATTGAGATTTCGAGCGGCTTCGGCCGCGATCTGAAGCAGAACAGGCAGCCGGAAGTCGATGCGTCCGTCGACGGCGCCATGACTTTTCGCGGCGAAACCGCGCGCAATTATATCACCAGCATCGTCCGTCAGGATTCGGAGCGCATCGCCGCGCTGGAATCCAACGGCAAGCCGGCCTGGAGCGACCAGCAGGTCCAGACGCGCTTCCGCTACAACCAGGCGTTCAAAAGCGTGAACGCCATGGTCCCCAGCGTCATCATGCTGATGCTGTTCCTGATCCCGGCCATCATGTCGGCCATCGCGGTTGTGCGCG
Source organism: uncultured Alphaproteobacteria bacterium (assembly GCA_963849665.1). Taxonomy (GTDB): domain Bacteria; phylum Pseudomonadota; class Alphaproteobacteria; order Rhizobiales; family Beijerinckiaceae; genus Rhodoblastus. The sequence continues at coordinate 44,867 of CAWKJW010000101.1, read as the reverse complement.
AAAAGGAAACCGGCTCGATCGCCAATTTCCGCTCGACGCCGATCACCAAGTTCGAATTCCTTTTCGGCAAGCAGATCCCCTACATCGGAATTGCGATGTTGGATTTCGTATTGCTGGTCATTCTGGCGCTTGTGCTGTTCGACGTGCCAGTCAAGGGGTCGTTGACGACGCTCCTGCTGGGAACCTTCCTCTATGTCGTGGCGACGACCGGATTCGGCCAGCTGATTTCTTCCTTTGTCCGCACCCAGGTCGCCGCGGTTTTCGCCACCGCCATACTGTCGATCGTGCCTGCGACGAATTTTTCTGGCCTGTTCACGCCGGTGTCGTCGCTGTCCGGCACCGCGCGCATCATCGGCCTGTCCTTTCCCTCGGCCTGGTATCAGCCGGTCAGTGTCGGAACCTTCGCCAAGGCGCTCGGCCTGCCTGACCTGTGGTTCAATCTTGTGGTTCTCGCGGGTTTCGCGATCGTGTACCTGATCGCTTCGCAACTGCTGCTCAGCAAGCAGGAGGCGTGACATGTCCGAATCACGTTTGTCCGCGGGCATGATGGCGGGTAAGTCTCCGGAAGCGGCGAAGACCGGTGGACTTCTTTTTCACCTCGCCAATATTTTTCGTCTGGTGGTCAAGGAGCTGCGGAAGTATTCGCGCTGATCCGGCCATGCTCGTGCTCGTCGTCTATTCGTTCAGCCTCGCCGTCTACACCGTCTCGACCGGCGCATCGACCGAAGCGACCAATCTTTCGGTCGGCGTCGTCGATGAGGACGGGTCGTATCTGTCGCGCCAGATCGCGCAATCGCTGACGCCGCCGACATTCAAGCCGGCGGTGCAGATCACCTCTCGCGACATCGATCCTGAAATGAACGCCGGCGATCTGCTGTTCGTCATCGAAATTCCGCCGTCCTTCCAGGCTGACCTCCTCGCCGGGCGCAACCCGTCGGTCCAGATCAATGTCGATGCGACGGCGATCACCCAAGCCGGCAACGGCGCCGGCTACATCAAGAATGTGATCGCCACCGAAGTGGAAAATTTCCTCACGGGCCGCGAGGGCCGCAAGGGCCTGCCGATCAATGTCGTCGTCCGTGCGAAATTCAATCCGAACCTGAACTCTAGCTGGTTCTCATCGGTCATGCAGGTCATCAACAGCATCACCATGCTGACCGTGATCCTGACCGGCGCGGCGCTGATCCGCGAACGCGAACAGGGTACGGTGGAGCATTTGCTGGTCATGCCGGTCATCCCGGCAGAAATCATGCTGGCGAAGATCCTCGCCAACGGCATGGTCATTCTGGTCGCGGCGATCCTCTCGCTCAAGCTCGTGGTAGGCGGATGGCTCGCTGTTCCCATCGCCGGGTCGCAGATCCTGTTCATCGCCGGAACCTGCGCCTACGCCCTGGTGGTCGCTGCGCTCGGCATTCTGCTGGGCACGCTGGCGACCTCAATGGGGCAATTCGGACTGCTGGCGATCCCGACGCTCATGGTCATGCAACTGCTGTCGGGCAGCACCACGCCGCTGGAAAGCATGCCCGACTGGCTGCGTTATCTGATGTTGACGATCAGCCCGACGCCGCATTTCGTGGCTTTCGCGCAGTCGGTGCTGTTCCGTGGCGCCGGCCTGTCCATCGTCTGGGTTCAGCTTCTCGCCATGCTGGCCATCGGAAGCGTCTATTTCGCCTTCGCTCTCCGTCGATTTCGCCGCGTCATATTTGGAAGTTGATAAAGATCACCGCGTGATACTGCTCCTTCACGCAACTGAGGTGTGCGGCTTGACAAGGAGTGGCTTTGCGAGCCTGCCCGCAGGAGATCTGTTCGAATTCCATTCGATGGAGCTCCATCCCGTGAAGGTCCGCATTGAGGCAACGGTTGAAATGCCGGGCAATTTACGCAACCGACTGCAAAGGGTCATGTACCGCCGGTCAGGCGGCGTTGGGGCGGCATACCAGCAGATCTATATGTAGTAGGCGTCTAGCCCCTTTGAGAGCTCGCCGGATTACAAGCCTGTTGCCCGCCGCAGCGCATCGTTGATTCGCTCCTGCCAACCCGGCCCATCCTCTTGAAAATGCGCGATCAAATCGCTGTCGAGCTTGATCGACACCAATTCTTTGGAGACCGGAACGCCACCTTTTCTTTGCGCGCGGACTGGCTCGGCCGCTGGTGGCGTCGCCGGTTTGAACGCAGCTTCGGCTACGGACAAGGCGTCGGTCGGTCGATAGCGGTTCGGTGGTCTCGTCATGCGAATTCTTCCGTTGAGCTTCTAACGATACTGCTTAACCACGCCCCTGAAATCAATGGGAGTCGAAGGCAAAGGCGGCGATAGATTATACCGGAACGTGTGTAGACGCCCCACGAGTGCAAGCAGAATCTTTCGATAGCAGGACAAAGTGGTCGGGTGGGTATCTGGCAGCCGAGGCAACGGACGGAACGGGTCATAATTTCCCCGGTCAGGCAAAAGCCGCAATTCTTCGGAAGCCATCGGGCGACATGATCGGCAGCCATTAGGTTGAAATAGTCGGTCACCCGCGACCGCGAGCGATAGCTCGGCGCCGAGGATAGCAGTCACACTTCGCGGCAGAGGTTAATTTGCGGCGCCGCCGTCTGGCGACGCCGCAACCGATTCATCACAGCTCAACCTGCTCTGAGATGCTGAGCGCGTCCTCCACCTCAATTCCGAGATATCTGACGGTGCTCTCGAGCTTCGTGTGTCCCGGCAGAAGCTGCACCGCTCTCAAGTTTCCTGTCTTCTTGTAAATCTGGGCGGCCTTCGTTCGCCGCATCGAATGCGTGCCGTATGCCGCGTCGTCCAGACCCGCGCTGCGAATCCAGCCATGGACAAGCCGAGCGTATTGGCGCGTCGAAATGTGGGGCTGATCATGGACGCGGCCTGGAAAGAGAAACCGCCCTTCTCGAATTTTGAGAATGGCCAGCCAATCTTCGATGGACGCACAAGTCTGTTCTGTGAGTTCGAACTGCACCGGCCTGCCCGTCTTTTTCTGGATGATCGTTGCGCGCTCGCGTAGTCTGCCACCGACGCAGAGATCGTCGATTTTGAGGCTGGTGAGATCGCAGCCGCGAAGTTTGCTATCGATCGCCAGATTGAACATTGCCAGGTCGCGCTTGCGCGCCTCGACTTGAAGTCTTGCGCGGATGTTCCAGACTTCCTTTGGCTTGAGGGGGCGTTTTTGGCCGATGAGCAGCCCTTTGTTCCAAGGAACAGGCTGGCGGTCTAGTTGCCGAGTTTGGGACTGGGACATGAAAGTATCCTCCCTCCAGCCGCACCCTCCCAATCTGCCCGCTCCGTGCAGGTCATGCGATACAACGCCCAAGCGCCGCCCAGGCTCCGCACGGCAAATTCCAGGCGTTCCAGATCGATGGTGGCCGGCAGGTCGGCGCCACGAGCGGAAATCCGATTCCAGAAAAACCGATCGGCATGTTTGGCTGAAAGCCGTCGTTGCGCGTCGACGCTCTTAATCGAGAGCATATGGTTCCCTTATGCCCGATTGCTGCAATCGGAATAAAAGCCTTGCGGGCATCGGCGCCAACAAATCTTCACCAGACCGAATTATTTCGGGAGGCTGAAGTGTTGTTCATCCGATGCGCGTTCAACCAGACTATTGGGAGGTTGGATCATGTCGACCGCTTTTAAAGTGGAAATTCTTTCGATCTGCGCCGCCTTCGCCTTCATGACCGGCGTCCTCGTCGCGGTGTGGTGAATAGACATCGAAAGCACTGCATCGCGAGGCCCGTTCAGGTTGGTCAGGATGCGACGGTCGGCGCCTGCGGTGAGACGTCCGCTGGGCACATCGTGCGGACGCCGCGGACACGAAAATGAGGTTGTCATAAAAGAGAAACATCCGCGCAACATGTCATGATCTCGAAGCAATCCTCGACGGGTGCACCGTGACAGCTGCGTTGGATCAACAATTTTTGTATGACGCCATAAACCTTTTGATCGCGCTTGGGCTCGGAGCGACGATCGGATTCGAACGGCAATGGCGCCAGCGATTGGCGGGGCTGCGAACCAATACGCTGGTTTCGCTGGGAGCAGCGACTTTCGTTGTTTTCGCGGGCCAGTTCACGGGCGACAGTCCGACGCGCGTTGCGGCGCAGGTCGTCACGGGCATCGGCTTTCTCGGAGCCGGCGTCATCTCCAAGGAGGGGGCCAATGTCCGCGGCCTCAATACTGCCGCCACGTTGTGGTGTTCGGGCGCCGTCGGGTTACTGGCGGGAGCGGGATTCTGGCGGCACGCCATTTTGGCCGTCATTCTCGTCACAATCGTTAATCTCCTGCTGCGGCCTCTGGTGAGGTTGATCAATCGGCAGCCGATCGAAACCGCAGAAATCGAAACCTCCTATCTTGTCATCGCTGTTTGCCGCGCTCCGGAAGAAGCACGGGTCCGCGCATTGATCGCGCAAGGCGTCTCCACTGGCGACATTCGTCTGCGAGAGCTGGAAAGCGCGGACATCGAGGGGACGGACCGCGTCGAGGTGAAGGCGACGTTGACCTCCGAAAAATTGCGGGAAATCGCCATCGAATACCTCGTCGGGCGCCTCAGCCTCGAAAGTGGCGTTACCGCGGCGCGCTGGCGCAAGGTGAATTCGATCGAATGAGCAAGCGGCTGACGATTTTGGTTGCTGCCGGCCGAGCGCGTCGCATGTCGACTGCCGGGGGTCAATTAACGCTTGCTTCACAGCGAGGCGCGATACTGAACGCGTTCCAAGAACGAGAAATGGCATGCTTCTGCGCGCGATTTCAAAGTGAACGTCGTTTTTCGGGTTGACATTCGAGGTACTGAGGCTCATTTCCAAAACTGCGGCATAGGTGCGCTTCGACGTTCCAGGCTGCGCTTCACAACCCAAAGTCAAGGACATATGGGCAGTATTCCCTTTGGCGGCATGACCCCGGCGTTAACTGGGCAAGTGGCGTCGCAAACAACTGAGAAAGCTCGCGGCTCCGCCCGCGTGAGGGATATTCGGCCCGCCTGACGGCGGCTGTGTCGCTCACCGGACGGCCAGCGAGCCGGAGGTGAGCCATGATCATCAATTTCCCCATTCCCGGCGCTGCGCGCGTCGATGTGGTCGCCCGGCGCCTGCCGGCAGTGACCTTCGTCGCCGCGGGGGCGGAGTGCGTACCCGTGCGTCGTCCCCTGCGGCTGGTCTGCCGCTGGGTCGCCGACCCCGCGACCGGTGCGCTCCACGCCGTCTGGCATCCCGAATCCCAAGCGGCAGCTGCGTCCGGGAGCGAAGAACCCGACCGATTGTGTCTTGCAGCCTGAACAAAGGAGACTCCGTTGAACGACGGCCCTAGTCGACCCGCCATCGACGTTTTCTACGCGATCGCGGGTTCCCAAATCCAGAATTTTACCCCAGCAAACGCCGCGATCTCAGCGGATGCGGAAGCCCAGGCCGTCTGACGGCCGTCATGGCTCGCCCCGCGTTCGATCGCGGGTCAGGAAGCGACCATGACCATGATTTCAGACATCAACGCGGCCGGTTCGGCCGTCCTCGACGAGGCCCATGTCGGCCATATCCGCGGCGCCTTTGGCACCATCCTTCACGGCGACCACGGCCCCCGCGCCAACTGGAGGCACAAGTTCCAAACCTTTATGGCCATCCTTGGTCCGGGCCTCATCGTGATGGTCGGCGACAATGACGCCGGCGCGTTCGGGACCTACACCCAGGCTGGCCAGAACTACGGCACGACGCTGCTGTGGACGCTGCTGCTGCTCGTGCCGGTGCTCTATGTCAACCAGGAGATGGTGCTGCGCCTTGGCGCGGTGACCGGGGTCGGACACGCCCGGCTGATCTTCGAGCGCTTCGGCAAGTTCTGGGGCGCCTTCAGCGTCATCGACCTGTTCCTGCTCAACGCATTGACCGTCGTCACCGAATTCATCGGCATCGCCTTGGCGCTGGACTATCTCGGCGTGTCCAAGGAACTCGGCGTCGCTCTCGCCGCCGTGCTGATCATGGCGGCGGCCAGCACCGGCGATTTCCGCCGTTTCGAGCGCTTCTCGATGGTTCTTGTCGCCGGCAGCCTGCTGCTCGTGCCGGTGTTCCTGATCATCCATCCGCCAATGGCGCAAGTCGCGCACGACCTCGTCACGCCGCAAATGCCGGAAGGCGCCAAGCTCAGCGACGTCATGCTGCTTGTCATCGCCATCGTCGGCACGACGATCGCGCCGTGGCAGCTGTTTTTCCAGCAGAGCTATGTCATCGACAAGCGCATCACCCCGCGTTTCATGAGCTATGAGAAGGCAGATCTTTGGGTCGGCATCGTCATGGTGATCGTCGGCGCGGCCGCAATGATGGCCTTTGCGGCGGCGACCTTCGCCGGCAAGCCCGAGTTCGGCGCTTTCGCCGACGCCGGCGCGGTGGCGAGCGGCATCGGTAAGTACGCTGGACGGCCGGCTGGCGTGATGTTCGCGCTGGCGCTGATCGACGCCTGCATCATCGGCGCCTCCGCCGTCTCGATGTCGACCGCCTATGCGCTCGGCGACGTCCTGTCGATCCGGCATTCGCTGCATCGCAAGCCTTCGGACGCCAAGGGTTTTTATGCCGTCTATTTCGGCCTGATCATCATCTCGGCCGGCCTTGTCCTGACGCCCGGCGCGCCGCTCGGGCTTTTGACCAATGCGGTCCAAACGCTTGCCGGCGTTCTGCTGCCAAGCGCCACGGTGTTTTTGCTGCTGCTGTGCAACGACAAGGCGGTGCTCGGCCCCTGGTCCAACTCGCGCTGGCTCAACATCTTCACCGGCGGCGTAATCGCGCTGCTGGTGATGCTGTCGATCATCCTCACGGCCTCGGTCCTGTTCCCGGACGCGACCAATGAGACCGTCATTTTCGGCATTCTCGCTGGCGGCGCGGCGCTCGGCCTCCTGATCGCCCTGGCGACGAGCCTGATCAAGAAGGCCGGCGGCAAGGACCAGGCTCCGTCCAGGACAGAGGTTTACGCGACGCCGCGCGAAGAATGGCGCATGCCGGCGCTCGCCGCACTCGCTCCGGCGCAGATGTCGGGCGCGACCAAGGCGTGGATGTTCATCCTCCGCGGTTATCTGGTTGTGGCCGGCGGCCTTGTGCTTCTGCGGATCATCACTCTTGCGTTTGGTCACGGCTAAGTTGTGAACCGGCGTGCAAAATTCACCCTTCGGCTTCCAAAATTGCGCCGATTGACAGCCAAATTGAGCCGGGGGGCGCGCGCTCGACCATCTTGCGTGCGTCCCGGAAGAGAAAATCATTTCGACTGAAGCCTTAACAAAGGTCCAACCTGCTCGTCGGGTTTGCAACCGGCTCGCGGGGCCTCGCCTTGACCGTGTCGTAGGCGTCCCGTAACGCCATTTCTCCCTAGATCGGTGAACGGATAGGCTTCGAGGAGATTAGGGTGCAAAACCTTAGAGGAACTACGACAGCCGCTTCCATTTTGGTCACGTTGACGGCCGCCTCAGCATCCGCGAACGATGCCAAATCAGTAATGCAAGCTTACCTTGATTGCTGGTCAACTGCCGCCGTTTCTGCGATGCCAGCGTCCCCTGATGCGGATCGCGAGGAGACCGTCGTCAAGATCGCGGACAAATCCTGCATGATGAAGCAAGCATATGCCATCGAGATAAACGATCAGGCACCGGTCTTGAGGGCACGAGCGGAACTCGTTTCGCACTACAAGATGCAAAATCGCAATCAATAGGCTTGTCCGCCGCCGCGCCTGCCGAGAAATCCGCGTGTTAACGCTCGGCAATTCTCGAAAGGACGATGCACGGGCACGACCAGACACACGGGGCGGAAACAGACATGCTCGGCCCGTTACAGGCAAATTCGTTAACTTAAGACTGAACACTAGGCAAGTGCGGAATTATTAGCGGCATAGCTCAGGCGATAGTCGCCACCGACGCGTCGCCGCGGAAAGTCCGCTGCCGACGTTGCTCCGGCCATTGCGAGAAAAGCTTGAAAGACGCGTTTGAGCCGAACCCGGTCGTCGCCAAGGCGCCAAAGCCTTGCTCCGGGGTCCGCGCGACGAAAACGGCTTGGTCATTCCAACCCCGGATTGAGCGCCCGGCAAGCCGCGGCGATCTCCTCCGGCCTGTGGCCGCCGGCCGCGGCGAACTCCAGCAGCAGCGCCTCGTCGCCTAGAAGATGCGCCAGCAATCCGGCGAGAAATCCGTCCTGCGCCGCCGCCTGCCGCAAATGCGCCACTTCCAGGCCCGATAAACTCAGGAAACGCGACATGCGCTCGGGATCGGCGGCGAGGAAGCCCAAAAACTCGACGGCGAGATTTTCGGCGTTTTCAAGGCCTTGCGGCCGGCGGACAGGGGAACGAGGCGGCAAGGCGAGGTTTCCGAAAGATAAATTTAACGAAACGAGTCTGGCGCAAATTTTCATTTCGTCAATTTATATCACGTAGGTTCAAGGCATTCGGCGCGAGCGACTTTCGGGCCAGAGTTTTTGGCCACTTGCGGCTTTGGCGGAATCGCGATGAAGAAGACAGTCCTGATCGTTGAAGACAATGAGCTGAACATGAAGCTCTTCAACGACCTGCTCGAAGCGCATGGCTATGCGACCGTTCAGACCAAAAACGGGGTCGAGGCCGTGAAGCTGGCGCGCGAGCACAAGCCGAACCTGATCCTGATGGACATCCAGCTGCCGGAAGTCTCCGGCCTGCAGGTCACGCAATGGCTCAAGGACGATCCCGCCCTCGCCCATATCCCGGTCGTCGCCATCACCGCTTTCGCCATGAAGGGCGACGAGGAAAAAATTCGCCAGGGCGGCTGCGAAGCCTATCTGTCGAAACCGATTTCGGTGGTCAAGTTTTTGGAAACCGTGCGCAATTACATTGGAGACAAGTGATTGCGACGCTCGAGAATTCTTTTTGAAAGGCCATGCCGATGACGGCCCGTGTGCTGGTGGTTGACGATGTCGTCCCCAATCTCAAGCTGCTCGAAGCGCGGCTGACGGCGGAATATTTCGACGTGATCACCGCGACCAATGGTTTCGAGGCGCTGGAAATCTGCGAAAGGGGCGAATGCGACATCGTCCTGCTCGACGTGATGATGCCGGGCATGGACGGCTTCGAGGTCTGCCGCAAGCTCAAGGCCAATCCCGAAACCCTGCACCTGCCGGTGGTCATGGTCACCGCGCTCGACCAGACCGCCGATCGCGTCAAGGGGCTGGACGCCGGCGCCGACGACTTCCTGACCAAGCCGATCGACGAGCTGGCGCTTCTGGCGCGCGTCCGCTCGCTGGCGCGGCTGAAGCTTGTGGTCGACGAATTGCGCGCCCGCGCCACGACGTCCGCGACGCTCGGCGTCACCGCCGCGATGCGCCATACGCTCGACGAAGGCCTCGGCGGCCGCATTCTTCTGGTCGACGACCGCGTCAACTCCTCCGACCGCGTCATCGCCGGCCTGCGCGGCCGCTATGACGTCGATGTCGAAGGCGATCCCCATGAAGCCCTGTCGCGCGCCGCCGAATGCGATTACGAACTGGTCGTGGTCAGCCTCGGCCTCGCCAATTTCGACGGGTTGCGGCTGTGCAGCCAGTTGCGCTCGCTCGACCGCACCCGCCACACGCCGCTCCTGATGCTGGCCGACCTCGAAGACCGCCAGCGCATCCTGCGCGGCCTCGATCTCGGCGTGAACGACTATATCGTCCGCCCGATCGACAAGAACGAGATCATCGCGCGCGTCCGCACCCAGATCCGCCGCAAGCGCTATGCCGACAGCCTTCGCAACAATGTCCAGGCGGCGATGGAAATGGCGGTTGTCGATCAGCTGACCGGCCTCAACAACCGGCGCTATCTCGAATCCCATCTCGTCAGCCTGCTCGAACAGGCGGCCCAGAAGTTCCGTCCGGTCTCGACGATGATTCTCGACATCGATCATTTCAAGCGGGTCAACGACACCTATGGCCACGACGCGGGCGACGAAGTGCTGAAGGCCTTCGCGGCGCGGGTCAAGCGGGTGGTGCGCGGCGGCGACCTGATGTGCCGCTTCGGCGGCGAGGAATTCATCGTCGTCATGCCCGACACCAAACTGTCGATCGCGCGGCTCGTCGGCGAGAGAATACGCACAGCTGTCGCCGGCTCGCCCTTTGAAATCGAAAAGGGCGCGCGCGCCATTCCCGTCACCGTCTCGATCGGCGTCGCCAATTCGAATGGCGACGACACGCCCGACGCCCTGTTCAAGCGCGCCGACCAGGCGCTCTACTTGTCGAAGAACAGCGGCCGCAACCGCGTCACCGCCGCGGCCGCGTGAACGGCGACGAGGCCGCGATGCGACCTTTCGCCTGGTCCAGGATCGGCTCGGCCGCCTTCGTTTGCGTGACGGCGGCCGTCTTCGCGATCTGGCTGGTCGGCTGGCCGATTGTCGATCCCTCGAACCTGAAGTGGATGCGCGGCGACCTGGTCACCATGCAATTCGCTTGGCAGGCCTATCGAGCCGATCCATCGCCCGCCTGGACCCTTTCGACCACCCTGGTTTCCTGGCCCCTGCCCATTCGGATCGCGATGTTCGACATCGTGCCCGTCATCGCCCTGCCGCTCAAGCTGATCAGCTTCTTGCTGCCCGAGACTTTTCAATATTTCGGCTTGATGTTCGTGGCGAATGTCGCCTTGCAGGGCCTGTTCGCCTGTCTTTTTCTCGAGGAGGCCCTGCCGGATCGCCAGGAAAGCGCGGAGCTTCGCGCGGCCTTGATCCTGGGCGCCCTGTTTTTCGCGACCGCGCCGGTCCTGTTCGTGCGTTTCTGGCTCGGCCACCCTCCCCTGACCGCGCAATGGCTCATCATCGCCGCGCTGTGGCTCTACGCGCGCTGCGGGCGGGTCAGCCTGGCGCGAACATGGATCGCTTTCGCCCTGCTGCTCGGCGTCGCCGGCGGCGTCAATCCCTATTTGCTCGTCATGGCGACCGGCGTCTATGCCGCGTCGCTGGCGAGGCTCGCGGCCGAAGGGCGGCTTGACTGGCGAAGCGGCGCGCCGGCCCTGGCGCCGCTCTTGACGGCATTCGCGTCGATGGTGGCGTTCGGGTTTCTGGACTTGCGCGGTCCGGGCGTCATCCCGGGGGTTGGCTATGGCTATTTTTCCAGCAATCTGAATGCCCTGGTCAATCCGATGGAGGGATTGCTCGGGTCGTCGCTCCTGCCGCCGCTGCCGCTCTGGGTTTCCGCGCAATATGAGGGCTACGGCTATCTGGGCGCCGGCGCCATCGCGCTGATTGCGGCGAGCTTCGCCGTTGCAAGAGCCAGGCGGCGGCTCTATGACACGTTCACTTCGCCTTTGCTGGCCGTCGCCGCCGGCGGGCTTCTTCTCGCCGCCTCCTATACGATCACGTTCGGCAGCGGTTTCGCGATCCGGCTTCCTTTGCCCAGCGCCGTCGTGAGCATCCTCGGAATCTTCCGCAGCTCGGGGCGTTTCATCTGGATCCCAGCTTACATGCTGCTTGGCGTCGCCGGCTTCGGCTTGTTGCGTAACGTTTCGGCCCGAACATCCCTTGCCATTCTCTCCCTCGCCGCCTTGCTTCAGATCGCCGATCTGGCGCGGCCGTTCGCGGATTTGCGGCGCCAGTTCGCCGGGCTGGCGTCGATTGCCTTCGACGATCCGATCTACGCGGGCCTCGGGCAGGCGCATCGCAGGCTCATCGTGCTGCCGCCATGGCAGTGCCGCATGAACAGCGACTACGCGATCGATCAATTCGAGCCCATTTCATTGCTCGCCATCGATAACGGATTGGCGACCAACAGCTTTTATTCGGGCCGCCTGCCGCGCGACCAGGCGCGCTATCATTGTTTCGACTTTCCGAAAGCCTTTCGCGACGCCAGGCCAGACCGCGAGACCGCCTATCTGTTCACGCCGCAGGCCTTCAGCGCCAGCGGCGCGAATGTGCGGGGCACGCATTTCTGCGATTTCGGCGATCGAATTCATCCTTTGCCGCGCCGATCGCGGCAAGGTCGGACTGTCCGCAAAAGCATCGGCCGCGATCGAGCGGACGGCGGCCGGCGATCCCGCATTCCCGGCCGCGCATTGACTTGCGCCAGACGGCCGCGGTCAGGCGCGGCGGTCAAACGCGAGTTTCGCCGATGCGTCGCTGCGGGCTGGCGGCGCGAAAACCCAGAACCTGCACAGCAAAAACAGCGTGAGCGTATAGGTCGCGAGGGCGGCGAGTTGTGAGGCCGCCGCCCAGACCGGCCCGGTCGAGAAGGTCGACAGCAGGGCGAGAATCGCCTGGTTGGCGAGGAAGGCCGCGGCAACCGCGGCGACATAAGCCGGCGCGCGCTTTTGCCTTCCGCGGTTTTCATTGAACACGAAGAAGCGGTTGAGCAGATAGCCGGAGGGGATTCCCAGCGCATAGCCGCCGGCATTGGCCAGGCTCGGGCTCCATCCCGCCATCGATTGCAGGACGAGGATGAAGCCGCCGCCGAGCAATGTGTTGAACGCCCCGCCGCCGATGAATTTTACGATTCGGACGGCTTCGGCTCGCGCGGCGGAGCAGCGACGGGAGGCTTCGTGCGGAGGGCGGAACCCGGCCTTCATTTTCTCAGCCTTAGGCGCGAGCCAAAGTGTAATATTGCGCGCCGATCGGCAGGGCCGACAGAAGCGGCTCGATCGGGCGCATGAAATCGAGCGCATGCGGGAAGAAGCCGGTGTAGAGCTTTTCCACCCGCGAGAACCCGGCCTGGCGTTCAGTCGCGACCAGCCTTCCCGCGCGCACAAGCTCGGCGTTTTCATCGAACGGGCAGGTCGCGACGATATGGCGCGTCACCGGATTCAGGGGATTGTGCTCGAACACCATCAGCACGCCGTTTTCGCTCAACAAGCCGCGCAGTTGCCTGAACAGATCGAGATGCAGGTCGTGGCTGACATGGTGAAAGACGCAGGCGGTGAAGATGACGTCGAAGGTTTGCGCTCCGAGCGCCGTCAGGTCCGCGCCCTGGACGAAAGTCGCGCCGCCGGGAAAGCGCGCGCGCGCAATATCGAGGCTGCGCTGCGACACGTCGAAAGCGGTGATCGCGGCGGATGGGAAGATTTCCGCCAGATGCGGCAGCGAGGCGCCGATGCCCGAGCCGAAATCGAGAATTTTCCCAGGCTCCGGAGCGCCCATTTTCTCCAGCGCGCGGCGCAGCTCGCAAATCTTGAACCGGGCGAAATGTTCGGGCTTTTCGCCTGTGATGGCGAGGTTGCGCGCATGCGCGGCATGATATTCGTCCGCGAACTTGTCGAATTCGGCTTCAAGCAACGGCCCGCTCCCGGATTGGCGTGGTCTCCGGCTGGACCGGCGCGGCGAGCCCGACACGCGCTCCGCTTCTGACGATTTCATCGATCAGGTACAAGGGCCGCATCTTCACCTGGGTGAAAATGCGCCCGACATAGACGCTGAGCACGGCGAGACAGGCCATCTGGGCGGTCGAAAAAAGCGCGATGATCAGCGCGAGGCTGGTCCAGCCCGGAGCGACATGGCCGAAAAACGCGCCGAGGACCGCGTAAAGCCCGACCACGCCGCCGAAGATCATGCCGCAGGCGGTCATGAAGGCCGCGATGTTCAGGGGAGCGATGGAGAAGCTGGTGATCCCGGCCAGCGCGAGGCCGATCATTTTCCTGGCGCTGTAGCCGGTCGTCCCGGCAAAGCGCGGATCGCGGTCATAGACCACTTCCGTCTGCCGCCCGCCGAGCCAGGCGATCATCCCCCTGAGAAACCGGTCCTGCTCCGGCATGGCGTTGAGACGGTCGACGATTTGCCGCGTCATCAGCCTGAAATCGCCGGTGTCGTGCGGGATTTTCACGTCCGACAACCGGCCGAGGAGCCGGTAGAACAGATAGGCCGCGCCGCGCTTGGCCAAGGTTTCGCCGGCCCGCGCGTTTCTGCGTCCGTAGACGACGTCGAAACCGCCATCCATGCGCTCCATCATCGCGCCCAGCAATTCCGGCGGATCCTGCAAGTCGGCGTCGATAACGAGGACACGCTGGCCGCTCGCGAGCCCCAATCCGGCGGTAACCGCCAGCTGATGACCGTGATTGCGCGAGAGGTTGACGCCGACGACGCCCGGGTTGATCGACGCCAGCGCCTGGATGCAAGGCCAGGTGTCGTCGCTGGAGCCGTCGTTGACCAGAATGATTTCGTACGATCCGCCGGCGAAATTCCGGCAGGCGGCGCTCATTCTTTCCAGAAACTCCGGCAGGCCGTCCTTCTCGTTGAAACAGGGCGCGACAACCGACAGCACGGGACTATGCGGCATTGATGCGTCCATTCTTGCCTCCGGATGGATTCACGCCGGTCAAAGCGGGTTTTTCCCAGGACGGACGAGAATATCACTGTCGAAAGACTTAACGGATGCAACGTTAACATCGCGTAAGCGCGACGAGAGGCCCTGGTTTTGCAGCCGTCCCGCAGTCCCCGGACAATCCCGCGTGCGGCTGGATCGCGCGCCGGTTTCGCGCCATGATGCCGCCGATGAGCCCTGCCCCTTTTCGCATCCGGCAGATCGACCGCATCGGCGCCGTCACGGCCGCCGACTGGGACGCCTGCGCCAATCCCGCCCCCGCCGCCGGCCCCGCTCCGACTGGCGAGCGATTCAACCCCTTCCTCGCCCATGCCTTCCTCGACGCGCTGGAAAGCTCCGCCTGCGTCGGCGGCAAGACCGGCTGGTATCCCGCGCATGTGCTGGTCGAGACGGCGGAAGGGAAGCTCGCCGCCTGCGCTCCGGCCTATTTCAAGACTCATTCGCTCGGCGAATATGTCTTCGATCAGGGACTGGCCGAAGCATTCGCGCGGGTCGGCGGCGATTATTACCCCAAGCTGCTCTGCGCCGTCCCCTTCACCCCGGTTGCCGGGCGCCGCCTGCTGGTCGCCGCCGACGCGCCTCCGGGGACCGCCGAGGCGCTGGTGCTCGGCCTGCGGGAGCTGACGGAAAACGCCGGGGCCTCCTCGCTGCACGTCAATTTTCCCGACGAGCCCGACCGCGCGCGGCTCGAGGCGGCGGGCTTCCTGCAACGCAAGGGCCAGCAATTCCATTTCTTCAACCGCGGCTACCACACGTTCGACGATTTCCTGCAAAGCCTCGCCTCGCGCAAGCGCAAGGCGATCCGCAAGGAGCGCGCCGACATCGCCGCCGCCGGGCTCGAAATCGAATGGGCCACCGGCCGCGACCTTACCGAAGCGCATTGGGACGCCTTTTTCGCTTTCTACATGGACACGGGGGCGCGCAAATGGGGCCGCCCCTATCTCAACCGCAAGTTTTTCTCACTGCTCGGCGCGGCCATGGCCGACCGCATCCTGCTGGTGCTGGCGCGGCGCGGCGGAAAGCCGATCGCCGGGGCTCTCAATCTCGTCGGCGACGACGCGCTCTATGGCCGCAACTGGGGCGCGCTCGAACATCACCCCGGCCTGCATTTCGAACTCTGCTATTATCAGGCGATCGACTTCGCGCTGTCGCGCGGCCTGTCGCGGGTGGAGGCCGGCGCGCAGGGCGAGCACAAGCTTTCGCGCGGCTACGAGCCGGTGGAGACCTTTTCGGCGCATGAATTCGCCGACAAGCGCCTCGCCCGCGCCGCGGCCGATTTTTTCCGCCGCGAAGCCCAGGCCGTCGACATGCTGATCGAGGATTACGCCGAGCACGCGCCGTTCAGGAAGGCGTGAAGCCGCTTGACCGCGACGCCGGCGTTCGGCACGTTCGCGCGGAAACTTTCTCGCCGGAGCAAGCCCATGTCCGCCGCCTACGATCCGAACAATATCTTCGCCAAGATTTTGCGCGGCGAGATTCCCTGCGAAAAGGTTTTCGAGGACGAGGACGTCATCGCCTTCATGGACGTGATGCCGCGCGCCGACGGCCATGTCCTGGTCGTGCCGAAAATTGCCGCGAGGGGCTTGCTCGACATTCCGCCGGAGGCTTTGTCGGCGCTGATCCTGCGCGTGCAGAAGATCGCCCGCGCGGTGAAGAAAGGCATGGGCGCGGAAGGCGTAACGCTGCACCAGTACAACGAGCCGGCCGGCGGCCAGAGCGTGTTCCACCTCCATTTCCATGTCATGCCGCGCTGGGAGGGCGTCGCCCTGCGCGCGCATCTGGGCGCCATGGCCGACCGCGCCGTGCTGAAGGCGCACGCCGACAAGATTTGCGCGGCGCTGGCGTCGGAAGGCTGAGCAGACAAGGATATTCGGCGCGGCGCCGGACCGCTTGATGCAGGCGCCCATTACATATGGACTTGGCGGCGAGCCTGATCGAGATTGTCCGGCAGGCCGCGTTCGTCGGGAAGGCGACCGCCTGGCATAGTCAAAACACAACAACGTCGTCATGGCCGGGCTTGTCCCGGCCATCCACGCCGAGCAATATCAAACCATGCTGGGCGGATGGATCTACATCGCCACAAATCGGCCGAATGGCACACTGTACATCGGCGTGACCTCGAACTTGTCTCGTCGTGTTTATGAACACCGAGAAGGCCTCATTAACGGTTTTTCAAAGCGCTATGGTCTGAAGCGCCTCGTCTATCACGAACAGTACGAAACAATTACCGATGCAATCCAGCGCGAGAAAAACATGAAGCATTGGCCGCGCGCCTGGAAGGTGCGGCTCATACTCGATCTCAACCCGAATTGGGACGACCTCTACGAAACTCTGGCATAATTGACGTCAAATAGAGCCGCTGCCCGGCGTGGATGGCCGGGACAAGCCCGGCCATGACGGCTCTGGACCCCAGCAAGCGGCGTTTACGACCCACAATGTCGGCGTTCGACGGTTCTCGGACCATTGGCAGCCGCGCCGTGATTGACCGCTGCTGTGGATCAAGCAGACACTCAGCGCGTCGACCTTCGGTGTTTATTCATTGTCCATGCTCTATATTCCCGCACATTCAAGCGCGCCGCCACCTTATCCTGAACAACAATAACTGGCGAAAGAAATGTGATATGGCTTCCGTTGCAGATGAAATAGATGGCTGGATAATCATATCTATACACGGCAGGCGCCCTATTTTGTATTGGTTATTTTGCGCGCTGACGGTTGTTGGCTGGCCGAGTTCGGACTTCCCGTCGGCCCCTGAAATCGATTATACGCTGGAGAACAAATGCACCAGGGTTAGGCGCACGATTACGCTTACAGGAGACCATAAGCCGGAAGAACTTATAGCCGCCGTAGCTGGCCTGAAATAACGTCGATTCTGCAATATCTCCTTCAGCCGACAGCGGTGAGCGCCGACCGGCAGGAATCGATCGTAATGCGACGGTCGTGGACACGATCTGGAAGGTCAACAATGAGCCGGGCTCCGCCGCTGCATCGAGCGCGCGACCCCTTCGATATGTGACGGGGGTCCGCGTTGACCGGATAGCCGCGGATTTGGCGCGACGGCGTTCGCCGCACGCTCCGAGCCTATCCGCCCCAATGCCAGGCGGCAAACACGATCACCGCCTCGCCGGCGAGGATCGCCGCGAAGACCGAGCGGCGCGTCGCGAAAAACACCGGAATTGCGACGCCGATCGCCGCCAGCCGCGCCCAGACCGGCACGATCGCCAGGTCCCGCGAGGGCAGCAGCACGATCTTCGCCACCACGCCGACCAGCAGCACCGTCGCGACGCTGCGCACGAACAGGAAAAGCTCCGTTTCCTCGTCGATGCGCCGCGAGGCGAAAACCCCGATCGTCCGCCAGACCTCGCTCGGCAGGAAGCCGAACAGGACCAGGGCCAGATAGGGCGCGAGCGCCGGATCGTGGAAGACGCTCATGCCTTTCGCCTCGCCAGATAGCCGATCAGCCAGGCCGAGCCGCCGCCGGCCAGAGCCAGGACCGGCAGGTCCAAGCCGCCGCCGACCAGCCTCTGCGTCACGGGCGCCAGGACCGCGCCGAACAGCATGGCCAGCCAGTCGGCGCCCGACCGCGCCGACCGCGCCGTGGTGGCGAGGAAGTAGATCGGCGACAGCATCATCAGCCCGGCCGCGAGCGGCCCGGGCAGCGATCCGGTGAGCCAATAGCCGAGGCCGGTCGAGAGAATCGTCAGGCTCATGCAGGCCGTCGCCATGCCGAAAAAGAACGGCTCGCGATCGGGCTTGTCCATGTCCGGCAGGCGGCGCAAGGATTCCGCCCAGACAGTGACCGCGACGAAATGCGAGGCGGCGACGAGCGTCGAGAGCCGCGTCCGCGGCTGGCGCAGCATCGGCAGGACGGAGAGGCACATCGGCAGGAGCCGCACCGAGGAGAGGCTGACCGCCAGGGCGATGGCGGGAGGCGCGGTCTTCGCGGCGATCAGGCCGAAAAACAGCAATTGGCCGGGGCCGGCCCAGACCAGAGCGGTCGAAAGCATGGCCGCGCCGATGGGAAAGCCCGCGGCGCGGGCGAGGCTGCCGACGCCCATCAGGGAAAGCGCGACATAGAAGGCGGGGCCGCTGAATGCGACGCGCGCGCCGGCCAGATACCAGCGCAAAAGCCGAGCCCGCCGCAAAGCCTCGTCCGGCGCGGCCCGATCGGTCATTTCGTTTAAAGTCGCTTCGCTACGCGTTTTCTTCACGCGAACCGGATTCCACTTCGCTTGAACCGGAGGTCCGCGTCAGCGAACACGCTATGCTCTCACACTTCGGCAAGATGCTCCAGCCGCGCGACATCCAGCATGCGGACGCCATCGGGCACGATGACGATGGTCTTTTCGCGGGCCATGCGCGTCATCATCCGGCTGACCGTTTCGACCGTCAGGCCGAGATAGTCGCCGATGTCGAGCCGCGTCATCGGCAGCGGCACATGGACGGAGGGGCCGTGAATGCGCGCGTAGCGATTGCGCATGCCGATCAGGAAGGCGGCGATCTTCTCTTCCGCCGTGCGGCGGCCCAGCACCACCATCTGATCCTGCGCCATCGTCAGCTCGTGCCCCGCCATCTCCATCAGGCGACGCATCAGCCGCGGCTTTTCGTCGAGCAATTCGGAAAAGCCCGCGCGTGAAAACTGGCACAGCTTGACCGGCGTCAGCGCGTCGGCGGTGAACATGTGCGTCTTTTCAAAGGCGAGGCCGAGGAAGTCGCCCGGCATGGCGAAACCGACGACCTGGCGGCGGCCGTCCGGCAGGAGCTTCGAAAGGCGCAAGGCGCCCGAGGTCAGGTTGCAGACGAAGGACGCGTCCCGCCCCTGTTCGAACAAGGTCGCCTTGGCGGGAACGGAGATGGTGCGGCCGATACGTTCGAGCGATTTGAATTCATCGGCGTCCAGCGAGTTGCAGACGCTCTGGCCCTTGATTTCGCATTCGCCGCAATCAAGACCCGAGCCTTGCGCGGGCTTGTGCGGCTGGCAGCAGATGGAGCGCACATTGGCTTCCGCCCGGCCGAAAATCGTTTCGACCATAACCTTTTCGGCCAACGTTTCCAAAACATTCTCCTGCACGCCCGCCGCTGCGGAAAGGTCGATCGATCAAAAAGCATATGACCTTATCACGCAAGCGGACGTGGCGAAAGTTTTTGATCCGCATCAAGGACAAGGCGAAAAGCGGGTCAACTTGCCTCATTGACTCCTGTCGGCTTTTGGCCATGCGCGAGAGTCGATCCTCGCGCGAAAGTCCCGGTTATTCCATCGCCTGCCGCGGGTCGCAGGCGACGAGCGGGCGTCGCGAACCGGTCCTTTCGTCCATGCTGCGCCGCAGCTCAGTATTTATACGCAGGGCGCCGCTTCGCCTAAAGGCGCGGGGCCTGCGCCTTGCCCCGGCCGGCGCCATCGCCTATTGCTTGAGTTCAAGTTTCGACGGCGGCGCACGCGCCAGAAAAGCCGGATACGGGCTTGCGACTTTCCCGCATTGCGGTGGCGAACGAGCGAAATGATCGAGTCCACGAGCAGACATCGCCGGTTCGAGCGGATCAATTTCCTCTCCTCGGGGACGCCGGAGGCCGACGAGGCGCGCGCCCGGCTGGTCGGCCGTTACGGCGACGTCCATTCCGACGAGGCCGAAGTGGTGGTGGCGCTGGGCGGCGACGGCTTGATGCTGCAGACCCTGCACAAGTTCATGGGCCGCAACGTGCCGATCTATGGCATGAATCGCGGGTCGGTCGGCTTCCTGATGAACGAATTCCGCGAGACCGGCTTGCGCAAGCGGCTCGCCTCCGCGCAAAGCTCGCTCATCCATCCGCTGACGATGACCGCCGAAACCCTGTCCGGCGAAAAGGCCGAGGCGCGGGCGATCAATGAAGTGTCGCTGTTGCGCCAGTCCGCGCAGGCGGCCAAGCTGCAGGTGAGCATCGACGGCCAGGTGCGGCTGGAGGAGCTGATCGCCGACGGCGTGCTGATCGCGACGCCGGCCGGCTCCACCGCCTACAATCTTTCCGCCAACGGCCCGATCCTGCCGCTCGACGCGCCGCTGATGGCGCTGACGCCGATTTCCGCTTTCCGCCCCCGCCGCTGGCGCGGCGCGCTGCTTTCCGACCGGGCGGAAGTGACGCTGGAAATTCTGGAGGCCGACAAGCGTCCGGTCGCAGCCACCGCCGATCATTTCGAAATCCGCAATGTCGTGCGCGTCGACGTGGCGACGGACCATTCGACGGGCATGGAGATCCTGCACGACCCCGGCCATTCCATGGAAGAGCGCATCCTGCGCGAACAATTCAGGCATTGAGGCCCGGTCTCGCAGGCGATAGCCTGCGCGGCAAAAGGAGCGAAAATGCACGAGGACGACAAGCCCCAGGCCGCCCTGCGCGGCCTCGACGAGCAGCTTCTGGCGCGCGAAAAATATTCCTTTTCGCGCCTGGTCTTTGAATTGCGCCGCGCCGACGGGCGCTGGGAAAGGCATGAGCGCAACCTGTTCCGCCGGCCCGACGCGGCGGTGCTTCTCCCTTACGACGCCAAGCGCGGCAAGGTCCTTTTGACGCGGCAGTTCCGGCTCGGCGCTTATATGAACGATTCCACGCATGGCCTGCTGGAGGCCAGCGCCGGGACGCTCGACCCCGGCGAGACGCCGGACGCCTGCATGCGGCGCGAGGCGATGGAAGAGATGGGCCTGCGCGTCGACGAGCTGCGCTTTCTGTTCGAGGCTTTCGTCAGTCCGGCGGCGACGACGGAAAAGCTCCATTTCTTCGTGGCGCCCTATGGGCCGGAGGCGCGCGTCGGCGCCGGCGGCGGCATGGAGGAGGAAGGCGAGGAGATCGAAATCGTCGAAGCCTCGTTTTCGGAAGTTCTCCGCGAAGCGGAAGCCGGCGCCATCCGCGACGCCAAGACGCTGACCTTGTTATATTGGCTGAAGGCATCCGGGCTGATGGACTGACGCAGACGACACGACCCGCGGACTGTTCGACTGCAAAAAAACGCGACGATCGATAGGCAGGAGGAACCACCCTCACCGCGAGGATCGCGCCCATGAGCCGTGCTATCGCTGCTCTCCAAATGCCTTTTTCTTTTTACTTCAATCCGTGTCTATCCGGCTGACGCAGACACCCACCACCTCTCAAGGGGTCGCGCGGTCGATGCAGCGGCAGAGACCGGCTCGAACGCGACTTTCAGGCTTTTCTTGCGATGGCCGGTGCAACGTCGTCAGCGGACTTCCCGGCTTCGGTCGAATGCGTATTCATGGTAGAGTCGGGATGTGGCGCGGTGGCGTTAGGCCAAGCATATCTGTTTCCGCCCCTTTCGTCTGGCGGTGCCTTAGCGGTTCGTCCATAGCTCCGTTTCCACACCCCTCTCATCGAACCGGACATGCGGATCTCCCGCATCCGGCTCTCGGACAAAACATCACGCCTTCGTCCACGGCACGTCGTGCCCAAGCCTGCTCAGGCGTACGAGCCCGAAGTGCCCGTAAAGGTGCGAGAGAGGATAAGCCCCGCCCTTGCGTCCCCTGAGTTTGTGCTTGGAGCGCAACCACCGGCGCAACCGCACTGCGGCGTAGCTGTCGAGCGCTCGATATGCCTTACTGACGGCGCCTACTTTGAAGTAGTTGGCCCATCCGCGCAGCGAGCGGTTCAACTTGCCCACCAGCTCTGTGGTTTCTTGCCATGTCCCCGCTCGGTCGGTCAGCGCATGGATTTTCTCAACCGCGCGCTTGATGCTCTTCTTCGATGGCCGGTAGCCCAGGCGTGCCTGGCCGGTTCTCGCTGAATACATCCGCCCGAACGTGTAGCCCAGGAAGTCGAATTCGCCTTCCGGCACCTTGCAGATGCGTGTCTTCTCCTCGCTGACCGTGAGCTTCAGCTTGCCCATGATTTCGCGCAGTCGCTGCAAAGCCTCTGCGGCCTTGCCCTTTCTGCACAGGATCACGAGGTCGTCGGCGTAGGTCACGAGCCGAGTGCCGAGGCTTTGCTCCAGCCCGAGCTTCTTCCATCCCAGCACGAACCGGCGCATGTATAAATTCGCCAGCAGCGGTGAGACGGGTGAGCCCTGCGGGATGCCGCGCCGCTTGTCTCGGGCTTCGGTCGTGCGTGTTTTCCGGCCACGTTTGTCGGTTTCTTCTACGGGGCAGTCCAGCCACATCTTGATCAGATGAAGCACGCGCCGATCAACGATCCGGCGCGTCACCGATTTCAACAATTCGGCATGGGGAATGCTCCCGAAGTAGTCCGCGAGGTCGGCGTCCACGACTTCCGGGTGGCCGCGAAACAGCAGTTCTTCCACCTCGACCACCGCTTGTTGGGCGTTTCGCCCGGGGCGGTAGGCGTATAATTCCGGCGGAAGATCGGCTTCAAAGATCGGCTCCAGCACCAGCATCGCTGCCGTCATGCAGACCCGATCCCGCAAGGTCGAGATGCCCAGCGGCCTGAGCTTGCCGTTGGCCTTCGGTATGAACACTCTTCTGATCGGGTCCGGTCGGTAGGTCTCTCCCTTAAGCGCAAGCGCCAGTTCAGCAAGCCATCGCGCGACCCCATACGCCTCGACATCCGCGAAGTCCTGACCGTCGACGCCCGGCGCGCCCTTGTTGGAGCGGCACTGGGCATAGGCATGCGCAAGAATATCCTCGCGACTGATCTTGTCGTACAGGGCGTAGAAGCGATAACCGGCTTCTGCCTTCGCTTTCGCGTGCAACGCCATCTGCAATTTCTGAACACTCTTTGGAGTTGATAGGTTTCCCAATCTCCAGGTCCCTCATCGCTTGCTGCGTCTGTCTTGAACTGAGGTCCCTTCCCTCCACCAGCATTACCCGGCTTCAGCGGTACTGCGGACCTCTCCGTCACCTCAGGGCGCCCGGCCTGTCCCTCGCGGGCGTCCAGTTGGCCATCCTTGACCACGCCATGAGGCTTCCCGTGTTGCGTGCGCTTTCCTTGTGTACATGCCGCCGCCACTACCCCGGCGCAGCGTCTGGGCGTCTTCTCGCTCATTTCGCCCAGCCGTATCAGCCTTCCCCGATTGGGTTGTCGGGTCGGCCTGCGCGTCATCCTTTTCGAGGCTTGCTCAGCGTTCACTCACGTTGCGGCCTGCACACTCGCACCGTCACCGTACATCGTGACGGCTATTCGGGGGCTTCAGACATTTCGTCGCCTCCATGCCTGCCCCGATTGCTTCCGGCGGGAGCTGTCGCCGGGTGGGTCTCGCACCCACTGGAAAGCGCCGCCTTTCACGGCGCACACCCAAGGCGGATATTCCCGATCGGAGACGCAACTGTCAGTCGAGGGCGAAAAGCTGAAATTGGCCGAAGGTCCGGTCAAGGATGGACGGCCGCCGCGGGGGGATCGCCAGGGTTGCGCCAAGGGCGGCATGCGCACGTTCGCCCAAAATGAACATTCACGACGGGAGCGCCGCAACGATCCGGCTCCCCTCCAAGCAAAGATAAGTGAACTGCGCTGTGAAGCGCGACCGGATTTTGGACCCAAGTTAGCCGGAATTGTCCGAGGTTATGGTTCAGGCCGCAGGGCCGTCGGTGAACGATACAGGCTCGATATAGGCGGCTTGCAGCCGATGGCGCTTTTGGGGCGGATCACGTTTCGAACAACATCTCGCGCCGACCGAAGACTTGCGTGAGGGGTTCTCGAAATTGGTTGCGTCGCAAGTTTCATCTTCGGGGCCCCTTCGCGGAGGCTCAAACTCCCGTTTCATATTTGTCCGGACCCGGATACGGCTTGCCTTGGCTTGACTTATCGCAAAGACGCGCACAGGCTCGAACCGTTCCGCTATCGAAACGGCGCGGCGATGCCGGATAGACACGCTTCTTTTTCGGTTTTGACGTCGTCCACGCGGGCGATGTGTCGAACTCTTACCCAAACTCCACCCTGCTCGATCGTTTCGAAAGTTCCCGATCTTCGCCGCGGCCCTCGCGCTGACGGCCTTGGTGGCGGCGCCGCGGCAGGCGCGCGGCGATGGCTGCAATTTCGGCGACTTCCTGAACGGATTTGAGAACACCGTGGGATCGCTGTCGTCGGGCGCCTGCGGGGCCGCTTGCGCGGATGGCGGCGCCTGCGCGCTGTCGGCGGGCTTGGCGGCGTCGCTTGGCGGCGTCGCCGCAGCCCAAGGGCAAGGGTCGGTCGACAATCTCTGCTCCCAGCTCAACACGGCGGTCCAGGACGTCAACGCCTTGCAGAGCTGGTTGAGCCCGTTGGGCGTCGATCCCAGCGTAATCCAGTCGATCACCGGCCTGGGCGACCCGATCAGCATCGCGCAATGCGCCTGCGATCTCGAACAAGGCGTTGGCCAGATTGCCGGTTCGCTTGGCGGCTGCTTCCAGCAGGCGTTGTGCGGTCTGCAGCAGGCGCTGTTCGGCCAGGGCTGCAACTGCACGCCATCCCCGCCTCAAGAGGTCGGTTGCGGCTCGATCTATGGCGAGAACAGCAACCCGCCGCCATCGCGCGTCGATCAAACGCCGAATGGCGCTCTGGTCACCAATCTGGTTGACGCCTGCCAACCGCAATATTGCCTCTGCCCGAGCCCGATGCAGTTGGGCGAGCAGCCGACGCCACAGGACGCCAGCGTCGGCTGGCCCTGTCAGAACAACGACTTCTACGATTGCACCTGGACCTATTCCTGCCAGTGCCCGACGAGTTCCGACCCCTCGAAAAACACCCATCCGGCGGCGCCGTCGGGTCCGTTGTCGCAAGTCTGCATTTGCGATCAAACCGGCCGGGCCGCCGTGCCGCCGGTTCCCGGCCAGTACAATCCCGAAGGGTCGATCTGTCCGCCTTCGCTCACCGGCAAGGCCTGCCCGCCTGGGCAGGTCAATTATCGCAACAATTGCGTGCCGCCCTGCGCCAGCAATGCGGTGAGAACGCCGGACGGAACCTGTTGCGATCCGACGCAAGTGACTTCGTGCGGAACCTGCTGTCCGTCCGGCTCCACGCCGAACCTGACCAATGGAACCTGCGGGCCCAACACGACAACTCAATAGGCGGACCATGGCGGAGCGGGACGAAATAGCGCGCATGCGGAATCGAGGCCGTCGGCCTGGCGCCACTGTCAATATGCGCCGGATCGTTCACGGCTTTATCGCCTTCGCCGCCGCCGTTTTTGTTTCGACCGGACCCGCGGCGGCGCAGCCGCCGCCCTTTGCGGTCGTCGCCCCGGGCGAGGCCGTCGTCACCGGTTTTTCCGGCGCGGCGCCGCCCGTCAGCATTGCGCCCGACGAGGATCCCGGAGCAAAGACGGTGATCGACCTCGCAGGCGCAAGCGCCCGCGTTCTCGATTTGCGGCGCATCGCCGGGCCGCCAGTCGGGCAATTCGTCGACATCCCAAAGCCGTTCACTTTTGCCGCGCGGGACGTCGGACAGGTGTTCGGAGTGGTCCTTGACGATCAGGTCCCGCCCAATATTTACCTCGCCGCGACCTCGGCCTATGGCTTGCCCATCGTCGCGCCGGGG
Organism: uncultured Alphaproteobacteria bacterium; assembly: GCA_963849665.1. Lineage (GTDB taxonomy): Bacteria > Pseudomonadota > Alphaproteobacteria > Rhizobiales > Beijerinckiaceae > Rhodoblastus. Next base: position 19,172 of record CAWKJW010000101.1, on the reverse strand, counting down.
CCGACCGGCGCCTGGGTCCACGTGCGGACTGGCGCGCCCGGAGCGCGTTTCATGCCGGGCCTGTGGGGGCCTCAAGGCGGGCCGGGAACGATTTACCGGATCGACGGCGTCAGCGCCAAAGTCTCGGTGTTCGCCAATGTGACAACCGAAGGGCGCCCTAATTCCGGCGCCGCCTTGGGGGCGTTGGCTTATGATGCGCATTCAAAGTCGCTTTATGTGTCGGATCGCGAGAGCGGCCTCGTTCATCGCTTTTCGCTGAGCGGCTCGGATCTCGGCGTATACGATCACGGCGTCGCCGGCCTCGGCGCGCAAGGGCTTCCTGCTGTCGCCTGGATCGCCCGGACGCCGGTCGATCCCACAGCCGCGACCTTCGACAGCGGCGCCCCCGGGTCCTGGGAATATGCATCGCCGGCGCGGCGGGTCTTCGCGCTCGCCGTCCACGAGGGACGGCTTTATTACTCCGTCGCCGACAGCCTGCGGGTCTGGTCGGTCTCTCTGCGCGAGGACGGCAGCTTCGCCAGCGACGCGGTCATCGAATTGCAGGCGCCGCCCGCCGCCGGACCGACGGAAATCGCCTCCATCGCGTTCGACCATCAGGGCCGCATGCTGCTTGCCGAACGCGCGGCGCCGACGGGATCGATGACGTTCGAGCCCCTGGCCGCGCCCGGGGTCGGCCGCGTGCTGCGGTTCGCGATCGTCGGGCAGGCCCCGGGCGCGCGGCGCGTCTGGCAAGAATCCCCGACGAATATGCGATCGGCTTCCCGGGCGCCCTGCGCAACGCCGACGGAGGCGTGGCCGAAGGACCGAATTACGACCGGCTTGGCGCAATCTATGCCGGGTCCTGTGGAGGCTTCCTGTGGGGAACCGGCGAGGATCTGCGCAACTCCCCGATCCCGAGACCGCCAGGCGTCTGGCCGAGGGCGGCCCGCTCCATGTCGATGGGATTCAGGGCGAAGGCCTCTGGCTCGACCGGCCGCGCAACGTTCCGCCCTGGCGAAGCTATTACCTTAGCTATGGCGACGGCCCATGGGAGGCTCCCAGCCACGGCCGGCTAGGCGCGCTGGCCATCCGCCTCGCCTGCGCGGAGAAGGCGTTTGCGCCAGTATATGCGCCAGCGTCGGCCGCTTCGCCGCCCGCTCTTCCGCCCGAGGGCGCGCGACCGCCTGGCCCGCCGCCGCCGCGCAAAGTCAAGCCGCCGCCGCCGCCTCCGCCGACCTGGGGCTGCCCGCCGAACGAGGTTCTCCGTCGCGGCGACGGAAAATCGAGCTGCCAGCCTGGCTGCCAACGGCCAGATGTCCAGATCGGAGGCGTCTGCTGTCCGCCGGCGGCTCTGGCCGCCAACGCCGCCTGTTCGAATTCGTCTTGTCCCGTCGGGCAAACGGCGATCGGCGCGAGCAATTATTGCTGCGACAACGGCCACATCTATTTCGGCGCCGACGGCGCGCAGGCCTGCTGCCCGACCGCGCTGGTCAACGGCCAATGCGCTGAGACGCCGCCCGGCTGTTCGTCCTCCGCCGTCGGCGCGAATTGCCCGCCGGGCTGCGCTCCAGGTTATGTCGACGCGAGCGGCGTTTGCTGTCTCGCGAGCCAGGCGACTTCGACAGGCCAGTGCTGCCCGGCGGGCCAGGCGCCGAGCGGCCCTAACAACAGCCAATGCGTGGTCCTGATTCCGATCAAACCGGGACCATCCTGCTGCGCGGCGGGGCTCATTCCCACCGCGGACGGCCCCTGCTGCGCGCCGGCCAATGTGACAAGCAACGGCGAATGCTGCCCGACGCCGGTCGATACGGCCAACCGGAGCGCCTGTCAGGCGCCGAAGAAGCTGATCCGGACGCCGCTCCCCGCCCCGCCCTGCGCGGCGGGCTATGCCCCGGTTTCGAACGGCTCCTGCTGCCTGACGCGCCATCTGAGCGCCGACGGAACGCATTGCTTGGGCGCGCCGCGAACCTGCCCGGAAGGAACTGCGCTCATCCGCGGCAGATGCGTCGCGGCCGCACACCCGCGCCCCGCGTGCCCTCCCGGGGCGCGCAGTCTGCGGTCCGGCCGCTGCGGTTCGCGCGCGACGGCCGCCTGTCCGGAGGGAACCGAGCGCATCCGCGGCAAATGCATCGCGACCCCGCCACCGCAGCCGGCTTGCCCTCCTGGGTCGCGCAGGCTGCGGTCTGGCGGCTGCACTCCGCCCGCGAAAATCGAGTGCCCCAAGGGGACAATCGCCAATCGCCGCGGTCGGTGCGTGCTTCCGCCCCGCCTTGCCTGCGCCCGGGGTTTTGTGCGCGGCCCGTTGGGCTTTTGCCGGCCCCTCCGCTCGCCGCGCTGCCCGCCCGGCTTTCTCCGCAACCGATTCGGATTTTGCGCGCCGTTGCCAAGACCGGGCCCGGGCTTTTTTCCGGGTGGCGGATTCAGGCCCGGGCCTGGCCTGCGTGGCGGCGGATTCGTGCGATGAGCCATCCGGAGGGAGAAATGAAATGAAAGTCTGGACCGTGATCGGCGCCGCCATAGTCTTCGCCTTGACCTCGCCGGGCGCGGGCGCGCAGGACGCGCGTGCGCAAGTCGAAGCCATCGTGAAGAATTATCTCGCCAGCCACCCCGAAGAACTCGGCGAAATCGTCAAGGGCTATTTCATCAAACATCCGGAAGCGGTCGGGCAAATTCTCGCCGAAATCCTGAAACGCCAACCCGGCGCAGCGGGCAAGGCTGCGGGCGGGACGGCCATCGACCGCTCCGCGGTCATCGCCGGCCGTTCCGCCGCTCTGTTCGAACTCGTCGCACCAGGTCACGCTCGGCGCCCCCCGCGGCGACATAACGCTGGTCGAGTTCTTCGATTACAATTGCGGCTATTGCCGGCGCGCGCTGGGGGATATGCTCCAGCTGCTCAAGGATGATCCTCGCTTGAAGATCGTGCTGAAGGAATTCCCCGTGCTTGGCCCGGGTTCGGCCGCCGCCGCGCGGGTCGCGATCGCCGCGCGCATGCAGAATCCTGCAAAATATCTGAATTTTCATCAGGCTTTGCTGCGAACGCCCGGCCCTGTGAGCGAAGCCAAGGCGCTCGACGTCGCGCGCGAAACGGCGTTCGACATGGACCGGCTCGCCCGCGACATGGCGAGCTCGGAGGTGGTCGCGACGATTGACGAAACGGTCAAGCTCGGCGCGGCTCTCGGCGTGACCGGCACGCCCACCTATGTCGTCGGCAAGCATTTGCTTGTAGGCGCCGTTGGCCTTCCGGCCCTGAAGGCGCAGATCGCTGAAGCACGGGCGGCGCGACCTCATTAATTGGATGGCGGCTGGACGCCATCCGTTGTCGGCGCCTGCTTGGGCGGGCCAGACGAGGTGCGCCGACAACAGGCGCTGCAGTGCTGTAGGCGCGTGGCAAGTCGTTATATTCAACCGGGGGCGCGCTTCGATAAACGACAGGCGCGTCAGATGATATCGCGCCAAGCGATTTCATGGATAGTTGGCCGTCCTAGCCGTTCCACGTCACGGGGCGCCAACCCAAGACGCACTTGCGGGCATGCACCCTGACGTGACCGGGAATCTCGGCAACCTTGGATAGGCGGCTCCAGGGCCGTCACGCAGGTTCGCACGATGTGCTGTAATGGCGGAACGTACGAACCCGCCTGCGGTGGACGCCGCCACAGCGATGCAAGCGAGGACGAAAATAAACCTGATACGAATGGCGCTTTCCGCTCGCGGCAACGGGCCGTCAAACCACAGCGTTATGGTGGCTACAGCCGTGCATCCGGTGATACGACGGATGTCCTGACCTACGACGCCGTAGAAAAACCAAGCCGTCTTTTAGTCTGTAAGACTTGCCCCGCGCTGATCAGCGACAGATGGCGATCGAAATTGGCGCAATGTTAGGAGACGACACCGCATAATCGCGCTTCCAATCAGTTCACCGGACGCCTAAAGTCTTCGTCTGCCCGATCAGGAGCCGGAGGAATACAACATGCAAAATTGGCGTCGATTTTGTGTAGGTCTTTTGGCTCAAATCGTTGCGATCGGCGTAAGCATTCCGTCCGAGGCTTACGCCGACAGCGGCTTTGTCCGCATGACGGTGGTGAAGGGCGGCTGGTTCCTCGGCGCGAACGGGGGATCAGGAACGCTGATATTTCACGGGCGGCGATATCCCTTGTCGATCGGCGGCGTGGACGCGGGCCTGGTGTTCGGCGTGTCGCAGACGACCTTTTTTGGCCGGGTCAGACACATCCGCAGGGCGTCGGATGTTGCGGGCGTGTATGGGGCTGGTGGGGCTGGCGCAGCGTTGGGAGTCGGCGCGCGCGTGATCGCGCTGACCAATGACAAGGGCGCAGTCCTGGAATTGCAGGGCCGACAAGTCGGCCTGATTGCCAATCTCGACCTGAGTGGCCTTGTAATTTCGCTGCGCTAAACGCTGGGAGCGCGGCGGCGCGGGGGCGACAATTTGCGCGTCGCTTAAAACGTGCCCCCGAAATCGGATTTGCAGTTGTTTTCAGAAGGAGCTGTCATCGGCGAACGGCAGCTTCAGATGTTTGACGAGATGTCTACGACCCCTAGCCGACGGTTCCCTTGGGTCGAACCCGGAAAACCGCGGCTCTGGCCAGCAATGTCCGGACCTGGCGCATTTTTCCTGTTCGGCCTTTGACCAGTCTACCGCTGGCGCCGGACCTTTGCTCTATGTCCACAATCCGCCGAAGGCGCCCGGTCGGGCGGTCCCGATCAGGCTTGCCGCCAAGTCCATATGGTGTGGGTGTCTGCGTCAAGCAGAGAAGCGCGCTTCAATCCAAGCTTGATCGCGCCCGACGCAAGAGGCGTGAAGCCCCAGCTAGGCGGCGAGCAGCTCTCTCTCTAGCGCGCCGAGATCGACGAAAATCTCCGGCTCGTCGCCTGGCGGCGTCGCTGTCTGCGCTTCGGCTTCCGCAACCGGCGTGGTTTCGGCGGCGGGTGCGGCCAGTTCGCCTTCGACGGCGACGGGCGGCGCGGCGAAAACCGGCTCGGCCGGCGCGGCGCGATCTTGCGCCGCGGCGGCGGCTTCCTGCTTCATCCGCTCCATGCCGCGCTTGCCCATTTCGCAGGCCGCGTCCGCCTCGAAGCGGCGCAACAGGGCGACCAGCCGGTCGAGGCTTTCGTCATGGCGGTCGACGCACTGGCTCAGGACGAACTGGATGACCGGCAGGCGGAGGGCGCCTTCCTCGGCCTCGCTCTCGGCCTCTTGGCGCTTCGACCGGGCCAGCGCGGACAGCGCCGCGCGGAAGGCGACCAACAAGGTCGCCGGCAGCCCCGCCTTGGCGTAGAGGGCGGCGAAGGCGTTGGACGCGGGCTCCCTGACGAGGCCCGCGACGCGGCGCGGCCCGAGGCCGGTCAGCTCCACCAGCGTCGCCTCGAACAGGCCGGTCTGGCCGCACAGCAGGGCGCGCAGGGCGAGGCCCGCGGTCAATTGGCCGGACACGCGCAGATAGGCGGCGAGCGCCGAGGTTTCCTCGGAATAATCGGCGCAGCCGGCGGCGATGATCATGGTCGCGCGATCGCGCGATTCCTGCGCTATGCGCTGCGAGCGCGCCTGCGCCATCCAGTTGCGCTCGACCGCGAGTTCGGCGAGCTGGCGGGCGGTGGCGCCGGCGATGGCGGCGCGGACAACGCCGGGCAGCCAGGCGCGGCCGAGCAGCGCCTCGCGAATTTCGCCGTCATGGCCAAAGCGCTCGATCATCCGCCGCATGGCGAAATCGGGAAGATTGGCGCCTTCATTGACCGCAAGCGCGATCAGGGCTTCGCGCGACGCGATTTCGGCCAGCGCGGCGGCGACGGCGGGCGACAGTTCGGGCGCGCAGGGCGATGGCCGCCTGCGCGGCGGAATCGCCGATCACCGCGCAATCGATCAGTTGCGCGTCGGTCAGGAGCGGCGAGCGCGCCAGCACGAGCGCCGATATGTCGGACTGGTCGTTGGCGAGCGCCATGACGATGGCGGGAGGCGCCTCGGCGGCGCTGGCGAAGCTTTCGGCGAGCGCCCGCCGCACCAGCGGCGAAGGATCGTCGCTCAGCGCGAACAGCGTCTGTTCGGCCTCGCGGCGCTCGGCCTGGGTCATGTCGCCGTAAAGATAGGCCCGCGCCAGCGCGCCCACGCCGTCGGCCCGCGCGCTGGCCGGCGCATTGTCAGACCATTGGATGAATTTGCGGACGATCATGCGTTGCTCGCGGAACTGATGCGGCGCGCATTTCGCGCCTGGTTAACGTAGTGTGAGCAATCAAGGTAAAGTTTCGCTTAACAACGATTCGCCCGCCTATCCGCCCGGAGACGCCCGTCATGCGCTCGATCCTCGTCGTATCCGCCGACAGCCGCGCCTCTTTCGACGAGGCCCTGGCGAGCGAGGCCGATTGCCTGGCGGTCGATCTCTCCGGCGCGACGGAGATTGACGCGAACGGCGCGCGAAACAACGCCGCGGCGTGGATCGCAGAGGCGCGCGGCCGCGACAGATGCTGCATGGCGCAGATTCACCCGCTCGATTCAGGCCTCGCCGACGGCGATCTCGACGCGGTCATGGAGGCGCGGCCGGATGGAATCATCCTGCCCGACGCCTGTGGCGGCCGCGACGTGCAGCATCTCGGCGCGAAACTGGCGGTGCGCGAGGCGGAGAACGGCCTGCCCGACGGCTACGCCCATATCCTCGCTTTGGCCGCCGATTCGCCCGCCGCGATTTTCGAACTCGGCACTTTCGCCAGGGCCACGCGCCGGCTGATCGGCCTTGGCCGCGACGAGCGGCGGCTGATGCAGCGGCTGGGCATGGAGACGACGGGACAGCGCCCCGAGCCCCTGATCGTGGCGCGGGCTTTGTGCCTGTTCGCCGCGGCGGCGGCGAAAGCGCCGGCCTATGATTGCGCCGAACCCGGCGAGGGCGAGGATTTTGTCCGTTCCTGCGCCCGCGCGGCGTCCGAGGGTTTTGCCGGAAAATTCGTGACGACGCCGGCGCAGGCGGAAATCGTCAACGCGGCTTTCGCGAAAAAGGTCAGAACCGCGTGACCAGTTCGCCGGGATCGGGCCGTGTGCGGTCCTCGATCTCGGCGTCGACCCGGCCGATATAGATGAAGCCGGCGATCCTTTCGTGATCGGCCAGGCCGAAGCGGTTCAAAACCTCGCGGTCGTAGGCGCACCATTCGGTCATCCACGCGGTTCGGAAGCCCATGGCGACGGCGGCGATGGTCAGCGCCATGCAGCAGGCCCCGGCCGACATTTCCTGCTCCCAGAGCGGAATTTTCACATGCGGGGCGGCGCGCGAGACGACGCCGATCACCATGGGCGCGCGCAAAAATCGGCCGCGCTCGATCTCGAGGCGCTGCGCGTCGGCCTGCGGTTCTCGACGGGCGAAAACTTCGGCCAGCGCCGCGCCGGCGCGGGCGCGGCCCTCGCCCTCGAAGACGATGAAGCGCCAGGGCGCAAGCTTGCCATGGTCGGGAACGCGGGTTGCGAGCGCAAGCAGGGTCTGCAATTGCTCCGCATCCGGTCCCGGCCCGCGCATCAGCAAAGGCGGGGCGGAGCGGCGCGCTTTCAGAAGTTTTATCGTGTCGTTCATGCGATCACCCGAGCTTTTTGCAGACAAAAGCCCTAAAAAGGTCACTTTGTAAACCGATGCCGTCCATCGGCTGAAAGCGGAGGATTTTGTTTGCGGCGCGTGCGGACTCAATTGGCAGCGCGGATTTTTCCGCTCCTCTTGCCCGGCATGGTCTTTTCAGCCTGGCCCGCGCAGGCGCAGACGCCTGCCCCCGCGCAGCCGGCGCAGGCTCAGACGCCCGCCTCCGCCCAGGCTCCGGCGCAGGCTCCGGCCCCGGCCCCCGCCACGCAGGCGCCCGCGCCCGCGCCGCACGCAACGGTCTCGCTCAGCGCGGTCTTTGCGCCGGGCGACAGGCAGCCGATCAATTCCGGCCTGAACTGGCGGGTTTTCGACGCCCGTACGGATCCTGACGGCGGCCACGCCCTGGTCGCCGAATCCAACCAGCCCGCGCCCTCCTTCTCTCTGGCCGACGGCGATTACATCGTGCATGTCGCCTGCGGCCTGGCCGGCGCCGCGAGGCAGATCAGCGTCAGCGGCGATCCGGTCACGGAGAAGGTGACGATGAACGCCGGCGCGCTGAAGATTTCCGGCGCGCTCGGCGATGCGCCGATTCCGCCGGCGCGGCTGAAAATCCAGGTTTTCCTGCCCGACCACGACGATCTCGAGGCCAAGCTGATCCTGCCCAATCTCAAGGCCGACGAGCCGGAGTGCCTGCCGGAAGGCGCCTATCACGTCGTCTCCAAGCTGCTCGACCCGACGCCCGGCGCCAACACGCCGACCAATTCGACCGTCTACGCCGACCTGCGCGTGCAGGCGGGCAAGCTCACCGCGGCCGCGCTGCGCCACCGCGCCGCCAACATGACGCTGAAACTGGTGAACGGGCCCGGCGGCGAAGCCCTCGCCAATACGAGTTTCTCGATCCTGACCCCCGGCGGCGACGTGATTCGCGAAATGATCGGCGCCTTTCCCTCGCTGGTGCTGGCGGAAGGCGAATATGTCGCCATCGCCCGCCACGACAACAAGACCTATCAGGCGACGTTCAAAGTGGTCTCGAACCAGGACCGCGACGTCGAAGTCATCGCGAAATAACAGTTTTTTGGCCGCACTGATTTGCGACAAGGCGCACGGCTCGTGAAAATGGCATAGTCCAGGCGTTAAAAAAAGGAGCACGGCGACATGCAAAGGCTTTTCATTGCAAGCATTCTTGGCGCTGTCCTGACGGTTCCGGCCTTCGCCGCGCCGCCAAAGGCGGACGCCGAGCATGGCGGCGCGATCGCGCGGCGCTGGTGCGCGGCCTGCCACCTCGTCGCGCCCGACCAGAAGAAGGCCAGCGCCGACGTCGCCCCCTTCGCCGAAGTCGCGCGGACCAAGACCAACGCCCAGATCGCCGATTTCCTCACCGATCCGCATCCGAAAATGCCCGACATGCAACTGTCGCGGAGCGAGATCGCCGACCTCGTGGCCTATATCCGCAGCCTCGATCCGTCGGGCCCTCAGGCAAAATAACTTAAAAATCCTCGCCCTCGGGCAGCGGCACGTTGAAGCCGTTGAGCGTGGTCGAGACCATGCAATAGAGCCCGACGAGATAGATCAGCTCCGCCGCCGCCGCCTCGCCGAAAGCGTCCACCGTGCGCTTGTAGGTGATCGCGGGAACCGTCCCGGCGACCAGGGCGGAAGCCATGTCGTAAGCGATCGCCTCTTCGCGCGAAAGATCGACGGGGCGCTGGCCGGCGACGATGGTGGCGATCTTGTCGTCGCTGAGGCCTCGCGCCTCGCCGACCAGCACGTGGGCATAGATTTCATAGGCCGAATGGAAGCGCGCGCCAGTCGCGAGAATCGCGACCTCGCGCACCGGCTTCGGCAGTTTCGGATTGCTCGCCAGCGCCTTGACCAAATTCCACACCGGGCCGCCGAACTGCGGGAAGCGAATCCAGGGGTTCCACGGGCCGATCAGCTCGCCTTCCCTGTCTATGGCGGTGAAGCCCTTGAAACTGGTCTCGATGCCCGACTTCATGTCGTCATAAAGCGCCTTTCTGGGCGTCGGAAAGCTGGTCCTTGGTGAGCAGGGGCAAACGCATGGCGGGCCCAATCCTGTTGTGAAAAAACTGTTGCCTCAACGCAGTCGCGGCGAAGACGTTCACGGCGCGGGATTGCCGCGGATCTGGTGGAGGGCGTCGATGCGCCGCTCGAGCTCCGGCGGCAGGCTTCTCGGCGCGTCGAGAATGATCTTCAATTGATCGAGCGTCGTCGCGCCGATGATATTGGCGGTGACGAAGGGACGCGACGTGACGAAGGCGAGCGCCAGATGCACGGGGTGCATGGAGAATTGGCGCGCCAGGGCGAGATAATCCTCGATCGCCGCGTCGACGCCGGGTTTTTGATAACGCTGGCCGCGATCGAACAGAGTGCTGCGCGCGCCGGCCGGGCGGGCGCCGCCGAGATATTTGCCGGTGAGGTAGCCTTGCGCCAAAGGCGAATAGGCGAGAAGCCCGACCTGCTCGCGCATCGCAAACTCGGCGAGGCCGAGCTCGAACTGGCGGTTGATCAGATGATAGGCGTTCTGGATCGAAACCAGGCGCGGCCCCTGCCCCATCTCGGCGCCGCGCAGAAATTGCGAGACGCCCCAGGCGGTCTCGTTGGAGACGCCGAAAGCGCGGATTTTGCCCTGTTGCACGAGATCGCCGAGCGCGCCGAGCGTCTCCTCGAAAGAGACGCCGTCGGGGCCGCCGCGATCGTGATAGGCGTTGGAGTTTGCGTCGAACAGGTCCATGGGCCTGTCCGGCCAATGCAACTGGTAGAGGTCGACATGATCGGTTCCGAGCCGCTTCAGCGAGCCTTCGACGGCGTAAAAAATGTTCTTGCGGTCGAGCCGCGCCATGGCGCCGCCTTGGCGCAGCCAGTTCATCGCGCTGCGTCCCGCGGCCTTGGTGGCGAGAAAAACGTCGTCGCGGCGGCCGCGGCTTTTCAGCCATGCGCCGATGATCTTTTCCGTCGCGCCATAGGTCTCGGCGCGCGGCGGAATGGCGTAAAGTTCGGCTGTGTCGAAGAAATTCACGCCCTGCGCGACGGCGTAGTCCATCTGCGCGAAGGCTTCGGCCTCGCTGGTCTGCTGGCCGAAAGTCATGGTGCCGAGGCAGACGGCGGAAACGGAAATGTCGGTTCGGCCGAGCTTGCGAAACTCCATGCGAAAACTCCAATTTCAAAAAACCGGCAAAGTTCAGAAGCCGAAATGAATCCGCGCCTGCCGCAGACAGGCGCTGAAACCCTGGAGATCGTCAAGGCCGGGCGCCGTGACGGCGGGCCGCAGGACAACGCGGCCCTGCCGCTTCAAGGCGGCGTCGAGCATCAGATTGTCGGCGTTGCCGAAATTCTCGATCAGCAGCGCATCGGCGTCGCAAGCGGCGCCGTCCGGCGCGTGATGGACGCCAAATTTTTCCGCGACGCGGTCGAACAGATTTTCCGCGTTATTCGTGTAAGCGAAAACCGGCTTTTCGCTCGCGGCGAAGAAGCCGAGTTCAAAAGCCGTGCCCGTATCGGCGTTGACGCCGCGAAACGGCGTGAGGTTGAAGACGCCGGCGTCGGCGGAGCGCATCAGCTCGACATTGGCGGCGAAGATTTGCTCGTCGAGCTTTTCGCCGCCAGCGGAAAAATCGTTGTCGAGCGGGAAAAGCCCGACAAAGCCGAATTCCTCGCACAGCATTTTCTTCCGCGCGCCGAGTTCAGCGGCGTGGGGCAGGAAGACTTCGGGGCCGGCGAGATAGATGCGGGGGTGGGGCATGACCGAGTTCTCCATGCTCCACGCCGTCATTGCGAGCGGAGCGAAGCAATCCAGAGCGCCAAAGCCAATCGGTTTGGCCGCCTCTTTTCAATTGCCACGAATGCTGCATTCACCGATCGTCGCGCTTGCGGCCTTAGTCTGGATTGCTTCGCTCCGCTCGCAATGACGTCGCTGGCTTAACCTTCCCGCAAATCCGGCGGCGCGGCTTCCTGCGTCAGCGAATCCAGCGCCTCGTCGAGCGTCATGAAAGTCTGCGCCTGCGAGCCGAGGCGCCGGATCGACACGGTGCGCTCCGCCGCCTCCTTGCGTCCCACGACGATCAGCACCGGAATTTTCGCCAGCGACAATTCGCGCACCTTGAGATTGATCTTCTCGTTGCGCAGGTCGCTTTCCACCCGCAGGCCCTTCTTCTTCGCCAGCGCGACGATCTCCCTGGCGTAGTCGTCGGCGTCGGAGGTGATGGTGCAGACCGTCGCCTGGATCGGCGACAGCCACAAGGGCAGATGGCCGGCGAAATGCTCGATGAGGATGCCGGTGAAACGCTCCAGCGAGCCGAAAATGGCGCGGTGGATCATCACCGGCGTCTGCTTCTCCGAATTGGCGGCGATGTAGAAGGCGCCGAAACGGCCGGGCAGGTTGAAATCGACCTGCGTCGTGCCGCATTGCCATTCGCGGCCGATGGCGTCGCGCAACGTATATTCGAGTTTCGGGCCGTAGAAGGCGCCCTCGCCCGGATTGACGCCGGTTTTCAGGCCCTGCGCCGCCACGATGTCGAGCACCTTGCCCAACGCCGCCTCGGCCTTGTCCCAGTTCTCATCCGAGCCGACCCGCTTTTCCGGCCGCGTCGAAAGCTTCACGACGATGTCGTCGAAGCCGAAATCCTTGTAGATCGACATCACCATGTCGTTGATCTTCAGCGCCTCGTCCATGATCTGGTCTTCGGTGCAGAAAATATGCGCGTCGTCCTGCGTGAAGGCGCGCACGCGCATCATGCCGTGGATGGCGCCCGACGGCTCGTAGCGATGGACGATGCCGAATTCGGCGATCTTCATCGGCAGGTCGCGATAGCTTTTCAGCCCGTTCTTGAAGATCTGCACATGGCCGGGGCAGTTCATCGGCTTCAGCGCGAACACGCGGTCGTCCTCGGTCTTGGTGAGGAACATGTTCTCGCGATAGGTCTGCCAGTGGCCGGACGTCTCCCACAGCGCGCGGTCGAGTACCTGCGGCGTGTTGACCTCGATGTAGCCGGCCTCCTGCTGGCGGCGGCGCATGAAGGAGATCAGGGTCTGGAACAAGGTCCAGCCCTTGGGGTGCCAGAAGATCGTGCCCGGCCCCTCCTCCTGGAAATGGAACAGGTCCATTTCGCGGCCCAGGCGGCGATGGTCGCGGCGCTCCGCCTCCTCGAGCTGCTTGATGTAGGCGTCGAGGTCCTCCTGCTTGGCGAAGGCGGTGGCGTAGATGCGCTGGAGCATCGGCTTTGACGAATCGCCGCGCCAATAGGCGCCGGCCACCTTCATCAGCTTGAAGGCGTTGCCGACCTTGCCGGTCGAGGGCATGTGCGGGCCGCGGCAGAGGTCGAGCCAGTCGCCCTGGCGATAGATCGAAAGCTTCTGGTCCGCCGGGATGGACTCCACCAGCTCGACCTTGAAGGCCTCGCCATGCGTCTCGAACCAGGCCTTCGCCTGGTCGCGGGTCCATTCCTCGCGGACGATCGGCCTGTCGGCGGCGACGATCTCGCGCATCTTCTTTTCGATGGCGGCAAAGTCTTCCGGCGTGAACGGCTCGTCGCGATAGAAATCGTAATAAAAGCCGTTTTCGATCACCGGGCCGATGGTCACCTGCACGCCGGGCCAAAGCGTCTGCACGGCTTCGGCCAGCACATGGGCGGCGTCGTGGCGGATCAGCTCCAGGGCGCGCGGGTCGTCGCGATTGACGAACTCCACTCGCAAATCGACGGCGATCGGCGCGGCGATGTCGGCGAGCTGGCCGTCGAGCGCCATGGCCACGGTGCGCTTGGCGAGCGACGGCGAAATGCCCTTCGCTATGTCGAGGCCGGTCGTCCCGGCCGGGAACTGGCGTTGCGCGCCATCGGGAAAAGTAACCGAAATCATTTCTCTCTCCTTGCTCAGTCGCCGAGACGGGCCGGCGTAAGCGTTTTTTTTGGAAACCATGTCCTATTACGATTTGCGTTCGCCGCGCAATCAACTCGCGCATCGACGCCGAGGCGATTGACGCGCGGCCGGGATGCGCGCGAAAGTGGCGCCGCTGAAAAGTCTCCCGCCGGTGAAAAGTGCGTAACTTGAAAAATCAGATACGAATTGCCCTTCTGGCCTTGGCCGCGGCCCTGGCGACCGGATTCGGCAGCTGGTTCCTGGCGACGGGAGAACAAAAGCCCGCCCCGGCCGAGCCGCCGCTGCAATCGAGGCCGGTGACGACCGAGCCGGTCGCGCCGCCGCCCGCCGAGCCCGCGCCCAAACCGGCCGCCGCAAGCGCCGCGCCCGATGCGGCGGCGTTGGCGGCGCTGGACGCAAAATTGCGGCAGATTCCGGAATATCAGGCCTTTTTCACCCGGTTGCGCAGCCTCTATCCCGCCGATTACGACGCCGCGGCGAAGGCCGCCATCGCGCGCGGCGACGAGAATCAGGCCAACGCCGCCGATCTGTTCCTCACCGAAGCGGTGCGGATGCTGCGCCAGACGCGCGGCCTGAACGGCGCCAAGGCCGGCCAGCAGGCGCTCGACCACCTGTTCGACGTGCATCTGAAAGTCCTGCGCCAACTCGCAGCCAGCGACGCCGGACTCTGCGTCGATTTTCTCAACGGCGCGCCGGCGGACCGTTTTGTCGTCTTCACCGGCGCCAATCGCGCCCTGATGGCCGACGAGGCCATGGCCGGGCTCGAAGCCATCGAAGACGGGGCGCAGAAGAAGATCGCCCGCGAGGCGCCGACGACGCAGGATTTCGACGATCTCGAAAAATTGCTGCTGGCCAAGGGCCTGGACAAGGCGGCCATCGCGCTTCTGCTCGACGGCAAGGCGCCGAACCCGCCGCTGAGCGACGCGCAGGCGTGCCACAACGGCGTGATCTATCTCGAAACCTTGCAATCCATGCCCGATCTGCAGCGACTTCGGCTTTACGCCTTGGCGCTGGAGGTCATGGCGCAGGATTAGGCGCGAAGGGCCGGTCGTCGTCGCTGACTGATTTAATCCTTTGATCGGACCGGTCTCGCCTTTCGGGGCAAAATTCTTGAGCGCGCGCCGTCAACGCGTCAACGATGCGGATGCGCGCACTGATCGTGGTGGGCCAAGGTCTCGATCACGCGACACTCGGCCACGCGTCCATGACCGCAGGCGTCCACCATCCTTTTCAACTCGGCGCGAAGCGCCGTGAGCTGACCGATGCGGCGGTCAACTTCGCTCATGTGGCGGCGGGCGATGCGGTCGGCTTCCGCGCATGACTGGTCGGGTTGGGCGCTCATCGCCAGCAATTCCCGGATGGCCTCGATCTCGAATCCTAGCTCCCTGGCATGGCGAATGAAGGTGAGGCGCGATACTTCGGCCTCGCCATACCGGCGCTGCCGGCCTTCGCTGCGGGCGGGCGACGGCATGAGGGCGACGGATTCATAATAGCGGATGGTCGGCGCCTTCACCCCCGTACGGCGCGACAGTTCACCAATAGAGATTTCCATCTTCGCCCCCTTGACCCTCTAGTCGCTAGAGGTTGTACGCTTCAATTCGAGCTCTGAAAAGGAACAGCCATGGCCGACGACTGTTGCAAATCCGGCGGCGACTGCTGCGCGCCTCCGCCTCTGCAATTTCCCAAACAGGAGACAGTAACAGCCGTGGCGCAGCCAAGCTGCGACGATGGCGCCGCCTGCGGCTGCCATGGCGGCGTGCCGCGATTCGACGGGCTCGATCCGCGATACAAATTGATCCTGTGGACGGTGATCGGCGTCAACGGCGCGATGTTTCTGACTGAAATGGTCGCGGGACAACTCGCCGGATCGCAAGCCCTCAAAGCTGACGCTCTGGACTTCCTCGCCGACACCGTCACTTATGGGCTGAGCCTCGCGGTTATCGGGGCGTCCCTCCGTACCCGCGCGACGGCGGCGCTGTTCAAGGGCCTGTCGTTGAGCCTGATGGCCACGTGGGTGTTCGGATCGACGATCTATCAGACCCTCATTCTCGGCCTGCCGAGCGCCGAGCTCATGGGCGGAATTGCTGTGCTGGCGCTCGCCGCCAACCTTGGCTCGGTGCTGCTGCTGCTCCGTTACAAGGACGGCGACGCTAACGTGCGCTCGGTCTGGCTATGTTCGCGCAATGGTGCGATTGGCAACGTCGTCGTGATGATGGCTGCGGCGGGTGTCTGGGGAACCGGAACCGCGTGGCCCGATCTGGGCGTCGCCGCGCTGATGGCGGGAATTTTTGTAACCTCGTCGGTGCAGATTCTTCGGCATGCATGGGCGGAATACTGCGACGACCGTCGCGCCCGACTTTTCGAGGCAGAGTAGATTTGATGGCGCGAACGGCCGCTCAGGGTAAGCACTGACACGATCGAAAGCAGATCGCAGAGGGCCGCAAAGCGTCGGCTGGGGCCTTTCTCGGCGAACTCCCCGGCGGCCTTCCAGACTTCAGCCTGCCTTTCCGTCCGGCTCGACGGCCTCGCAAACCGGCTTTCGCCGCCACTGGCCATAGCGCCAGGGATGCAGCGCGTCGCCGCCGGCCGGCAATCGGCGCGGAACCGGATCGAAGCCCGAATCGCCCCAGGGGTGGCAGCGGCACAGGCGCGACAGGCCAAGCCAGCCGCCGGCCCAAAGCCCGTGCCGGTCGAGGGCCTCGTCCATGAAGGCCGAGCAGGTCGGCAGATAGCGGCAATTGCGGCCGACCAGCCCGGAAAGAGTGAGCCTGTACAGTTGAACCAGGCCGCGCGCCAACAAGACCGGCGCTTTCGAGACCTTCAAAGCCATGATTGCGAAACTTCTTTCCCGACCGGCGGCGTCACCGAACTGTTGCAAGAAAACGACGTCCGCCGCATTCTTGCAACAATCGCTGCGAACCCCTGTTCGCTCCACTTCCGCACTGATAGAACATCCGGCAGGATTGAGGGAGAGTTGACTTGAAGGTTTCGTTGCGCCATATCGCCATTGCCGTCGCCGTTGTGAACGGCTGCAGCGCCGCCTGGGCGTCGGACCTTCCCTCGACCAAGGCGCCGCCTGAGCCGCCGGCCACGCCGGACTGGATCGTCACGCTTTCCGCCCAGGTCAGCCTGGCCCCGCAATATCCCGGCTCCGACCGATTTGGATTCTTCGGCGCGCCGGGAATCAGCATCCGCAAGTTCGGCCAGCCCGAGCGTTTCAGCACGCCGGACGACGGTTTCGGCATTGCGCTCTACGACACTGATGTTTTCCGCGCAGGACCGGTGGGGCGCTACCAGGGCGACCGCAGCCGCTACGGCCGTCTCGAACTGACCGGCCTGTCCTATGTCGAACCGAGCCTCGAACTGGGCGGCTTCGCTGAATACACGCCCGTGTCCTGGGCGCGCGCGCGCCTTGAACTGCGCCAGGCCGTGACCGGCCATGACGGGTTCGTGGCCACGCTGAGCGGCGACGTCTGGCAGAAATGGGGCGCCTTGACCCTGTCGGCCGGCCCGCGCCTGAATTTCGGCGACGACAAATTCGCCGACGCCTATTTCTCCGTGTCGCCGCAACAGGCTTTCATCAACCAGCAGAGCGGCGGCAACCTGACGCCATATAACGCCCAGGGCGGCCTGACCTCGGCCGGCCTGCTGGCGGCTGCCCGTTACGATTTTTCCGACGCCTGGCGCGTCACCGGCTTTGGCGGCTACCAGCGCCTCACCGGCAGCGTCGCCGGCAGCCCGATCGTCCAGTATGCCGGCTCGCGCGACCAATATACGGTCGGCCTCGAATTCGCCTACAGCTTCCGCACCGCGGGCTGGTTCAACTTCTGAAGCCTTCCGGCGAAGTTTTGCGGATGAATGCGGCGCGGGCTTCCCGCGCCGTTTTCTTTGAGGGCGCCCGGCCACGCGAATTTCCTGCATCAGCCGGTTCATCGCGGCCAACGACTTCATCGCCCTCAACGACAGCCGCCCGTGCGGCGGCGAACGCGGCGTGGAAATTCAGTTCCGCTGCTTGAGGTGGTCTTCGAGATAGACCAGCGCGATCTGCCGGTCATTGTCGCTGGCGGACTTCATGTCCTGATCGTAAAGCGCATTGATCCATTGCTGGCTCTTGCCGCTCGCGCCCTCGCGGGCGAGCGTCAGCCACATCAGGCCGCGCGCGCGCTGCCGCCGCAGGCCGTCGCCGGCGAAGAGCAGGTGGCCGAGCAGCGCCTGCGACTCGACGTGGCCCTTCTCCGCGGCCAGATGCAGCCAGCGCGCCGCCTGCGTATTGTCCTTGGCGAGCCCCGCCGCGCCGTCCATGTAAAGCCGCGCGAGATTGTACTGGGCGTTGGAATTGGAGAAATTGGTCGCGGCGTAGAGGAACATCCGCATCGCCTGGTCGGGATCGGGATGCAGGCTTGTGCCGGGGATGCCGTTGAGCTCGAACACGCCGACCGCGACGAAGGCGCTGGCGACCACCGACTTCTCCCGCCAGTTGGCGGTGTCCTCGTCGTAGCGATCGACGATTTCATGGAAATATTGATAGGCCTTGTAAGCGTCGCGCGGCACGCCGTCGCCGTCGGCGTACATCTTGCCGAGCTTCCACTGCGCCAGCGACTCACCGCCAGCGGCGGCATATTTCAGGGCCTCCACCGAAGAAGCCGCGTCGCCCGTGCGAAAACTCTCCAGCGCCGCCTGCAGCGCCTGATGCGGGTCCTTGAACATTTCCAGGGCGTGGGCCGCCGGCGCGGCCTTGGCGGGGCCGTCGAAGGCGCGCGCCGGCGCGACGCAACCCGCGCCGACACACGCCGCGCCGACGCAACAGGCCACAAGTATTCGGCTCAATACGGCCATACCCAACCTTCTCGACCCCGGAGTTTGTCCGGCTCGGCCAGACGCTCCTGTTCAGCTTCGCCCGGCCAAAACCGCGCCTTTTCGCCCCTGAACAAGCGTTTCGTTTATGGCTGAATCGCGGCGGCGTCTTTTCAATTTTCGGGCTTTGTGAAGTTGAATCGGGCCTGTGGCGCCCAAGACACAAATCCGCCTTCCCGAAGACCTGGAGCTGACGCGGCAACCGATTGATTCAGCTGGCGACATTCGAGTTTCGCGCGAAAAGGTTGCGAAAGGTGAAAGCCACAATTCCCGACCGTCAATTTTTCTTGATTGTCGATTCGAATTGCCGCGAATCCGCGGAAATAAAGCCGGCCCATCGCATCAGGCGGGTCGGATGCGATGGGCAAGGGCTCATGTAGAGGAAAAGGATTTCGACGCGAACCGAAGGCCGCGCGTCAGCCCAGGAGCTTCAGCGCCGCGGTCATCTTCTCCAGCTTCGCCACCGCCTGTTCGCGGCGCTCCTGGTTTTCCTCGACCACTTCCTCGGGCGCGCGGCGCAGGAAATCGGCATTGCCGAGCTTGGCGTCGATCTTGGCGATTTCCTTCTGCTCGGCGGCTATGCCTTTTTCCAGCCGCGCCCGTTCGGCGGCGAAATCGATGACCCCTTCCAGCGGCAAGGCCAGGCTGGTCCCGCGCGAAAGGATTTGCGCCGATTGCGCCGGCGCCTTTTCGACGGAGTCGATCTGTGACAGCCGCGCCAGGCGCTTGATGACCTCGCCCCAGCGATCGACCCGGCGCAGCGCGGTTTCGTCCGCGCCCACCAGCGCCAGCGGAATTTGCGCGCCGGCCGGCACGTTCATCTCTGCGCGAACGGAGCGCACCTGCGAAACGAGATCGACCACCCAGCCGACTTCCGCCTCGGCGTTC
>CAWKJW010000100.1:0-19167 GCA_963849665.1 uncultured Alphaproteobacteria bacterium | reverse complement strand
TCATCAGCACCACCGGCACGACATCGGCGTCGGGCGCGCCGGCCTCGCGGCGCTGGACCATGCTTTCAAGCGATATGCCGCGCTCGGCCATGCGCGAGGCGATGGCCGCGGCGGCGCCGATATGGTTGCGGGCGGCAGACGGATGTAGTAGCCGCCCTCGTGGCGCTGCATCGGCGTCCGCTCGGCCGCCGCCAGATGCTCGACCGGCAGCCCGAAAGGCGCCGAACGAATGCCGCGCGCGATATCGGCGATATCGGCGACGACGGCGGAGGCCGTGGCCATGCCGCCCGCGCCGGGCCCGACCAGCGTCAATTCGTCGACCGCGTCGGCGTCGATGGTCACGGCATTGGTGACCCCATCACCTGCGAGATGGCCGAGGACAGGGGAACCATGGTCGGATGCACGCGCTGTTCGACGCCATGCGGCGTGCGCTGCGCCACGCCGAGCAGTTTTACGCGATAGCCGAGTTCGGCGGCGGCCTTCAGGTCGGCCAGCGAAATATGCTCGATTCCCTCTACGCTTATGGCGCCGGCGTCGAGTTTGACGCCAAAGGCCAGCGAGGCGAGGATCGCCAGCTTGTGCGCCGTGTCGAAGCCGCCGATGTCAAAGGTCGGATCGGCCTCCGCATAGCCGAGCTTTTGCGCCTCGGCCAGGCATTCGGCGAAGGACAGGCCTTCGAGCTCCATGCGCGAGAGAATGTAATTGCAGGTGCCGTTGAGGATGCCGGAGACGCGCGCCACGCTGTTGCCGGCGAGCCCTTCGCGCAAGGTTTTCACGATGGGTATGCCGCCGGCGACCGAAGCCTCGAAGGCCAACGCGACGCGATGGGTCTCTGCGAGGCGCGCCAGCTCCAGCCCGTGCTTGGCGAGCAGCGCCTTGTTGGCGGTCACCACCGATTTTCCGGCCCGCAGCGCGGCCTCCACGCTTTGCCGGGCGCTGCCTTCGTCGCCTCCGATCAATTCGACGAAGAGGTCGATCTTTTCGGATGCCGCCAGCGCGGCGGGATTGTCGAACCATTCGACGCCGGCGAGGTCGAGGCCGCGTTCGCGGCTGAAATCGCGGGCGCTGACGCCGGTCACGACGATGGCGCGGCCGGTGCGGGCGGCGAGATCGCGCGCCTGCGCCTTCAGCAGGCGCACGACGGCGCCGCCGACCGTTCCGAGACCGGCTATGCCAAGGCGCAGAGGTTCAACCATTTTCGCAGGCCCTTGAATTGGAGGGCGGCTTTCCGCCGCGCCCGCCTTTTGCCTTATTTCGCCGGACCGATCAATGCGGACGAGCGCGCTTCACCCCAACTCGGCCGGCGCGTCGAGCCATTTGCCCGCCTGCGCCAGGGCGTAGCGGTCGGTCATCCCGGCGATGTAGTCGGCGATCAGCCGCGCGCGGCCGTTTTCGTCGAGGTTTTTCGCCGCTTCCGCCCATTCGACCGGCATGTTTTCCGGGTGGATGAAAAAAAACTCGAACAGCCCGCGCACGATTTTTCCGGCGTTCTTCCACACCGGCAGGATGGCGCGATGGCGGTACATGCGGGTGAATAGAAATTCCTTGATTTCCTTTTGCGCGGTGACGAATCCCGGCGAAAACGCGACCATCGCCCGGCCGGCATGGCGGATGTCCTCGACCGATTTTGGGTCCAGCGCCGCCAGCCGCGCCCTTGTCTCGGCAAAGGCGTCCTCGACGAAACGGGTGATGAGGCGGCGGACCAGTTCATGGATGACCCGCACCCGCTCGAGCCCCGGATGCAATTTTCCGATCTCGTCGAGCAGGTCGCGCAGGAACGGCGCCTCGCGCAGGTCCTCAAGGCTGAACAGGCCGGCGCGCAAGCCGTCGTCGATGTCGTGGGCGTTATAGGCTATGTCGTCGGCCAGCGCCGCGCATTGCGCCTCGGCGCTGGCGTAAAGCTCAAGATTAAGTGGAAATACTTTGTCAACCGAGCTGATTTCACATGGTATTTTCGTTTTCACATATCGCTCGACCAAGCCGCCGTCCGGCTTGCGCAGCGGTCCGTTATGCTTCACCAGACCTTCCAGCGTCTCGTAGCAGAGGTTCAGCCCGTCCCATCCCGCGTAACGGCGCTCCAGACGGGTGACGATGCGCAGGGCATGGGCGTTGTGCTCGAAGCCGCCGTAAGGCGCCATGCATTTGTCCAGCACTTCCTCGCCGGCATGGCCGAAACAGGTGTGGCCGAGGTCATGCGACAGCGCCGTCGCTTCGGCCAGGTCCTCGTCGAGACCCAATCCCCGGGCGAGAGCCCGGGAAATTTGCGCCACCTCGATCGTGTGCGTGAGGCGGGTGCGGAAATGGTCGCCGTCGAGCGGAATGAACACCTGCGTCTTGTGCGCGAGGCGACGGAAGGCGGTGGAATGGATCAGCCGGTCGCGGTCGCGCTGGAATTCGCCGCGCGTCGGCGACGACGGCTCGGCGAAAAGCCGGCCTCGGCTCTGCCGCCAGTCGGCCGCGTATGGCGCCAAAGCGCCAGGGCCGCGCAAAAAATCCGGATCGGGCGGGGAGTGAGGCATTTCATCCCTTGGTGGGAACGCGCGACGAATCGCCTAAGTGTCCTTATAGCGGAAGCGCAGTGCAATTTTGCGCCAAAGCAAAGGGAAATCCAGCGGCTGTTGCGTCAAATTCACGATCGGCGCATTGACCGGCGCGCCTGCCGGACTATTTTCAGTGTCTGGACCTCGAATTGGGAAGCGCCAATGAACGAACTGGCAAGCGTTGACGTCAAAGCGACCGAAAGCGCGCTGCGCCGCGTTGCGGAAATCCTGCGCGACGAGGCTCCCGGCTCGGTCGTGCGCCTGTCGGTCAATGGCGGCGGCTGTTCGGGCTTTCAATATGCCTTCGACATTATGGGCGCGGCCGAACCGGACGATCTGCGCCTGGGCGGCGACGAGGGACGGCTGGCGATCGATCGGCTTTCGCTCGATTTCCTGAAGGGAGCGCGCATCGATTTCGTCGACGACCTGATGGGCTCGTCGTTCAAGATCGAAAATCCCAACGCCACCGCCTCCTGCGGGTGCGGCACGAGCTTCGCCGTCTGAGTTTTTCGGCCGACCGATCCCGGAGAAGACGTCATTGCGAGCGGAGCGAAGCAATCAGGACAAGGTTGCGGCTGCGCCGACGTGTGTTGATTTATCTTCTCGCCCGTTGCCCCCGATGACGGCCGGCCCGGAAGCAGGCGCGGCATGAGGGGGCCGAACAGCATCGATTTCTGGCGCGGCTTCGCGCTGGTGACGATCTTCATCAATCACGTTCCCGGAATTGTCTTCGAGAACTATACGTTCCGCAATTATTCGCTGTCGGATTCAGCCGAGCTTTTTGTCTTTCTAGCCGGAATCTCCTTGCGCCTTGTCGTCAATTCCCTATCCAGGGAGCGCATGAGCGCCCTCGTCTATCGTCTGGCCGGGCGGGCCCTGACCATTTATTTCGCGCAGATCCTGATTACTTTCTTCGCCATAGCGATCATCGCCGGCGCCGCCAAGCTTCTCGACCAGCCCTACATCCTGCAATGGGACAACGCGTCCGCCGTGTTCGACGACCCCGCCGACGCCCTGATCGGCCTGGCGCTGCTGCGCTATCAGCTCGGCTATTTCGACATCCTGCCGCTTTATGTCGTGCTGATGGCGGCGGGACCGACTATCGGCGTGGTCGACCGGCTGGCCCCGAAACTGATTCTGCCGTTGTCACTCGCCCTCTATCTCTATTGCCTGACGACCGGCTTCAACCTGCCGACCTGGCCGGTCGAGGGATCCTGGTTTTTCGATCCCTTCACCTGGCAGTTCATGTTCGTTCTGGGCTTCGTCCTGGGCGGCCCCAATGGCTACGCCAGCTTTTCGCCGCGGACCAAAAGAATCCTGTTCTGGCTTTCGGCTGTTCAGGTCCTGGTCGGCGCGGCCGTAGCCCTGGGCAATTACTCGCCCGACCCGGCCAACGCTCCCAGCCCGAAACTGTTCTTTGTCTTCGACAAGACCTATCTGTCGCCGGCGCGCGCGCTGCATGCCCTGGCGCTGGCCTGCTTCTTTTCCGGCGCGATGCCTTGGATCCTGCGCCGGGCGGCGCCGCTGGCGCGCTTTCTTTCGATGCTCGGGCGCAATTCGCTCAATGTTTTCTGCACAGGCTCTCTGTTGAGCTTGTGCGCGCAAATCGCGCGCTATGTCTATAATGGAAGTTTGGGAATCGACTTCTTCATGTTACTTGTCGGCTTGACGGGGATGGGCGCTGTCGCATGGGTATCGGAATGGCGGATAAGGCTTGCCGAGGCGCGCGCGCAGCGCCTCGCCCAAGCCTGACCTTGACACTTTCCCTGATCTTGGGACTTGCCGGCGCGCCGGCCGCGGTTTTCGCGCAAGACGGCGCCATGCCGGCGCCGCCGGCGCCGGCAGCTGCACAGAACGCCACAAGTCCGGCGCAGCCAGCGCCGGCAGCTTCGCAGAACGCCACAAGTCCGGCGCGGCAAGCGCCGGCAGCTTCGCAGAACGCCGCAAGTCCGGCGCGGCAAGCGCCGGCAGCTTCGCAGAACGCCGCAAGTCCGGCGCGGCAAGCGCCGGCAGCTTCGCAGAACGCCGCAAGTCCGGCGCGGCAAGCGCCGGCAGCCCCGCAGAATGCCGCAAGTCCTGCGCAGCCAGCGCCGGCGCTCCCGCAAAATGCCGCGAGCCCGGCGCGGCCGTGCGACGTTCCAGCCGAGCAGCTCGCCGCGCCCGCGCCCCTGCCCCATGTCGCGGCGGCGCTGCGAAACTCCAAAAAATTGAACATCCTCATCATCGGCTCGCCGGTCGGCGTTGGCCAGGGGCGGCGCAAATCCTATCCAGCCGCGCTCGAAGGCCTGCTGGAGCGGGCTTTGACAGGAATCGACGTGGTCATCGTCAACCGTCCTGTTTCCGGCGAAATCGCCGCCACCGCCCTCGAGCGCATCCGCACCGAGGTCGCCCTGTCGCGGCCCGACCTGCTGATATGGCAGGTCGGATCCAATGACGCGCTCGCCCGCGTGCCGCCATCCGACTTCGAGGCCGCGCTGCGCGAGGGCGTGCGCTGGGCGAAGGAGGCGGGAATGGACATCCTTCTCGTCGGGTTCGAGGCCAATCCCTGGCTGCACGACGACAAGGAGGTCCTGGCCATACGCGAGGCCACGAGCCGGGTCGCCAAAGCCGAAAACGTGCTTTACCTGCGCCGTTTCGACGCCATGCGCTTCGTCGCGCGCACGCGTAGCCGCGTCCAGCAGGGCGACCAGCCATTCTCCCCGGACATCGGCTATGACTGCATGGCCGAACAGGTGGCGCAGGCTCTGGCCGCCAATCTGGTGCTGCGCCGCGTCCGCCCCATCAAGCCCGCGCCGACGAGGACCGCTCCAGCCAAGGCGGCGCCATGAGCGAGGCTGAAACCCGGCAGGAGGCGACGGAACAGTCAGCGACCATCGCCTTCATTACGAGCGAGCTTTTCCGCGAGGCCGGGGCGCCGGTGAGCGGCAAGCAGACGCATGTGTCGATGATCTTTCTCGCCGGCGATCTGGTCTTCAAGCTCAAGCGCGCCGTCGCCTTCCCCTATCTCGACTTTTCGACGCCGCAATTGCGCGAGAAGGCCTGCCGCGCCGAACTGGCGCTCAATTCGCGCGCGGCGCCCGGACTCTATCTCGGTGTGCGGAAAATCACCCGTGAGCAAAACGGCCTCGCCTTCGAAGGGGCGGGCCCGCTCGTCGATTGCGTCGTCGTCATGCGGCGTTTCGAGGAAGAAGACCTGTTCGACGTCATGGCGCGCGAAAATCGCCTGCTGCCGCGCCATATCGAGGCTCTGGCCGAGACGCTCGCGCGTTTCCACGCCAGCGCCGCGCGCTTTCCCGAAGCCGAGGGCGCGGCGGCCATGTCGCATCTTCTCGACCTCAACGAGATTTCCCTGGCGCGCAGCTCGATCTTTCCGGCGGAAGATGTCGCCCGCCTCAATGAAAAGTTCCGCGTCGAGTTGCGGCGCATCGCCGGGCTGCTCGATGCGCGCGCCAGCGTGGGCTTCGTGCGCCTGTGCCACGGCGACCTTTACCTACGCAACATCTGCCTGTTCCAGGGCCAGCCGACCCTGTTCGACTGCATCGAATTCGACGCGCGGCTGGCGCAGATCGACGTGCTCTACGACGTCGCCTTCACGTTGATGGACCTCTGGCTGTGCGGCAGGCGCGACCTCGCCAATCTGCTGTTCAACCGCTATGTCAGCGCCTTCTCCCGCACCCTGCCCGATCTCGCGGCCAAGGTTCGCGATGGCTATGCGGCGCTGCCCTTTTTCATGGCCCTGCGCGCGGCCATCCGCGCCCACATCGCCGCCTCGCAGGCGCATTCGGGCGACGCTGGGGGGGACGCCGCGCATAAAATGGAGGCGCAGGCCTATTTCGGCCTGGCCGCCGACCTGCTGGCTCCGCGCGGAAAGATGCTGGTCGCCATCGGCGGGCTCTCCGGCTCCGGCAAATCGACCCTGACCGCCGCGCTCGCCAGCGAAATCGGACCGCCGCCGGGCGCGCGGACGCTGAACTCCGACCGCACGCGCAAGGCCATGCACAAAATCAGGCCCAATGACCCGCTGCCGCCGGAGGCCTATGAACTGGGCATCACCGCCGCCGTCTATTTGCGCCTGCTTTCGCGCTCGATGGACGCTCTGTCGCAGGGCGCGGCGGTGATCGTCGACGCCGTCTATTCGACCGAGGAGGAGCGCGCGTCCATCGCCAAGCTGGCGCGCGATCTTGATGTTCCCTTTGTCGGGCTGTGGCTGGAGGCGGATGTCGAAATTCTGCGCCAGCGCGTGCGGGAGCGGCCGAAAGGCCCGTCCGACGCCAATGTCTTTGTGCTCGAGGCGCAGCTCAAGCGAGATCCGGGCCGGATCGACTGGATTCGCATCAATTCCGCCGACCCGGACCTGAAGGAAAAGGCGCTGCGTCTTCTGCGCGAGGCGCACGGCCGGGAGTTCATCTAGCCTTCTCCGATCCGAACGAATCTGATCGGGTTCCCGTCTGTTGCGCGTCCATGGCGACCGCCGCCATTGCTATGCCGGCGATGCGCTGTCGGCTTTCGGGGTGGATGGCGCCGATCAAGCCCGAGTTCGGACGCAGGGAGCAGCGGACTTGTCAATTGGCCGAAGTTTCGAGCGCCGCCACATCCTCGCCAGTTTCCTCATGCGCGACGACAGGCAGCCCGAACCAGAAAACGGCGCCTTTCGGGACATTGGCGGCGCAGCCGATTTCGCCGGCATGGCTCTCGACGATCGTCTTGCAGAGCGACAAACCAACGCCCATGCCGAAGGACTTGGTGGTGATGAAAGGGGTGAATAGTCGATCGGCGACGTTCGGATCAATTCCCGAGCCGTTGTCGGAGACATTGACATGCACGATTCCCGGACGGGCGATCACAGTCTCGATGACGACTTCCGGGTCCGCCTGATCCGCCATGGCGTCCGAGGCGTTGCGCAAAAAATTGATCAGCACCTGCAGGATCTGGATCCGATCGACATTGACGTCGATATCGACAGGCGACAGTTTGAGCCCGATGCGTATTTTCTGGCCGCCGGCGCGCACGGACGCCAAAGCGATAGCGTCCTGAATCAATCGGGCCAGATTTTCCGGATAGCGCCGAGAACTCTCGCTTTTCGATGAAGCCGCGAAGGCGGTTCAATATGTCGGTGGCGTTTTTCGCCTGCGTCTCGATCACTTCGATCGCCTGCGCCACTTTCGGCTCTGTTTCGGCCGAAATGCCTCGCCGGCACGCCGACGCATAACACTGGATCGCGGTAAGCGGCTGGCTGACTTCATGCGCCAGGCCCGCCGCCACTTCGCCCATGTCGCTCAGTCGCGCCACATGCAGCAGTTCGGCGCGCGCCGCCTCGGTTTTGCGCTTTTCATTTTCGATCTGCGTCAAGTCGCGCATGAAGCCGATAAACAAGACATCCTGATCGATAGAAGCCTCGGTGAGCGTCAGCTCCTTGGGGAAGACCTCGCCATTCTTTCGCAGGCCCAATACCTGGCGGCGGTTGTTGATGAGCATCGCGTCGCCGCCGCCCATATAACGGGCGATAAGGCGGTCGTGCATCGAGGCGGCAGGTTCAGGCATCAGCAATTTCACATTACGACCGAGAATTTCCTCGGTCTCGTAACCGAACATCTCCAGCGCTGCGGGATTGGCCGCCTGGATGACGCCGTTTTTGTCGATCGTGACGATCGCCTCCATCGCCGAATCGAAGATCGCCTGGAGGCGCCGTTCGCTGTCGCGCAGCGCGTTCTGGGCAATCACGCGCTCGGTGATGTCGGTGCGGATCGCCACATAATGGCGCGGCCTTCCCAGTCTATCCAGGAACGGCACGATCGTCGTGGCGGCCCAGTAGAAAGAGCCGTCCTTTGCGCGGCTCATGACTTCACCGCGCCAGACACGACCGCTGGCGATCGTCGTCCACAGTTCGCGGAATAATTCCGGCGGATGGAAGCCCGATTTGAGGATGCGGTGATTCCGGCCCAGCAATTCCGCGCGCGCATATTTCGAGACCGCGCAGAACTGGTCGTTGGCGTAGGTGATCACGCCATGCGGATCGGCGATGGTGACCAAAGCGTGCTCATCGAGCGCCGCCTTGAGGTCCATCACCTCCTTGAGGGATTCGCGCAGCGCATCGTCGACCCGTTTTTTCTCGGTGACATCCTCGGAGCCGATCAGGAGGCCGCCGATCTCGCCCCGGCCGTCGCGCCAGGGGCGCACCTCCCATTTGATCCACTGAATCGAACCATCGAGCCGCATGAGCGGATCTTCGTCGGCGCGCAGGATCTCACCCGCCAGGCCGCGTTGATGGATCTCCTTCCATTGCTCCGGGATTTCCGGAAGCGCATCGTAATGCGACTTGCCCACCAGGTCGCGCCGGAGATTGAAATCGTCCCGCCAGCGGGCGCTGGCGGCAAGATAGCGCATGTCCCGATCGAACATCGCCACGGCGGCCGGCGCCTGTTCGACAAATTGGCCCAGTTGTTTCTCCCTCTGGCGGATCAATTCGGCGCTGGCGATCTGAATTTGGGCGCGGCGCAGCTGCCTGGCCATGGCGACGGTGATCGCGCTGCTCAGCAGAAACGCCGCGAGCCCCAGTAGATCGGCGCGGCTGGAGAAGGGCGCGATCAGAAAGTGCGCGGCCAAAGCGGACAGGATCGTGGCCAACACGCCGCCGGAGAGGCCGCCCACTACGGCTGCGACCGCCACCGCCGGATATAGCGTCACATAGGCTAGACGGTCCCCGAGCGCGCCAAACATTGCGAAACGAAGCGCCATCCCGCCGAGCACGGCGAGCGCCGCCGCGCCGAGCCTCCATGCGAGAGGCCATTTCGTAAAGGTTCCGATCAGGGCGGAAGGCGCGGCCTCGACCGAAGAACGGCCGGGCGGATCTCTCCGAATCTTGTCCATCCGTCCGGCCTCGAAACCTAAATGCGAAAAACCGTCCGCGCGGCGGGAGTGATGCTCGACCTGAAGTGGGGTCATAAAGTTATGCAAGTATGGCCCGATGCGCCGCAAGCGCAAGCTTAACCTAAGCGCAGAATTTGTGCATTTTCTTGTCCCGAAGCAAATCAGGCGACTTATAGCGCCGTGGCGCCGTAATTCCCCCGCCTGCCGTTTCTGTCGCGCCTCCGGTTTTACAGAATGACATCGGCCTTCCCAAGCAGTCGCGGGAACGCAACGACCGGAAGTCGAACAACTCGTTGATTTGGGAGATTGACGTTAGGTTCGAATTCCTTCGAAACGGGACCATTGCGGGGAACTCGAGCTCACGGGGACCGCGAGCATTCGTCCAGCAGATGCAGGATCGAGCGGTAGCGGCGCCCCGAGTGGGAAGCGAGGCCGATCTCGCAGGTCCGGCTGGTCGAATAGCCTTCTCGGCAATCTTCCGGCAGCGACTCGCTCAAGTGACGCAAGGCGTGATCGTTCAACTCGGGCGTCGAAAATCCCTTGTCCCCGGCGAAGCCGCAGCATTTCACGTCCGCCGGCGCGATCACCTCTTTCGCGCATTTTTTGGCGACGCCGAACAGCATCTCGGCCAGCCCCATCTTGCGGACCGAGCAGACGACATGCAGGGCGACCGGCCCGTCGATGGGACGCAGGTCGAGTTTCGGCGCGACGTGAAGCGCCAGGAACTCGACGAGGTCGAGCGGCGCGAATTTTTCTCCCGAAAAGGCCTTTGCCCGCGACGCGCAGGGCGACGTGTCGAACACCACGGGAATACTCTCGCCCTGCGCCGAGAGGCGTTCCGCCAGCTCGCGCGCCTTTTTTTCGGCCGTCGATGCGAGACCCTTCGAGGCGAAAGGCTGGCCGCAGCAGAGATCGTCCTGCTTGCCCGGCGTCACCAGCCGATAGCCCGCGCGCGCGAAAACCCTTGCCGCGACCTCGCGCAAATCGTCGCTGTCGTCGCCGCTCGGCGGCCCCATGGCGCGGCTGGCGCAACTTTCGAAGTACAGGACAGGCAGCCCCTGCCCGCCCCTGCCCACTTCGCCTCGCGGCCATTTCCCGCGCGGAAACTGTGGCGTCCACAAAGGCGCGGACAAGTTTTCATGCGCCAGTCGAGCGGCGGCCTGCGTCAGCGACGTTCCCAGGATTTTGTGCGCGACATCGGCGCCGGCCAGCGCGATCCGGGTCGCGTTCAGCGTGGCCCCAAAATGATCGCCGACCGCCCGCCCGACTTTCTGCGCCAGCGGACCGGCCTGTTCGGAACGCAGCGAACGGATGAAATCGCCGGTGTTGATCTCCAGCGGACAGACGGTCGAGCACAGCGAACAGCCGGCGCAGGTCGCGTCGGCGGCATAGGCAAAGGTTTGCGCCATCGCCGCCAGACCCGGCGAGGTCGGATCGTCGCAGGCGAGACGCGCCAGTTCGCGGGCGGATGCGATGCGCTGGCGCGGCGAAAAGGTCAGGCCGTGCGACGGACATTGCGGCTCGCAAAAGCCGCATTCGATGCAGCTGTCGATCAAAGGCGAGCGCTTCGGCAGCGGCTTCAGATTCTTCAGATGGACATGCGGATCGTCGTTCAGCAGCACGCCGGGATTGAGCAGGTTTTGCGGGTCGACAAGCGCCTTGATCCGGCGCATCAGCGCGAAAGCCTGGGCGCCCCATTCGCGTTGGACGAAAGGCGCCATGTTGCGGCCCGTGCCGTGCTCGGCCTTGAGCGAGCCGTCGTATTTGCCGACGACGAGCTCCGCCAGCGCATCCATGAAAGCGGCATAGCGCGTGACTTCGCTGGCGTCGGCGAAGCCCTGCGCGAACACGAAATGCAGGTTGCCCTCCAGCGCATGGCCGAAAATGATGGCCTTGTCGTAGCCATGCTCGTCGAGAAGGACGCGCAGATCGGAAGTCGCCTCGGCGAGCTTCTCCACGGGAAAGGCGACGTCTTCGATGATTACCGTCGTTCCGGCCGGACGCTTGCCGCCGACCGCCGGAAAAGTTCCCTTGCGGATGTCCCAGTAGCGCGCACACTCAAATGGATCGTGTGAAAAATTCACGCCGTTGAGCGTCGTCGCGGAGTCGATCGCGGCCTCCACCAGGGCGATGCGGCTTTGCAGCGTCGCCTCGTCCGGCCCGCGCGCCTCGATCAGCAGAGCCGCGGCGCCGGCGCCGAGCGCATCGACGTCGATCGGCATGCCCTTCTTGCGCTTCACGCTTTCGAGCGCCGCCCGGTCAAGCAACTCCACCGCCTCGACCGGCGTGCGTTTAAGCGCCTCGACCGCGCGGCAGGCGGCCGAGAGGTCGGCGAAGACGACGAAGGCGGAGGCCTTGTCGCGATATTCGGGAACGGTCTCGTAGTCGATGCGCGAGATGAAGCCGAGCGTGCCTTCCGAGCCGATCATCAAATGGGTGAGAATGTCGATCGGATCGTCGAAATCGACCAGCGCGTTGATGGCGTAGCCGGTGGTGTTCTTCAGCCGGAATTTGTCCCGGATGCGCGCGGCGAGGACATCGTCGGCGCGGGCGTCGCCCGCCATGGCCGCCAGACCGTCGAGCAGAGCCGCATGGCTTTCTCGGAAAGACGCGACGCTCTGCTTGTCCCCTGTGTCGAGCACCGCCCCGTCGGCCAGCACGACGCGCATGGACGCCAGCGTGTGATAGGAATTCTGGCCCGTGCCGCAGCACATGCCCGACGCGTTGTTGGCGGCGATGCCGCCGATCTTAGCCGTGGCGATCGAGGCGGGATCGGGACCGATCTTGCGCCCGAACGGCGCGAGCAGCCGGTTGGCGTCGCCGCCGACCAGCGAGGGCCCGAGGCCCGCGACGGAATTGGCGGGATCATAGGCGAAGGTGCGAAAGCCTTCTCCGAGACACACCAACACGGAATCGCTCACCGCCTGCCCCGACAGCGAGGTCCCCGCGGCGCGGAAAGTCACCGGCGCAAGATGGGCGCGACATTGCGCGAGCACGCCGAGCACCTGTTCTTCGCTCTCGGCGATGACGACGATGCGCGGGACCAGGCGATAGAAGCTCGCGTCCGTCCCATAGGCGAATCTCCGCAGCGGATCGGTGACAATCGCCGCCTTGGGCAAGACGGATTCGAGCGAAAGCGCCAAAGCGGCGTAATCAATGTCCGGCATTTCGGCGTCCCCTGCAAACCGAATGATACATACGGCCGCGCCGGCCGAAGGCGAGGCCGGCGCGGGGCATTTCATCGGCCGCCCGCGGCCAAGGCGGTTCGCTCATTCGCAAGGCCGCCAAGCCGCGCACGCATGCGGGCTTTCTCAGCGTGGCCACCACGCTCTCGACGAAACACGGCGGCATGGAACGGATCGCGCAGGCGCGGCGCATTCCCGCGATCCGTTTTGCTTGGGCATCTGAACGTTCGTCAAACCTCAATCAGAAGGTGAAGCGAGCGCCAAACGACGGAGCGAAGTTGTTGCTGTAGAGATAGCCGGCCGCCATGCCGCCACTGACGACGGAATACATCATGCCGCCATAGATGTCGAAGCGCTTGGTGAAGTGATAGTCGACATAGCCGGACACCACATTCAGGTCGCCCGAACAATTGCCGCTGCGCACTGCGGCCAGGGTCGCCCTATTGATCCGTGCCTCGCCGCAGGTCGCGAGCTGGGCGGCGGTCCCGAATCCGTTCTGGCCCTCGTGATAATAGGCCAGCGTGAATTCAGTCTTGGGATCATAGGCGTATTTCACGCCAGCCCATTCCGTCTGCAGGATTTTGGCGTTCGGGAAGGCGCCGTTGTTGGCGGAGACGAGAGCATAGTCGCCCTGACCGATATTCGCTCCGACGCCAACCTGGTCGTGCGGATTGCGGTACTGGTCATTCGCATAACCGGCGAAAAGCTTGAACTGGCTCCATGTGTATCTGCCGGCGACCAGGAAGCTGGTGATGTCGGCCGCCGTTCCCGCGAGACCAGGATTGCCGAGATTGTTCTCGACGACGCCGTTGACCGTTGTCGTGCCGACGCCGAGCGCGCCATAGGTGACCGCCTGGTTGAAGCGGCTGACCACGCCATCGAGCTCAAAGCCGGCAAGCTTGCCGCCGAGGTTGAACTGGTAAGCATCGTTATGGCTGGCGCATGCAGCGCCGGTCGGGCCGCATTGCGGGGCGGCGGCGGTGGGATTGGCGCCGGAGGAGCCGGCGGTTCCGTCAATGAACTTGTACATGGCGCCGAAGTGGACCGGGCCATAGGCGACGCGATATTTCAGGGTGTCGTCAATGCGGCCATCGTCGGTGAAGCCCATGCCGGCGACGGGAGTGCCGGAGAAGCCGAGCAGCGAATAGTTGTAGGAGCCGCCGGCCGGATCGTAAACGCCGATCAGGTCATTGGAGAGCGTCTTCTGGCGGCCGAAGGTCAGCTGGCCGAATTCCTGCGACGCAAGCCCGGCATAGAGCTGATCGTTGAAGGCCTGGCCGCCGCGCGTGCCGTCGAGGCCCATGGTCTGGTTTGTCAGCGGGACTCCGTTATTGGCGACCAACGAGCCCGGCGCATTGGAAAGCTGGCCGGACTGGGGGTTGATGCCGGTCGAAGCGTAGAAGACGCCGGATAGTCCAGGAATTCAGCTCCTGCTCGCCCTTGATGCCGAGGGTGGTCTGCGACAGGCCGTTCGGCATGACGCCGAAATTGGCGTGGTTGTAAAATTTCGAGATCAGCGAGTCGCCGACGTACAATTGGCCGCTGTTCGGGGCGCCGTGGCTGGCGTAGCCGAGACCGGCGTCGAGCGTGCCGAAAATGGTGATGCCATGCCAGGTCAGCGGGCCTTCGTCGTTGATCGCTTCCAGCGGGCCCTTGGTCACCATGCCGACGAAGGACTCGGGAGCCGGCCGCGAGGCCTGTGTGCGATCGAGTTTCTTCTCCTGCGAAGCCTGTCGTTTTTCCAGCTTGTCGAGACGCTTTTCCAGCGCCGCATTCTGCTTCTTCAGAGCGGCGGACTGCGCCCTGAGATCGCCGACCTCGTCCGCGCGGGCGGCGCCCGTCGCGGTCAGGATCGCCAGCACGGCGGCGGCCGTCATCAATTTCGTTTTCATACCGTTCTCCCGATTTTTGTTAAGATCCACCGCGGCGAACGCTTTGGTGAAGCAATTGGCGTGTTGGACTCGCATCACTCGACGCCTTGCTCCGACCACGACGAGATGCTTGGATATAGCGCCGCTACAGCATGTTATTATTTGCATCTCGATGCGGCACGAAGCAGCATGACGCTAACAGCAATCGATTTTTACTTCTGGGTCTGACGACCCAACTTGGTGATTGCTTACAATTAAGCGAAACAGTTGTAATTTTGTCACAAATGCGACAGGTGTGGTTTCGTTCTTCAGCTCGCCATGCGTCTTGCGCTCATTTTCAAATCCTGGAGAAGTCATCACGTAAGGTCGTGCGTAAAAGCCGCCGCAAGATGTCGCCACTCATCGACGTTCTTGAGTAGAATTCCGCGCGTGGTGTGGGTGGCGAGATCGATATCGACCAGACGCGAAGCTTTGCGCCGCACCGACTCCTTCGGCATGTTGAGCAGACGAGCAATGTCGGAGCAGGTGACGGGACTGATCGCAAATCCGGCGCTCGACGCCGCCAGTCCCAGTTGCCCCAGCGCGAGAAAGATCAGCGTCTCGTCCGCTGTCAGGCCCAGTCGCCCCCGAGCGTCGCTCATTGCGCGCAGGAATTTTTCTGGACACTCCGGCGTCGCCTTGATCCCAGGCGGTGAACGGACAGTTGTGAATGGAGTTTTGTGCTGCGGCATGGCTCACCGAAAATCACGGATTGGACGAATTCCGGTCCTTCGAGTTTTCGCCGTCGACGGCTCGGGGATGCACGGTGAAAAAGACGAGCGCCAGATCGTCTCTTCCAGATCGACCAGCAGGTCGCATGTTTCCAAATGCGAGGGCGATTTCCGAGGCGCCCCAGTCGCGTCAGAGCGCCTCGTCCCGATTGCTGCTAACCCGCGCCGGCCGCTCGCGAGGCCGGCGCGGGTCGACCCTATTGCCCGCCCACCACCGGAATAATCCAGGGAATGAGATATTGCTGGATGACGACCAGGACGCCAAGCATCAGGGTCAGCACGATGCTGTGGCCAGAAGGTGCGGGCGAAGACCGCGCCTTCATGTCCCTTGAGATTGGTCACCGCCGACGCCGGTGGCGATGTTCTGCGGCGAAATCATCTTGCCCATCACGCCGCCCGACGAATTGGTGGCGGCGAATAGCACCGGGTTGAGGTTGAGCTGATGCGCCGCGACCACCTGCAGATTGCCAAACAGCGCGTTTCCCGAGGTGTCGCTGCCCGACAGCATCACCGCGACCCAGCCCAGGAAGGGCGAAAGCAGCACGAACAGCTTGCCGGTCGAGGCCACGCCATGACCCAGCGTATAGGCCAGGCCCGAATAGTTCATCAGATAGGCCAG
This sequence comes from uncultured Alphaproteobacteria bacterium, assembly GCA_963849665.1. Taxonomy (GTDB): domain Bacteria; phylum Pseudomonadota; class Alphaproteobacteria; order Rhizobiales; family Beijerinckiaceae; genus Rhodoblastus. The sequence continues at coordinate 3,315 of CAWKJW010000100.1, read as the reverse complement.
GCCAATGATGAACATGACCGTGACGACCGCGAGCCAGGTCTGCCGCACCGTCGTGGCGACGCATTCGAAAAAGCCGCGCGGCGACAGTTCGAACAGAGCGGCGGTGACGATCGCCGCGACGAGAATCGCGGTGCCGGTGCCAAGCGGCTGGAATCCCCAGACGGCGCCATAGGGCTTGTTGTTGTAGAGCGTGATCGAGATCGCCTTGTCCAGGCCCGGCCAGGCGATCTTGTGCTGCCCGATCGTCGCTACGGAAAAATGGGTCCAGAGATCACCAGGCCGGAGACGATCAGCCAAGGCAGCCAACCCTGCCAGGGCGCGACGCCGTCCGCCTTGCCTTCGGCCTCGAAGGTTTCCTTCTGATGGCGAATTCCTCGTCATGGCCCGGGCGCCAAAACTGCAGGAAGACGAGCGTGAAGAGCAGCGAGCCGAGCGAGGCCAGAACGTCGGTCAGGTGATAGTCGAGAATGTTCGAAGCCACGAACTGCGACAGGCCGAAGCTGCCGCCGGCGACCAGCAGGACCGGCCACAAAGCCCGGATCGAGCGCATGCCGCCATAGGCCGCCATGACATAGAAGGGCAGCAGGACACGCCATGACCGGCAATTGCCGTCCGATCATCGCGCCGAGCGCGACAGGAGGCAGGCCGGTGACCGCGCCGAGCACCGTCACCGGCACGCCAAGGCCGCCGAAAGCCACCGGCGCTGTGTTGAAGATCAACACGAACACCAGCGCCTCGATCGGCGGAAAGCCGACCATGATCAGAAGCGAACAGGTGATGGCGACGGGCGTGCCGAAGCCGGCGATGCCTTCGAGCAGGGCGCCGAAGCAGAAGCCGATCACCACCAGCACGACGCGCCGGTCATTGGGAAGATGGTTGAGATCCAGTCGCGGAACGCGTCGAAGCGGCCGGTCTTCACGGCGATGTTGTAGAGCAGCAGGGCGTTGACGACGATCCACATGACCGGCCAGAGGGCGAAGACCGCGCCGTTGGCCACGGAATCGAGCGCCAGGCCGATCGGCATTTTCCACAGCGCCGACGGCGACGACCAGGCCGACGACGAGGCCGGCCAGCGCCGCCTGCCAGGCGGGGCGGCGAACAGGCCGAGAAGGACCAGCACCGTGACGACCGGCAGGACCGCCGCCACAAAGGAGAGCGCAAGGCTTCCCCCACAGGGATCAAAAGCTGACTGAACATATCACCTCCCGTTGGCCTTTCGACATCAGGCCGTTTTTTCAGAGCGTTGTCGTATCGCGCTATCCGGCCACGGAAAGACCATAGGGGATGCGTGGTATTTTTATTTTACCACCCTGCCTACAGGATATTTTTTTTCTCGCAAGCCGCTATCGAAGGGATTATGATTAAATCTTGGAGCCAGCAGACCATTTTTGAAAGTTGTCATGGAACCGTTCGCAACCCGAAGCTCGCCGACGCCACGGAAACGTAGACGTCTCGCCATACGGCTTCGAGGCGGTCGACGGCCTGGACAAGTTTTTCGAGGACCGGGAGTTCCTCGGAGGCGCGTCGCCGGCGCAAAGCGACCTGGGCGTATGCGTCTAGCGGAGCGAGGGTAGAGGCGGCGAGGATTTCTGCTCGTTCAGGGGCTTCGGTGACCTCAGCGTCCGTGATTCTGTATGACTCGCTTGCGTTATTGGCGAAAAGGTCAAAACGCGCCGCTGGATTCAGGCGATAGACTGCGATGGACTCGACGTAGAGAAGATGCCGACTCCGGGCGGTGGTCGCGCCCCAGCTGTTCGCTTATAGGGAGAGGGCTTGATGGGAGAGCCCTTGCTCTTCGGCCGCTGAGCATCGCGCCAGGAGGCGATAGCCGGGCGCGCCCGGTCTGTGCGATGGGTACCGAATCGTCAGTACACGTAAGCGAGGGAGAGTTGCTTGAGCTTATCGCCGGGGCGCGTTGAAGACCGCGAGAGGCGTTTTGAGTTCGAGATGGCGCTCGATTAAGAAGACGCCGCGAAAATGCCGGCCAGGGAAAAGCTAGATTCACCCGAATTTTGTGATAGGCCATCGTCGCCGCCACCAACACAAACCAAGCCACTCCGATAAGATTACGATCTTCAGGAGACCGCGGGGGTGATTGAAGACGCGAGTAGGGGCCGGCCGAGCGCAGCGCTGCGCGCGACATCGCCGAAGCTCGAATAGTGGGAGATGGCCATGGCGCGGACGACGGCTTTCGAGGCTCCTGCCCAGCAGCTTTAGATTGGCCTGGATGCCGGAGAGGACGTTGGCGAGGCGGCCCAGTTCGGCGGTGGCGGCGGTTACCTGGTCCATGACGTCGTTATAGCGGGCTTGCGTATTTCTGCCTCTCTTCGGCAAACAGGCGCTGCTTGAGCGCGCCGGGCGGAGGCGGGGCGGAGGGAACTTTGGGGGCGGAGATGCTGCCACCGGCGGCGGCGTGGCGGCGGGCGTTTGCGCGGTGGGCGATTCGGCGGACGGCGATGCAGCGCTCAGCGATTTCAGATCGGAATAAGACGTCGTCGCGGGCTTCTGGGCGGAGCGCTGGAAGAAATAGTAGCCGGGCGCCGCCGAGCAACAGGAGCACCAGGAGCGCGACGGAAACGGGGCTCGTCGAATGGGTTTGCTGCGTTGACGCTGACAATGGGTCCCAGCAGGGAGGTGGGGTTCGCGACGGGGGCGAAGAAATTCGAGAGGAACGCGAGCGGGCTGTTGTTGGGGTGTTTGTGCGCGTACCGCTGCGCCGTGGATACCCCTGGCTCTTTCCCGGTGGGCTTCGACTTGCTGCACCAAAACGCGTAGCAACGCGGGATCGCGACAACCGCGCCTTGCGGAGAGCGGGCATATTTGGAGGTTTTAATGCATTGAGGCCTGAACTTGAGCCTGATCAGCCTGCTCCTCGGCCGCCGCGGTCGCGGCCCCTTGCTCGCGGAAGACGGCGTTTCTGTCGATGTTTTCGATGCACATGGCGGCAGCGTGCGCGTCGATGCCGAGTGGGGTCTGCTGATTGTTGAGGCGTTGGTGTGGTGCGCGTCGTCGATGAGTTTCTGGGCATCTTCGTCCATCCCTGTTAAATCACCTCCCCATCGCCGCCTAACGCGTCGTATTTTTGCTGCACGCCGGTGGACTGCTGCCTCGAGCGTACCGGAGGTCGCCCGGCAAACGCTGCTGCGAAATCTTGCCGCGACGAGCCCTTTCGGGAGCAAGGTGAGGGCGGCTTTGTAGGTGGCGAGCTGTTGGTGTCGTGTTCAATTTGCAGCGCGGTTTGGGCGTCGCGTTGCCTGCGAGAGGCCGTTATTGGCTGGGCCCGATTGGGGGTGCAGGGGCTGAGCCGAAAGGAGA
>CAWKJW010000099.1:0-22670 GCA_963849665.1 uncultured Alphaproteobacteria bacterium | reverse complement strand
TCTCGCGCGGCAGGTGCGCTGCACCACATAGAGCGAGGTCGAGATCAGCACATTGCCGCCGAAGGCGAAAATCACCGCCGAAGTGTGCAGCGGACGCAGCCGGCCGAAATTGATCCACTGCAGGCCCATCGACAGATCGGGATAGGCCAGCTCCAGCGCGACGATCAACCCGACGAGGAAGCCGGCGATGCCCCAGAAGACCGCGGCGATGCTGGCGAATTTGATCGGCCCGTAATTGTAGTTGGGCTTACCGTTGATCTCCTGCGGGATGACCGCCGGACGGATCGAGTAGCGCTTGAAGATCAGGAATGCCGAGCCCAGCCCCGCGAGGGCGAACACGAACATGTGGAACGCATAGGCGGCCGTGTAGGCCTTCGATGCGATGAATAACGCCAACGCCGCGCCGACGAGCGAAAGGACAATGCCCAAAAGCTCCCCGACCGCCATTTTCTTGCCGCCTTGCGACGGCTGCGCTGTAACTGTGTTTGCTTGCGCCATGTTTTCGCCCCAATGAAATCGCTCCGACGCGGTTGAGAACGCCGGCTCGCCATTGGGCGGACCATCGCCCGCCCCTGCAACGCTTTCATTGACACAAGTCAAATGAAGCATCTAGGGGCATGATTAACGCGAAAAATCTTTTTAGGCGATAGCACCACAGTCCATAGAGGCCGGGCCTGCGACCATCGGTCGCGCCCTCTTGACGTCACTTTTTCGTCTTTTTTCGAACACCCGACCCGCCACAACCGTGCTGGTTGCGGGCGATCGCAGATGCCGCCCCCGATTGCAGGGGCAAGCCGGGCCTCGTCGCGGGAACCGGAAAATCGCCTAAAAAAAAATTTGGCGCGCGCGACGTCGCCCGGAAAAAACATCGACGCGGTGGGGAAAACCGGACGCCGGCTGTTCCGCCGTCGCGGTGATGGCGTCCTTTGGTCGCCCGGCCCTCGAAAGGGATGCGATTTGTTTCGAGAGCCGCGACAGTTTGTCCGACTTCGGATTCCCCGATTGCGGCGAGCCGTGATCGGAAAGACGCGGCGTCAGTAGTTTTCGGGCGTCAGCGCAGGCTCGACCAAGCTTTCGCGCAACGGGCCGGGATAGGCGGCGACGGCGCGCGCGATCAGCTTTTTTTCCTGCGTGTGAATGAGCCACCAGCCGACAGCCACGCCTGCGACGACGAGAGCCAGCACGATCCGGCCCAGCGGCCCGGCGACGCGCTCGAAGGCGTCGCCGAAGGCGAAGCCGCCAAGGCCGAAAATCAGCGCCCAGACCACGCCGCCGGAAGCATTGTAAAAAAGGAATTGCCCCCAGCCGTAGCGATTCACCCCGGCGAGAAAGGCGGCAAAAATCCGCAGCACGGCGATGAACCGGCCGAAGAACACGATTTTCGCGCCGTGATTGTCAAACAGATATTGGCCGAGCTTGATTCGGTCGTCGCTCAGGCCAAGCTTGCCGCCATGCCGCAGCAGCAGGGGCAGGCCGAAGCGCCGACCGGCCCAGAAACCGAAATTGTCGCCAAAGATCGCGCCCGCGGCGGCGAGCGCGATGACCAGCTTGATGTCGAGAAGGCCGGTCGCGCCGGCGAACAGCGCCGCGAGCACCAAAGCGGTCTCCCCCGGCAAGGGAACCCCCGAGCTTTCCAGCGCGACAATGCAGAAAACCGCGAGATAACCATGCTGGGCGATCAGGGGCTTTATCGTCTCGATGAACATTGCGCATCCCGTTGGCGCCCTCACGCATGAAGGCGGAAAATACCCCCCGATAAAGGGCGGTCGACGAAAAAGATAGGAGAATAAAGGTTGAGCTTTTTGTTGGCCTCGCGCGAAATCCGCATGAATCATGCGGGAAACCACATCAGGGCGCGGCGCCGACACGCCCGTCGAGACCGACCGGGCCCGGCAGCGCGGCCCTGGCCGTTTCGATCAATTGCGCCTCGTGCTTGCGATAATAGAACCAGAAGGCGACGATCAGGCCCAGCGCGGCGACCAGACCCGCGACGCCGATCGGACCGGCGATCTTGTGGAAGTCGTGGCCGAGGAAATAACCGCCGAGGCCGAAGGCGCTGGCCCAGACGACGCCGCCCGCCGCGTTGAACAGGAAAAAGCGCCAGGGCGCCAGTTTGTTGGCGCCCGCCAGCACGGCGGCGAAAGCGCGCAGCACCGCGACGAAACGGCCGAAGAAAACAATGCCGCCGCCAAAGCGCAGAAACAGATATTGCCCCAGCTTGAGCTTTCCCTCGTCGAGCCCGATCCGGCCGCCGTGCCTGACCAAAAAGCTCAAACCAAACTCGCGCCCGACCCAGAAGCCGATATTGTCGCCGAATATGGCCCCGGCGGCGGCGAGCGCGATGATTTCGGCGATGGAGCCCTCGTGTGTGCGGCCGGCGAGGATTGCGGCGCTGATCAGGATCGTCTCGCCGGGCAGCGGAACGCCGGAGCTTTCCATCGCCACCAGCATGAAGACCGCCCATGGGCCATATTGAACAAGCAGGGAATGAAGATGAAGCACACGGCCCCCGAGGTTTGCGAAGGACCGATTTTGACGACGTCGGCCGGGGAAGCAAGCACTTTCGCCCCGCTGTCCCTTCTCAAGCGGGTCCGCGTGAACAGGCCCGCCTGCAAATAACGGCGCCGAAGCGCCGTCGCACCAATTGAACCCCCTCGGATCGGCTCAGGAATGCAGGACCTTGAGGACCGCCCCGTCGCGGAGCAGCGCGGCGCCGCCCGACCAGGGGAAAACGGCGGGGTCGAGATCGTCGTCGCCCTCTTCGCGCGTCGCCCCGACCTGATCCCAGGCCTCCTCGAGCGCCGTCTCGACCACATGCCGCAGGCCCGCGAGGATCGGCATGTCGCCGCGCGACATGCCCTGTTCGAGCGCCTTGCGCCGCTTCGGTCCGGCCTTGCGGTCATAATCGACGAGAAGGCGCACGACATAGGCGCCGTGCGACAGGCCGGCGCTGCGCGCCGCCGCCACGACCCGCTTTTCAAGGGCGCCGCCGATGCAGGCCATGGCCGCGGCGGCGACGTGTTCATTCGAGCACGAGCGGAATAATTCAGTCGATCGCATGAATTTCTCCGATTTCGAGGTTGCGCCGGATCGCGCGAAAGAGGGCGGCCCAGCCACGGCGTCACGGTGAATGTGTGGACAAAATCGAAACGACATTGGAAACAGCCGGAGGATAGCAACGCCTCCCCCTTCACCCGAATCAACTTCCTGTGAAGTTCGTCGTTTTTGGCGCGATCGGCCGCGCAGCGTTAACCTTTTATTAACCCTTTTTCGACCCCGGCCCATAGCTGGCGAATCGCTCGCACAGCGCCAGCGTCTCGGCTTCCGGCAGGATCACCGGCGCGCCGGCCAGCGACGCGAGATAATGCAGCCTGGCGATGGTTTCGAGTTCACCGGCGAGCCAGAGCGCGCGCTCGAGATCGGGCCCCACGGCGATCATGCCGTGGCTGCCGAGCAACACGCCCTGCCGCGGCCCGAGCCCGGCGAGAGCGAGATCGGACAGCTCCTGCGTGCCGAAGGGCGCATAATCCGTGCATTCGATGCGGGCGCCGCCGAAAGCCGCGATCATGTAATGGCTGGCCGGGATCGGCCGGCGCAGCATGGACAGAACCGTCGCATAGGGCGCATGCGCATGCACCACCGCGCCGACATCCGGCCGGGCGCGCAGGATATCGCGGTGGAAGCGCCATTCCGAGGAGGCGCTCAGGCCGGTCGCCGCGTCGCGTCGCGGCTCCTCGGCATCGAGTGCCATGGCGACGATCATTTCCGGCGCCAGCCTGTCGTAATCGACGCCGCTCGGGGTGATCAGCAGCCCCAAGCCGAAGCGCAGCGATATATTGCCGGCCGCGCCCTGGTTGACGCCCCTGGCGTTCATCGCGCGGCAAGCCTCGACCAGGCTCGTCCGCGCCAGATCCTCGTTTTCTTGCAAATGCGGCATCACCAGCTTCCGACATTCGGCGCGTCGGCCCAGGGCGCCTGCGGCGGCAGGGCCTCGCCCTTTTGCAGCAATTCGATGGAGATCCCGTCCGGCGAGCGGATGAACGCCATATGGCCGTCTCGCGGCGGCCGGTTGATAACGACGCCCGCCTTCGCGAGCCTGTCACAGGTGGCGTAGATATTGTCGACTTCATAAGCGAGGTGGCCGAAGTTGCGGCCGCCGGAATAATCTTCGCTGTCCCAGTTGTAGGTCAGCTCCAGAAGGGGCGAGAAAGTGGCGGCGGAGCGCGCGACGTCTTCGAGGGCTGCGAGAAAGACGAGGGTGAAGCGGCCCTTTTCGCTGTCCTGCCGGCGGACTTCGGCCATTCCCATCTTCCCGACAAAGAATTCAAGCGCGGCGTCGAGATTGGCGACGCGGATCATCGAATGAAGATAGCGCACGATCGGCCTCCTGGCTTGATTTGCGATCCTTGTAGCATTTTTTGCAGGCGAATTGGCCGCGTGGACCGGGAAACTTGCGAAAAACCTTGACGATCTGCTATTGCAGCCACGCAAAGACGGAAGGATTTTCGCTTGACCGATTCCGCGACGCTCAAGGAAAACGTCGCCCTCAGCTCGATCTTCGCCAGCGCCCTCCTCACGCTCGGCAAGCTTGCGGCGGGCCTGTTCTCCGGCTCCCTGGCGCTGCTGTCGGAAGCCGCGCACAACGCGCTCGACACCGGCGCGACGATCCTGACCTATTTCGCGGTGCGCGAGGCCAACAAGCCGGCCGACGAACGCCACCATTACGGCCACGGCAAGTTCGAAATCGCTTTCCGCCCTGGCCGAAACCGGACTTCTCGCCGGCCTCGCCTGCTATGTCCTGATCGCCTCCATCCATCGGCTGTGGGAGGGCGGCGAAAAAGTCGACGCAACCTGGCCGGTTTTCGCCGTTCTCGGCGTCTCCATCGCCGTCGACCTGGGCCGCTGGCTGACCCTGCGCTCCGTGGCGCGGAAAACCCGCAGCCACGCGCTCGCCGCCGACGCCCTGCATTTCGCCTCCGATCTCCTCGCCTCGACGCTGGTGCTGATCGGGCTCGCCGCCAACAATTTCGGCTTTACACAGGGCGATGCGCTGGCGGCGGCCGGCGTCGCTTTGTTCATCGGCGTCGCCGGCGTCAAGCTCGGCCGCGCGACCCTCGACAATTTGCTCGACACGGCTCCTGAAGGCCTGGCGGAAAAACTGCGCGCCGGCATCCTCCGCACGCCCGGCGTGGTGGCGGTCGAAGACATCAAGCTGCGGCCGAACGGCCCGCATGTGCTGGGCGAAATCACCATCGCCGTGGCCCGCTCGCTGCCGATCGACCGCGTCGCCGGGATCGAGGCGGCGGTGCGCGCGCGCGTCGCGGAAATTTCGCCCGAAACCCAGGCGACGGTGACCGCGTCCCCGCGGGCGCTCGACGACGAAACCATGACCGAACGGATTATGCTGATCGCCGCCCGGAAAAAACTCGCAGTGCATCACATCATCGTCCATCATCTCGGCGACAAGGACTGCATCGCCTTCGATCTCGAAATCGACGGCGGCTTTCCGCACGGCAAGGCGCATGAGATCGCCACGGAGCTGGAAGACGACATCCGCGCCGAAATCGGCTCTGAAATCGAGGTGGAAAGCCATATCGAGCCCTTGCAGGCGCATGCGCTGACCGGCCACGACGCCGACGCAGCAACCTTGACCACGGTTTCCGCCGCTTTGCGCCGGGTGGCGCTGCAAGGCGGAATCGTGCACGACATCCACGATGTGCGAGCCCGCCAGACGGAAGACGGCATTGTCGTCAATTTCCACGCCACGGTCGATCCGAGCCTGTCGGTCGCGGAAACCCACGCGGCCATGGACGCGGTGGAGCGGGCTCTGCGCGACCAGACGCCGGGGCTCTTGCGCATCATCGGCCATGCCGAGCCGCTGAGGGCGCTTTGACCAGCCTCCGGACGGAGCGGTGATCGAGGCGAGATCGGCCTGCACGGTCAGCAACCTGACAATATTCATTCATTTCGACCCTGCGCCGGTTCGGCCGTTGCTTTCTCTGATCTGACCTAGCGTCAACCAATATCGCTAATACAGCGTTTATAATGTTTTTAAGTTTTTCTCCGTATCACCAATCGTCGGTTCATATCTCGTTGATACCATGAGCCGTTGAACTATTTTTGGGAAACGGCCCATGCGTTCCGCCCGTCGCCATGCAAGGCTTCTGAAATCTTTCGGCGCTGACGCCAAAGGTCAGATCGCGATCCTTTTCGCTTTCGCCAGTTTTGCATTGATGGCGGCCTTCGCAAGCGGCGTCGACCTGTCGCGGGCCTATCAGGCCCGGCAGAAATTGTCGCAAACGGCGGCGCTGGCCTGCCAATTTGCAAGCCGCCCGAGCATTGTGGGCGACACGGCAAACTATTCGACCGATGTCCAGAATTTCGTCACGGACGAGTTGAGCGCGCAAAATTTCGGCTTTGCCCAAACCACTCCGGCCCCCTTCACCTACACGGCGAATGGGGCGGCGGACGTGACTCTCACGGCGAATGTCCCAACCGTATTCGTCAACGTCCTGACCGCTTTCATTCCGAACTACAGCGTCACCCAGATTCCGATCTCCGCGACATCCCATTGTTACGACACGCCGCCGAAGCTGCCGCCTGTCAACGGTCCCGTCGTCAGCGAGCGGTTCGGGACGATCGGCGCCGGCTGCGCGAGCGCCGAGAAAAGCGGCGGCGGCTGCGGCTTCATGTATGCGGCGCCTGGAAGCAACAAAGTCTCCACCCCCGGCGGCAGCGCCGGGCAATACGGCTATACCCAGTCGAAGCCATACAATACCGCAAATAGCGTCACAGGCTATACGGGCGACCTTGGCTGGGCCATCATGGGCTATTGCGTTGAGGTCGACACGCCCGGCGTTTATCCCGCCGGCGGAGCGCCGGGGGGATACAACAGTGTCGAACTCGACTGCGACAACGGCTCTAATTCGGCCGGAAATTCCTCTATTTCGACGAACTTGACGCTCTCGGCCGGCTATTACGAGCTCCGCTATTATTACAATTCTCGCGTCAAATTTCCGGATTACGATCCAACCTATATTTGCGGATCGACCGCGAGCGACGTTTCATGGGCCAACGACACGAATTCGACCTATCTGTCGAACAGCTCTTCGACCACCCTTCCCGATCACCCGAGAACCGATCAGATCAACGTCTATCTCGACAGCAACGCCAGCGGCGTGCCGCCGACGCACACCACAATCGACGGCACGCAAACTCTCGCCGGCTCGAACCTGATCGACATGTGCGTCTATACCGGCGATTTCAATTGGATCGAGCGCAGCGTCCGCATTTATGTCACCACCTCCGGCTCCTACTGGCTGAGTCTCGCCGCCGACGGGACAAACGACGGCGTCGGCGGCGCGATCGCCGACATCCGCATTTGCCAGGGATCGTGCACGACGACATTGCTGGACAATTTCCCGACGGCCTGGACGACCTCGACCAATCTCTTCGAGGACAAGTTCGACAGCCCCGCCTACAGCTACTCGACCACCGGGTCGAGCGCCTATGTCAACACCAGCGGCAACATGACCAGCAGCACGGGCACGAGCGGCTCGGGCAGCGGCTGGCCGTCTCTCGCTTCGAGCGGCTGGGGGGCCGCGCCCTTCAATCAGATCGATTACGTGATGAAGAGCCCTGCCCAGGGAACCCAGGCCATCGAACTCTCCGGCTCTTCCGCGGCGCAGGAATTGATCAGCCGCGGCTTCCTCCTCGATCCTGGCTATTATCAGGTCACCTATGACTATATTTCCAATGGGCAGTTCTCGACATTGCCCTCGGGACTGACCGGCGTCTCCTGCGGCGCCACGCCCTCCGCCGCCGGCGTCAGCTCCTTGACCACGGGGACGACCGCGAGCGCGACCTCTCGCGCGACGGGAAAATCAGCAACGATCGATCAAACCAGCAATCTCGTGGGTCTTTTCATGTCGCATGCGTTAGAGGCCAGCACGCCTGTGGTCGGAGGCGCCCTGAGCTCGGCCACCTCCTATAACAATCCCGATGGCACGACCTCCACGACCCCGAAGGCCGCGCCAAACGCGATCAGTCTGTCGAGCTATAACTCGTCGCAGGTCAATCCGCTGCTCGACATCTGCGGCTACGCTACTGCGTGGCAGAACCGCACGGTCAATATCCAGATCACCAAGCCGGGCTATTATTGGCTGACCGCCGCTTCCCTCGGCACGCCAACCGCGAAATTCGGCGGCGCCATCGACGACGTCAAGCTGACGGCGCTGGGCAGTCCGTACATGACCACGCCGCCGTCGTCCTACGTCACCATTCCGACGCCGGGTGTATCGCCCGGGTCCTATACAACCAATACGGGCTTTGAATTCGTCAATGACCCGTTGACCCCGCCGGCGCCGACCCAATGAACTGGCTTCGCCGTATCCGAGGCGCGCATTCGCGGTTCGCTCGCGACGCCGGCGCGGCGTCCGCCGTCGAGTTCGCGCTCGTGGCTTTTCCTTTCATTTTCATGCTGCTCGGAACGTTGCAGGTCGCGATCTACTATATGACGCAAGCCTCGCTCGACACCGGCGTCGCCAATACCGCGGATTACCTGCGATCACAGTTCGCCGGCAACAATTCGACGCCCACGGAGCCTGATGCGGAAGCTCTCCAGGCCAAGGTCATCGCGCTCTCGGGCGGCCTTATCTCCACCAGCAACACCGCGGTCGAGATCCAGCCGCTCTCCAATCTCTATAGCAACGCAAATCTGGCGATAAACGGCGCCACGAATGATTATGACACTGCTGACTCCACCGCCACCCTCGTGTTGCGCGCGCAAGCAAAGATAGTGTTGCTGGTGCCATTCAACTCCTTCGCCTATGTCAGTTCGAGCGCGATCGTGCGCAAGAAAGGCTCGGGATGAGATCGCTCGTCAAGCTCTTCCGATCGTCGCGGGGAACCGCCACGATCGAGTTTGCGCTGCTCGTGCCCATTCTCATGCTCTTGACCGGCGGAATCGTCGAATTCGGCCGCATCTACATGGTTTACGACCAGACCGACCGGCTGGCGAACCAATATGCCAACGCCTGGGCCGATTGCGTGGACGGCGCGACGCAAAATTGCGCGACCACGACCTCGAGCGGGTCGGCGGGAGAGTTGGGCGAACTGAGCGGCGCAAACACCGTCGGCAATATTTTCCCGATGCTGCAATCCGCAAATCTGACGCTGCAAATGTTTGAGGTCACTTTGAACAGCACGGCCTCGCCGACTGTGCTCTATCCAAGCGGCGGGTCGCTGGGGACGGCGCAGACCAACGCCATCACGGCGGCGGGGTTCAACGCCGCCAAATATAATGGCCAATATGCCGTCATCGTCACGGCGACCTACCAGCATTCATTGATGTATTTCTCAAGCGTAATGACGCCCTTCCTCAACCCGACCGGCAGCAGCCTTCTCAAGCCGAGCTACACGGTGGCGCAACTCAAGCAGCAGAAGTGACTGTTCGCCGTCGCGGCCGCGCAAAAAGTCCGGCGCTCACCGCAAAATCGTCGGCTTGACCCACCATTCTGGATGGCCGCGCGAAATCGCCCGCGCCGCCGCGCCCGCCTGCCGGCAGGTCTCGAACAAAGCGAAGCAGGTGGCGCCCGAACCCGACATGCGCGCGAGGCGGCAGCCGCGCGCTCCCGCCAGCACCGCCAGCACGTGGCCGATGATGGGCGCCAGCACGCAGGCCGCGTCCTCCATGTCGTTGCGGCCCTTTTTCAGCACGCGGACGAAACTCTCGAAATCCATGTTGTCGGAAAACGCCGGATGCGGGCCGAATGAATAATCCTCGCCGGGCTCGAGCCCCAGTTTGGCGAACACCGCCCTGGTCTCGACCGGCTGGCGCGGATTGACCAGCACCGCGAACAGGGGCGGCAATCCGAGCGCCGGCCCGAGCTTTTCGCCGATCCCGCTCATCATTTTTCCGCGCGGCGCCAGGCAGACCGGCACATCCGCGCCGCATTTCCGCGCGATCTCGAACAGGACGGGGTTTTCGGGCGAAATTCCGTTGGCCTGCGCCAGCAGGCGCAAGGCCGCCGCGGCGTCCGACGAGCCGCCGCCGATTCCCGCGGCCACCGGCAGGCGTTTGGTCAGATGAAAGGCGCCGGAGCGCAGGCCGGGCCATTCCGCGAAAAAAGCCCGCTCCGCTTTCGCCACCAGATTGTCCCCGCCCTCGCCCGCCGCCACAGCCGTCGGCCCGTCGAGGCTCAGCGAAAATTCGCCGCCAGGTGAAAAAGTGAGGAAGTCCCCGGCGCCGGCGAAAGCGACGAGGCTTTGCAATTCATGATAGCCGTCGGGCCGCCGCCCCTCGATGTGCAAGGTCAGGTTGATTTTCGCCGGCGCGCGCGCCGCGAGACTTTTGGGGGAATTCATGAAATTTTCGGTTCCGGGGCCGGAATAAATTCGGGAACGTTCGAGGAAGCCTCACTCCACATCGAGCGGCGCGACGCCCTTCGCGCTGCCGTCAGCGCCCTGGATGATCTTCTCGATCCGAGCCTCGGCGCTCTTCAACAGCCCGTCGCAATGCTTTTTCAGGACCTCGCCGCGCTCATAGAGCGCGATCGACTTGTCGAGATCGACATTGCCCTTTTCCAGCGCGGACACGATCTCCTCCAGCTCGCGCATGGCGGCCTCGAAACTCAGTTTGGCGGCGTCTTCGGCTGCGCTCACGGCGATGTCCTGTCTCTGTTCCGGCTGCAACCGAACCTAATAACCTAAATCTTCCGGCGCAAGTTCAGCCCCTGATGCCGACGCGCAGGCCGGGCGCCGGACGCTCCTGCAGCACGTCGCGGCGGAAGCGGAACAGCGCCGCGGGACGCCCGCCGGTGGCGTGCGACATCTCCCCCGTCGCCTCGACCACGGCGGAAGCCTCGACCAGACGGCGGAAATTCTGCTTGTGCAGATGGCGTCCGGAAATGGCCTCGACGGTCGTCTGCAGCGCCGTGAGGGTGAAGCTTTCCGGCATCAGCTCGAAAATCACCGGCCGGTATTTCATCTTGGCGCGCAGCCGGCCCATAGCCGTGGCGAGGATGCGGCGATGGTCGACCTGCATCAATTCGCCGAGCGGCGGCCGGTCATGCACGCCCGACGCCGGCTCGCGCCCGTCGCGCACGCTCTCCTCGACCAGGCCGGCCTCATAAAGCAGCTCATAGCGGTCGAGGACGTTTTCCTCGTCGAAACGGCCGCCGTCCGCGCCGAACAGCAGGCGCACCCGCTCTTGCCGCGACAGGCCGCGCCGGCGCGCCGATCCGATCGCGTCCTTGCCACGCTCCACAAAGGCGCGCAGGCCCGGCATGATGGCCGAATTCGATCAGCGCCGGGCGGCCGTCGCGCCAATCCTCCCAGGGGAAGAAGCGATACCATTCACGAAAGCCCGCGCCCGGCGCGGTGGCGAGGTCCTCGCCGCAAATGCGGGTCAGCGCCAGATAGCCGACCGAAACCTCGTGTGGATCACGGCTGCCGGCGCCGCTATGGCGGCCGCGATCGCCGAAAGTATAAAGCTGTTCGACATAGCCGACCGGAACGCCGGTCTGCTCCGCGACCCAGGCGCGCAGGCCGATCTCGAACGTGCGGTGATTGGCCGGATCGAAGGGGCCTGATGGCAGCGCCGCCACCCGGCCGCCCGAAACTTCGCCGCCGGCGCCGCGCGCGACGAGAATCAGCGGCGCGTCGCCGCGCACCGCGACAATCGCCGCGGTCAGGCCGATTTCAACGGGAATGGACGGATGCGGGATTTCCTTCATGCCGTGTCCATCCAGAAAATCTCGCCCTCGAAACAATCCGCGCCGCGCCCGATCGAATCGATCGCCGCCACCATCCGACCGTCGCGCGCCAGGAGCGTGTCGGCAAGGGCGACCAGCCGGCGGTTGGGCGTCGCCGAAGGAGAGAGAGAGCGCAATTTTTCAGCGATCTCGATTTCCGGCGCCGGCGTCAACGCGCAAAGCGCGATGAAGGCGGCGGCGGGCGACCGGCTGACGCCGGCGTAGCAATGGATGACCATCGGCCGTCGGCGCTCCCATCGGCGGACAAAGGCGAGCAGGTCTTTCGACATGAGCCGCATCGGGCAGCACGTGGCCTTCCAGCGGAGCGACAATGTCCGCCAGGCCAAGGACGAGATGGCGGTCCCCGGCGATTGCGGCGAGGCGCGGCGGCGCATGCGGCGGGCTGAGCAGCGACACCAGGGCGTCCGCGCCGCTCGTCGCCACCACTTCTTCGACCCGGCTCAGCGGACAGACATAGAGGCGCGACATCTAAAGCCCCCCGTCATAGGCGCGGAACTGTCGCAGGAACAAGGCCTGCGCCTGTTCCGGCGGCATGGGCGCGAGCAGCCTTTCGACCCGTCCGCGCTCGATCCCCGGCGCGCCGAAAAGGCGCGTCGCCTCCGTCGCATCGAAGCCGGCAAAGAGCGTCGCCTCGAAATAGGCGGAAATCCGGTCCGCCCTCTTGGTCGCCTTGGCCAGCGCCGGCGGCGGCTCGGGATTGAGCGAGAAACGCAGCAGGATGGCGCGCGAAAGCCGCGCCTCGACCTCGCGATAGACCTCGCCGAGCGCCGCCTTGAAAGGGGAGATCATGTCGCCGATGACATATTCCGGCGCGTCGTGCAGCAGCGCGAACAAAAGCCAGCGCGCCGGCGCGCCCGCGTCGAGCAGCGCGAGGATTTCCGCGACCAGCACAGAATGCTGCGCCACGGAAAAAATCTCGGCCCCGCGCGTCTGGCCGTTCCAGCGCGCCACCCGCGCCAGCCCATGCGCGATATCCTCGATCTCGATGTCGAGCGGCGAGGGATTCAGGATGTCGAGTCGCCGTCCCGACAGCATGCGCTGCCAGGCGCGCGGCGGCTTGCTGTCGCCGCTCATCCCCGCCCCGCCTTGCTGGAGAGGATTTGGCAGGCCTCATGCCTGTGGCAATCGACGAGATGGTCGTTGACCATGCCCACCGCCTGCATGAAGGCGTAGACAATGGTCGGGCCGCAGAACTTGAAGCCGCGGCGCTTCAGGTCTTTCGCCATTTTCTCCGACAGGGGCGTCGCGGCCGGGACTTCCGCCATGGCGCGGAAATGGTTGACCGTCGTGCGCCCATCGACGAAGTCCCAGAGATAGTTGGAAAAACCCTGTTTCGCCTCGATGTCGAGATAGAGCCGGGCCGAGGCGATCGCGCCGACGATTTTTGCGCGGTTGCGGATGATGCCGGCGTCCTGCATCAGGCTTTCGACCTTGGCCGCGTCATAGGCGGCGATGTCCTGCGGATCGAACCGGTCGAAGGCGGCGCGGAAATTTTCGCGCTTGCGCAGGATGGAGATCCAGGACAGTCCCGCCTGAAAACCGTCGAGCAGCAGCTTTTCGAACAGGGCGCGCGAATCAAACTCGGGCACGCCCCATTCGTCGTCGTGATAGGCGAGATAGGCCGCATCCTGCCCCGGCCAGGGACAGCGATGCAGCCCGTCCGGATGGGCCATGGCGTTTCGTTTCGAAGGCTCGTTCATAAGCCAGATTTAGCCAATCCGGCCAGGGAAGCCAATCGATACAATCGAACGCGGAGGGGCGGCCCGCCGGGAACTCGGCTGTCAGTTCCTGGTTCTGCTTGTCAGGAGTTGTTGCCCGAATGCGAAGGCGGCCGCTCGCCGCCCGAAGTTTTGCACAGGGGTGCTTGCCATGTCCGTCAAGACTTTTCTCACGATCATGTCAATTCTGGGCCTTCTGTTCGGAATTGCCGACCTGCTGATCCCCGCCAGGATGGGCGCCATTTTCGGCGTGGAGGCGTCGCGCTCCTCGGATCTGATGGCGCAACTTTTCGGCGCCGCGCTTTTGGCATGGGCGCTGATCGCCTGGTTCGCCAAGGATTTCCGCGACGATAGCGACCTGGTCCACGTCCTGGCCCCCTCGGGCGTCGGGCACGCCGCGGGCTTCGTCGTTGCGGCCATGGGGACAATGTCCGGCGTCATGAACGCCATGGGCTGGATCAGCGTGGCGATATTCCTGTTCGGCGCCATCGGAAGCTTCTATTTCGTCATGGCCGGCGCAAGCCACCGCATGGTCCACACCTGACGCGACACCCCGCCGAAACTCGGGGAGAGTGAGCCGAGCGCCGGAACGGCAGGGTTCCGGCGCTTTTTTTGCGCACGACAGGCGACGGCTTTGCATGGCCTCATTCTCGGCGCCTTGCGCTTGAACCATGTCGCCGCCCCGAACCGGGCGAGCGATTTTTAGTTTGTATATTCAAATATGCGAGTATATGTAGAGCGACACGTCAGCCGACATAACGGAGCGACCCATGATTTCCGATTGGCCAGAGACCACGAAGCAGCTTTCGGCGAATCTGCGCGACATGCGCGGCGGCGCCGGCGTGGCCGAGGTGATGAAGGCCTTCGGCGCCATGGCGCAGACCGCCACCAAGCAGGGCGTGCTCGACCCCAAGATCAAGGAGCTGATCGCCATCGCCATCAGCGTCGCGACGCGCTGCGACGATTGCATCGCTTTCCACACCAAGGCCGCCGCCCATCACGGCGCGACGCCCGACGAAATTCTCGAAACCCTGGGCATGGCCATTTACATGGGCGCCGGCCCGTCGGCCATGTACGCCAGCCACGCCTGGCAGGCCTACTCGCAATTCGCCTCGGCGAAGGTCGAAGGCTGAACATCCTCCGTCTACGCGTCTGCTTCACGCGAACCGGCATCCGCTTCGCTTGCAAACGCTATTGGGATTCAGTTCAGCCGCAGCCTCGTCTCGCCGGTGACGAGCGCCTGCCCGGCCTGCGCCGCCTCTTCCGCCCGGTCGAGACGAAGCAGGGCCAGGCCCCGCGCGCCGGCGCTCGACCCCATCACGCCGACCCTCGTTTCGCCGGCCATGACGATGCCGCCGGGTTGCGGCGGCGCGCCCTCCAGCAGGACCTTGATCACGCGATTGCGCGTCAGGCCGCGATATTGCATCCGCGCCACCACTTCCTGCCCGACGAAACAGCCCTTCTTGAAATCGACGCCGTTGAGCTGGTCCATGTCGGCTTCATGCGGAAAGGCGTCGCCATAGACAAAATCGACGCCGCCCTCGGGCACGCCGAGGGCGATGCGATGGGCGTTGTAATCGTCGATCCCGGCGTCGCCGCCGAATGTCGGCATCAGCGCGGGAATCCCGGCCGCCGACGCGATCAGCCGCCGCCCCATGTCGGGATGGCGGCCATCCCGCACGCCCTCGCCGACGCCGCCGCCATATAACGCGATCACGCCGAGACGCTCGCTCTCGTCGCTGATCTCGACCTTTGCGCGCAGCTTGTACATCGACAGGCGCTTGATCAGGTCAGAATCCTCTCGCGCTTCACGTCGAGCAGGATGCAGTCCGGCTCGGCCACCATCAGGAAATCGAACAGGATTTTCCCCTGCGGCGTCAGCAGCGCCGCCCAGCGCGCCTCGTCGGCGCCCAGCGTCACGACATTGCCGGTGACGAGCCCTTGCAAAAAGGCCCGCGCTTCCGGGCCGCCGATGCGGACGATTCCACGATCCGACAAATGCGCCGCCTGCATTTTCTCCCCCGCATCCGATCCGGCCGTTCGACGCTTGCCTCGGGCCTGTTGCACGCTTATGCGTCCGCTGTAATGTCGCAAACGCTTTATGATAACGTGGCCATGCAAGCTTTGGTCCGCAAGCTTGGCAAAAAAAGTGCTGGAGGCCAACATGGCGCGGAAAAATTACGATCTCATCCTGCGTCGCGGCCTCGTGGCCAACCAGGACGGCGTCCTTGAACGCGACATCGGCATAACCGGCGAGACCATCGCCGCTGTCGGCGACCTGTCGCAAGCCAGCGCCGGCGAGACCGTCGATTGCGCCGGCCTGCACGTGCTGCCCGGCGTCATCGACACGCAGGTCCATTTCCGCGAACCCGGCCCGACCCACAAGGAGGACCTCGAATCCGGCTCGCGCGGCGCCGTGCTCGGCGGCGTGACTTCGGTGTTCGAAATGCCCAACACCAATCCGCTGACCACCACGCCGGAGGCGCTGGCGCACAAGGTGGCGCTCGGGACCGGCCGGATGCATTGCGATTTCGCCTTTTACGTCGGCGGCACGCATGAGAATGCGAAAAATGTCGCGGAGCTGGAGCGCCTGCCCGGCGCCGCCGGGATCAAGGTCTTCATGGGATCGTCGACCGGCTCGCTGCTCGTCGCCGACGACGCGGGCGTGGCGGAGATTTTGCGCCATGCGCGGCGGCGCGCCGCCTTCCACAGCGAGGACGAATACCGCCTCAAGGAGCGCATGGCCGAGCGCATCGCCGGCGACCCGTCCTCGCATCCGGTCTGGCGCGACGCTGAGACCGCGCTTTCCTGCACAAAACGCCTGATCGCCATCGCGCGGAAAGAGCGCGCCCGCATCCACGTGCTTCATGTCTCGACCGGCGAGGA
This sequence comes from uncultured Alphaproteobacteria bacterium, assembly GCA_963849665.1. Taxonomy (GTDB): domain Bacteria; phylum Pseudomonadota; class Alphaproteobacteria; order Rhizobiales; family Beijerinckiaceae; genus Rhodoblastus. The sequence continues at coordinate 6,292 of CAWKJW010000099.1, read as the reverse complement.
GATGGAGTTTCTGGCGCAACACAAGGACATAGCCAGCGTCGAGGTCACGCCGCACCATCTCACGCTTTCGGCCGACGACTATGCCCGTCTCGGAACGAAAATCCAGATGAACCCGCCGGTGCGAGACAAAAGCCATCGCGGAAAAATCTGGTGGGGGCTCGATCAGGGCGTCGTGGACGTGCTCGGCTCCGACCATGCGCCGCATACGCTGGAGGAAAAGGCGAAACCCTATCCCGACAGCCCCTCCGGCATGACCGGCGTGCAGACGCTTGTGCCGACCATGCTCGACCATGTCGCGGCAGGGCGGCTGACATTGTCGCGTTTTGTCGACCTGACCAGCGCCGGCCCGGCCCGCCTGTTCCAGATCGCCCGCAAGGGGCGCATCGCGGTCGGCTATGACGCCGACCTGACGGTCGTCGACCTGAAGCGCCGGGAAACGATCAGAAATGAATGGATCGCCTCGCGCTGCGGCTGGACGCCCTATGACGGGAAAGAGGTGACCGGCTGGCCGGTCGGAACATTTGTGCGCGGCGCCCGCGTAATGTGGGAGGGCGAGGTTGTCGCGCCTTCGACAGGAAAGCCGATCAGGTTCCTGGAGGCGCTTTAGAGCAGTCCCGCCGACCCGTCCGCCATGGAGTCCGTCATGCCCGCTTTCGCCGCGTCCGCCCGGAAAATTAAGCCCGCACCACGGAGCTTGGCCTACATGCCGGCGCTATGGCTTTGCCTCGCCGTCCAACCCGTGAACGCTAATCCGGCCGGCACGCCGGCGCAAATCCTCGAGCCGGGCGTCGCCAAACCGGCCAGGGCGACATCGCCCGAGCCAAGCGCGCGCGAACTGGTCGACACTTGGCGGGAGGCCAACAGCCTGCTGCCGGGCAAGAATGTCGACAATGAGCGCTTCCTCATCCTCGACCGCCGGTTCGCTCCGGGAAAATATCCGCGCGCCTTCCTGCAATTCGAGATCCTTCCGCCGCAAGGCGACGCCCTCGCCTTCGCCCGGGCGCGCTGCCCGGGCCGCGGCCGCCCGCTGGTGATCCAGGTCTTCTATCAATGGAGCGATACTCTGCGCGCCTGGGTCGCGCAGGGCGTCATGGGCGACGGCGCCGAAACCCTGTGCGGCGAAAATGCGAAATTATGGTCGCCAGGACAGGTCGAAAGCCTGCTGCATCCGCCGGCGCTTCCGGTTCCGCCGAAAATCCTCGCCGAAGATGTCGAGACGCCGCCCGCCGGCTCGCCCGAACGCGCCGCGATCACGGACGCGCTGCGCCCGCTTTACGAGCGGATTTTCGGGCCGCCGATCCAGTTCAAAGTGAAGGAAATGCGCGTCGCGGCGGATTTCGCCTATGTGGTCGTCCATCCGCAGCGCCCGGACGGCGGACCGATCGAGGCCGCCGCCTGGAAGAAAGCGCTCGGCGAGCCCTGCTTCCAGTTCGCCGCCACAATCGAGAATGAATACTGGATGCAGAAGCGCAACGGCGCCTGGACCGTTGGCGTCAAGAACGGCATATGCGCCGATGATTCGATCATCGGACAGGGCGACCTGATCGGCGCCCCGCCGCAGCTGGCCGGCCTGGACGCCTGGCCCGAGCGCGAATTCCCGCCGGCGCTGAACGAGTGAGGATGGTGGACGTCACGGCCGGCAGACCCTGATCAAGGGATGGTCGAATTCCCAACTGTCGACGACGACGCGTTTGCGGAAGACACAGCGCGCCCTGCCCGTATGGTCCGCATAGACGGTCATGTCGTAAATCGGCTCCCCCCACCGGTTGACGCGGTCGAGGTAGCCGTTCGGATCGTATTTGTACTGGCCGCTGGTCCAGTAAGGCCCGGGATCAACCGGTCCGGGATCGCCGCGCCAAAAGGACTGGCCATCGACAGTCCTGACGCCGCCCGCCGCATGCGCCGGCGGACCGCCCAGGACAACGGCCGCGGCAAGCGCGCAGGACAGGGCGGCCGTGGTCGCGGACCGGTGTTTCATTGCGTCAATCCTACCACCGGCACACCCTCAGATAGGGATGCTGAAACTCCCACTCTGAGTTGACGACGCGCTTTCGCCAGACGCAACGCGCGGGTCCCCGATGGGGAGCATACACCACGTCGGAATAATCCGCCTGGTCTCGGCTCCAGTCGCTGAGATAATGATTCGGATCGTATTTGTATTCGCCGCTGTCCCAGAAAGCTCCGGGGTCGACCGGGCCGGGATTTCCGCTCCAATAGGCCTGGCCGCCGGCGTGTCTCACACTCTGCGCCTTTGCGGATGGCGCCGCCGCAAAAGCCGCGATCGCCAGCACGGCTGCCGAAAGGGCCGTCGCCTTCGTGAATCCAAACTGCCGACTCATTGGATCCTCCCTTCATTGCACCGCCGATCCCTGAGCGGAGCGGCGCAAACTCCAATGTCCGAGCCTTCGTATAGTTGCATGGGCGCGGCGGCTTCCTGCGTCTCCGCGAGCTAAAATATTTTTAACAATATCAACGCTCGGCGCCGCATTTTCGGCAACGGATCGCTATTGGCCGAATTGCCCGAACAGGCGCTGGAGGATATTGCCGTCATCGGTCGTCCGGCGCGGCCGGCCGGTTGGCGGCTCTCCTGGGATGTCTCCCGGCGGCGTCGGCTCTTCGTCGGCGTCGGACGCAGCTCCCGGACGGCCCGCCCCGCCGAACACCACCGGCGCGGAAGGATTGCTGGTGTCCATGTGAATCGCCGGCTGGGACGGCGGCGCGTCCGGCCGCGGCGCCGATTGCGGCCAGAGCGAAGCGGCTGGGCCGCCGCTCAGGCTTTCGCTGCGCCAGCCCCCCGTCGGCAGGCCTGCGACGACCATGCCCTTCAAGGCGTCGCGCATGTAGCCCGACCAGATTTCAACCGGCAGATTGGCGCCAGAAGCCTTCTTCGTCGGCGAATTGTCGTCGTTGCCGAGCCAGACGCCGGTGACGAGCTGGCTCGTATAACCGATGAACCAGGCGTCGCGGTAATCCTGGCTGGTGCCGGTTTTTCCAGCCGCTTCCCACCCCGGCAGGTCGGCCTTCCTGGCCGTGCCGACGATCAGCGTCTGCTCCAGCATGGAGTTCATCATCGCCACATATTGCGGCTCGACGACGCGGCCGTTGCTCGATCCTTTTCGTGCGTAGAGCAGCTTGCCGTCGGCGGTGCGCACCTTGGTGATGATGTGCGGCTGCACGCCGATGCCGCCGTTGGCGAAGGGCACATAGGCGGAAACCAGCTCCAGCGGCGTGACTTCCGACGTGCCGAGCGCAATCGTGGCGTTGGGCTGCAATTCGGAGACGATGCCGAGCTGGTGCGCGGTCTGGATCACCGCGCGCGGCCCGACCTCGAGCCCGAGCCGCACCGCCACCGTATTCAGCGACATGGCGAGCGCGGTGGTGAGATTGACCTGGCCCATATATCTGTGGCTGGCGTTTTCCGGCTTCCAGCCGCGGACATTGATCGGCGCGTCCTCGCGGATCGTATCGGGCGTAAGGCCGTGTTCGAGCGCCGTCAGATAGACGAAGGGCTTGAACGACGAGCCGGGCTGGCGATGGGCCGAGACGGCGCGGTCATACTGGCTGTCCTCGTAATCCCGGCCGCCGATCAGCGCGCGGATCGCGCCGGTCCCGTCTAGCGACGCCAGCGCACCCTGGGTCACGCCGTATTTCTGGCCCTTGCGCGCCAACACGCCGGTGAGCGAGCGTTCGGCCGCCGCCTGCATCGCCGGGTCGATGGTCGAGGTGACGACAATATCCTCGTCGATCGCGCCGATCGTGTCGTCGAGCACGTCCATGACGTAATCGGCGGCGTAGTTCATCGAGCCGCCGGCCTTGCTGCGCACCGCCTGGGCCGGATGGGCCAGCGCCACCTTGGCCATGGCCTCGGTGATGTGGCCCTCCTGCGCCATGGCGGCGATGACCTGGTCGGCGCGCTCGACCGCCGCCGCCTCGTTGTGGTTGGGCGCGAGTTTGGTCGGCGCCTTCATCAGCCCGGCCAGCATGGCCGCCTCGGGCAGCGTGACGTCCTTCGCTGAATGGCCGAAATATTTCTCCGCCGCCGCATCGACGCCATAGGCGCCCGAACCGAAATAGACGCGGTTGAGGTAAAGCTCGAGAATCTGGTCCTTGGAATATTTGTGCTCGAGCCAGAGCGCCAGAATAGCTTCCTGGATCTTGCGCGAGATCGTGCGCTCCTGCGTCAGGAACAGGTTTTTCGCCAGTTGCTGGGTCAGGGTCGAGCCGCCCTGCATGCCGCCGCGCCCGACGGCGTCGCGGAACAGGGCGCGCAGAATGCCGATCGGATCGACGCCCCAATGGCTGAAGAAGCGACGATCCTCAATGGCGACGAAGGCTTTCGGCAGATAAGGCGGCAGGTCCTGCAGGCGGACCGCCGCGCCTCCCGTGTCGCCGCGATTGGCGAGCAGGCTGCCGTCCGACGCGAGAATGGCGATGTTGGGCGGCCGCTTGGGCACGGCGAGCTGGTCGATATGCGGCAATTGCGAGCCATAATAGACGAAAACCCCGCCCGCGCCGATCAGGCCCCATATGGCGAAGACGAAGCCCCAGTAGACCAGCCGGCCGAACAGCGAGCCCTTGCGCTTCTTGGCGGGCTTCTTGGGCCCGGCATTGGCCTTGGCCGACTTTTCCCGGCCTCCCGATTTTTTCGCGGCGTCGCGGGGCTCGACCTCGATGCGGGAGTTTGCGCCGGACTCGGACCTGGCGGTAAATGTGGGCTCGATGCGCTCGCCGCCCGATTTTTTGCGCGCCATGATCGTTTACGTCCGACTCCCGAGGAAGAAGCGTTTTTCATGTTAAAACCGGCGGATTAAGGGCCGGTCAACTTATTTCTCGCCGGGCTCGCGCTTCGGCGCCCGGCGCAACGATCGCCGATCGGCGCCTCTCGTTCGCCAGGTGGCCGCATGGCGGGGAAAACTTGCCGAAACTTCGCGCAATCGGCGCACAGCGCCTTGCTTTGCGGGCCAAGCCGCTGCAAAGTTGCGCCCCCGCAAAACGGATGTCGTCAATTCGGATCGCCGCCCCATGAAAGTTACGCTTGAGAGATCGGCTCTGCTTAAATCGCTCGGTCACGTCCATCGCGTCGTCGAGCGGCGCACGACGATTCCGATCCTCTCCAATGTCCTTTTGAGCGCCAGCGGCTCCAGCCTGCAGCTCAAGGCGACCGATCTCGATCTCGAAGTCACAGAATCGGTTCCCGCCGATGTCGGCAAGGCCGGCGCCACTACCCTGCCGGCGCACACGCTCTATGAAATCGTGCGCAAGCTTCCGGAAGGCGCCCAGGTTTCGCTGGAGACAGGCGACGACAACGGCCAGCTGCAATTGCGCTCGGGACGTTCGCGCTTCAACCTGCAGTCGCTGCCGGAAAGCGATTTTCCCGATCTTGCGACGGGCGAGCTGAGCCACAGGTTCAAGCTCCCGGCCGGCGACCTGAAGCGCCTGATCGATAAGACGCAATTCGCCATCTCCAACGAGGAGACCCGTTATTACCTCAACGGCGTGTATATGCATGTCGCGGAGGCCGACGGCCAGGCGCTGCTGCGCGCGGTCGCGACCGACGGGCACCGGCTGGCTCGGCTCGAGACGCCGGCCCCGGCGGGCGCGGCGGGCATGCCGGGCGTCATCGTGCCGCGCAAGGCGGTCGCCGAAGTTCAGAAACTGATCGAAGACCCGGAAATGGAGGTCGGCATCGAGCTTTCGGCGGCGAAAATCCGCTTCACCCTGGGCGCGGTCGTGCTCACGTCGAAGCTGATCGACGGCTCCTTCCCCGATTACGCCCGCGTCATTCCAGCGCATAACGACAAGTTCTTGACCGTCGAGCGCCGCGATTTCTGCGGACGCGGTCGATCGCGTCTCGACCATTTCCTCCGAGCGCGGACGCGCTGTGAAACTCGCTGTTTCCGAGGGAAAGCTGGTGCTATCGGTGACCAATCCGGATTCCGGCTCGGCGGTCGAGGAGCTGGAGGTCGATTACGACGCGGCGCCGCTCGAGATCGGCTTCAACGCCCGCTACCTGATCGACATCGCCAACCAGCTCGACAGCGACACGGCTCTGTTCAAGCTGAACGATTCGGGCTCGCCGACCATCGTCCAGGACCGCGACGGCGCCAGCGCGCTCTATGTGCTGATGCCGATGAGGGTCTAATGGCTGCAGGATTTGATCCTGGCGAGTAACCCCTCCGCGTCAGGCGCGAAACTCGCCTGAACGTCAAACCGCGGTCGATCATTGGCGCCGTTCGGACAAAAGGACGCTTTCGGCGATCCTTTTGGCGTTCAGGCCGCTTCAATGTTCTTG
>CAWKJW010000098.1:0-3026 GCA_963849665.1 uncultured Alphaproteobacteria bacterium | reverse complement strand
AACTATTGCTAAGCGAGTTGTCTGCGTCTAAGTCTGGTTCATTCCGTGGTCCTTCGTGACTTCTGCTTGGAAAGTACGCAGTCAAGGCATAGGGCTGCCCTTTGGGGCAATCTCGTGCGCAGCGATGTCCGACCGATCGGGCGTGCGGGAGGGCAAACGCGAAAGTAGTGGTGAGGAGGACAGGCGCGGGGCGCGCGCGCCTTGACGCATCATTATTCAGGAATATGACAGGATGGCGCGTTCGAGACGTCAAGATAGCGGAATTGCCGGGTAAAAACATGATTAGCGATAAATTGAACTCGTGAAGAATACATGGCGATCGCGCGCGAAATCTACGGCCGGCGCGCCAGGGGCGACAATGAGCCCGGGCTTCAATTCTTCCATGACAATGCGACCTACCGTCTTCTGGGTTCGCGCGCCCTGATTCCGGCCGCCGGCATGCGCGTCGGCAAGGACGAAATTCGCGAAGCCTGGCGCGCTTTCGATGTCGATTTCGAAATCGTGACTTTTGAAGTCGACGATATCGTGGTCGATATGCCGCGCCGCTCCTACATGTCCTGGCATATGCGGCTGCGCAACCGCGGCACGGGCGTCGAGGCGGAACTCGAAGGCGTCGACCGGCTGACGTGGGTGGATTTCAAGATCGTCGAGTGGACGCGCTATTTCGACACCGCGCTGGTCGCGGCGCTCAAGGACGGCGAGGAAAGCGGCGAACGGAAATGATCAGCCGCCGTTCTTGTTGTCTGGCTGCGGCGTCGCGGGCGAAGTCTGCACCGCGGTCGGCGGCGAGGCGTCCGGCAGTCCCTTGTCGATCTTGGACAGGATTTTCGGCAGGTCTTCCGGATCGGGATTGAGATCGCGCGCGTGGTTCCACTGGAAGGTCGCGTCGAGCTTGCGGCCGACCCGCCAATAGGCGTCGCCGAGATGCTCGTTGATGACCGGATCGCCGGGCTTCAACTCGATGGCGCGCTCAAGGAGCTTCACGGCTTCGTCGTAATGGCCGAGCTTGTAATAGGCCCAGCCGAGGGAGTTGACGATATAGCCGTCCTCGGGCTGCAATTCGACGGCGCGGCGCAGCATTTTGAACGCCTCGTCGAGGTGAACGCCCTGGTCGACCCAGGAATAGCCGAGATAGTTCAGGACCAGCGGCTGCTCGGGATAAAGGTCGAGCGCCTTTTTGAAATCGGCCTCGGCCTTGTCCCATTGCTTCGCGCGCTCGTAATCGACGCCGCGAAAATAATGGATCGCCCATTGGCTTTTTTCATTGGAGCCGGTCAGCGCCAGCACGCGCGTATAGGCGTCCGCAGATTTGGCGAAGTCCTTCCGCGAACGCTCGATATCGGCGAGGGCCGAAAGCGCTTCGACGCTTTGCGGATGGTCGGAGATGATCGCCTGCAGGCGTTTGAGCGCGTCGTCCGATTTGCCGAGGGCGTCGCGCAGCAAGGCGATGTGAATATCCGCGTTGACGCGCATCGGGCTCGCGTCGGGCGTCTCGTCATAGACGTCGATCGCCGCCTCGTCCTGCTTCAGGCGGGCATAGGCGTCGGCGAGCGTATCGAGCGCCAACGCGTGGTCCGGCTCGAGAAAGAGGGCCAGGCGCAGAAAGACCATGGCGGCGATTTCATCGCCTTGCTGCCCGTTGTTTGACGAGCCCAGCCCATAGGCGCCGAGGCCATAGAGCACTTCCGCCGCGCCGCCGCTTGCGTCCTTGACCAGCGGCTCGAGCTTCCTGCCGGCGGCGAGGTCCGCCAACGCGGCCAGAACAATTGGCTGGCGCGGCTGCGCCCGATTGAAAGCCTCATATACGCTCTTGGCTTCCGCCGCCTTGCCCTGCCGGTCGAGATTGCGGGCGTAGGCGTCGGCCAGTCGAAGCGTGGACTGGTCGGCGGCATAGGCCGCCTGAAGCCTTTTGCCGGCCTCAGCGGTCCGCCCGGCCGCGTCGAGCATCAGCCCGGCGTGGAAATCGCGGAAGACGGCGAAGGACGGCTCGCTCAGCGTGTCGACCAGGGCGACGGCCCTCTTGACGTCGCCTGAACCCTCATAGCTCCAGGCGGTCAGGAGAACGGCGGTGAGGTCGCGCTCCCGCGCGGCGCCGCTGATGTTCAGCTCCGAGCGGGCGGCCGCGTAGCTTTTCGCTTTGATGTCTCGGACCGCGAGGGCCAGCCGCGCCGTGCTGTTGCGCGGCTGGCGGGACAGAACCTTCTGCGCGAGGGCGAAACTGTCCTGGGCGTCGCCATTGGCGAGCGTGGCGACAAAGGCGCGCTCGACGAGATCCATGTTGTGTGGGTCTGAACGCAGGGTTTCGAGGAAGAAGGTCGAAGCGGCGAGCGTGTCATGCTCGGCCTCCGCGACGCGCGCGGCGAGATAATTGCCGGCCGGGCTCTCGCTGACCTCGAAGGGCGCCGAAACGGCGGCGCTTTCGCGGGCCTGGACGACGGACGCGCCAAGGCCAAGGCCCATGGCCAGGCTGGCGGCGGCGCAAAGCGCCTTGCGCGCCGGCTTTTTCACGATGATGGGTTTCAGCAACACGAAATCGTCTTTCCTCGGCGCGCTGGGGGTATCGCCGCCGCCTGATGATTTGTCACGGCGAACATGGCGTTTTTGCGCTGCAAGGGCAAGGGCGGCCTTGCAGAATGTGCTTTCCGCTGCGTCCCATCCTTGGCCTTCAGCCGATCTCGATATCGAGGCCGAGATCGAGCGTCGGCGCGGAATGGGTGAGGGCGCCCGACGAAATCAGGTCCACGCCGGTCTCCGCCACTTCCCGCAATCCGCCGAGGTGGATGCCGCCGGAGGCTTCCGCCTTCATCCGTCCGCCGATCATCGTCACCGCCTCGCGCAATTGTTCGAGATTCATGTTGTCGAGCAGCACCACGTCAGCGCCTTCGCCCAGGACCTCGCGCAACTGGTCGAGCGTATCGACCTCGATCTCGATCTTGACCAGATGGCCGATGAAATTTTTCGCCGCGCGCAGGGCCGGAACGACGCCGCCCGCCACCTGGATGTGGTTGTCCTTGATGAGAATGGCG
>CAWKJW010000097.1:0-44885 GCA_963849665.1 uncultured Alphaproteobacteria bacterium | reverse complement strand
CAGTTCGATCAATTGATTGCGTGTCAGGACAAGCTCCGACACGAGATTCATGATCCGCTCGAGCGTATTGAGATTGATGCGGATCGTCTCCGCGCCCTTGGACTGGCGGCTTTCGCCGGGAGCGTGGTCGCCGGGCTGGTGCGGCGCAGGCGCCGCGGCCTGCGCCGGCTTGTCAGGCGCCGTAGCCGAAGCCTGGGCCGCCGGCTGCTGCGGGCGCGCCGGCTCCATTTTGGCGCGGCGCAGCGAAGCGACAAGCGCGTCGAGCGATTCCTGGGTCGCCGGCCCATTGGATGCGACGACCGCCTCCGAAGGCGCCTTCGAAGCGGACTCGGCCTCCGGCGCCGGCGCAACGACGGCCGGCATTATCGGCTCCGGCTCGACCGCCGGCTCAGCAGGTCCGCGATTTTGACAAACCGCGACCTGACGATCCAGCATGGAGACAAGGTCGTCATCCTGGCCTTCAGGCTCCTGGCCGGATTCTTCCAGCGCCGCGAGAAGATCCTTCACGCGGTCAATCGCCACAAGAATGGCGGAAACGACTTCCGGCGTCGCCTGGGCGCCTTCCCGCAGGCAGCCGATCAGGCTCTCGGCATGATGGGTCAGCTTTTGCAATCGGTCGAGGCCGAGAAAGCCGCAAGTTCCCTTGATCGTATGCACGAGCCGGAAAATGCTGGCGATCAGCGCCGCGTCCTCCGGGTTTCGCTCGAAAGCGACGATCTGGGCGCTCGCCGCCTCGATCTGCTCCGCGGATTCGGCCAGAAACTCCTTGAGCATTTCATCCATAGCTCAGATTCCATTCGCTTTTGATTTTTTGGAGCGTTTGGCGTCGCGTTGATTTGGCGCGCAGCCTTCGTTGATCAGTCGCGAGACGTAGGCGAGGCCGACCCGCATCGCCTCAGCCGTTTCCTCGCAAGATTTGACGATCGATTCGGGAAAGTCCGGGCCGCCGGATTCCTCGGCCAGCGTCTGCTGCGCCTCGACCACGATCTGGGTCAGACGGCCGAGAATCAATTCGAATTTCCTGCGCACGTCGGGATCTACCCGGTCATAGGCCTGCAACGCATGGCGCGCGCCTGGAATACTGGATCTTTCGAAATATTCGCTATAGCTGCGCGGCTGCCACGCCAGGGCCTCGTCGGCCATTTCCGGCATCGACGGCAGGAATTCGAGCAGAAGCAATATCTCATTGAACACATTGAGATAGTCATTGGCCAGACCGGTCGCCGGATTGACCAGGCTCAACCCATGCTCGCACAATGGCTCGGCGGAAGGCTCCTCCGGAATTTCGTCTTTCGCCAACATTTTTCGCATCGTTGCTGCACTCGCTATGGTTGCGAGGTCAATTTATCGCTCGGAATAGGATAAAAAAGCGTTACCGCTCGCGTTTTACGTGTGCCTGTCGTCAGATTTTGACGCTGTTTTCCGTCCGGCGACGATGCGGCTGGCGCCACTTGCGGTTGCATCCTTTGTTAAGGAAATTCCGCCAATATGAGTTCAGACCCGTCGCGCCGAGCTTCAAGAATGGCTCGCCTCCGACGGTCCGGGTCCGGCGTCCGCAAAAAGCGACGCCGGAAGGCGACGCGCAATCATCGCGTGACGCGGCCGGAGCAATCATGACAGGAGCGGAAATCCCACCGATGCTGAAAGGACAACCCGCAACCCTGCCGATCCGCGTTCTCGTCGTTGACGATTCCAGCTTCATGCGCAACGCGATCACCCGACACATCCAGCGTGACGCGCGCTTCCGCGTGATCGCGACGGCGAACGACGGACGCGAGGCCGTCGCCAAGGCCATGGAGCTCAAGCCCGACGTCATCACGATGGACGTCGAGATGCCCGAAATGAACGGCATCGAGGCGCTGCGCCAGATCCATGCGAAATCGTCCATTCCGATCATCATGGTCAGTTCGCAGACGGAAGCCGGCGCCAAGACGACAATCCAGGCGCTGCAGCACGGCGCCATGGATTTCATTCCCAAGGCCGGCGGCTTCGAGCAATTGCACGAAAAGCTGCATGCGGTCGTCGGAGCGACGCGCGCCCGGCTCGCCCCGATCGTCGCGCCCGCCCTGGCGCTCGCGCCACGACGGCCGCTGCCGATGCGCGTCGCGCCGCCCAAACCCAAAATCGTCGTGATCGGCAGCAGCACCGGCGGACCGCGCGCGCTGCATCAAGTTCTCGAGCGCCTGCCCGCGCGCTTCCCCGCGCCGATCGTCATCGCCCAGCACATGCCGCCGCAATTCACCGCCGCCATGGCCAAATGGCTGTCCGACGTCTGCGCTATAAAGGTCGTGGAGGCGCAAGACGACATGGCGCTGTCGCCCGGCGTCGCCTATGTCGGTCCTGGCGGAATGCAGTTCCGTCTCGCCAACGGCCGCGCCAAGATCGCGGCGGCGCAAGGGGAAAGCCTTTACAAGCCGAGCGTCGACGTCCTGGCCGACAGCGCCGCCGCCGCCTATGGCGCCAACGTCCTGGCGATCATGCTCACAGGCATGGGCAACGACGGAACCAAAGGTTTCGTGAAGCTCAAGGATGGCGGCGCCTATGTCATGGCGCAGGATCAGGCGACATCCTCGGTCTGGGGAATGCCGCGCGCCGTCGCGGAAAGCGGTTGCGCCGACGAGATCCTGCCCGTCGGCGAAATCGGCCAGCGCATCAACGCCCTGTTCGGCCTCAACGCCTGACGCGCGTTGCTGCCGGACCGGCTCGCTGCTTCATTTGCCAGGCGTATTGGCTGCGGTTTGCTTGAAGACCCAAAGGGCGGCGTCAACGAATAAGCGGAAGAATAAGAAACATCCTCAGAACTTCGGCCCGGCGCGCAGAGGATCGTATTCGACCGGCGGCACAGCCTGCGCGAGGGAGCGAAGACTGGCCACCAGTATCCAGTATTCTCCCATGCGCCGAATTGATATGACCTTGCCGATTTCCGGAATTTCGTCTCCCACCCTGACCCGCCGGTAGCCATCGGCCGTTTCCAGCAGGGCGTCCTCGGCGTTCAGCTCGACAATCCGCACGTCGTGGCGGGGCGCCCCGGGCTTGCGGACCTGGCTCGGGCTGACGGCGCCGATAGGCGTCATGTCGATCGAGATGGCGCGCCCCGTCCTGCGCGCATCGCTGTCGGCCGCGGCGGCCCGGACCGCCGCTTCGACCGCCTGCAGGCGGCTGGGCTGGGCGAAGATGGCGAAATCCTGCATGCTGTTGACGCGCGGTCCGCCCTCCTGATGCGTGAAAAGATAGCCCGCGAAAGACACGGACCCGATCGCGCACGCCACGCCCAGGCTTTTCAGCGTAAAATCGCTCATGATTTCCCCTCTCGTTTCAGTTTGGCGCCTGCCCGCGTTGCGGCGCCAACGCTGCGCTCGCGGAAGGCCTCGACGGCTCTCATGTTTTTCTCACGCCGACGCCTTGTCGCTTTGCAGAGCGTTTGCAAGTTCGCGGAAGGCGTCGACGGGTCTCATGTTTTCTCACGCCGACGCCTTGTCGCTTTGCAGAGCGTTTGCAAGTTCGCGGAAGGCGTCGACGCTTGGCGAATCGTCGAGCGACTGGTTCATTCCCTCGTAGATTTTTGGAACGAATGTCACCGCCTGATCCATCACCGGATCGGAGCCCGCGTGATAGCCGCCCATCAGCCGAAGATCGCGGGAGGATTCGAAACGCGCGATCATCGCGCGCAACTTCATCACCAGCGCGCGCTGCTCCTTGCTCCAGACATGATGCGCCAGGCGCGAAACGGACGACAGCACATTGACTGCGGGATAGCGCCCCTGGTCGGCGATGGCGCGGTCGAGCACGATATGCCCGTCCAAGGTGCCGCGAATATTATCGGCGACTGGATCATTGTGGTCGTCGCCATCGACGAGAACCGAGAACACGCCGGTGATCGAGCCGCCGCCGATCTCGCCCGGCCCCGCTCGCTCGAGCAGTTTCGGCAATTCGCTGAACACGCTCGGCGCGTAGCCGCGCGCCACGGCCGGCTCGCCCGCCGCCAGCGCGACATCGCGCGCCGCATGGGCGAAGCGGGTGATCGAATCGACGATCAGCAGCACCGATTCACCCTGGTCGCGCAAATATTCGGCAATGCTCATCGCGGTCTTCGGCGCCAGCCGCCGCATCATCGCGCTCTCGTCCGCCGTCGACACCACGGTGATCGCCAGCTTGCGGTTCTCGCCGAGCGCGTCGTCGAGGAATTCGCGCACTTCACGGCCGCGCTCGCCGACCAGCGCGATGACCACGCTGTCGAACCCCGAGGAAGAGGCCAGCATGGCGAGAAGCGTGGATTTGCCGACGCCGGAGCCGGCGAATATGCCGACGCGCTGGCCGGCGCAGAGCGGCGTGAAGAAATCGATGACGCGAATGCCGCTCTTCATCGGACGGCGCACACGATCGCGCCGCATCGCCGGCGGCGGTTCGGCGTCGATCGGCACAGAGCGCGGGCCTTCGAGCAAGGGGCCGAGACCGTCGACCGGCAGTCCCAGCGCGTTGACGACGCGCCCCTTCCACGAACGATGCGGCTTCAGGCGCATCGCCCGCGAACGAAAGGCCAGGCTGCCAATTCCAGCGTCGACCTTGGCGTCGAAGGATTTGACCGTCGCCCCATTGACGTCGATCCTGACCACCTCCCCTGGCGACGCCCGCTCCGCGCCGGCAATCGACACGACATCGCCCAGCTTGAGATGGCGCGACAGGCCGGAAACGCGATAGGATGAAGGACCGACCTCGGTGATGACGCCGCCGATGCGCACCGGGTCGAGCCTCAGTTCGGCCTCCGCCACTTCGCGCTGCAATAGCTCCAACGCCTGCATTCATTGGCCTCGTGGGAAAGAACGCGCGCGCGTCAGGATGTCGCGCCCAATGTCTTGATCGCGTCCTGGAAGGAGCTTTCGGTGGACTGGATGGCGTTGCTGGCGCTCTCGAAGTCGCGCGAGACGTCGATCATCCTGCTCATTTCGAGCACAGGATTTACGTTCGAGCCCTCGCTCATGCCCTGAACCACGCCATTGCTGGTGAAGTCGAGCACCGGCGTTCCTGGCTGGTCCGACATGACGGCGGAATTGTCGTAGCGGCTGAGCTTCGCCGAATCGGTCAGCGAATAGAGACCGACCGCGCCGATCTGCCGCCCGTTCTGCAGCACCATGCCGTCCTGGGAAATGACCGGCGGTCCGGCGTTCGGATCGAGCAGGATGCCCGCGCCGCCGGCGTCGAGAAGCGGGTAGTTGTTGACGCTGAGCAGCGCGCCGCTCGCGTCCATGTGCAGCCGGCCGTCGCGCGTATAAGCGACGCCGTCCGGCGTCTTCAACGCGAACCAGGCGTCGCCCTGGACGGCGATGTCGAGCGGGTTGCCCGTGTCGGTCAATTCGCCGGTCCGGCGCGAAATATAGTTCTCGCCGCTCGTGGCAAAAGCCGTCGGCGTCGCGCCCGTCCTGGACAGGATCGTCGAGAAGCTCACTTCCTCCGCGCGAAAGCCCCCGGTGTTCATGTTGGCGATGTTGTTGGCGATCGTGTCCAGCCGCCGCTGCAGCGCGACCTGACCTGACAAAGCGACATAGAGACTCGATTGCATCGACGACTTCCATCTGCGGCGCCGTGAGAAAGCGGGCCAATTGAAGAAAACTTTAACGGATCGGCGCTTGCCCCAGGCTGACGCTTCCGGCTTCAGCCTCACGCAAGCCCGACACAGCAAAGATGGAGGCGCGCCAAAAGCCAAGCGGAGTAAGACGTTGAACTTTGTCATCGGGCTATTCATTTCAATGGGCTGCATGCTCGGCGGCTATGCCGCCCTGGGCGGCCATTTGCATACATTGGTGCAACCGTTCGAATTCATGATCCTCGGCGGCGCGGCGCTCGGCATTTTCGTCGTCGCAAATCCGCTTTCCGTCATCAAGGACACAGGCAAGGGCATTGTCGAGGCGATCGCCGCCAAGGGACCGAAGCAGAAGGACTTCCTCGACCTGCTGTCGCTGCTGCACGCGCTGATGCGGGAGATGCGGAGCAAGTCGCGCGGCGAAGTCGAGACGCATATCGACAATCCCACCGAATCGGAAATCTTCAAGGCGCATCCCAAGATTCTCGGCAACAAGCTGATGCTCGGCTTCATATGCGACTATGCCCGCCTGATCGTCATCGGCAGCGCGCGCTCCTATGAAATCGAAGCGCTGATGGACGAGGAAATCCAGACGCTGACCTACGACAAGCTGAAGCCCTATCACGCGCTGACCACGGTCGGCGACGGCCTGCCGGCGCTCGGCATCGTCGCGGCGGTGCTCGGCATCATCCACGCCATGGGCGCGCTGGACCAGGGGCCGGAAGTGCTCGGCGGCCTGATCGGCGCGGCCCTGGTCGGCACCTTTTCCGGCATTTTCGCCTCCTATGGCATTGTCTCGCCGGTCGCGTCGGTCATCAAGGCCACGCGCCAGAAGGAGCTGCGCAAGTACACGCTCGTCAAGCAGACCCTGCTCGCGTACATGAACGGCGCCATGCCCCAGATCGCCGTCGAGTTCGGACGCAAGACCATTCCAGCCAAGGAACGCCCGACCATCGACGAAGTCGAGACCGAGACGACGTCCGGCGGCGGCGGCGGCGACAAGCAGGCGGCATAACGCATGGACGCCAAGACTCCAGGCCGCAACGCCGGCAACGCAGCGGAAAAGCTGCTCGACAATCCCGGCTTGACCGTCGAGCGCCTGCCGATGCTGCCGGTCATCTTCGACAAGTTCGCCGCCTCGTGCGCCGAGGGCATGCGGCCCTATTCGCCTGCGATCCTGTCGTTCTTCGTCAACAGCATCAATACCGACCACGTCTGGGACGCGCTCGACTCCTACGACGGCAGCATCGCCGCGATCCTCTATTCGCCGGAACTCGACGCGCGCGTTCTCGTCGGCCTCGACCGCCGCTGCATGTTCTCGCTGATGGAGGTCCTGCTCGGCGGCGACGCCCAGGAGCCGCCGCATGACGACGACCGCAATTATTCGACGCTCGAAACCCGCGTCGCGCAGACGGTGTTTGAAATCGCCGCCGAAGCCCTGCATTCCGCCTTCAACCCGGTCATCGCCACGAGCTTCCGCCTGGAGCGCGTCGAAACCCGCATGGACTTCACCGTCATGGGCCGGCGCAACGTCCTCGCCGTGATCGCCAAGATCCTCATCCAGTCGATGGACATCGGCGGACAGATGTTCGTCGTCATCCCGCAGCCGGCCCTGAACTCCGATCCGCCAGCAATTGGCCCGCGACCTCTCCAGCGACGGCTCCGCCAGCGATCCGCGCTGGCAGAAGCTCATGCAGCAGGGCGTGCAAAAGGCCGAAGTCAAGGCGGTCGGCATCCTCGACGAGCAGACGTTGACCCTTGGCGACATCTCCGGCTGGCGCGTCGGCGACACCATCCCGCTCAAAGCCTCCGCCGTGTCGAAAGTGCGGCTCGACTGCAAGAACCAGCCGCTGTTCTGGTGCGAGCTCGGGCAGGCGAAAGGTCGCTACACTTTGAAGGTGGCCGATCGCGTCAATATCGAGGAAATGCCGCTCGCGCAATTCCTGCAACAGGCGGGCGCCGCAGAAAACTCATGAAATCCTGGCCGAAGCCATCAACAAAGTCCGAGGACGAAAATGTCTGAAACAGACCAACTCCAGCAGACCTCAGCCGAACAGCTCGGCTTTGGCTCGGCCGCGCCCGATCCGGACTCCAGGGGGCACGACGCCATCCTCCGCATTCCCGTTACGGTCCAGGTCGTGCTGGGATCGGCGAAGATGCCGGTCGCCCATCTGATGAAGCTCGGCCGCGGCGCCGTCGTCGCGCTCGACCAGCGGGTCGGCGAGCCGGTCAATGTCGTTGTCAACGGGCGCATTGTCGCGCGTGGCGAGGTCGTGGTCGTCGACGAGGACAATTCGCGCTTCGGCGTCTCGCTCACCGAAATCGTAGGGTCTTCCGATGTCGACGCCTTCGCCTGACGACAGCGCGAAATTCGTTCCGCCTCAGGTCGCGC
This sequence comes from uncultured Alphaproteobacteria bacterium, assembly GCA_963849665.1. GTDB lineage: Bacteria > Pseudomonadota > Alphaproteobacteria > Rhizobiales > Beijerinckiaceae > Rhodoblastus. The sequence goes on along the minus strand of CAWKJW010000097.1, from coordinate 36,915 downwards.
GCGGCCACGCCGTGGCGCGGCCGCTGTTTGGCGCAGAGAAAGTCGCGGCGCTTTTGCTGGCGCTGGACAAGCCGATCGCCGGACGCCTGCTCAAGCGATTCGATTCGCTTGAATTGCGCCAGGTCACGCGCGCAGCCTCCGAACTCGGCTCGGTCAATCCGGCGACGATCGAAAAACTGATCGACGATTTTACCGAGCAATTCTCCGCCGGCGCCGAATTGCTCGGCTCGGCCGGCGAGGCGGAAAGCCTGCTCAACGGCGCCCTGGGCTCGGAAGAGGCCGCCGAAATCCTGTCCGACGTGCTAGGCAATTCCAACAAGGCGATGTGGGACCGCCTGTCCGCCGCGCCCGAAAGCGCGCTCGCGACCTATCTCCTCAAGGAGCATCCACAGACCTTCGCCTTTGTCCTGTCGAAGCTTTCCTCCGGCACGGCCGCCAAGATCATGGCGCAAACGCCGCGCGAGCTGCGCAATGGCCTGATGCGGCGCATGCTTTCGCCACGTCCGGTGATGGATCCTATGATGCGCGTGCTGGAGAGCACCCTGCACGAGGACCTGCTGCTGAATGTCGCGCGCAACACCGGCGCCGACACGCATTCGAAAATCGCCGACATCATCAATAAAATGGAGCGCGACCAGATCGAGGACGTGCTGTCGAGCCTCGCCGAGGACCGGCCCAAGGACGCCGAGACATTGCGCGGCCTCCTGTTCACATTCGAAGACATCGCCAAGCTGTCGCAAAAGGCGCGCACGACGGTCTTCGACAAAGTTCCCGCCGATCGCGTCGTGCTGGCGCTCAAGGGCACCGACCCCGCCTTCCGCGAAATGATTCTCTCCTCCATGGGCGCGCGCGCCCGTCGAATGGTCGAGAACGAATTGAACACGGGCGGCCCCGCGCAGCAACGCGACGTCCTGAAGGCGCGGCGCGCCATCGCGGACTCCGTGCTTGAAATGGCCGAACGCAATGAAATCGAGATCAATTCGAGCGGCCAGAGCGATGCGGTCTACGATTGAGCCTCAGCCGAAGGGCCGGGTCAGCAAATACGCGTCAAGACGAAAAACCAGAGCCCCGATCCGATTTAATCGGATCGGGAAAGGCTCTAGACCCGCATGAGCGACAAGCCCGACAAGGAAAGCCAGACAGAAGAGGCGACCGACAAGCGCCTGCACGATTCGATCGAAAAGGGCGACATCCCGAATTCGCGTGAAGTCGCCCTTTTCGCCAGCCTGCTCGCATCGCTCCTGTTCTTCGTCTTTTTCCTGCGCGACGGCGCCGCGCGCCTGATTGTCGCGCTGCAGCAGATGGTCGGCCTTTCAGGGCAGTACCAGCTCGGCGAGGGCCGCAACGCCACCGCGTTGATCGCCGCCCTCATCGAGGCCGCCGGCGCCTTCGTGCTTCCGGCTTTCGTCCTTTTCATCGTCTCCGCGCTCGTCGCCTCATTTGCCCAGAACCCGCCAAGCTTCGTCGTGGACCGGATCGTGCCGAAGCTCGACCGTGTCTCCCCGTCCGCGGGATGGTCCCGCATCGCGAGTTCGCGCGGCGTCACCGAATTCGGAAAGAGCCTGCTGAAGCTTCTCATCGTCGGCTCCATCGCCTTCTTTATCGTGAAGAAGGAAATCGCGTCCTCCTACGCGACTTCTTTTCGGACCCCGCCGGCCTTGCCGACCATTTGCTCACCGTCTCGATAAGGCTTTTCGGCGGCATCGGCGCCGCCGTTTTCGTGCTTGCCGCGGCGGACCTCTTCTGGTCGCGCCTGCACTGGAAGCGAGACCTGCGCATGAGCCGGCAGGAAGTGAAGGATGAGCACAAGCAGATGCAAGGCGATCCGATGGTCAAGGCGCGCCTGCGCTCCGTGGCGCTGGAGCGTTCGCGCAAGCGCATGATGAGCGCCGTGCCGACGGCGACCCTGGTCATCGCCAATCCGACGCATTACGCCATAGCCCTGCGCTATGTCCGCTCCGAGGGCGGCGCTCCCAAGGTTGTGGCCAAGGGGCAGGATCTCATCGCCCTGAAGATTTGCGAAATCGCCGAGGAACACGACATTCCGGTGATCGAAGACAAGGCTCTGGCAAGGTCCATGTACGATCGTGTCGAAGTCGACATGATGATCCCCGCGGAATTCTACCGCGTCATCGCCGAACTCATCCATTTCCTCGGCAGCCGCGGCGCCGGCCAGAGAAAACAGTGAAGGCGCTTCCATGGAACGTCCCAAAATTTCGCCCAAAATTCCGTCACAATTCAACCTCGACTGCGAACGCGTTCTCGCCGAAAGCGTCGCCGACGTCGCGACCGAATTGCGGCTCGTGAACGTGATCGATCTCATCGGCTATGTTCGGGCGGAGCGCAGCGCCAATCTCGAGGACCTCGTCAATTCATCGGCCGAACTCTATTTCAAGCATGGCGCCCTGCGCTATGCCTGGTCGGCCGATCTCGACGTCGTCTGGGACACTTTGCCCACGATCTCCCTCAATATGGAATTCTGCTGGCGCGGCGTGACGGTCTTCTTCCGACTTTGCCTCAACGCCGCGCGCGCCGGCGTCGATATCCAGCATGTGGCCTACGAGCAGCCCTGTGGCGAAGCGCCCGAAAGGCTGGCGCATTTCGCCCGGGCGATTGCGGATTCCCGCCTGACGCCGCCGCGTCGGCCCGCGCCGAGCCTGATTTCCAGGGACATCAATTTCTGACCACGCCGGAATCCCGATCCGACAGAACCGGATCGGGATTTCGATTGCGCCTATTTGCTGAAAGCCCTTCGGATCGTCACGCGGACAGCGTGGGCCCCTTCTCCCGGAAATGCGCCGCACACGGCAATCGCGAAATCGCCGCAGTTCGTCGCAGCTCTTCCGTCAGGAAATCTTCAGGAAATTTTGGCGCCCATGCGCAGGCCGCCCCAGTGCCGGCCTCGGACAAAAATCGGCGCGGAAATATCCTTGATCAGGGCGATCTTGCCCCCGCCGAGATCGCGCGGATAGGTCTGGCTCAGCACTTCCTGCGTGTTCCGCCCGGCCATGAGGCCCGTCATGTCGTCGAAAATCCTGCGGTTGCGCGAATTGGCGTTATTCCACACGGGATCGGGGCCCTGCGGCGCAGAATAGATCTTGTTGTGCACGGGAAGATAGCCGTTTCGATCGACGGCGGCGGAGAACACCACAGCCGCGTCGAGCGCGAGAATGGGCTCCTGGATTTCCGGCAGGCGCCGTTCGAGAAAATCGAGGGCGCGGTTTCTATATTGCCGCGGATCGGTGGCGGGAATCGCCACGTAATTGACGTCGAACAGATCGGCTTCCGTGATTTCGCCTTTCGCCAGCGCGTCCTCGAAGGCCGCCGCAATCATTTTCGATCTGGCGATGACGATCTGGCGCAAGACCTGCTCCTTGCCCATGAGCCGCCGCATCAAATTCTTCAGCTCCGTCGCCGTCGTGTCCGGCACATCGACGAATTGCACCCTTTGGCCGAATTCGGACGTGCTCGCGGCGCGCGCGCACAGCGGCCCTATATCCTGGAGCCGCGCGTTCATAAGCGTTCCCGATTTCGATTTTTTCGGATAGACCGTTCATCAGGGCGCCGCCTTCCGAAATCTCGACGATTTCGGCGCTCAACTGTCGGCCGCCAAGGGTCAGCTCCACGGGAACCTTGGCGGGCGAACGCGGGTTGCGCCGCAGATCCTGGTCGGCAAAATTCCGCAGCGTTATCATCAGGCGCTTCGACAGCCGCTCGAAAAGCGTGCTGACCTGCCGCGACTGGGTCGAGACATTTTCTGTCGACTGCCCCGCGTCGGCCACCGCGCCGGTGAACATGTCCACGCTGCCGCCCAGCCGCGCCGCGCCATGCGCCGCCGAATTGGCGCTTTGGCCGATTTCCTGGATGGCCCCGACCTGCTGGTCCGAGCTTTGCGCCACCGAGGCCGCGATCTCGCTGATGCGGCCGATGATTTCGCGAACATCCTTCATCGAGCCCACCGCGCTCTTGGTCGCGCTCTCGATTTCCGCAATCTGGCTCGCGATATCGCGGGTCGCCGCGTTGGTCCTCTGCGACAGCGACTTGACCTCGTTGGCGACGACCGCGAAGCCGCGCCCGTTCTCGCCGGCGCGCGCCGCCTCAATGGTGGCGTTCAACGCCAGCAGGCTCGTCTGGTTGGAAATCCCCGCGATAAGCCCGACGATTTCGGTCACCCGCGCGGCGGAGGCCGCGAGCAGTCCGAACCGCCGCTCCGCTTCGTCCGCGCGCTCCACCGCATCGTGGACCAGGGAATTGGTCTGATTGGCCTGCCGTCCAACTTCCTGGCTCGACGCATGGAGCTCCTCCACGGCAGCCGCGACTGCGCCGATCGATCCGGAGGTCGTCTCGGCGCCCTCCTTGACCAGGGAGACGCCGCCGCGCAAGTCCTTGAGCACCTTCTCGAGATCGTCGACGATCGCCCGCAGCGAAGCCGATTGGGTCTCGGCAATGCCGTTCGAAGCTTCCATTTCAGATTCGACGGCGCCCAGAAGCTCCAGCGATTCGCGTTCTCGATTTGCCGTTTCCGCGCCTTCGAAAAAGGACGTCAAGGCCGCGCTCATGTCGCTGAAAAGCGTATCGGTCAAGGCCGCGACGAGGGCCGCTTCCCGCGGCTGTCGCGTCAGGACGACTTCTGTCAGCGCCTTGAAGAAAAACGCGTAGGATTCGATATATTCGCGCGGCTCGAGATTGATCCGCGCATGGGCGTCGCCGACCCGTCGCGCGCGCTTTCTCGTCTCGCCATCGGGCGCCCGCGACAACAGGTGCTCCCAATGCTGCTTGAGCGTCCGCTTGAGGCCTTCCGGCGCCGACGCTTTCGCAAGGATCGCGCTCTTGGCCGGATCGGCGTGGAGGCCGGCGAAAAATTTTTCGACGATGTCGCCAATGCGGGGAGCAAGCAGGCCGGCAAGCACGGCGTAGACATTGTCGTCTCCCGCGGGAGCCGCGCGATTGCCTTTGAAGCGGTATAGTTCCATGCCCTGCGCACCGTCCTTTCGGGCGCCCGAATCGAAAATCGCCATCCGGGCCGTCGCTTTCAAAATGCCTTTACGAGCTTGCGCGGGCCTTTCCCGCGGACGGAATAATCAGCGTGGATTCTGATCCTTAGGCATATAGGAGAAATCCTGGATCAGGACATCCTTGATCATTCCCGCGCCCAGTTTGCTGTTCAGCATATCCTTGAGCCGCGTGGTCAGACCGGTAATGTCGTATCTGTCGAGGTGCCGGAAATCGAGGTTTGGGTCGCCGTACAAATTGCGGAAGGCGTAATCCATGATGAAGGCGTCCGGGCTGACGTTCAGCTTTTCCGCGGCCTTGGTGTCGATGCCATAGAGAAACTGCACGATGACGTAGCCGAGCAGCGCGCCGTCGCCGACGACCGGCACGTTGATCACCTTGCTCTTGCGATATTCGTAAACATGGGCGGCCGCCTCGGCGTTCGGCGCGGCGACGCGGGAAGCCTGCCAGCGCGCGACGCCGGTGCTCGCCGCCGCAGTGATGGCGCTTACCCAAAGGGCCAGGGCCAGCATTTTGATCATCGATCCCTCCGGCGCGTCCGCCAAGTTGCCCACGTGAAAGCTTCGTCAGGCGCCGCCGCGACCGTAGGTTCCATCCGATTCCGCTTCCTGCATCGCGCGCGATACAAGGCTGGAGATTTCGTCCATGGCCTTGAGGTGATGCGCCAGAATCTGGCGATTGGCCTCGAGCTTGCGCACGAGGCTGCGGATGCATTCGCGATCGACCAGCTGAATGTCGAAATTGCTGAAATTGCGCAGGATCCGGTTGATCTCGAGCAGGCCCTGCTGTTTGCGATTGTTGAACTCGGTCAACTCCACCGCGCGGTTTTCCCGCAGCAGCGCCGTCTCCTGGTCGACGATCGCCTCCATGCGGCCGATCGCCTCGTAGAAGGCGCTCTGCGCCCTGGCCTGAAGGCGCGGCGGCGCGCCCGATTTTTCCACCATTGGCGCCTCGTCAAACCTTGTTGGACGCCAGCGGCGCCGGCGGGTGATTTGTCAGGCCGTCATGCCTGTTCGAACGCAGCAATTGCGGATGCGTCGCAAACAGCCTCTTGCCGATTTTCAACGATCCCGATTCGGCGATCTGGTCGGCTATCTTTTCCGCCATCATCGATTTCCAAACATCGCCCGCAACGCCGCTGCCGAAGACAGCCGTCGCATCCTTGGGCAACATCTCCTCAACGAATTGCTTGAGGAATACGCTTTCCAGCCCGACTTCCGCCTTGTGGGCCGACGTCTCCACCGGGCCGCGGACGGCTGCGACCGGATTTTGATAGGAAAAATCACGCCCCGCAGAGGCCGGCGCGGCGGCGACGCGGTCAAGCGCTGTTGAAAAGGCCGCCGTCGCATCCACGCCAGCAGACGCCGCTGCAAGCGCGCGCGTGGTCGCTTGCGCCTTGAGCGGATCGGCCGCGCGGGCGACGTCGAGAATGAGATCGGAAGTCGGAGAAATCGACATGGCCGCCGCTGCATTGATTTGGAGCATATTCGCTTGCGAAGTGACGCCGGTCCGCGTGAACCGAAGTTCCGCGTCAGCGAATACCCGAAGGACCGCGTGAGCGAATATGCATAAACACAAGAAACTGGAGCCCCGATCCGATTCCACCGGGTCGAAAAAGGCTCTAGGCGCCAGACTAGAACGCTAAACTTACGGGAGGCTTGTCGGCGGCTTCATCGCCAGCTTTTCGCCGATGTCGAGCAGCGTCCGCCTCTCGCTCTCGCGCTCCGACTCCTGTGCCGCCTCCTTGACGATTTTTTCAAGCGTCCGTTTCTGCGCGCTGCGTTTCAGCAAAGCCTGCTTCTGCTGGCTTTCGGCGACGTCGAGATCGCGTTCGCTCTTGTCCGTTCGCGTGATTTGCCGACAGGCGAGGCCAAGAATGAAGCTGTCCGTCTTCTCTTCATCGCCGAGAAGGTTGAACATGGCGCGTCTTTCCTCGGCGACAAGCTGCTTGCGGCGCTGGATTTCGGTCAGCTTGGCCTCCTCCAGCCTGTGCAGCTGGGTCTTTACCGCGAGCAGCCGCTCCAGCGATTTATGTCTGTTGCGCATCAGTTTCCCTTGACCGCCCAATCGGCGAACTGCGCCATGAAGAGTCCGACCATCGGGCCGGACATGATGTAGAACAGGATCAATCCGCCCGCGATGACGAAGGGGCCGGAAATGAAGAAGACCGGAATTTGCGGCGTTAGCCGGTTGATCAAGCCGATCGCCATGTTGACGACGATGGCGAAAACCATGAAGGGGCTCGAGATGCGCAGCGCGATGACGAAGGTCCGCGCCAGACCGTCGGCGACGGAGGCCAAAGCATCCTGCGGCCGCAGCGCGAAGCCGACCGGCATAACCTTGTAGGAGGCGACGATGCCGCGGATCAGCTCCCAGTGCAGGTCGGTGACGAAGATCAGGCAGGTGGCGGTGAGGGTGACAAGCGTGGCGATGAGGGGCAGTTGTTCGGATTCGTCGATGGGCGCGCCCAGCGCATTGCTCAGCCCGATATTCATCGACGCTGACATCATCATTGTCTCCAGGGCCAGGAAATAGAGCCGGCCAAGCAATCCGATCATGCCGCCGATGAACAATTCGCCGAATATGTCGCCCGCCAGCGCGGGCAGGTCGCGAATCACGAAAGGCTTGCCTCCGGTGAGCGCGGGCGCCAGCGCGAGGGTCAGGGCGAGCGCGATGAACAGTCGGGCGCGGACCGGCAGACGCGGACTCGAAAAACCGGGCGCCAGCATTAGGCAGGCGCCGATTCGGCAGAACAGGATGAACGCCGACGCGACAAATTCCGGCGCGGCCAGGATCACGAAATCGTCCCCAGCGATTTGATCTCGACGCCGCGCGCCAGTTCAAGGTGCGACAGCACCGGAAGGGTGGCGAACAGGCGCTCGACGATCATGCGCACGTAAGCGCGGAACTCCGGCGCGGCGACCAGCACGAAATGCTCGCCCGCGTCCATGTGGCGCCGGATGACGGTCGAGGCTTCTTCGCCGAATTCCTCTACCAGACGCGGATCGATGTCGAATTCGACGACATCGCCTTTGGCGTCGCGCTTCAGGCTTTGATGGAACACCATGTCCCAGCGATTGCCGAGCCGCAGAATCTTCAGGGCGCCGCCCTGGGCCAGATCGCCGCAAATCTGCTGGGCCATGCGGATGCGGACATGCTCGACGATCTGTTCGGCGCGGCGCGCATGCGGCGCGATCTCGGCGATCGCTTCGAGGATGAGATGCAGGTTGCGGATTGAAATGCGCTCGGCGAGCAGGAGTTTCAGCACGGCCTGCAAGCCCGAAAAGGAAATCTGCGACGGGCTGATTTCGTCAAGCAGGCGCTTGTATTCCGGACCCAGTCGGTCGAACAGCGCCCGCATGTCCTTGTAGGAGAGCAGTTGCGCGAGGTTGTTGCGGATGACTTCGGACAAATGGGTCAGCAGCACCGACATATTGTCGATAGGGTTGAAGCCGCAGCGCTTGGCTTCGTTCACGAAAGCCTCGGAAATGCTGTAGGCCTTCATGCCGAATGCCGGCTCGCGCGTTTCCTCGCCGGGCGTGTCCGGCCGCCTGCCGTCGCCGTTGATGATCAGATATTCGCCGATGCGCACGTCCTGCGTCGCGACGATCGCGCCGTGAATTTTGATCTGGTAGCTTTTGGGCGGCGCCGTCAGGCTGTCGGAAACCTTGATCTCCGGCACGACAAAACCATATTGCACCGCAAATTTCCGCCGCATCCGGGCGACGCGCGTGGAAAGCTCGTTCTGCGAAAGCAGCAGCTTCGCCGCGAGCTGCTTGCCCATGACGAGTTCGATTTCGCTGGTGCGCAAGGATTCCTTGACCGAATTCTTGGCTTCGAGACGCTCCTGCTCCTCCTTGACGCGCTGCGCCGCCGCCTGGACTTCACGCTCCTGCTCCAGCTTCTGCGGAATGGCGTAGCCGAGGAAAGCCAGCAGGCCGCTGAGAAGGGCGAAGGGAAAGAACGGCAGCATCGGCGTCATGCCGAGGACCAGCAGGAGCCCGCTCGCGACGAAGAGGGCGCGGGGATAATTGCCAAGCTGGCCCAGCACCGCCTTGTTGGCCGCGCCGCGCGTGCCGCCCTTGGAGACGAGGAGGCCGGCGGCGAGCGAAACGATCAGCGCCGGAATCTGCGAGACGAGGCCGTCGCCGACCGACAGTTTGGTATAGACGTCGGCGGCGGCGCCGAGGTCGAGCGAATGACGCGTCACGCCGATGACGATGCCGCCGAAGACATTGACCGCCAGAATGATCAGGCCGGCGATAGCGTCGCCGCGCACGAATTTCGAGGCGCCGTCCATCGAGCCGAAGAACGAGCTTTCCTCCTCGAGCTCGCGGCGGCGCAGCTGCGCCTCCTTGTCGTTGATCAGGCCTGCCGACAGATCGGCGTCGATCGCCATCTGCTTGCCGGGAATGGCGTCGAGGGTGAAGCGCGCGCCGACTTCCGCGATACGGGTCGCGCCCTTGGTGATGACCAGGAAATTGACGGTGATGAGAATGATGAAGACGACGAGGCCGATGACGAAGTCGCCGCCCATCACCAGCCGCGCGAAGCCGCCGATGATATAGCCGGCCGCCGTCACGCCCTGAGCGCCGTGGGTAAGGATAAGACGCGTCGTGGCGATGTTGAGCGCCAGCCGCAACATCGTGGAGACCAGCAGGATGGTCGGGAAGGCGGAGAATTCGAGTGGCTTCTCGATCCATAGCGAAACCATGAGGATCAGCACGGACAAAGCGATCGATGAGGCCAGGCCCAGATCGATCATGAAGGCGGGAATCGGCAGGAAGAAGATGCAGAGAATGCCGATGATGCCCAGCGCGAACGCGACGTCGCGCCCGCTTTTCGGGGCTGGCTGTATGGACGTGATCGCCGCTGTCTGCGTCATGATTCACCTTGACCACTTTTTCGCCGATCGAGGCTCGTCACGATCGGCGAATCCCTCGCAACGGCTCCGCGTCGCGTTCGCTCCTAAAGCTTTCCCCGTCTCTGGCGAAGCGGGAAAAGCTTTAGCTTTGTCAGTCAGGCAAACATGGCTGCGCAAGCTTGCGTCAAACTGCCACCGAGGGCTCAGTAGCCCTTTTCGACGCGGCCGTAGACTTGCTCGGTGAAAGTGTGGATCTCCGCGCCGATGAAGGAGCCGCTCAGCGCCAGGACGACAAGGACGACGATGATCTTGGGAACGAAGGTGAGGGTCGCTTCCTGAATTTGCGTCAGCGCCTGGAACAGGGCGATGACGATGCCGACCGCCATGGCGGCCGAGACCGCCGGCCCGGCGCCGAGCAGGATCGTCCAGATCGAGGAATGCAGGAGGTCCAGCGCGTCGGCTTCGTTCATGGGCGACAGGCAGTCCTGAAATTCGGCGCCGGGCGGCCTTGGGAAGCCCCCAGAACCGAGGATTGAACGCGGGAAAGAGCGGCGTCGGCGACTCAGGATATCGTGACGCCGGAGCCGAGCGTGACGGTCTGGCCGCTGGTCAGCGTCGCGGTCGAGCCGGTCGAATTGATGGTCACCGAGGATATGGTGCCGCTGACCGTGCCGTCGGCCGAAGTCACAGTGCGCCCGACTGCGGACTCGGCCTGCGAAATCCCCGCCGTGTTCAACAGCGACGTCAAGGTCGTATTGGTCTGGACTTGCTGCTCGACCGCCGAGAAAGAGGCGAGCTGCGACAATTGCGAGGTCGGATCCATCGGCTGGGTCGGATCCTGATTCTGCATTTCGGTCACCAGCAATTGCAGGAACTCGTTGTAGTTGAGCGCAGCCGAAGCGGCGGTCGTGCCCGCTGCGCTCGCCGTGGCGGCGGCGGCGGTGGTGGAGGAAACGGAAGAAACGGTCATGGCGTTTGTCCTTGGCCTGGGCGGGCGCCCGCGGGGCCGCGTTGGCGAATACGCGTTAAAACGAAAAACCGGAGACCGATCCGGCTGGATCGGTATTTCAGGCGGCGGCGCTTTCGGCCGCCTTGTCCTTCATCATTTCAGCTTCGAGCGGAAAAAGACCGCGAATAATCTTGAGCGCATCGAAAGCGCGGCCGGCTTCGACCGATGAGGCAGCGGCGATAAGACCGTCGGTCAGCGCGCCGGCGCCCAGCACCTCGCACGTTGCGGCGAGCATGGTCTGGAACATCTGCCGCGCCAGCGGCGCGCCGTCACGCTCCATCAATTGCGTCTGCAGCACGAAATATAGCTGGCGCAGCGGCGTGCTGGCGTCGCTGGGCTGAAGGACATGCGCCTCAAGAAGGAAAGTCGCGTCGTTCAGCAATTCGATCGTCGCCTTGCGCTCGACCTTGATGACGGCGCCGTTGACGTAGAGCTTTTCCCCGGCGCGAAGTTTCAGCAGCATCGAAGCCTCACGCCAGTCCGTCGCGAATGATCGCGTTGATTTCGATGAGATCGGCGAAGGATTCGATCGCGCCCGTGCGCAGGCGTTCGATCTCCTTCATGATCCAGATGCCGATCGAGATGAGCTGCGCCCGCAAATCCTCCGGCAGATCGTTGTTCTGGCTGCCGAGATCGTCGATGAATATCGACCACAGACGACGCAGGTAGGTCAGGGCGTCATGGGCTTCCTTCGACTTCGGCCCGGCCGCTTGCGCGGCTTCGAGCAGAGTCACGGCGCGCCCGATCGCATCATGCTCGCGCGCGCGCATTTCCTGGGGAGAATCTTCCACGACTTCGGCATAGGTGAACTGGTACATGCGGATACCCTGCGCAATTAAAGGAAATTGACCAGGCTCAGCTTGTGGATCTGGGCGGTCAGCGAATAGGCGGTTTGCAGTTGCGTCGATATGTTGCTGACTTGCGTCGCCACCTGATAGCTGTTGACGTCCTCATTGGCGTTGATCTGGGTGGTCAACAAATTCTGCTGCAGGCTGATGGCGCTATTGGCCTGCGTTACCTGGTTCTGCATCTCGCCGACGGTGGCGCCCGCCTGGATCAGGCCGTTGTTGGCGCTGTTCGTCACTGAGTTGGCCGTGGTCAGCAGCGCCGAATAGGCGTCCGAACTCAGGTTCAGGCCGGCGAACTCGCTGACCATGGTCAAGGCTTGCGCCGTGTCCTGGAAGGCCGATTGATTGGCGGAGATCGAAGTCGCCGTGGTGTCGTTGACGCTGATGCGGTTGGTCAGCGCCGTGCTCGACGCCGAAGACCAGTTCGAGGTCCAGTTCGATCCGCTGAACAACGCCGCATAGGGGCCGTTCAGGAAATTGGTCATTTGCGTCCCGGTGATCGTGCTCACGCTGGACGACGTGATGGGAAAGCCGAAATAGGTTTGGAAAGCGGTGTCCACCGCGGTCTGCGCGGCGCTCGCTGGCGTCTGCGCGTAAGCGGACATCGGCGCGACGCCGGTGTTGATTCCGCCGAAGACATACTGGCCGCCCGATTCCGCATTCATCATCGACGTGAAACTGGACAACGCGCCGGCGGCGGACTGCTGCAGGGCGGTCGCGGCGCCTGAGCCCGGCGTCGACGCCTCCGCGGTGACCAGGCTCGCCATTATGGACTGCGTGCTTGCCTGCATAGTGGTCAGCGCGTTCGACGCGGTGTCGAGTTGGCTCGCGACAAGCGAATTGGAGCTCGAGATGGCGGCAAGGTCCGCCATCTGCTGGTGCAGCGATATGTCCTGGCCGGTGTTGGCGCCGAGAGTCAGGCCGATGTCGGCGAGAAGCCCGGTCGAGCTTTCGGACGAGGCCGTCGTCAATTGCGACTGCAGGCGCGTCACCGTGCCCTGCAGGATCGAGGAGACTGTCGAGGTTGAGACGGAGCTTACGGACATATCACGCAACCGCCTGCAAGAGGGAGCCGAACATCGTGTTGATGGTGGAAATCAGCTTGGCCGACGCCTGGTAGGAATTTTCGAGGTCGAGCATCTTCGACATCTGCGAATCGATATTGACCCCCGTCGCGTTGGAAAGGGCCTGCGACGCCTGGGTGGTAAGCGTGGACTGGTAGGTGGCGTTGTTGGTCGCCGTCTGGTATTCGCCGTCGAGCCAGCTGGCGGAGGCCGCAGTGTATCCGGCGAGGCTGCTGGAGGTCGTGATGCCCGTGCCGGACGGATAGGCCGTGGTCGCGCTCAAGGCGGAAACGTCGCTGAGGAGCAGCGCGCTATAGCCCGCCGCGCCGGTGCTGTTCTGGACATAGGCCGAGCCGTTAATGCCGCCGTCGCGAATCAGGCTGGGGTTGCCGCCCACCGAGGGTACGACGGCGGCAGAGACCGTGATTGCGCCCGCGAGGCCGGTCACGAGATTCGAGCCGGGGACCGAGGTCGAGCCCGCGTTGGTGAACAGGCCCGCAAGCTTGCCGCCCGTGCCCGAGTTGGTTTCGGCGAAGGCGTTGACGAGGCCGCCGGCGATGGAATCGAGCTGGCTCTGATATTGCGTGGCGACATTGTCGCGCAGGTTGGCCAGTCCCGCCAGCGCGCCTGATTGAATCGGCATGATGGCGTTGGCGCCTGTCACGGGCACGCCGTCGACATAGACCGCCGCGCCGACCGTCGAAGCGGAATAGGTCGTGGTCGGCGCCATGGTCACGCTGCGCGCGGTCGTGTCGAACAGCGTCACGCCGCTGTCGGTATAGATCGACATCGAGCCGTTGGAGCTGGTCGTCGTCGTGATGCCGATCTGCTGCGACAGGCTTTGCAGGATGGTGTTGCGCTGGTCGAGCGCGTCGGAAATATCGGCGCCTGACGCGGTTCCGTTGATGATCGTCGTGTTCGCCGTCTGGAATTGCGAAAGCAGCGAATTGATGGTGGCGACGGATTGGACCATGTTCTGGTCCGCCGTTTCGCGCACGCCCTGCGTCGTCGCGCTTGCCGCATTCAGTCCCTGGGCCAGGCTTTGCGCCGCGGAGACCACGGCGCTGGCGGCGGAGGAATTGCTCGGCGAAGCGGAATATGTCTGCAGCGCGGTGGAAAACGTTTGCAGCAGGGTCGAGGGCGAATTGCCCGTGGCGGAGGAATCGGCCGTCGTCGCGGCGTCGGACACGGTCTGCTGCAATTGCGTCACGCCATTCGAAAGGGCCTGCGCCGACGCGTTCGACGACGTGCTCGACAGCATGGAGTTGAACAATGTCGCATTGGTCATATCGCTGATCGACTGGATGACCGCCGCGCCGCCGTTTCCGGTGACGAGATTGGCGACCTTCGCCGAGACATAGCCGGTCGAATTCTGCGCATTGGAAATATTGCGCGAGACGATGGTCGTCAGGCCCGCGTTCGTGGCGAGTGAGGTTGTAGCGACATTCCAGGCGTTTGAGAGCCCCATGGCTAATCTTCCGCTTTCAGGTCAGGTTCAGGTTGATGAGCGTGGACATAAGATCGGCGCCGGCCTTGAACATCTGCGAATTGGCCTGGTAGCCGCGCTGTGCGACGATCATGTTGGTCAGTTCCGTGGCGATATCGACGGTCGACTGCTCCAGCTCGCTCGATTGGATGGTGCCGAGCTGGCCTGATCCCGCCGTCCCGACGGCGGGTTGGCCGGACAGGATATTGGCCGAGAACACATTGCCCGTCTGCGGCAAAAGATTATCCGGGCTGGCGACGTCGGCGAGCGGAATTTTATAGGCCGCGACCGTCGAGCCGTTGGTGAGCTGGTAGGACAGGGTTCCATCCGAGCCGATGGTGACCGAACTGACCGAAGCCGGCGCATTGCCGTTGACTGACGACGTGGAGACGGCGAACGAGCCGGCAAGCTGCGTCATGCTCGCGAGATCGAGCGTCATGGCGGCGCCGCCGGGGACCGGGATCGACAGCGAACCGCCGGATGTCAAGTCGCCGCTGGTCGCGCTGAAAGTTCATCGTCTGTGTCGACAGCGGCACGGGCGCTGTAGCGAGGCGGTATAGGGAAAGCCGCCGTTTGTCGCGGTCGAATGGTCGAACGCCGTGACCTGCCAAGTATTGGCGGATGTCTGCGATAAATAGAGGTCGATCGTGTGCGGCGTGCCGAGGTCATCGTACATCACCATGGAGGTCTTTTCGTATAGAGCCCCGTTGGCCGCGGTGGTCGCGGCGGTGATCGTATCGGTCGATGGCAGATTGCCGGTCAGCGTTCCCGAGGTCGTCGGCGTCGCCGTCAGCCCATTGGAATTGACATTGACGACCTGCATTCCCGACAGCGAATTGGAGGCCATGGTCGGCGCTCCGTTGGCGAGACTGTAGCCGTTCAGGTAAAAGCCCGCCGAGTTGACCAGATTGCCGCTGGCGTCGGGCACGAAGGAGCCGGCGCGCGTCAGGAACTGCTGCCCGGCCGCATTGGAGACGACGAAAAATCCGCTGCCGCTCACTGCGAGATCGGTGGACGACGTGGTGCTTTCCAGCGTGCCCTGCTGGGAAATCGCCATGCGGGTGTCGGACTGCACGCCGCCGGCCGAAGTCTGGCCGACGGCCGACTGATCGACAAGCGTGGAGAATTCGGTTTCGGCCTCCTTGTAGCCGACCGTGCCGGAATTCGAAATGTTCTGGCCGATATTAGCTAGATAGTTCGACTGCGCGGCCATTCCCGTCACGCTGGCGTTCATGGCGTCGTAGAGGCCCATCGTGCTTCTCCTGAAATTCGTCTCCCGTCTTTTTGCGCCATGTGGCTTGCGCGAAGCTGGCAAGGCGCGGCGGCGGCGCCATTCTTCGCTGGCGAATTGCCGACTTCGGCCTTAACTTCGCGCTCATCATTTTTAACTAGTGTCTCGCATCGAGCCGAATCCTCTTCAGGGCGCGGTCACGAATTTTCCCGCTTTGGAACAGGGAGTTGTCGACGATGCGCGTGGTGCTGGCGGCGGTCGACCAAACATTGATGCAGTCGCTGGCCGCCCTTCTGGAAACACGCGGACACGAGGTCGCCTGCTTCTCCAGGGCGAGCGACGCGCTCGACCATCTCGGCGCGCATGAAGAGGCCAACGCCCTGATCGCCGTCGATGCCGGAAGCGATATATGCGGACCCGAAATGTGCTGGGAGGCCCGGCTGCTGGCGAGCTTCGAGCGCCCAATCTACATTTGCCTCATTTCCCGTCCGCTCACTTCGCAAGCGTTCATCGAAGCGCTGGATTGCGGCGCCGACGACGTCCTGCAATTGCCGCTATCGTCGGACGAGCTTTACGCGCGGCTGCGCGCCGCCGAGCGATTCAGCCAGATGCAGCTCAAGCTGGTCGAAATGGCGACGCGCGACGGCTTGACCGGCCTCTACAACCGTCCGGCCTTTTTCCGCCGGGCGGCCCGATTGTGCCGTGAGGCAAAAGCGCCTTTGGCTGCGATCATGGTCGATATCGACCATTTCAAGGCGATCAACGACACCTACGGCCATGCCGCCGGCGACAAGGCGATCCGCGCCGTCGCCAAACTCCTGAAGAGCAATTGCAATACGGTCGGCCGCCTGGGCGGCGAGGAATTCGCGCTGGTGCTGGATCATGGCGACGCCGACGCTGCCTGGCGCGCGGCAGAGGCCTTGCGCCGGTCCGTCGCCACGCATGACATCGATGTCGGCACGACCCTGTTGCGGCTTAGCTGCAGCTTCGGCGTGGCGATCGGGTCGGCGGACGACGACATCGACGACATCTTGCGCAAGGCCGACGCCGCGCTTTACGTAGCAAAGCGTTCGGGCCGCAACATGGTGGCGCTCTACGACAAGGAAAATCCGTCCGTTTTGAACCGGCCGAACAGCATCTTGCGCGCGCCCGGCCCATCGGCCGGAGGCCCGCGTCGGCGGATCGCCGGCTGACAACCGTCCAAAAACCTGCGGCGAGCCTCTTTGTCATAGCCCTGTAATCTCCATGCCCATAGTCGAAGTCCGCTCCACTACGGAAGGACATTGACCATGACCATGGCGTCGCAAGCCCAGGCCGAGCCGACAATCGCCCGGCCCAATCTCGACCATCCCACCGAACCGAAAACCGTCTGGGCGCTGATCGCCATAGGCCTCGCGGGCCTGCTCTACGCCGCCTGGTCGATCTATTCCGATCTCGGACCCAATGCCTCCGTCGCCAAATTCTGGCCCTTCCTGTTGCTCGGCGTCGCTCTTCTGATCGCGCTCGGCTTCGAATTCGTCAACGGCTTCCATGACACCGCCAATGCGGTCGCAACGGTCATCTACACGCACTCGCTGCCGGCGCCGGCCGCCGTGGCCTGGTCGGGCTTGTGGAACTTCCTCGGCGTCCTGACCTCGACCGGCGCAGTCGCCTTCGGCGTCGTTTCGCTGCTGCCGGTCGAACTGATCCTGCAGGTCGGCTCGGACGCCGGCTTCGCCATGGTCTTCGCCTTGCTGATCGCCGCCATCATCTGGAACCTCGGCACCTGGTGGTTCGGGCTGCCCGCCTCGTCTTCGCACACGATGATCGGCTCGATCATCGGCGTCGGCGTCGCCAATGCGCTTTTGCGCGGCCGGGACGGGACGTCAGGCGTCGACTGGGGCAAGGCGATCGAGATCGGCAAGGCCCTGCTGCTGTCGCCGGTGTTCGGATTCGTCCTGGCCGCCGCCCTGCTGATGGCGATGAAGGTCCTGGTCAAGCGGCCCGAGCTTTACGCCGCCCCTGCCGGCGACGGAAAGCCGCCGCTGTGGATCCGCGCGCTGCTGATCTTCACCTGCACCGGCGTCTCCTTCGCGCATGGCTCGAACGACGGCCAGAAGGGCATGGGCCTGATCATGCTGATCCTGATCGGCACGGTCCCGACCTCCTACGCCCTCAACAAATCGCTGCCGGCCAGCCATATCGCGCAATTCGCCCAGGCCTCGACCGATGCGTCCAGGGTGATCGACTCCAAGGCCGCCGGCTACAGCATCATCGGCGACCCCCGCCCTGCCGTGACCGCCTATATTTCACGGCATGAAATCACCGGCGGCACGTTTCCCTCGCTGGCGGTGCTGGTCAAGGACATCTCCAAGCAGGTCGAAACCTATGGCTCGATTGGCGCAGTGCCGTTTGACAAGGTCGGCAACACCCGCAACGACATGTATCTGACTTCGGAGGCGATCCGCTTCCTGATGAAGGACAAGGCGGCCGAATTGTCGCCTGCCGACCTCGCGACGCTGAAAAACTACAAGAGCTCGATCGACCAGGCGACCAAGTTCATCCCGACCTGGGTGAAGGTGATCGTCGCCATCGCGCTCGGCCTCGGCACCATGGTCGGCTGGAAGCGCATCGTCGTCACGGTCGGCGAAAAGATCGGCAAGACCCACCTGACCTACGCCCAGGGCGCCGCCGCCGAACTGGTGGCCATGGCGACGATCGGCGCCGCCGACGTCTACGGCCTGCCGGTTTCGACCACCCACGTCCTGTCGTCGGGCGTCGCCGGAACCATGTCCGCCAACGGCTCGGGCCTGCAAATGTCGACCTTGCGCAATCTGGCGCTGGCCTGGGTCCTGACCCTGCCGGTCGCCATGATCCTGTCCGGCTCGCTCTACTGGCTGTTCCGCACGATCTTCTGAGCGGGCGGCAAGCAAAAAATTAGGGCGGCCTCACGGTCGCCCTTTTCTTTCCGAGACGAAAAAATTCAGCGCGGACGCAGCCGGATCATCTTCAGCACGTCGCTGCGCAAAAACGTCTCTTCGACGATTTCCAGGCCAGCCTGTTCGAAATAGAGCTCGGTCGTCGGCGTATAAGTGGCGGCGAAGGTTCCGTTCAGCCAGGCCGACATCAGCTTTTGCCGCGCCCGCACCAGGGGGCGCGGCGACAGGCGGTAATCGACGATGCGGATTTCGCCGTCCGGCTTGCACACGCGGCGCAGCTCGGACAGGGCCGCCGCTTGTTCGTGGTCCTCGATGCAGGCGAAAACGAACGTGGCGACAATGCCGTCGAAAGTCGCGTCCGGCCAGTCGAGGCGGGTCAGGTCGGAGCGGCGCAATTCGACGAGCTGGCCGAGCTTCTCCGCCCGCGCCCGCGCCTTCTCCAGCATGGCGGCGCTGGCGTCGCAGCCCGAAGCCCTCGCGCCCGCCGGATAAGCGGCGAAATTGCAGCCCGTGCCGACGCCGGCGTCGAGGATGGCGCCGTGCAGCCCCTCGAACACCCGCTGGCGCAGCGCGCGCTTCCAGGCGATTTCATAAGGCGCGTCGAGCAGATCATAGGCGAAGGCGATCCGCTCGTAGGTTTTGCGCGCGTTCAGGCTTACCACATTGGTCATCGTCTGGGACATCGGCCGACCTTTCGTCGCTGGCGACTCGTGAGCCCCGCCTGCCTATGAAAATCAGGTGACAGATGCGTGAAGGTTTGATCTTTTCGGCGCATGACCTCCTCTTTCAATCTCGCCGCCTTCTGCCTCGCTGACAACGCCGCGCGGCGGCCCGACAAGACCGCCCTCGTTCTGGCGGGCGAGAACTGCGGCCAGAGCCTGACCTATGGCGAATTCGACCTCGCCGTGCGCCGCCTCGCCGCCGGCTTTGCGAGCCTCGGCTTTTCACGCGGCGCCCGCGTCATGATCCGGCGCGGCAACGATCTCGATTATGCCCTGGCCTTCTTCGCGCTGATCGCCGCCGGCCTCGTCGCGCTGCCCGCCTCGGCGCAACTGACGGCGGAAGAGGTGGATTTCCTGCTCGCCGATTTCGGGCGCGGAGGCGGTCGTGTGCCCGCAGGGCCTCGCGGTTTTCCGGGCGAAAACCATCGACTCGGCGGAATTTTCGCGCCTTGCCGCCTTCGATCCCATGCCTTACGCCGCGACCCAGGAAAACGATCCGGCCTATCTCATCTACACGTCGGGCACGGCCAGCCGCCCCAAGGGCGTGCTGCACGCCCAGCGCGTCATCCTCGGCCGCGCCCCGATGCTCGACCATTGGCTTGGCATCGGCGAAAACGACATCATCCTGCATGCCGGCGCGATGAACTGGACCTATACGCTCGGCGTCGGCCTGATGGACCCTTTTTCACGGGGCGCCCGCGCCATCCTCTACAATGGCCCCGCCGATCCGGGCGTCTGGCCGCGCCTGGTCGCTCGGCATGGCGCGACGATCTTCGCCGCCGTTCCCGGCGTCTACAGGCAGATGTTGCGCGAAAAATCCTGCACGGCCGAGAATTTCGCAAGCCTCCGCCATGGAGTGACGGCGGGCGAGGCGCTGCCGGCGGCCCTGCGCGAAAGCTTTCTCCAGGCGACCGGCAAGCCGCTTTATGAGGCGCTGGGGATGAGCGAAATTTCGACCTATATCTCCAGCGGCCCGACGACGCCCGTCCGCCCGGGCTCGCCGGGCCGGGCGCAGGCGGGCCGGCGAGTCGTCATCCTGCCGCTGAAAGGGGGCGAGGCGCCGGGACAGGGCGAGACGCCGCTGCCGGCGAAACAAAGCGGGCTGATCGCCGTGCATCGCTCCGACCCCGGCCTGATGCTCGGCTACTGGAATCGCCCCGAAGCCGAAGCCGAAGTCTTCCGCGGCGAGTGGTTTGTCGGCGGCGACGTCGCCGAAATGGACGAAGACGGCTATGTCTGGCTGCACGGCCGCCGCGACGACCTGATGAACGCGCAGGGCTATCGCGTCTCGCCGGCGGAGGTCGAAGCCGCGCTGTCGCATGCGCCCGGCGTCGCCGATGTCGCGGCTGCAGAGCGAAAAGTGCGGGAGGGCGTCAGCGTGATCTGCGCCTTCGTCGTGCCCGCGCCGGGTGCGAGGCTGGACGAGGCGGCGCTCGCCGCCCATTGCGCCGAACGTCTCGCCGGCTACAAGCGCCCGAAAAAATACGTGTTTCTCGAAAAGCTGCCGCGCACGAAAAACGGCAAGATCGCGCGCAGGTTGCTGCCGGAGATCGCCTGAGCGAGATTGTCTCAGATATCGAACATCATCGCCGCCTCGGCCGGCCTGCCCAGCGCGCGCATGTCGGCGAGCGTGTGGCTGTCGAGCACGGCGGCGATGGCGTTGCGGGCCTGCACCATCATCAGCCGCACCACGCAGATTTTCTCGTTGCAGCAATCGTCGCAGGGCCGGTAGGCGGTGACGCTGGCGCACTGGATCGGCGCCAGAGGCCCGTCCAGCACACGCACGATCTGGCCGACGCTGATCTGATGCGCCGGACGCGCCAAAGCGTAGCCGCCGCCCTTGCCCTTTTTCGAGAACACCAGGCCGGAATTGCGCAATTCCGAGAATATCTGGTCGAGAAATTTCTTTGGGATGGCGTTGTTGTCGGCCACGTCCTGCACCTGCGCGAGGACGCCCGGCTCGAGCCCGGCGAGATGGACCATCGCCTTGAGGCCGTATTTCCCCTTGTTGGTCAGCATTTTGTCGAGCCTGTCGCCCCTTATTTGCGCCCGTCGCGCCAGAATTCGCCTTATCTAGCAGCAATTTGTGTAAAAATTCCAGTAAAACGATGGAAAAACAGATTGGCCGCCCGTTTTCGCTTTTGCCGACCGTCCGTGGCATAGTCGGCCCATGCAAGCTGAATCGCCGCGCCGGCCCCTGAGCCGTCTGTTCACCGACAAGAAACTCGCGCTGATGCTGGCGCTAGGTTTTTCGTCCGGCTTGCCTTTCCTGCTGGTCTTCTCGACCCAGTCGGCCTGGCTGCGCGAAGCCGGCGTCAGTCGCCAGCATATCGGCCTGATGAGCTGGGTGGCGCTTGCCTATTCGGTCAAATTCCTGTGGGCGCCGATGCTGGACGAATTCGACGCCCCCCTGCTCGGCGCCCGGCTCGGGCGGCGGCGCGGCTGGATGGTGCTGACCCAGATTGGCGTGGCCTGCTGTCTCTCCGGCCTCGCCTTCGGCGATCCCGCGCACAATCTCCTCTGGACCATCGCCTTTGCCTTCAGCCTCGGCTTCTGTTCGGCGACGCAGGACGTCATCATCGACGGCTGGCGCATCGCCGTCGCGCCGCCGGAGCAGCAGGGCGAAATGTCGGCGGCCACCCAGATCGGCTCTAAATTCGCCATTCTCTGCGCCGGCTTTGGCGCGCTCCATCTTGCGCAATCCCTGTCCTGGCGCGCCGCCTATCTGTGCATGGCGGCGATGATGGGCGTCGGCTTGATCGCCAGCCTGCTCGCGCCGGAGCCCGCAAAGCATGCCGAGGCCGCTCCGGGCCGCGCGAAGACATTTCGCGAGGCCTATGCCGAACCGCTGCAGGACATGCTCCTGCGGAATGGGCGCTTCGCGCTTCTGTTCCTCGCCCTGCTGGCCATCTACCGCCTGCCCGATTTCGTCTCCGGCGTCATGGCCAATCCGCTTTACATCGATCTCGGCTTTTCCAAAGCCGACATCGCCAATGTCACCAAATTGTTCGGCTTCGGGGTCGGCCTTGGCGGCATTTTCGCCGGCGGCCTCGCCATCGCCCGCTTCGGGCTGATGCCGTCGCTGCTGATCGGCGGGATCGCCGCCAGCGCCTCGCATCTGAGCCTGGCCCTGCTGGCCGCGAAGGGCCATTCCCTGCCGTATCTAACCCTGTCGATCTGCGTCGAGAATTTCGCCGGCGGCTTCGCCGGCACGGCGCTCATCGCCTTCATGTCGTCGCTGACCTCGCCGCTTTATGCCGCGGCGCAATATGCCCTGCTATCTTCGCTTTACGCCCTGCCGGGCAAATTGCTCGGCGGCTTTTCCGGCTATGCCGTCGCCGCCTTCGGCTATCCGGCCTTTTTTATCGCCACGTCTTGCATCGGCCTGCCCGTCGCCGCCATCTGCATTGTGGTCTGGCGCGCGCAAGCCCGGCAGGAAAGGGAAGATCGGGACGATTTGCCAGCGACGCCGGAAAGCGGCAAAGTCACGGCGAACTGAGATTCTTCCGCGGAAGTCATTGGCGCGAAAAACTGGAATGGCTCATGAACGAACTGCCCACGGCTGAAGCCGCGCCCGCCGCCGTCGCCGAAAACGGCAGGGATGGCGATCTCGCAGCCAGACTGCGCGAGGCCGTGCTGGAAAAGCTCAAGTACAGCGTCGGCAAAGACCGCAACGCCGCCAGCGAACGCGACTGGTTCATGGCCGTGGCGCTCGCCGCCCGCGACCGCATCGTCGACGACTGGCTGAATTCGGTGCGGCGCAATTACCGCGACAACCGTCGCCGCGTCTATTACCTGTCGCTGGAATTCCTGATCGGCCGGCTGCTCATCGATTCGCTGAGCAACACCGGTCTGCTCGAGCCGATGCGCGCGGCGCTCGCCGGCCTCGACATCGATCTCGAAAAGCTGCGCAACATCGAGCCGGACGCAGCGCTGGGCAATGGCGGCCTCGGGCGCCTCGCCGCCTGCTTCATGGAAAGCATGGCCACCCTGTCGATCGCCGCGCACGGCTATGGCATCCGCTACGACAACGGCTTGTTCCGCCAGACGATCAGCGACGGCTGGCAGCACGAATATCCCGAGGACTGGCTGGATTTCGGCACGCCTTGGGAATTTCCCCGCTCCGAGGTCAATTACGCCATCGGCTTCGGCGGCGTGGTCGATTCCGCGCCGCGCCCGCATGGCGCGCCGGCGCATATCTGGCGGCCGTCGGAAACCGTCGAGGCGGTCGCCTACGACACGCCGGTGGTCGGCTGGCGCGGCGTCCATGTCAACACGCTCAGGCTGTGGAGCGCCCGCGCGCCCGATCCCTTGCGCCTCGACGTGTTCAACCAGGGCGATTACGTCGGCGCCCTCGCCGACCGGGTGCGGGCCGAATCCATTTCCAAGGTCCTCTACCCCAGCGATTCCACGCCGGCCGGCCAGGAACTGCGGCTGCGCCAGGAATATTTCTTCGCCTCGGCCTCGCTGCAGGATCTGGTCCGCCGTCATCTCAAGCAGCACGGCGACATCGAGACGCTCGCCGAAAAGGCGGCGATCCAGCTCAACGACACCCATCCCGCCATCGCCATCGCCGAATTGATGCGCCTGCTGGTCGACGCGCACGGGTTCGAATGGGAAAAAGCCTGGGCGATCACCCAGGCCACCTTCTCCTACACCAACCACACGCTGCTGCCGGAAGCCCTCGAAACCTGGCCCGCGCCGCTGATGGAGCGGCTGCTGCCGCGCCACATGCAGATCATCTATCTGATCAACGCCCTGCATCTCGACCGGTTGCGGCGCGAGGGCCAGAACGACGCCGGCAAGCTGGCGTCGCTGTCGCTGATCGACGAGCATAACGGCCGCCATGTCCGCATGGGCCATCTGGCCTTTCTCGGCTCGCACAAGGTCAATGGCGTCTCCCACCTGCATACCGAACTGGTCAAGCAGACGGTCTTTCGCGACCTCAACGAGATATTCCCCGGCCGCATCGTCAACAAGACCAACGGCATCACCTTCCGCCGCTGGCTGATCGAGGCCAATCCCCAGCTCACCCGCCTGCTCTGCGAAACGCTCGGAAAATCCGTGCTGGACGATTTCTCGGCTCTGCAAAAGCTCGAGCCCCTCGCCAACGATCTCAATTTCCAGGCGCGCTACGCCGCGGCGAAGCTCGCCAACAAGGAGGCGCTCGCCAAGCTCATCGCCGACCGCCTGCTGATCCGTGTCGACCCCGCCGCTTTGTTCGACGTCCAGATCAAGCGCATCCATGAATACAAGCGGCAGCTCCTGAACATCCTTGAAACCATCGCGCTCTACAACGACATCCGCGCGCAACCCATGCGCGACTTCGTGCCTCGCGTGAAGATTTTTGCGGGCAAGGCGGCGGCGAGCTACCATCAGGCCAAGCTGATCATCAAGCTGGCCAATGACGTCGCGCGCGTCGTCAACAACGACCCGACCGTGCGCGACCTGCTGAAGGTGGTGTTTTTGCCGAACTACAATGTCAGCCTGGCGGAATCGATCATTCCGGCGGCCGATCTGTCGGAGCAGATCTCGACCGCGGGCATGGAGGCGTCAGGCACCGGCAACATGAAAATGGCTCTGAACGGCGCGCTGACCATCGGCACGCTCGACGGCGCCAATGTCGAAATCCGCGAGCATGTCGGCGACGACAATATCTTCATCTTCGGCCTGACAGCGGCCCAGGTGGACGAGCGCCGCCGCCAGGGGATCGACGCGCAGGAAACCATCGCCAATTCGCCGGTGCTGCGCGAAGTGCTGGATTCGGTGGCGCATGGCGTGTTTTCGCCCGACGACCGCGGGCGCTACGCCCATCTCGTCGATGTCCTGACCTATCACGACCATTTCCTCGTGACGGCCGATTTCGACGCCTATTACGCCGCCCAGCGGGCGGTGGACCGCAAATGGCGCGACCGCAAGTCCTGGCAGCGTTCCGCCATCCTCAATACGGCGCGCACCTCCTGGTTCTCCTCGGACCGCACCATCGCCGAATATGCCGAGGACATCTGGAAGGTGCCGGTCAACGAGGGGGCGAAGGCGAAAGTTTGAGATGGCGCAAATCGAAAACGCCGGCGCAACGCTAAAAAGATGCTGCGACGCTTGAGATCGCGGCGGCACGACCGACGAAACGAAAAAGGGCGGAGACGGACATGAAGTTTACAGCCCAGGCCACGGCGCACGCGCCACTGGCGCGTCAGGCGATGGCCTATGTCCTGGCCGGCGGCCGAGGCTCGCGCCTGATGGAATTGACGGATCGGCGCGCAAAACCCGCGGTCTATTTCGGCGGCAAGACGCGCATCATCGATTTCGCTTTGTCCAACGCGCTGAACTCGGGCGTCAGGCGCATCGCCGTCGCCACCCAATACAAGGCGCACAGCCTGATCCGCCACCTGCAGCGCGGCTGGACCTTCCTGCGCCCCGAACGCAACGAGAGTTTCGACATCCTTCCCGCCTCGCAGCGCGTATCCGAGGACAAATGGTATGTCGGCACCGCGGATGCGGTGTTCCAGAACGCCGACATCGTCGAGGATTACGAGCCCCAGTTCATCGTCATCCTGGCGGGTGACCACATTTACAAGATGGACTATGAGCTGATGCTCCAGCAGCACGTCGACCAGCGCGCCGACGTGACCGTGGGCTGCCTCGAGGTCTCGGTCGAGGAGGCGACCGCCTTCGGCGTCATGGGCGTCGACGCCAAGGACCGCATCGTCAGCTTCATCGAAAAGTCGAAGACCCCGCCGACCATGCCCGGAAAGCCCGACCGCTGCCTCGCCAGCATGGGCATTTATGTGTTCGGAACCAAGTTCCTGTTCGATCTGCTGCGCCAGGACGCCGAAAACCCCGATTTCGAGCCATGATTTCGGCAAGGATTTGATCCCTTACATTGTCAAGCACGGCAAAGCCGTCGCGCATCGCTTTTCGGCCTCCTGCGTGCGCTCGGAAAACGAGACCCGCGCCTATTGGCGCGACGTCGGCACGCTCGACGCTTATTGGGCCGCCAATATCGACCTCACCGACATTACGCCGGAGCTCGATCTGTTTGACCGCAACTGGCCGATCTGGACCTATAGCGAGCTGACCGCGCCGGCCAAATTCGTGCATGACGAGGACGGACGCCGCGGCCAGGCCATTTCCTCCCTGGTTTCGGGCGGCTGCATCCTGTCGGGCGCCGCCTTGCGGCGCAGCCTGCTGTTTTCCAACGTGCGCGCCAATTCCTACGCCCATGTCAATTTCTCGGTGATCCTGCCGGATGTCGACATCGGCCGCTGGGCGCGGCTGACCAATGTGATCGTCGACCGCGGCGTCCACATTCCCGAACGCCTAGTGGTCGGCGAGGACCCCGAGCTGGACGCGAAACGATTCCGCCGCAGCGAGAACGGCGTCTGCCTCATCACCCAGCCGATGATCGATCGGCTCGCCTGATGCGTCCAGCAGAGCATTTTCACGCGAAGCGGGCGCCGGTTCGCGTGAAGGAAATGCGTAAAGACAAGAAACCGGAGCCCCGATCCGACTCCATCGGATCGGAAAAGCCTCTGGTCGCGCTTTCGGTCGCCTCGGAAATCTATCCGCTGGTGAAGACCGGCGGCCTCGCCGACGTCGCCGGCGCCCTGCCCCTGGCCCTCGCCGGCGAAAATGTCGCCGTCTCGACCCTCGTCCCCGGCTTCGCCGCCGTGCTTGACGGCATGAAGAAGCCGGAGCCGGTGGCGCGTTTCAAGGACCTGTTCGGCGGGCCGGCGCGCATTTTGCGCGGGAAGGCGGGGGCGCTCGACCTGTTCGCGCTCGATGCGCCGCATCTTTTCCTGCGGCCGGGCGGGCCCTATCTCGGCGCTGACGGCCTCGACCATCCCGACAACGCCCAGCGCTTCGCCGCCTTGTCCAAAGCGGGCGCGGCCCTGGCGCAGGGCCTGATCGAAAATTTCTCGCCCGACGTCGTCCACACGCATGACTGGCAGGCGGGGCTGACCGCCGCCTACCTGCGCTTCAGCGGCAAGAGATCGCCGGCCTGCGTCCTCACCATCCACAACCTAGCCTTCCAGGGCCTGTTCCCGCAGGAAATGCTGGCGCCCCTTGGCCTGCCGGCGGCGAGCTTCGTCGAGGAGGGGCTGGAATATTACGACCAGATCAGCTTTCTCAAGGCCGGCGTCAATTATTCCGACGCATTGACCACTGTCTCGCCGACCTATGCGCGGGAAATCCTCGATTCCGAACAGGGCATGGGTTTTTCGGGCATCCTGCGCGCGCGCGAAAGCGTGCTGGCCGGCATTCGCAACGGCATCGACATAGAGGTCTGGGATCCCGCTTCCGACCCGCTGATCGCGAAGCATTATTCGGCGCGGACGCTCGCCGCGCGGGCGGCGAACGCCGGCGCGCTTCGGGAAAAACTCGGCCTGGCCGAATATGACGGCGCCATGCTGCTCGGCGTCGTCAGCCGGCTGTCGAGCCAGAAGGGGCTCGACCTCCTGCTCGAATGCCTGCCGCTGTTCGAGCCGCTCAACCTGCAACTGGCCCTGCTCGGCTCCGGCGATCCCGCGATGGAGGCCGCCTACAAAGCGGCGGCGGCCGCCGCGCCGGACCGCATCGGCGCGCATTTCGGCTACGCGGAGGAGCTGGCGCACCTGATCCAGGCCGGGGCGGACGCGCTGCTGGTTCCCTCGCGTTTCGAGCCTTGCGGACTGACCCAGCTTTGCGCCCTGCGCTACGGCGCCGTGCCGCTGACCTCGCGGGTCGGCGGCCTCGCCGACACGATCATCGACGCCAACGACATGGCGCTGGCGGCGCAATGCGCCACCGGACTGCAATTCGCGCCGGTCACCGCCGACGCGCTGGCCGCCGCGCTGCGCAAGGCGGCCGGCCTTTTCGCGCAGAAGCCGGTCTGGCGCAAAATCCAGCTCAATGGCATGAAGACCGACGTGAGCTGGACGCAGCCCGCAAAGACCTACGCCAATCTGTACCGGAGCCTCGCCGAATGAATGCAACGCTTCCGCAAATCGAGACCGTTGCGACCAGGCCTTTCGCCGACCAGCGGCCGGGCACGTCGGGCCTGCGCAAGAAGACGAAAGTCTTCCAGCAACCGCATTATCTCGCCAATTTCGTCCAGTCGATCTTCTCCTCGCTCGAAGATTTCGGCGGCAAGACGCTGGTCGTCGGCGGCGACGGCCGCTTCTTCAACCGCGACGCCATCCAGATCGTGCTGAAAATGGCCGCGGCGAACGGCTTTGGCGAGGCCGTCGTCGGGCGCGGCGGCATATTGTCGACGCCGGCCGCCTCGGCGGTCATCCGCGCGGAAAAGGCCTATGGCGGCATTGTCCTGTCCGCCAGCCACAATCCCGGCGGCCCCGAGGGCGATTTCGGCATCAAATACAATATCGGCAACGGCGGCCCGGCGCCGGAAAAGATCACCGAAGCGATTTTCGCCCACAGCAAGACCATCGAGAGCTATAAAATCATCGAGGCGGCGGACGTCGATCTCGACGCTCTCGGAGAAACGGACCTCGGCGCAATGCGGGTGCGCGTCATCGATCCCGTCGCCATCTATCTCGGCCTGATGGAGCGCCTGTTCGATTTCCCCGCCATCAGGGCGATGTTCCGCGATGGCTTCACGCTGAAATTCGACGCGATGAGCGCGGTCACCGGGCCTTACGCCAAGGCGATTTTCGAGCAAACGCTCGGCGCCGCGCCGGGCAGCGTCATCAACGCCGAGCCGCTGGAGGATTTCGGCGGCCATCACCCCGACCCCAATCTCGTCCACGCCAAACATCTCTATGACCTCGCCATGTCGGCGCAGGCGCCCGATCTCTGCGCGGCCTCGGACGGCGACGGCGACCGCAACCTGATCATCGGGCGCGGACAATTCGTCACGCCGTCGGATTCGCTGGCGATCATCGCCGCCAACGCGCATCTGGCTCCGGGCTACAAGGGCGGGATCGCCGGCGTCGCCCGCTCCATGCCCACCAGCCGCGCCGCCGACAGGGTCGCGGAAAAGATGGGCATCGGCCTCTACGAGACGCCGACCGGCTGGAAATTCTTCGGCAATCTGCTCGACGCCGGCCGCGTCGCCATCTGCGGCGAGGAAAGCGCCGGCGCCGGCTCGGACCATGTGCGCGAGAAGGACGGAATCTGGGCGGTGCTGATGTGGCTGAACATCCTCGCCGCGCGCAAGGAAAGCGTCAGGGATATCGTGCGCGGCCATTGGGCGGAATATGGCCGCAATTATTATTCGCGCCACGATTACGAGGAAGTGGCGAGCGAAGGCGCCAACGCTCTGGTCGCGTCCCTGCGAGAAAAACTTCCCGGTCTCGCGGGTAAGAAATTCGGCAATCTGGAAATCGAGGCGGCGGACGATTTCGCCTATCGCGATCCGATCGACCAATCCTTCTCGGCTCAGCAAGGCATTCGCATCCTGTTCGCCCGAGGATCGCGCATCGTCTATCGCCTGTCGGGCACCGGCACGTCGGGCGCGACGCTGCGCGTCTATCTCGAGCTTTACGAGCCGGACCCGGCAAGGCACGATCTCGACACGCAAGAGGCTCTGGCCGAACTGATCGCCGTCGCCGAAGATCTGGCCGAAATCCGCCGGCATACCGGACGGACGCAGCCGAGCGTGATCACTTGATGAATGCCGCATAGAATGAAACCGTCATTGCGAGCGAAGCGAAGCAATCCACCAATCGAGCGAACCGCAGCGTGGATTGCTTCGTCGCTTCGCGCCTCGCAATGACGTACGCGAGACGAGTGCGTCATGCCTGAAAAATACGCCGTCTCCACCGGCTCCCCTGACGAACTCGGCCTCGTGTTGAGCGAGGACGGCGGCAATTTCGCGCTTTATTCCGAAACCGCAACGGCGGTGGATTTCTGCCTGTTCGATTCGGCCGACCGCGAAACCCATCGCCTGCGCCTGCCCGGCCGCAGCGGCCCGGCGCTCCATGGCTTCATCCACGGCCTGCGAGAGGGCGCGCGTTACGGATTGCGTGTGGACGGGCCTTACGATCCGCCTCGGGGCCTGCGTCACAATCCGCACAAATTGCTGGTCGATCCCTACGCCCTGGCGCTCGACCGCCCGTTCGAGCCACACCCGTCGATGCTGGGTTTTTCCGCCGGCGGCGGCCGGTCGACGGACGACAGCGCCCCTTTCGTTCCGAAAGCCATCGCGCAACGACCGGTTCATGTCCTGTCGCCGAAACGTCCCAGAACGTCCTCGGCGCAATCCATCGTCTATGAATTGCATGTGCGCGGCTTCACAAAGCGCATGCCCGCCGTGCCGGAAGGCCTGCGCGGGACTTTCGCCGGCCTCGCCCATCCCGCCGCCATCGCTTATCTGAAAAACCTCGGCGTCACGACGCTGGAGCTTTTGCCCTGCGCCGCCTGGATCGACGAGCGGCACCTGCCGCCGCTGGGGCTCAAGAATTACTGGGGCTATAATCCGTTTAGCCTTCATGGCGCCGGACCCGCGCCTCGCGCCGGGCGGCTGGCGGGAGGTGCGCGAGTCCGTCGCCGCGCTGCAGGCGGCGGGTCTCGACGTGCTGCTCGACGTCGTGCTCAACCACAGCGGCGAGAGCGACGAGTTCGGCCCGACGGTCTCCCTGCGCGGCGTCGACAATTCCACCTCTCTACCGCCTCGCCTACAATCAGGCGCAATATTGCAATGACGCCGGCTGCGGCAATGTCCTGCGCTTCGATCATCCCGCCGTCGTCCGCCTCGCCATGGACAGCCTGCGCGCCTGGGCGCTCCTCGGCGGCTTCGACGGCTTTCGTTTCGATCTCGCCGTCACCCTGGCGCGCCAGGGCCACGGCTTCGATCCATTCGCGCCCCTTCTGACGGCCATCGACCAGGACCCGGTCCTGCGCCATTTGAAAATGTTCGCCGAGCCCTGGGACACCGGCCCCGGCGGCTATCAGCTGGGAGAGTTTCCGGCGCGCTGGAGCGAATGGAACGATCGCTTCCGTGACGACGCGCGAAAATTCTGGCGCGGCGATTCCGGCATGATCGGGGCCCTGGCGAACGGGCTCGCCGGCTCGGCGGCGATTTTTGGACATTACGGCCGTCCGTCCAAAAGCGTCA
The DNA here is from genome assembly GCA_963849665.1 of uncultured Alphaproteobacteria bacterium. Taxonomy (GTDB): domain Bacteria; phylum Pseudomonadota; class Alphaproteobacteria; order Rhizobiales; family Beijerinckiaceae; genus Rhodoblastus. The sequence continues at coordinate 5,702 of CAWKJW010000097.1, read as the reverse complement.
ATTTCGTCGTCGCCCATGACGGCTTCACGCTCGCCGACCTCGTCGCTTACGAACACAAGCACAACGAAGCCAATGGCGAACATAACCGCGACGGAACGAACGCCAATTTCTCCTGGAGCAATGGCGTCGAAGGCGCGACCGACAACGAGGAAATTCTGGCCCGCCGCCGCCGCGACCAGCGCAACCTGCTGGCGACGCTCCTTTGCGCGCGAGGGACGCCCATGCTCGCAATGGGCGCGGAATGCGGCCACAGCCAGCAAGGCAACAACAACGCCTATGCGCAGGACAACGAGATCGCGTGGATCGACTGGAGCAAGGCCGACAAGAGCCTCGTCGCCTTCACGCGGAAACTGATCGACCTGCGGCGCGGCGAAGCGGCGCTCAACCGCGACGTCTTCCTGACCGGGGCGCCGCTCGACGAGGCGCAAATCCCCGACGCCGAATGGTTCGGAGCCGAAGGCGCGCCGATGACCGAGGCGCAATGGCGCGACGGCGGGCGGCGCTTTCTCGGGCTCGCCCTTTACGCCGAAGATTCCCGCGTCCTGCTGCTGTTCAACGGCGGCGACGCCGCGGCCTTTCCCCTGCCCCCGCCCCGCGCGGGAAAAATCTGGCGCCTGGCGATCGACGCCTTCGCTGATGAGGACGGCGCGCTTTTTCCCGGTGGCGAATCCCTTGCCGTCCCGGCGCGCACGATGAAAATCCTGATCGAGACCGCCGCCCGCCCGGCTTGATCAGCGGCGCGCGTAAACGCTCGCCACATCGTCGCGGAAGACGCGCCGCCAGTCCGGCGAGGCCTCCAGAACCTGGTTGGCGGGCAGGATCGTGGGCAGGATCGTCCAGCCGATAGAAGGATTGGCCAGAAGCTTTTTCAGCGCGTCCGGCTTGCGTCCGGCGAGGGCCATCGACAGGTCGTAATGCATCTGGCCGAACAATTCCGCTCGGCCGTCGGCATAGGTCGGCACGTGCTGGAAGATCAGATAGCCGCCGAACTGATCCTCGTTCAGCACGGCGCCCTTGACGCCGGCGGCGCGGGCGGCGTCGAGCGCAGCTTGCGGCGCGACCTCTTCCGGCAAGGCGAGCGCGCCCCTTTGCGCGAAAGCGACGGCTTCAAACGCCAGAAAACCGGCCACGGCCAAAGCGAGGAGGCGCAATTTTTCACGCGGCAGCCGGATGACATTGGCCTGCAGGGCGGCGACCGGCGCGCCAAGCAGCAAGGCCGTGATCATCAGGCCGAGCGTCTCCTGCCGCACATGGGCGAGCGCCGCATGGAGAAGCGCGAGCAGGAGCGCGACGCGCGGCGCCGGCAGGCGAAGGCCGCTGATGAGCGACGCGCCGAAGCCGAACAGCAGGATGAATTCGAAATGGCCGAACTGGGAAAAATTCTGCGGCCGCCATTCGCCGATCAGGCTCATCGCCGGGCCGAGCGCCAGCACATCGCCCGCCGCCTCGAAAACGCGCCAGCCATAGGGATGAACGAGCGGCGCCAGCAGGCAGGCGAGACCGAAGCCGGTCCAGCGCAAGGCGAGGGCAAAGCGGTTTTCTTCGGCCCGCGCCAGGGATTCCCAGGCGAAGAAGGGCAACAGGATGAAGCCGAGCAGGAAGGAGCCGTGCAGATTGGCCCAAAGCGTCATCAAGAGCACGAAAGGCCAGCGCGGCGCGCGTCCGGCCTCGGCGGCGTCGAGCAGGCCAATGGTGAAAGCCGCCGCCACCGGCCAGGCCAGGACATGGGGCCGGGCGAGAAGATGAAAATTGCCGGCCAGCGCGATGAGCGTGACCGCAGCCAGGGCGAAAAGCGGGCCGGCGCGCCGCTCCAGCGCGGCGAAGACCAGGGCGTAGGCGGAGCTGGCTGCGGCAAGGGCCAGCAGAGCGGCTCCGGTCCAGCCGGCCGCGCCGTAGCAAATGGCGTAAAGCGCCTGCGACAGCCATTCCTTGGCGATCCACCTATGGCCGGCCATAGTCCAGGAGAGGCGTCGACGCGAGGAAAGTGGCCCTGGCTCAGGATTTCCTGGCCGGTTCTGACATGCCAGAACATGTCGCCGTCCGACAAGAGTCCCGTAGCCGTCGGCAGAAGCATGGCGAAGAGCCCGAGGCCCGCCAGCGCCGCGAGCCGCCAGTCATTTGAGGGAGCGACGGAAAGCCGCGGCAGCGCGAAGCGGCGCAACGGCATGTTTTCGCGCGGCGTCTCGCTTTTTGCGGGCGAAGGGTTGAAAACCAGTGTGCCGGTCATGACATCGATCCAAAGGGGCGGAGCCCAGATTAGGCGCAAATGGTTGACGGACTTCCGCACGACAGGTTTTTTGCCCCGTCCATGATGGCCACTTGGCTAAGGCTGCGCGGGGATGGGCCTTGCCTTTATACTCAATATGAGTATATGTAGGTTGTGTGAATGGGGGCGTTCGCCCCTCGCAAGCCGTTCTGACGGCCTTTTTATCGGTTCAAGTTATGCTCAAGTTGAGCATAACAGGGAGTGAGCGTCATGCAGGTTTCTTCCGCTCGAAGCGTTTCGACGCCGCCGCAGGTTAGCGAAGCCGCCCTGCGCTTTGGCGTCTTGCCCATGCCGTCGCTCGCCTGGACGCCGGAAGTGGCGCTGAGACCGCCCATCTCTATGAAAAGGTCAAGACGATCATCCCGCCGATCGAATGGCCGTTCCACGCGCCCTATGTCAAGGCGATCAACGACCTGAAGAGGAGCCGCAACGCGGTCATCCTGGCGCATAATTACCAGACGCCGGAGATCTACAATTGCGTCGCCGACGTGGTCGGCGACTTGCTGCAGCTCGCCCGCGATCGCCGGCCAGTCGGAGGCCGAAGTCATTGTGCAGGGCGGCGTGCATTTCATGGCCGAGACGTCGAAATTGCTCAGCCCGGACAAGACCGTGCTGATCCCGGACTCGCGCGCCGGCTGTTCGCTCGCCTCTTCGATCACCGGCGCCGATGTCCGCGCTTTGCGCCGCAAATATCCGGGCGTTCCGGTCGTCGCCTATGTCAACACGTCCGCCGAGGTGAAGGCCGAGGTCGACATCTGCTGCACCTCCGTCCAATGCGGTGCAAGGTGGTCGAGAGCCTCGGCGCCGACACGGTGATTATGGTGCCCGACCGCTTCCTCGCGCGCCAATGTCGCGCGCCAGACCAAAGTGAAAATCATCGCCTGGCACGGCGCCTGCGAAGTGCACGAGCGCTTCACGGCGGAAGAATTCCTGCGCCTATCGCGACGACGATCCCGTCGATCACGCTGCTCGCCCATCCAGAATGCCCGCCGGAAGTGGTCGATGTCAGCGACTTCTCGGGCTCGACGGCGGCGATGATCGACTATGTCAAGACACGCCAGCCGCAACGCGTGCTGCTGGTCACCGAATGCTCGATGGCCGACAATGTCGCGGCGCGAAAATCCCGGCGTCGATTTCGTGCGCCCCTGCAATCTCTGCCCGCACATGAAGCGCATCACCTTGCCGAAGATTCTCGACAGCCTCGTCTATATGCGTGAGGAGGTGACGATCGATCCGGCCCTGGCGCAACGCGCCCGCCGCTCGGTCGAACGGATGATCGAGCTGAAGTGAGGCGGCAGGCGCGAACGCTGATCGCTTATTGCCTTCTCCCCTTGCGGGAGAAGGGTTCACGCCGCCAGACTGGATAATCAAGGCGCCCATGTCCGAACCTGACATATTGATCGTCGGCGGTGGACTGGCCGGCCTGTTCTGCGCGCTAAAACTCGCGCCGCTGCCGGTCGCCGTTCTCGCCGCCGCGCCGATCGGCGAAGGCTCGTCCTCGGTCTGGGCGCAGGGCGGCATAGCCGCAGCCGTCAGCGAAGGCGACAGCCCCGAACTGCACGCCGCCGACACGTCCGTCGCCGGCGCCGGCATCGTCGACCAAAACGTTGCGCTGTCGGTCGCCCGCGAAGCGCGCGCCCGCGTCAACGACCTCCTGGGCTTCGGCGCGCCCTTCGACCGCGACTCGCTCGGGCGTCTCGTCCCCTCTCGCGAGGCCGCCCATTCGGCGCGCCGCATCGTGCGCGTCAAGGGCGACGGCGCCGGCGCGGCGATCATGCAGGCCCTGATCGCCGCCGTGCGCAAGACGCCTTCCATCATCGTGCTGGAGAATTTCGTCGCCGAGGACCTGATCGTGCAGTCGGGCCGCGTCGCCGGCGTTATCGCGCGCGGCGCCGATGGAAAGCCGCGCGCCTTTTTCGCCCGCGCCACGGTTCTGGCGACCGGCGGCGTCGGCGCGCTCTACGCCCTGACCACCAATCCGCCACAGGCCAATGGCGCGGCGCTCGCCATGGGCGCCCGGGCCGGCGCCCGCATCGCCGACGCGGAATTCGTGCAATTTCACCCGACCGCCATCGATATCGGCCGCGACCCCGCGCCGCTCGCGACCGAAGCCCTGCGCGGCGAAGGCGCCATCCTCGTCAATCGGGCCGGGGAGCGTTTCATGCCGGCCCTGCACAAGGACGCCGAGCTCGCCCCGCGCGACATTGTCGCGCGCGGCGTATTTGCCGAGATCGCGGCGGGGCGCGGCGCCTATCTCGACGCCACCCGGCGGTCGGCGCGGCTTTCACCGACAAATTCCCGACTGTCGCGGAAACCTGCCGTTCGGCGGGCATAGACCCGTCCATCGAAAGATTCCCGTCGCGCCGGCCGAACATTACCACATGGGCGGCCTGTGGACCGACGCCGACGGCAGGACCTCGCTGCCGGGCCTGTGGGCGGCCGGCGAAGCCGCCTCGACCGGCCTGCACGGCGCCAATCGCCTCGCCTCCAACTCCCTGCTCGAGGCGGTGGTCTTCGGCGCCCGCGTCGCGCGGGATATCGCTGAAACCCTGCCTTCGGCGCCCGCGCCGACGAAAGCGGCCGCCCTCCCGCCGCAGTTTTTGGGCGACGACCGGGGGGAAGCCGCGCAGGTGCGCGAGATCATGACCCGCCATGTCGGCGTCCTGCGCGACGAATCGGGGCTCCGGGCGGCGCTGGCCGCGCTGAAGGCCTTGCATGACCGTGCGCTGGAGACGAACAATCTCGACCTCCGCAACCGGACGGAGGCGGCCTTGCTGATCGCCGCCAGCGCCTGTCTCCGGCGTGAAAGCCGAGGCGGCCATTTCCGCTGCGATTTGCCCGATCCAGACCCCGCCCTGGCGCATCGCTCCTTCATCACGCTGGACGAGGCGCTGCGGCTGGCGCAAAAGGTCGTCTCCGAAAATCGAGCGAAAACGCCATGAGCCTTCCCGTTTTAAATCCGCTGATGGTCGAGGAGGCGGCGCGCGCCGCGCTGGCGGAGGATTTCGGCCGCGCCGGCGACATCACCTCGCAGGCGACGATTCCCGCTTCGGCCAAGGCCAGAGCGGTGATCGCGGCGCGGAAAAAGCCTGGCGTGCTCGCCGGAATCGACATTGCGCGCAAAACCTTCGAACTGGTCGATCCGTCCCTGCGTTTCGAGGCCCTGCTCGACGACGGCGCGCAATTCGCCCCCGGCGCCATTCTGGCGCGCATCGAAGGCCCCGCCCGCGCGCTGCTCTCGGCGGAGCGCGTGGCGCTGAATTTTCTCGGCCGGCTGTGCGGCATCGCCACCATGACCTCGCATTATGCCGCGGCCGTCGCCCACACCAAGGCGAAAATCTGTTGCACGAGGAAGACCACGCCCGGCCTGCGGGCTTTCGAGAAATATGCAGTGCGCTGCGGCGGCGGCATGAATCACCGTTTCGGCCTCGATGAC
>CAWKJW010000096.1:0-32193 GCA_963849665.1 uncultured Alphaproteobacteria bacterium | reverse complement strand
GCTTCACACGCTGCAAGCCCGCAGGGGCCGGCCTCCACCGGACGCGGGTCAACCAGGGGCTTCAAAGCCCGCCAGATGGAGAAGAAAATGGCTCGTATAGCCGGCGTCAATATTCCGACCAACAAGCGCGTCGTCATCGCGCTGCAGTACATTCACGGCATCGGCGCAAAAGGCCGAAGAGATCTGCGAAAAGGTCTCAATCCCGGCCGAGCGCCGCGTCAGCCAGCTCACCGACGCGGAAGTGCTGCAGATCCGCGAGACCATCGACCGCGACTATATGGTCGAAGGCGATCTGCGCCGCGAAGTGGCGATGAACATCAAGCGCCTGATGGACCTTGGCTGCTATCGCGGCCTTCGTCATCGCCGCCAGCTTCCCGTCCGCGGCCAGCGCACCCACACCAACGCCCGCACCCGCAAGGGCAAGGCCAAGCCGATCGCCGGCAAGAAAAAATAAGTCTGGCCCAAACGGTCCAGGCCGGGCTGCAAATGGCGTTTTTCTGCGGTCCGATGCTCACGTACTGAAGTACGTTCCGCTTCGGTGCTCGCAAATCACCATTTTCGCCGCAGCCTGACCCGTTTGAACTCAGACTTCCGAGCTCCACCTTCGCGGTTCTTTTGAATGCGCGAGATTACCCCAGCGCCTGGAACTACGGGCGCGCCAGAAGGACTTGAGAACAATGGCCAAGGAAAACACCCGCGTTCGCCGCAGGGAGCGCAAGAACATCGCTTCGGGCGTCGCCCACGTCTATTCCTCGTTCAATAATACGATGATCACCATTGCCGACGCGCAGGGCAACACCATTTCATGGTCGTCGGCCGGCACAATGGGCTTCAAGGGCTCGCGCAAATCGACCCCCTACGCCGCCCAGATGGCGGCCGAAGACGCGGCCCGCAAGGCGGCCGAACACGGCATGCGCACGGTGGAAGTCGAAGTTTCCGGTCCCGGCTCCGGCCGCGAATCGGCTCTGCGCGCCCTGCAGGCGGCGGGTTTCACCGTCACCTCGATCCGCGACGTGACGCCGATTCCGCATAACGGCTGCCGCCCGCGCAAGCGTCGCCGCGTCTGATCTGTCCGCAATGCCGCGCGGGGCCCCGACGGGGGCTTCGCGCGTTTTTCCGCAAAGCGGCGCCGCAGCCATGGTCGACGGACCGATATGCCCGGCGTCGAGGAAGAGGCAAAAAATGATTCAGAAAAACTGGCAAGAACTGATCAAGCCGAACAAGCTGCATGTGCTGGCCGGCGAAGATCCCAAGCGTGTCGCCACTGTCGTGGCCGAGCCGCTCGAGCGCGGCTTCGGCCTTACGCTGGGCAATGCCCTGCGCAGAATCCTGCTGTCCTCGCTGCAAGGCGCTGCCATCACCTCCGTCCACATCGACGGCGTGCTGCACGAATTCTCCTCCATCCCCGGCGTGCGCGAGGATGTGACCGACATCGTCCTCAACATCAAGGACGTGGCCATCAAGATGCATGGCGACGGCCCGAAGCGCATGACCCTGAAGAAACAGGGTCCGGGCGTGGTCTATGCCGGCGACATCGGCGTGACCGGCGACATCGCCGTCCTCAACCCGACCCTGCCGCTGTGCACCCTCGACGAGGGCGCAGAAATCCGCATGGAGTTCACCGTCAACACCGGCAAGGGCTATGTCCCGGCCGACCGCAACCGCGCGGAAGACGCGCCGATCGGCCTTATCCCCGTCGATTCGATCTATTCGCCGGTCAAGAAGGTCTCCTACAAGATCGAGCCGACCCGCGAGGGTCAGGTGCTCGACTATGACAAGCTGACGCTGCAGGTCGAGACCAATGGCTCGCTGACGCCGGAAGACGCCGTTGCCTTCGCCGCGCGCATCCTCCAGGACCAGCTCAACGTCTTCGTCAATTTCGAGGAGCCCAAGCGCGAGGAGGCCTCGCCGGCCATCCCCGAACTGGCGTTCAATCCGGCGCTGCTGAAGAAGGTCGACGAGCTCGAGCTGTCGGTCCGCTCGGCAAACTGCCTGAAGAACGACAACATCGTCTATATCGGCGACCTGATCCAGAAAACCGAAGCCGAAATGCTCCGCACCCCGAATTTCGGCCGCAAGTCGCTGAACGAAATCAAGGAAGTGCTGGCGCAGATGGGCCTGCACCTCGGCATGGAAGTCACCGGCTGGCCGCCCGAAAACATCGACGAACTGGCGAAAAGGTTCGAAGAGCATTATTGAGCTTTTTTTGACCACGCCAAGGGGCGCGGTCAAAAGTCCCTCGCACTGGCTCGGCGTCGCGTTCGCTCCTAGCCAAGCCCGAAGGGCTTGGCATCCCTTTCCGGACGGCTTTTTTGCTACCGGTCCAACGCCCCAAAAGGGGCAAAGCACAGACGGCCGACCCTTGGCACGGCGGCCGTAAAAACATCAGGAGAGCCACATGTATCACGGTCGTTCCAAGCGTCGTTTCAACCGCACCGCCGAGCATCGCAAGGCGATGTTCGCGAATATGTCCCAGGCTTTGATCAAGCATGAGCAGATCGTCACCACTTTGCCCAAGGCCAAGGACCTGCGTCCGGTCGTCGAAAAGCTGGTGACCCTCGGCAAGCGCGGCGACCTTCACGCCCGCCGTCAGGCGATCGCGCAGATCAAGGACGCCGTTCTCGTCAAGAAATTGTTCGATGTGCTCGCGCCGCGCTACAAGGAGCGCAACGGCGGCTACACCCGCGTGCTGAAGGCCGGCTTCCGCTACGGCGACAACGCCGCCATGGCGGTGATCGAATTCGTCGACCGCGACGTGAACGCGCGGGGCCAGGATTCCGGCCCGGTGGCGGAAGCCGCCGAATAAGCGCCAGATTTTTCCGGTTACAAAGGGCGGCCACTCGGCCGCCCTTTTTCATTGCTGCGGCCGAGCCTATATTCCTAGGAACATCCTCGGGGAGCCGCATGCCGCAGAAATGTTTGACCGCAAAACTCGCCCTGGCCTGTCTCGGCCTTGCGCTCGCGTCGGCGCCGGCGCTCGCCGAACCGCCGCGGACGGCGCCGCAGTCGAAAGCGGAGGTGAGCCTGAGCTTCGCGCCCGTGGTCAAAAAGGCGGCGCCTGCGGTCGTCAACGTCTATGCCGAGCGGATCGAAAAGCAGCAGCGCAATCCGATCTACGACGATCCGATTTTCCAGCGCTTTTTCGGCGGCGGAAGGCAGCCGGGCGGCGCGACCGCGCAATCGCTCGGCTCAGGCGTCATCGTCGATCGGTCGGGCCTGATCGTCACCAATCACCACGTCATCAAGGGCATGACCGACGTGAAGGTCGTCCTGGCCGACCACCGCGAATTTCCGGCGGAGATCATCCTGCGTGATCCGCGCAGCGATCTCGCGATTTTGCGCATCAAGAGCCCGGAGAAGGATTTCCCGGTTCTGGAGATGGGCGATTCCGACGCCTTAGAGGTCGGCGACCTCGCACTTGCCATCGGCGATCCCTTCGGCGTGGGCCAGACGGTCACGCAGGGCATCATTTCGGCCCTCGCGCGAACCCAGATCGGCATTTCCGACTATGGCTTCTTCATCCAGACCGACGCGGCGATCAATCCGGGCAATTCCGGCGGCGCTCTGATCGACATGCACGGCCGGCTGATCGGCATCAATTCGGCGATCTTCTCGCAATCGGGCGGCTCGGTCGGCATAGGCTTCGCCATTCCCGTCAATATGGTGAAAAGCGTCGTCGCGGCGGCCAGGTCCGGCGGCAAGGAAGTGCGCCGTCCCTGGCTCGGCGCGATCTGCAGAACGTCACGCGCGACATTGCCGAATCGCTCGGCCTCGCCCGCCCGTTGGGCGCGCTGGTGTCCGACGTCGATCCGCAAGGCCCGGCGGCGGAAGGAGGCCTCAGGCGCGGAGACGTGATCGTCGGCGTCGACGGCCAGGAGGTCGATGACGCCGGCGGGGTCGGCTATCGACTTGGCGCCCGCCCGCTCGGCGGCGTGGCCTCGATCGCGGCGATCCGCGAGGGCAAGCAGGTTATTGTGCCGCTGAACCTCGCGCCGGCGCCGGAGAGGCCGCCGCGCGACCTCATCAAGATCGGCGGCGCCTGTCCTTTCGCCGGGGCCACCGTGGTCAATATCTCGCCGGCGACGATCGAGGAATATTCCATTGGCAACGCCCATGAAGGCGTGGCGGTGGTCGACGTCGACGATTCCATGGCCGCGGGCGTCGTCGGCTTCCAGAAGGGCGACGTCGTCCTGTCGCTCAGCGGCCAGAAAGTCGGCTCGACGCGGGATCTCGCGCGACTGTGCGGCCAGCATCCCTATTTGTGGAAATTGTCCATCAACCGCGGCGGGCAGGTGATCACCAGCGTCATCGGGGGGTAAGGCGGCGACGCAGCTTCACAATGACCGCAGAAAAATCACATTGATTGTTGTGAATGCGAGCCATGGCGGCGACGAAGCAGCATGACGACGGGCCGGCTTCGGCTCTGACGAACAAGCGGCGGCCGCGCGTCGCGGGCCTGTTCGAGGTCGAGGTCTGGCCGCAGAGCCGGCGTTTCGGCATGGCGGCGGCCGTGCTGGCCGTGCTGGCCGGGCTGGCGGTGCGCTTCGCTTTCCTGGGCGCGCTCGGCGACACGTCCGCCTATGCGACCTTTTATCCCGCTGTCGCGATCGCCGCGATATTGGCCGGATTCTCGGCGGCGCCCTTGCAATGCTCCTGACCGTCGCCGCCGTTCACCTGTGGGTCAATCCTTATGACCAGCCGGAAGACTGGCTGGCGCTGCTGGCGTTCCTCGCGGGCAGCGCGATCATCATCGGCATGCTCCAGTTGCTGCGCTTCTCGCAAGCGGTCCGCCTCCGCCGCGAATTGCGCCGATTGCAGGAGGAGCAGCTGCGGGCCATCATCGACAATGCGATGGAGGGAATTGTCACCTTCGACAGGGAGGGGCTCATCCAGTTCGCCAATCCGGCGATGCGCGAAATCTACGGCTACGAGCCGCGGGAAATGGTCGGCCGCAATGTCAGGATGCTGACGCCCGAGCCTGATCGAGCCCGCTACGACCAATATATCGCCGATTATCCGCGCAGCGGCGAGAGGCAGAGCATGGCCCGGCGCCGCAAGCTCGACCGGCTTGCGCAAAAACGGCGAGCTCTTCCCGCTGGAGCTGTCCATCACGGCAGCGGCCCTTCCAGGGCGACGTGCTTTTCGTCGCCCAGATGCGCGACCTGAGCGCCATCGAGAAGGAAAAACGCAAGACGGAGGCGGCGCGGGCCGAAGCTCGTGCATGTCGCGCGGCTGAGCGACATGGGCGAAGTTGCGGCGGGCCTGGCGCATGAAGTGAGCCAGCCGCTTGCCGCGGTGCTCGGCTATACGACATCATGCCGCCGCAGCCTCCCACCCGATGCGCCGCCAAAGCTGGCGCAGGCGCTGGAGGTGATCGAGACGCAGGCGAAAAACGCCGCCGACATATTGCAGCGCCTGCGGAATTCATCGAAGAGCGAGAATCCAGGCGCTGTCCGGAAAGCCTGGGCGATTGGTCCGCGACGCGGCGGCGCTGGCGCGGGTGCGATCCGGCGGACGAAAGATAAAGGTTGAACTCAAGCTGTCGCCCGACGATGCTGAGGTTGATGTCGACCGAGTGCAGATTTTGCAGGTGCTGGTCAATTTCTTGCGCAACGCCTCGGACGCGATGGCGGAGCAGGCCGATCCGCAAGTGGCGATAGAGACCGCGATCGCCGAGCCGGGACAGGTGCGCGTCAGCGTTCGCGACAACGGCCCTGGCGTCGATCCGCAGGTCGCCGACAAGCTGTTCACGCCCTTCGTCAGCACCAAGACCTACGGAATGGGCGTTGGCCTGTCGTTGTGCAAGACCATCGTCCAGGGCCATGGCGGGGAAATCGGCTGCGCCGCCAACAATCCGCGCGGCGCCGTGTTCTTTTTCACCTTGCCGCTTTTTGCGCGGGCCGAGGACGAGAACGCCGAAGCGGGCAGCGGGCCGACCGCCTGACGTAAGCGCGGGAGCGCAAAAGGCGCGCTTCGCGGCGCCGTGGTCTCTGCTCGAATCGACAGCCTCGCGCAAGCCGATCGTAATATTCCTGACGTAACGGCGCAGGCCAGTAACGGTCGCGGGCCCGAAAAGAACAGGGATTACTGTCGATGATGGGCGGAAAAATGGGGAAATCGATTGGCGGCCGGCTGGGCGCCGTGGTCGCCATGGCGCTGTTCGCGATGTCTCTGGTCGTCGGCGGCTGGCTTTACGTTTTCTCGCATTTGCGTATTGGCGGACCGGTCTATCAGCGCCTGTCGGACAACGCGGCCCTAGCTGGCGACGCCGAGCCGCCGCCCCTGTTCATCGTCGAGACCTATCTCGCCTTGTCGAAGGCTAAGTCGGCGATCGACAAGGATGTCGGCGCCCAGATGCGGCGCGCCGAGGCCGACCAGCACAAATCCTTCGAGGATCGTTATTCTTACTGGCAGGGCCAGGCGCTCGCCGCGCCGCAGAGAAGCCTGTTGAACGGCGCGGTTCACGACGAGGCGGAAAAGGTCTTCGCCATAGCCGAGAAGGATTTGTTCCCGGCGCTGGACCGAGGCGATCACGACGGCGCCGAAACAGCGTTCAGGATGTTGACGGACGCCTATGAGCGCCACCATGCCGCCGTGGTCGAACTTATCAAATTGATCGACGCCGATCATGTCGGGATCGAAGCCGAAGCGGCGTCGGCCGCCGCGAAAATGGAATGGCTCATCGCCGCCATCATGCTGGTGTCCATACTGTCGATCGCCTACGTCGGCTGGGCGGTGCGGCGGTCCATCCTCGTTCCGCTGAAAAACATCGAAAGCAGCGTGAGAATCTGCTGGGGGCGGGCGACACGTCGCGGGCGGTCCCCGAACAGGGACGGCAGGACGAACTCGGACCGTTGGCGCGCGCGCTCGAAGGCTGGCGCGGCGCGCTGATCGCCGACGCGGAAGGCCGGCGCGCGGAACGTGAAAAATCGGCGCTGGCGCTGCGAAAAAAAGAAGAGACCGAGCAGCGGATCGGCGAATTCAGGAACAGCGTCAACGATCTCTTGAAAAGCGTCAACCAGGCGGCGGCGCGCATGGAATCGACCGCCGGCTCTCTGAAAAACAATGCGGCCAAGGGGCGTTCGCTGGCGGGCGAGGTTACTTCCGCGTCGCAACGCGCCGCCTCCTCGGTTCAGACGGTGGCGGCGGCGGCCGAGCAATTGTCGTCGACGGTGCGCGAAGTCAGCGGACAAGTGCGCTCCGCCGCCGATACATCCGCAGGCGCCGTGCGAAAAACCGACAGCCTGCGCCACATCGTCGCGCAGATGGGCGCCGCCAGCGACAATATCGCCGGGGTCATCGGCCTTATCAACGACATCACCAACAAGACGAATTTTCTGGCGCTCAACGCCACCATCGAAGCCGCCGGGGCGGGCGAAGCGGGCAAAGGCTTCGCCGTTGTAGCCAATGAGGTGAAGAGCCTGGCCAACCAGACGGCGGCGGCGACCGGCGACATCCGCGGCCAGGTCGCTGCGGTGCAAGGCGCCGCCAACGAGGCGAGCCGCGCCATCCAGGAGATCGCCGAGGCCATTCACAACGTCGATGTGATTTCCGGCGCCATTTCCGCCGCCGTCGTCCAGCAGGGCGAGGCGACGGACGAAATCGCGCGTTCCATCGTCGTCGCGTCACAAGGCTCCGACCAGCTCGCCGCCAGCGTCGAGGAGGTGCATCAATCGACCGAACACACGGCGGGATCGGCCGAGGAGGTCGGCGCTGTCGCGGGCGATCTGGCGCGCCTCTCCGAGGCGCTGGCCCAGAACATCGAGTCCTTTCTCACCCGCATCGACACAGGCGGCCCGCGCCAGGCGGCGTGAGCGGAGCCTATTGCAGGCTCACATCTGGTCCTTCGGCTTGACGCTGGCCGCTGTCTGGCCGAACAGGACCTTCTTGTCGTCTTCGCTCAGCGGGGCGGGCGGCCTGATCCGGTCGCCGATCTCATAGGCGCGCTGCACGGCGGGGCGGGCTCGGAGCGCGTCGAACCAGCGGCGCAGGTCGGGAAAGTCGTCGAGCGTCTGGCCCTGATTCTTCCACGGCACGATCCACGGATAGCAGGCCATGTCGGCGATGGAATAGGCGCCGGCGACAAAGCCGCCGGAATCGCGCATTTTCGCCAGCTGCCGGTCGAGGACGCCATAGAGCCGGTTGGTTTCATTGACATAGCGGTCGATGGCGTAGGGGATTTTCTCCTTGGCGTATTGCGCGAAATGATGGTTCTGCCCGGCCATCGGGCCGAGGCCGGCGACCTGCCAGAACAGCCATTCGAGAACGGGAAATTTATCCCGTCCCGCGGGCATGAACCGGCCGGCCTTTTCGGCCAGATAGATCAGGATCGCGCCGGACTCGAACAGCGAAAGCGGCGCGCCGCCGCCCTCCGGGGCGTGATCGGTCATCGCCGGCATCCGGTTGTTGGGCGAAATCTTCAAAAACTCCGGCTTGAATTGGTCGCCCGCGCCGATATTTACAGGCGTGATTCGGTAGGGAAGGCCGGATTCCTCCAGGAAAATCGTGATCTTGTGGCCATTGGGTGTCGGCCAGTAGAAAAGTTCGATCATGGTCGCCCTTTCAAAAAATCCGGTTTAGCGTGACGAGAGGCCCGCTGCGATCCGACTGTTCGGATCGGGCCTCCGGTTTTTTGCTTTTACGCGTTTTCTTCACGCGAACCGGCATCCACTTCGCTCGAAAACGCTTTAAGATAAGGTCGAAATCGGCCGCTGGGGATTGCAATGCCGAAAATCTTCCGCGCCATCGGCGCAATGACGGGAACGTCGATGGACGGCGTCGATCTGGCCTATCTGGAGACCGACGGCCGCAAGGCGCTGAAATTCGGCCCCAGCGCCTCCTATCCCTTCGCCGAGCAGGATCGCGCGCTGCTGCGCAAGGCCATGGCGGCGGCGAAATATCTCGGCCGTCGCGACGAACGGCCCGGCCCGCTCGCCGAGGCCGAGGCCATGATCACCCGCCGCCATGTCGAGGTGATCGGCGCCTTTCTCGGCCGGGAAGGGATCGACCCGGCGGCGGTCGACCTGATCGGCTTCCACGGCCAGACCGTGCTGCACCGGCCGGAACACGGGCTGACGGTGCAGCTCGGCGACGGCGCGGCCCTGGCGCGCCAGGTCGGAATCGACGTGGCCTATGACTTGCGCGCCGCCGACATGGCGGCGGGCGGGCAGGGCGCGCCGCTGGTCCCGGTCTATCATCGCGCCCTGGCGGAGGCCTCCGGCGTCGCCACCCCGGCGCTGTTCGTCAATATCGGCGGGGTCGCCAACATGACCTATGTCGAGGCCGAGAACGATCCCATCGCCTGCGATTGCGGGCCGGGCAACGCGTTGATCGACGATCTGATGCTTTTCCGCACGGGGCGGGCGATGGATCAGGATGGCGCTTGCGCCCTTTCCGGCGCGGTCGACGAGAAGGCGCTGGCGATGCTGATGGCGCATCCCTACTTCAAGCAGAAGCCTCCGAAATCGCTCGACCGCAACGCGTTTTCCGCCGATCCGGTCTCATCGCTCGCGCTGTCCGACGCGGCGGCGACGCTGGTCGCCTTCACGGCGCAGGGCATCCTTGCCCATCTCGCTATGCTGCCGAAGCCGCCGCGGCTGATCGTCGTCTGCGGCGGCGGCGCGCGAAATCCCGCCCTGATGCAGGCGCTGGCGCAAAGGGCGCCCTGTCCGGTGCGGCGGGCCGAGGATTTTGGCTGGGATTCGCAGGCGATAGAGGCGCAGGCCTTCGCCTTCCTCGGCGTGCGCTCGGTCAAGGGCTTGCCTCTGACCTTCCCCACCACCACCGGCGTCGTCGAGCCCATGCCCGGTGGCGCGCTGGCCTGGGCGGGGTAGCGTTTACGGCAACTGAAAAGTGCCCAGCACCCTCAGACATTCCTTTTCGTCGCCTTTTGCCTGGAGTTTTCGCGCCTGGTCGAGGGTCGCTCCGGCCTTCCCCTCGGCTTCCGCCTTGGCTTGCGCGACGCTGGATTGCGTCGGCTGCCGGTGCATGGTCGCGAAATTGGATTCCGGCAAGTCCGGCAGGACGGCGCCGCGGGCGCGCGAGGAATCGAGCCGAGCCTGGAGCCGCGCGATCTCCGCGCCGCATTCGTCGGCCCGCGCGAGAGCCGGGGCGAGCAGGGCGAATGCGCAGACGAGCGGCAATGTTTTCAAAATGACGGTTTTTGACATGGCGTTCCGCCCTTTCGGCGCTTCTCGTGAATATCTGTCAAAAAACCGGAAAGTTCGGGATTTGTTTCAATCGCGGCCTTCGCGCCGCGGCGCCGGCGCCGGCGTGAGCTTTGCGAGGGCTCCGATCCATAGTATTCTCGGCGCAAATTCGGAATGTCGTTCGTCGAGGGCATCGCCATGACCGCGCAGCCGCTGGAACGCGAAGGGGCGATGGCCCGCAGGGCGATCGGCTTCACCGCCTGGGCCGAACGCTGGTTTCCCGACGCCTTCATTTTCGTCGCCATCGCCGCGGTCGTCGTCGCTCTGGCCGCGCTGGCCAACGGCGCCGCGCCGCAGGCCGTGAGCCTGGCTTTCGGCGCCGGGTTCTGGAGCCTGATCACCTTCACCATGCAAATGGCCTTCGTGGTGATCGGCGGCTATGTCGTGGCGACCTCCGCGCCGGCGGCGCGGTTGATCGGAGGCCTTGCGGCGGCGCCGAAAAGCGGCGTCGCGGCGGTCGGCATGGTCGCGGCCGTCAGCCTCATGGCGTCGCTCCTGAACTGGGGACTCAGTCTGATTTTTTCGGGCCTGCTGGTGCGGGCGCTGGCGCGGCGGCGCGATCTGAAAATGGACTACCGCGCCGCCGGGGCGGCGGCCTATCTCGGGCTCGGCTCGGTCTGGGCGCTCGGGCTTTCGTCATCCGCCGCGCAGCTTCAGGCCAATATCGCCAGCCTGCCCAAGGCCCTGCTGCCGATCACCGGCGTCATTCCCTTCACCGAGACGATCTTCCTGTGGCAGTCGATGGCCGTCGCGGGAATCGTCATCGCCGTCTCGATCGTCATCGCGGTCCTGTCCGCGCCCGGCGCGGACCATGCCCTGACGGCGGAAGACATGGGCGTCGACGTATTTGGCGACGACAGGACCGAAAACGCCGCGCCGGCGCAGCCGGGCGAATGGCTGGAGCATTCGCCGGTTCTCACCGTGCTGATCGTGCTGCTCGCCGCCGGCTGGATTTTCCACGAATTCGCTCGCCAGAGCGCGATGATTGCGATTTCCAATCTCAACACGTACAATTTCCTGTTCATCATGGCCGGCCTCCTGCTGCATTGGCGGCCAAGACGATTTCTCGAAGCAGTGAAAAAGGCCGTGCCGGCGACGACCGGCGTGCTGATCCAGTTTCCGCTCTATGGCGGCATAGCCGCCATGCTGACCCAGCCGAAGAACGGCGCCGGCTTTTCGGTGTCCGACCAGATCGCGCACGCCTTCGTGAGCCTCACGACGCAGCACAGCTTCCCGCTGGCCATCGGGCTCTATTCGGCGGTGCTCGGCTTTTTCGTGCCTTCGGGCGGCGGCAAGTGGCTGCTGGAGGCCCCCTATCTGATGCAGGCGGCGAACGAGCTGAAAGTGCATCTCGGCTGGGCGGTGCAGGTCTATAACGCCGCCGAGGCGCTGCCGAACCTGATCAATCCCTTCTGGATGCTGCCGCTGCTCGGCGTGCTGGGCCTGCGCGCCCGCAACATCGTCGGCTTCACCTTCCTGCAGCTGATCGTCATGCTGCCGCTGGTGCTGTTCCTGCTGTGGGCTTTTGCGCTGACGCTGACGTACCACCCGCCGGTCGTGCCGTAGGAAGCGCGTTTTTCTCCCGCAAGGGAAGAGGGCGCGAGTATCTCCGGTTCGCGTTGCGCGATTTCAGCGCCCGCTACGCCTTCACTTTGGCATTCGCGTAAAGCCGGCGCATTTCGGCGATGTCGTCCATCGTCGGCAGTCCGGCCTCGTTGCCGAGATGCTGCACCTTGAAGGCGGAGGCCGCGCGCGCGAAATCGAAATGCTCGACCCAGTGCGCCTCCCGCCGCTGGAGGTATGACGCCATATAGGCGCCGTGAAAAACGTCGCCGGCGCCGGAGGTGTCGATCACTTTCTCGGACGGCACATGAAATGCGGGCATGCGTTTGATATGGCCGTCCTCGTCGATCCACATCAGGCCGCGTTCGCCTTCGGTCACGCCGGCGATCTTCACGCCATGCGCCTTCAGATAGGCGAGAGTCTCCACCGGGGTCAGTTTCAGCTGGGCGCAAAAGGCTTCAGCCACCACCGCGACGTCGATATAATGCAGCACCTCGTCGGTATTGACGCGCAGCGCGCCGCCGTCGAGCGAGGTCAGCAGGCTCTTTTCGCGGAAGGCCTTGGCGTAATAAAGCGACGCGTCGGCCTGGTGGCCGTCGAGATGCAGCGCCTCGTAGGTCGAGACGTCGAGTTTCATGAAGGGCCGCAAATGATTGGAATCGCGGGCGCGCAGGATGGCGCGCTTGTGGCCCTGCGGCAGCACGAAGGAGAGCGACGAGCGCGCCACCTTGCGCGGATAGAGCGTCACCCCGTATTTTCTCGCCATGTCCCAGAACATCTGGCCCAGCCAGTCGTCGGACATGGTGGTGAGGAGATCCGGCGCGCAGCCGAGCCTGGCGCAGGTGAATGCGGCTGTGACCGCATTGCCGCCGAAGGAGACGGCGTAATCCCTGGCCACCGCCTTGTCGTCGCCGGTCGGCATCACGTCGGTGAGGATGGTCATGTCGATATAGGAATGTCCGACAAAAAGCGCTGTCACGGCGGGCAGGTCCTGGAGGGAGGAAGGATCGGAGAAGGGCGAAAATGCTTTGAAGGATTTGAATGCAGATCAAATATGGCCGAATTCGCACAAATGTCTCTGCCTTTTTTTTTGCCGGCCGGCGCCCTCACAGGCGTGATCTTGCAGTAAAAGCCTTGATCGGCGGCGCGCATCGCGCAAACTGCGCGCGAAAAAGCCTAGCCTAGGAAGGTCCGATGAACGCTCCCGATCCCAACCTCATTTCGCTGATCTCGAAAGCCGGCGAGCGCGCGGCGGAAACGCCGGTCTCGGCTCTGTTCATGCAGCGCTGGTCGGCCCGCGCCATGACGGGAGAGCCGATTCCCGACGAAATCCTGTTCGCTTTGTTCGAGGCGGCGCGCTACGCGCCCTCGAGCTATAATTCGCAACCCTGGCGCTTCGCCTATGCCAAGCGGGGAACCGAAGACTTTCCGCGCTTCGTCGGCTTCCTCAATGAATTCAACCATAGCTGGGCCAAGGAAGCCTCGGCGCTGGTGCTGATCGCCTCGAAAGCCGCCTTCATTCCGCCGGGCCAGGACGCGGAGCTGATCTCGGCCTCCGCCTCGTTCGACGCCGGCGCGGCCTGGGCGAGCCTGGCCTTCCAGGCGGCGCTGCTCGGCTGGAGCACGCGCGCCATGGCTGGTTTCGACAAGGAAAAGGCGCGGATCGGCACGAAGGCGCCGGACGGGCTCAAGCTCGAAGCGATGATCGCCATCGGCAGGAGGGGCGACGCCGCGCTGCTGCCGACGGACAAGCAGGCGATGGAAAAGCCCAATACGCGCAAGAAGATCGCGGAAATCGTCTTCGCCGGCGCGTTTCCAGCCGGGTGTTGAGAGCGGCGCGGACGAGATCGATGGCTTATAGCGTCAAGGAAATCTTCAAGACCTTGCAGGGCGAAGGCGGCCAGGCGGGGCGCGCCGCCGTATTCTGCCGTTTCGCCGGCTGCAACCTGTGGAGCGGGCGCGAGGAGGACCGCGCTGCCGCGATTTGCAATTTCTGCGATACGGATTTCGTCGGCGTCGACGGCGAGGGCGGCGGCAAATTTACCGGCGCCTCGGCCCTGGCGCGGCGGCTGGCCGATGTCTGGGGCGAGGGGAGGGAGGGCCGATTTGTCGTCTTCACCGGCGGCGAGCCCTTGCTGCAGCTCGACCCGGCGCTGATCGACGCGGTTCATGCGGAAGACTTTTTCATTGCAGTCGAAAGCAACGGCGTCGAGCCGCCGCCGCCGGGCATCGACTGGCTTTGCGTCAGCCCCAAGGCCGGCGCGCCCCTGGCCGCGACAAGCGGCGCCGAACTGAAGCTCGTCTTTCCGCAGAAGGGTCTCGCGCCGGAACAGTTCGAAAATCTCGCCTTCGAGCATTTCTGGCTGCAGCCGATGGACGGACCGGACCGCGCGAAAAACACCGAGGCCGCAGTCGCCTTCTGCCTGGACAACCCACGCTGGCGCTTGAGCCTGCAAACCCACAAGATGATCGGCATTCCCTGAAACTGTTGCATAAAAACCATGGCTGTCGAAAAAACAACGGCCTATAGCGCAAAAGAGCGGGAATTTGATTTGAGGCAAGGCAACGCTCACGCAAGATGCAATGCTTAATATTGTATTAGCGCGATGATGCTCTAGTAGTGGGAGTGGGTTTCCGGATGGCGGCGTATTTCGGCCGGGACGAGCGCGGGAGGCGTTTGCCGTGAAACATCGGAAATTGACGCGGTTTCTGGGCCTGTCCGCCGCGTGCGCCGTTTCGCTCTGCTTGGGCGCCTATCTGTCCTATCAGGCTGCCGAACAGCAGGAAACGCGCCTCGCGCAGGCCGCCGGAACCGGCGTCGAAGCCATAAAAACCTCCGAACTTGTAAAAGCGGCCGAACCAGACAAGCCCGCGGCGGAAACCCTCGCCGCCGCCGCGCCAAATCCCGTGGTTGGGCAGGACGCCGCCGAATTGAGGGCAGGCCTTCCCGCCGGCCGCGATTCGGCGCCCGCCAAGCCGGCGGCCTCCACCGACGCCGCCCCTGCGATGGATTTGCGCGCCGGCGACGGCGCGCCGCAAGCGGTGGTTCAGGAAGCGTCGCTCGAGATCGCGCCTCCGCCGCAGGCCGCTGGGCCCGACGCGGCGCCGCAGGCCTCAGCCAATCCGCAACAACCCGCCGCCTTGCCGGAGCTGGCGCCTTTGCCGACGGACGATTTCGGCCAGGCCGCGATGGTCCCCGTCCCACCGCGCCGCCCTTCCTCCCTGAGCGCGGCCGTGACGCCGCCGGCCTCCGCTCCAGCGGCCGCCGCGCCCGCGCCTTCCGGCGCCTTTCCGGCCATCGCCGACGCCCTGGCGGCGATGAGCGCTTCGATCAACGGCGGCGATGCCGGGCTTTCGCCCGACCAGAGTTTCGCGCCGCCTGCGCCCGCGCCGGATGGTTCGTTCAAAAGCGGCTCGTTCAGGAAGGGCGCGCCGGTCTATGTCCGCGTCTTCAAGCGGGAAGGGACGCTGGAGCTGTGGATGAAGCGCGGCCAGAGCTACGCCTTGTTCAAGTCCTTCCCTGTCTGCAAATGGTCGGGCCGGCTTGGACCGAAAACGCGGCAGGCGGACTATCAATCGCCGGAAGGTTTTTATTCCGTCTCGGCGCGCCAGCTCAATCCGCATTCGGCCTATCACCTCGCCTTCGACATCGGCTATCCCAACGCCTACGACCGTCGCCAGGGCTCGACCGGCAGCGCCGTGATGGTGCATGGCGATTGCAAGTCGGTCGGATGTTTCGCCATGACCAATCGCGGCATCGACGAAATCTACAAATATGTCGCGGCGGCGCTGGCCAACGGCCAGAAGGAAGTGCCGGTCCATATCTTCCCCTTCCGCATGACCGAGCAGGCGATCGCCCGCGAATCGACGGGCGGCAATATCCTCGCCTTCCTCAACGATGGCGGGCCGAGCCGCGACTGGAGCCCGTTCTGGCATAATCTCAAGCAGGGCTATGACCTGTTCGAGAGAACGCATGTGCCCCCGGTCGCCTTTGCCTGCGGCGATCATTACGCTTTCGGGGCCGCCGGCCGCTCCTGCTCGCGCATCGCCGGCTGGTGAAGTTTCGCGCCGGAAATACTGGCGGAAGGGCCGAGCCGCCGCTATGATCCCGGCTTCCGCGCCAAAGGATTTCGCGCGGGGGGCCGCAATTGGACAAAGGACGAAATCATGGCGATCGCCGGCATGTGGAAACTGACGCTCGAAACGCCGTTCGGCGTCCAGACCCCTTCGCTGCGCATCGACGCCGACGGGACCGGGGCGCTGATCACGCCGATCGGCGAGGCGCCGCTGACTGACCTGAAAGTGACGGAAGACACGGCCGAATTCACCGCCAATGTGCCGACGCCAATGGGCAATTTCGCCATCGGCTTTTCCGTCAAGGCGAGCGGCGACGCTCTGGCCGGCACCTTCAATTCGCCGCTCGGCGCCACGGATTTCGCCGGCGTGCGCGAGGCTTGAGAGGACTTTCTCCAGTTCCTGATTATCGGGGCTGATGCGGTTCAACTGAACCGCATCAGTTCTTGCTGACTCGCGTTGTTCGCTCGTCGAACGCCCAAGGCGAGCCGTAACAGACGAATTCGGCTCATTGCTGAATTTTCTGGTCGGATCCGCGCTGAAGCTTGGCCAGGGCGCCGAAGCCACAGCTTCGTGGAGAATTGCTCAGGGCGCCGCGGGTCTATTGCAAGGACTTTCGAGAGCCGCCATCGTCGTGCGCGGAAGTCACCCTAAATCACTGATTCCTCAGGAGCAAAAAATGAAAGCCATAGCCGCTGCGGCTCTGGCGTCGGTGACGCTTGCGCTCACGACGCCAGCCTTCGCGGAATACCGGGGAACCGCCGAAGCGCAGCAAGCCTGCACGCCCGACGTGTTCCGCCTCTGCGGGCAGTTCATCCCGGACTTCGGCCGGATCACCGCCTGCCTCGCGCGGCAGAAGGCGCGCCTGAGCCCCGAATGCCATAAGGTGTTCGCAGGCGGAGCGCGCCACCACGGGCGGAGGGTCGCCCACACGTGATCCGGCGCCTTCTCCCCGTTCGCGGGGAGAAGGCGGCCGAAGGCCGGATGGGCGCGCGGCCGGCGGCGCTCGCGGCCTTCCGCAATCGGTCGCAAACAGCCGATCCCTGTCGGCGAGAAGCGGCTATTTGCGCCTGTTTGCCCGGTTGTGACCGGCCCCTCAAGAGATGCGCAGCATGCTCTTCCAGGTCGGCTTATCCCCATTTGCTCCCTTGCGTTTCAAGACCGGCGCGCGCCAAGTCTTCCGGCGTCATGGCGATCCGGAGTTCGACTTCGGCGTTAAATACGAGAAACCATGGCTCGGCCAGGGCGGGAATTTCCGACGCATCATTGAGGTTCACGACGAGGATCCCGCCGCGTTTGCCATCAAAATCGGAAAAATAGACGGCTTCGGGTTTGATGTCGTCGAGAATTCGCTTGATTTTCGTCCCGGCCGACCCATCGCGAACAGAGCTATTGAATGGCTCAAGGGGAAACTTGACGGTCACGAGCATACGCATAATTGACCTCCCTCGTTGCGGCTCATGCAGTGTAGGTCTTGATGCCGAATCGTCCTATGCCGAAATGATGTTCTGCGAGCAGGCGCCGCGGGCGAGGAGAAAAAGGCGCCCTGTCGTCATGAATTCACCCGGCCGCGTCACGCGAGCAGATGTCCCTGGCGGCGCCAGGGCCGGAAGGCCGTCCCGAGCAACGAACTCGCGCGCGAACTCCCGTCAGCCATGGGCCTCGTCCTTTCCGGCGCCGGAAGTCGCAGTTCGATCGACCTCGTCGATGAAGGCGGCGAGGCGCTCCAGCGTCGGCTTGTCGAGCAGCAGCGGCGCGTGGCCCTGGCCCGGCACGACATGGGTCTGGCACAGGGGGTTGCGCGCCGCCATTTCCGCATGCGTCTCCGGCGTCAGCAGGTCTGAATTTTCGCCGCGCAGGGCGAGTATCGGCGCTGTCACGGCGCAGAATTGCGGCCACAGGTCGGGCAGGGGGGCGTCGGGATCGAAATGGTCCATGGTCCGCGCCAGTTGCGGATCATAGGACAGGCGCAGCCGCTCTGGCGTCGTGTTCAATGAGTTTTCCGCGTAAAAGCGCCATTGCTCGTCGGGTACGGCGGGGAATTTGTCGCCCATGGCGCGCTTGTAGTGGGAGACGGCCTCGTCGAGATCGCGCAAGAGCGGCAGGCGGCCGATGTAATTCTTGATATTGGACAGGCCGCGCGGATCAAGCGCCGGGCCGACGTCGTTGAGCACCAGGGCCCTGACCAGGTCGGGCCGCTGGTTGGCCAGCATCATGGCATGCAGGCCCCCGCGCGACAGGCCGATGAAAATCGCGGAAGCGACGCCGAGCTGGTCGAGGATGGCGAGGATGTCGGCGAATTCGATCGCCATCGCGTAGTGGGTCCAGTCGGGGTCCCAGTCCGAGCCGCCACGGCCGCGATAATCGACGCTGATGATCCGGCGCGCGGTCCGTGCGTGCAGGAAAAGCGCGAGGACGACAAAATCGCGCGCCGGGCGCGTGAGGCCCGGCAGGCAGACGATCGGCGCGGCGGCGCTGTTTTCGCCGTGGACGAGGGCGTGCAGGTTGAGCCCGTCCGGGGCCGTGAAAAACCGGCTTTGCAGCTTTTCGCTCACGCGGGCTCCCCCCAAAAAAGCGGCGTTTTTCGCCGCGTCATTTTTTTGCAGTCGCTTCGTTCAATCCCGCTGTTTCATCAGCCGGCTTTTTTCGCGGTTCCAGTCGCGCTGCTTTTCGGTCTCGCGCTTGTCATGCGCCTGCTTGCCCTTGGCCAGCGCGATCTCGATCTTGGCGCGGCCACGGTCATTGAAGAACAGCTTCAACGGCACGATCGTCATGCCCTCGCGCTGCACGCCCTGCGAGAGTTTCACGATTTCCCGGTGTTTCAGAAGCAGTTTGCGCAACCGCTTCGGCTCGTGGTTGAAGCGGTTGCCGGCGTGATATTCGGGTATGTTGGCGTTGATCAGCCAGACCTCGCCGTGGCGATCGACGCTGCCATAGGATTTGGCGATGTTCGACCGTCCCGTGCGCAGGCTTTTCACCTCCGTGCCGGTCAGCATCATGCCGGCTTCAAAAGTCTCGCCGATTTCATAATGGTAGCGCGCCTTGCGATTGTCGGCGACGACCTTGAAGTTGGTTTTCGGTTTCTCTGCCAATTTGCGCCATCAACGATGCGTCATTGCGAGGAGCGTAGGCGACCAGGCAATCCACGCAGCGGATTGCGGGAAAATGGATTGCTTCGCTTTGCCTGGCTCATGACGGCTTTGGTTATGAATTGGCGAACCGGCCATCGGGCCGCGCTCGCCTTTCAGTTCTGTAACACGCCGGCGAAGACCATCGCCTCCTTGATTGCGGCGCGGGTCTTTTCGGTCGCGCCGACCAGCGGCAGGCGCACTTCGTCGCTCATGCGGCCGAGCAGGTTGAGGCCGGCCTTGGCGCCGGCGACGCCGGGCTCGAGAAATGTCGCGGCGTGCAGCGGCGTCAGCCGGTCCTGGACCTCCAGCGCCTTCTTGTAGTCGCCGGCGGCGGCGGCTTCCCACAGGTCGGCGCAGGGGCGCGGCGCGATATTGGAGACGACGGAAATGCAGCCGACGGCGCCGGCGGCGAAACAGGCGAGCGCCGTCATGTCGTCGCCGGAAAACTGCAGGAAATCCGACCCCATCGCCTGCCTCTGCAGGGAAATGCGGGAGAGGTTGCCGGTCGCGTCCTTGACGCCGACGATGTTGCGCAATTCATCACGGCAGCGCTTCATGGTCTCGACCGACATGTCGATCACCGAACGCGGCGGAATGTTGTAGATGACGATCGGAATGCCGATCGCCGCGTCGATCGCCCGGAAATGCTGGAACAGGCCTTCCTGGTTGGGCTTGTTGTAATAGGGCGTGACGACGAGGACCGCGTCGGCGCCGGCCTTTTCGGCATGGACCGCCAGTTCGATCGCCTCGCGCGTATTGTTGGAGCCGGCGCCGGCGATGACGGGGACGCGGCCCTTCGAATTCGGCGATGGCGATTTCCACAACCTTCTTGTGTTCCTCATGCGACAGGGTCGGGCTTTCGCCAGTGGTGCCGACAGGCACCAGGCCGGCCATGCCGCTCTCGATCTGCCAGTCGATCAGGGCGCGGTAGGCGGCTTCATCGATCGCGCCGTCCCTGAACGGCGTCACCAGCGCGGTCATCCACCCCCGCAAAACAGTCTTTCCCGTCGTCATTGCCTTGTTTCCGTCCCGCTTGACGCCGCACAGGCGCCGCTTTTCGCAGGCACTTAGCCTGAGCGTGACTCATAGCCCTTGATTGGCGTCACGGAAAGGGGGGCCAGACGCGAAGCCTGATCTTGCGATCGCCGCAATTGGTTAACCTTTCGTTAATGATCCGGGCGCAGGCTTGTCCTGGAGCCTTGGAGCAGCAGGACGTCTGATGCGAATATTGCGCCTTGACCGACGCATAACCGGCGCAGCCCTTGCGACCGCCCTCTGCCTGCTGCTGCCCAGCCAGCAGAAGCCTTTTTCATGGGTTGCGCAGCAGGCGCGGCTTTTCGCCCGCCGCGCCGGCCTCCCGCCGATCGCGCCGCGCGCCCAAAATGCGCCGACGATCGCAGTGCCGACGATCGCCCCGCCTGAAACCGCCGCCAGCGCGGAAAAACTCGGCTACGACCTTTCCGGCGCCGCCGTGGCCCTGAAATTCTATCACGAAGGCCAGTCCGAACAGGGCGACGCGGCGCTGGCGACCCATGATCCCCTGGTGCGCGCTTCCGTGGAATGGGAATTTCTGCGCGATCATGCGGTCAAGGCGGGGGTGGAGCGCATCGCCGGCTTCATGCGCGCCCATCCCGACTGGCCGCTCGATTCCATGCGCCGCCATGCGGAAGACCTCGCCGGCGTCGAAAGCGCCAAGCCCGAGCGCGTCGCCGCCTATTTCGCGGAATTTCCCCCGATCACCGTTTCGGGCGAGATCACTTTCGCCAATCTCCTTCGCAATGAGGAAGGGCGGCGCGGCGAGGCGAATGAACTGGCGCGCGAGATCTGGCGAGAGGCCGACCTCACGCCGGCGCTGGAAAGGCGCCTGCTCAAGAATTTCGGCTCCGCGCTCTCCGCCGCCGATCATATCCACCGCGCCGACCGCATGATGCTGCGCGACGAGACGGCCGCCGCCGGGCGCGCCGCCATCCTGGCCGGCAAGGACGGCCAGGCCCTGTTCCGCGCCCTGGCCGATCTCGCGCACGGCGCAAGCTGGTCGAAGGTCGCCGGGAAGGCTCCCGCCGCCCTGCGCGGCGACCCGGCGCTGCTCTATCGAGCGAATCCACGCCGCGCGTCACGCCGACCATATCGAGGAGGCGGCGAAACTCATGCTCGGCGCGCCGCGGGATCAAAACGCGCTGGCGAGCCCGGACGACTGGTGGACCGAGCGCCGCCTGCTGGCGCGCAAGCTGCTCGATTCCGGCGATTACGCCCGCGCCTATCGCATCTGCGCCGAACATTCGGCCGCGTCGGAAGAAGCGAGGGGCGAAGCGGAATTTCACGCCGGCTGGATCGCCTTGCGCTTCCTCAAGGATCCCGCGCTCGCCGCGCCGCATTTCGACACTTTGGCTCTCCTCGCGCGCAAGCCGCATTCGATCGCTCGCGCCGCCTATTGGCGCGGCCGCGTCGCCGAGGCCATGGGCCAGGACGGCAAGCGGTTTTACGCCCGCGCCGCCGCCGAGACCGAGACCTTCTATGGGCAGCTCGCGCGGGCGAAACTGGGCGACGAGGCGGTCGTCCTGCGCGCCCCGGCGGCGGAGGCCCAAGGCGCCGCGCGCCGGGCGCCGATCCGCTCCGCCGAGCTTCTGTTCGCGCTCGGCGAAAAGGACGCCGCCCGCCAACTGGCGCTCGAAAGCGTCCGTATCTTGCGCAATCCCGAGCAGATGGCGGCGCTGTCAAAGGTGATCGAGGAAAACGGCGACGCTCATACCGAACTGATCGCCGGAAAGGCGGCCCTGCACAGCGGCATGGCCATCGACAGCTTGGCCTATCCGGTCACAGGCGTGCCACAGTTCGCCGCGCTCGCCAATTCCGCGGGCCTGCCGCTGGTGCTGGCCATCGCGCGGCAGGAAAGCGCCTTTGACGCCAAGGCCCATTCCGGGGCCGGCGCTTTCGGCCTGATGCAGATGGTCGCCGCGACGGCGCGCGATGCGGCTCGCCACGCGGGCATAGCCTATGACGAGGCGCGGCTGAAAAACGATCCGGCCTTCAACGCCCAACTCGGCGCCTTTCATCTCGGAGAACTGCTGGGCGAATACGGTGGGTCGCATATCCTGGCCTTCGCCGCCTATAATGCGGGCGGCGGCAATGTGCGCGACTGGATCAACGCCTATGGCGATCCGCGCGATCCCAAGGTCGATCCGATCGACTGGATCGAGCGCATCCCCTTCACGGAAACGCGCAATTACGTGCAGCGCATCATCGAGAACCTGCACATTTACCGCGCCCGCCTCGGCGTTTCCGCGCCCAGCCTTTACACCGCCGACTTCCGCCAGGAGGTCGGGTCGCGGGATTGACGGGGCGAAGGGAAGCGCTGGGGGCGAGCCTATGCGGTCGCCGAAAAATCTTGCCTGATCCTGGCGAATACCGCCTCGAACATTTCCTTCGTCAGCACGCCGGTATTGGTGTTGTAACGCGAGCAATGATAGCTGTCGTAAAGCGTCAGGCTGCAGCTCTCGATGAAATGCGCGGCGCCGTGCGCGAAAGGCCGGGCCTTGGCCTTCTCGCCGAGAAGCTTCACCGCGCTGTCATGCGCGACGCGGCCGAGGCACAGGATCGCGCGCAAATTCGGCATGGCCTCGATTTCCTCGACGAGCCAGGCGCGGCAGGCGGCGATCTCCGCCGGCGTCGGCTTGTTCTGCGGCGGAACGCAGCGCACGGCGTTGGAAATGCGGCAATCGCGCAATTGCAGGCCGTCGTCGGCGCTCTCGCCATAGGCGCCGGCGGCGAAGCCGAAGCGGATCAGCGTGGGATAAAGCATGTCGCCGGCCCAGTCGCCCGTGAAGGGCCGGCCGGTGAAATTGGCGCCGTGCAGGCCCGGCGCCAGGCCGAGAACGAGCAGCGACGACCCGGGGGAGCCGAAACTCGCAACCGGGGCGTTATGGCCATCCGGCAGGGACAGGCGATTGGCGGCGCGAAATTCGGCGAGGCGCGGACACAGGCGGCAATTCTTGTCCGGCTGGCGGGGCGTGGTCATGGTCTTGCCGGCCAGCCAAAAAAACGCGCGCGAAAAATTGTTTTCGCGCGCGCGGGAATATCGGGTCGGGCAGGGGCGGCCGGCGTCACTCGTCGTCGACGATGGCGTCGTGCGGCATGGTCGTGACCGGCGCGGCCGGACGGCGCTCCTGGAAGCGCTGCAGGCGGTCGCTGCGGTCGCTGGGATCGCGGCCGATCTTGTTGACCAGATGGACGAGATCGACGAATTCGTCGGCCTGCCGGCGCAATTCGTCGGCCACCATCGGCGGTTGCGTCGTGATGGTCGACATCACCGACACGCGCACGCCCTTGCGCTGCACCGCCTCGACCAGCGAACGGAAGTCGCCATCGCCGGAGAACAGCACCATATGGTCGATATGGTCGGCCATTTCCATGGCGTCCACGGCCAGCTCGATGTCCATGTTGCCCTTGACCTTGCGGCGGCCGAGCGCGTCGACGAATTCCTTGGCGGGCTTGGTCACGACGGCGTAGCCATTGTAATCGAGCCAGTCGATCAGCGGACGGATCGAGGAATATTCCTGTTCTTCGACCAGCGCCGTGTAATAGAAGGCGCGCAGCAGGCGGCCCTTCCCCTGGAATTCCTTCAGGAGCCTCTTGTAATCGATGTCGAACCCAAGCGATTTCGCAGTTGCGTAAAGGTTGGCGCCGTCGATGAAAAGAGCGATGCGTTCCGGGTCTGCCATTATGTTTTTCCGTTTCCTATTGATTTCGCGTGGCTGTCAGGAGCTGCGACGAAATGAATTTGGAGCCTGATTTAACTCAAAAAGCGCCAAATGCAATAATGCTACTTTGTGACAGTCCCCGGGTTAACCCGGGATAGGCGCCGCCTTGCCGCGGAATAAAATACATTCTTCCGACGGTCAACACGTGAACATTTTGGCGCCACCTTGCGGTTGCGTCAAACCTTTTGAGCTGCATCTCGTAAGGGAGGACGCTTAATTCCGTCATTAACGGAAATTTTCCGTGTTTTTTTTGATCGAAAATCGTCGATTTTGCGGTTTCCGGCGCGTTTTGCGTCGTTTCGCGCGAAATCGGCCGCGCCTCGGCTTCGCGGCGGAGAAACTTGCCTTGGGCGCGGAATGTCTGTAACAGGAACGGCAATCCCGTAGGAACGACCTGTTTTGAGGAGTGGGGCCGGATGGCGCGCGTCACCGTTGAAGATTGCATTGACAAGGTCGATAATCGTTTCGACCTCGTTTTGTTGGCCAGCCATCGCGCGCGGATGATCTCGTCGGGCGCGCAGATCAGCGTCCCCCGCGACAACGACAAGAATCCCGTCGTCGCCTTGCGCGAAATCGCCGACGCCACCGTCGCGCCGGAAGATCTGAAAGAGGACTTCATCCACTCGCTGCAGAAGCACGTCGAAGTGGACGAGCCCGAGGCGGAAGTGGTCCCGGCCATGGTCACCTCGACCAGCGACGTCGGCGGCGACGTGCAGTTCGACCGCATGACCGAGGAAGATCTCCTGCGCGGGCTGGAAGGCCTTGTGCCGCCGGCCGAGACCGAAGACGATTCGGAATAATTTGTCGGAATAGTCTGTCGGAACGATTTTCGCGCCGCGGTTCTGCCGGCGCCGCGGGGCAAGGCCAAGCGAGGATCGCCGAAGGCGTCCTCGCTTTTTCATTTGTTTTTCAATCGCCGTTGCAACCGCCCTTGCCGTCGGGCGCCGCCGCGCCGATAGTGGATTCGCCGGGGCTGTCGCCGTCGGCGGGACTCTGGGTCGGGGAAGTATTCTGGGATGATGCGGCAGTACGAACTCGTCGATCGCGTTCGAAAATATAACCCGCAAACCGACGAAGACCTGCTCAATCGCGCCTATGTCTACGCCATGCGCGCGCATGGCGCGCAAAAGCGCGCCTCTGGCGACCCCTATTTCACGCATCCGCTCGAAGTGGCGGCGATCCTCACCGAGCTGAAGCTCGACGACGCGACCATCGTCGCCGCCGTGCTGCACGACACG
Organism: uncultured Alphaproteobacteria bacterium; assembly: GCA_963849665.1. Lineage (GTDB taxonomy): Bacteria > Pseudomonadota > Alphaproteobacteria > Rhizobiales > Beijerinckiaceae > Rhodoblastus. The sequence goes on along the minus strand of CAWKJW010000096.1, from coordinate 7,222 downwards.
ATCGAAGACACCGGCGCCACCCGCGCGGAAATCGATTCGCTGTTCGGCCCCGAAATCGGCAACCTGGTCGATGGGCTGACCAAGCTGAAGAAACTCGATCTCGTCTCCAAGCGCGCGGCTCAGGCGGAAAATTTCCGAAAACTTCTGCTCGCCATAGCCGAAGACGTGCGCGTGCTGCTGGTCAAGCTCGCCGACCGCCTGCACAACATGCGCACCCTGCATTACGTGTCGCCGGAAAAGCGCGCCCGCATCGCCGAGGAGACGCTCGACATCTATGCGCCGCTCGCCGGCCGCATGGGCATGCAGAACCTGCGCGACGAGCTCGAGAACCTGTCGTTCAAATATCTGATGCCCGAAGCCTTCGCGATGATTTCGACGCGGCTCGAAGATCTGCGCGACAAGAACAAGGAGCTGATCAAGACCATCGAGAACGAGCTCACCGAGGAGCTGGCGAAGCGCGGCATCAAGGCGCATGTGCGCGGGCGCCAGAAGCAGCCCTATTCGGTGTGGAGCAAGATGGAGCGCAAATCCGTCGCCTTCGAGCAATTGTCGGATATATTCGGCTTTCGCGTCGTCGTCGACGATGTCGACGAATGCTATCGCGTCATCGGCGTGGTGCATACGAAATGGCCGATGGTTCCCGGCCGTTTCAAGGACTATATTTCGACCCCCAAGCAGAACGATTACCGCTCGGTCCACACCACCGTGGTCGGCCCCGGCCGCCAGCGCGTCGAATTGCAGGTGCGCACCGTCGAGATGCACGACATCGCCCGGCACGGCATCGCCGCCCACGCGCTCTACAAGGACGGCCGCGACGCCCCGGCTCCGGTCCTGTCGCACGAGAGCAACGCCTATCAATGGCTGAAGCGCACCATCGACCTCCTCGCCGACGGCGACAGCCCCGAAGAATTTCTAGAACATACCCGCCTGGAATTGTTCCATGACCAGGTGTTCTGCTTCACGCCCAAGGGGCGGCTGATCGCCCTGCCGCGCGGCGCGACGCCGATTGATTTCGCCTATGCCGTGCACACCAGCGTCGGCAATTCGGCGGTGGGGGTGAAGATCAACGGCCGGCTGGCGCCTCTGCTGTCGCCGCTGGTCAATGGCGACGAGGTCGAAATCATCCGCGCCGAGGGCCAGACGCCGCCGGCGGCCTGGGAATCGATCGCGGTCACCGGCAAGGCGCGGGCCGCCATCCGCCGCGCCAGCCGCGACGCGGTGCGGGCGCAATACGCCGAACTCGGCCGCCAGATCGTGCAGCGGGCCTTCGAGCGCGCCGGCAAGAAATATGCGGAGGACAAGCTGCGCGCCGCTTTGCCGCGCCTCGCCCGCGCCAGTATCGAGGATGTGCTGGCGGCCGTCGGGCGCGGCGAAATGTTTTCCGGCGACGTCGTCAAGGCGGTCTATCCGGAGTTCAAGGAGGAGCGCAAGCCCGCGCCGACCCATCCCGCCGATCCCGGCTGGTTTGGCATGGCCAACAGGACGGGCGTGCAGTTCAAGGTTCCCGGCGCGCCGAGCGACGCTCACGCCTTGCCAATTCGCGGGCTGCGCGGCGACCTGCCGGTCACTTTCGCGCCAAATGGCGGCGCGGTGCCGGGCGACCGCATCGTCGGCATCCTGACGCCTGGCGTCGGCGTCACCGTCTATCCGATCCAGTCGTCGGCGCTCGCCGCCTTCGACGACCAGCCGGAGCGCTGGCTCGACGTGCGCTGGGACGTCGACGACGCACGGAGCTTTCCCGGCGAAAATCATCGTCGCCGCCATCAACGAGCCGGGCAGCCTCGGCGCCGTGGCGGGTCTGATCGGCGAACAGGGGGCCAATATCGACGACGTCAAGTTCAACAAGAAGTCGCCGGATTTTCGCGAGATGATCCTGGAAATCCAGGTTTTCGATTTAAAACACCTCACCGTCATATTGTCGCGCCTGCGCGCCCTGCCGATCGTCAACCGGGTCGAAAGGGTGATCGGATGAGAGCGGCCATAGAGGCGGGAAAGGACAGCCGATGAGCATTGCGCAAAAACTCCGCCTCGGCGTGAACGTCGATCACGTCGCCACCCTGCGCAACGCGCGCGGCGGCGCCGTTCCCGACCCCTTGCGCGCCGCGCAAATGGCGCTGGCCGCCGGCGCCGACGGCATTACCGCGCATCTGCGCGAGGATCGACGCCATATCCACGACGAGGACATGGCGCGGCTGAAGGCTTCGATCGGCGCGCCGCTCAATTTCGAAATGGCGGCGACCGAACAGATGCTCGACATCGCCCTGAAGATCCAGCCGCACGCCTGCTGCCTGGTGCCGGAAAAGCGCACCGAGCGCACCACCGAGGGCGGTCTCGACGTGATCGGCGGCAAGGGGCATCTGGCCCCCTTCATCGATGAGCTCCTGCGCGGAAAAATCCGCGTCTCGCTGTTCATCGAGCCGTCCTTCGAGGCGCTGGCCGCCGCCGCCGCCCTCCGCGCGCCGGTGGTGGAATTGCACACCGGCGCCTGGTGTCATGCCGTCGAACAGGGCGAGACCGGAAAGGCCGATGCGGAATTCGAGCGGCTGCGGCTGGCGGCGGCTGAGGCGGCGCAGCTCGGCCTCGAATGTCACGCCGGCCATGGCCTCGACTTCGCCACTGCGCGGAAAATCGCCGCGCTTGCCGCAGGTGGTCGAGTTGAACATCGGCCATTTCCTGATCGGCGAAGCCATTTTCATCGGCCTCGACGCCAGCATCCGCAAGATGCGCGCGGCCATGGATCTGGGGCGAAAGGATATGGAGGCGGGCGCGTGATCGTCGGATCGGCATCGATATCTGTGACATCAGGCGGATCGAAAAGACGCTGGAAAAATACGGCGAGCGTTTTCCCCAACCGCTGCTTCACCGAGATCGAGCGGGCCAAGGCCGATGGCAGGGCGGCGCGCGCCGCCACTTACGCCAAGCGTTTCGCGGCCAAGGAGGCCTGCGCCAAGGCTCTCGGCACGGGACTGGGGCGCGGGATCGACTGGCTCGACATGGGCGTGGTCAATGACGCGCTCGGCCGGCCGGCGCTGCATCTGACCGGCGCCGCGGCGGCGCGCCTCGCGTCGCTGATTCCGTCGGGCTGCGAGGCCCATGTCCACCTGACGCTGACCGACGAATATCCGCTGGCGCAGGCGCAAGTGATCATCGAGGCGAGACAAATCTGACCGCCGAGGCGAGAAAGATCGGCGAAGACATGCCCGGAGCATGATTTTCGGATTTGACAAGACTTGCGCTAACTAAAGAAAACGCCGACAACCGGCGACCTGACCCACTGGACTTCCGTATGAGCGACTCCATGAGCGAACCTGCGCCGCGCGCCGGCAAAAAATCCGAGCCGGACGGCATCGGCGAAACCATCGTCGTGATTCTGCAGGCCCTGGCGATCGCGCTGGTCGTGCGCACTTTCCTGTTCCAGCCGTTCAACATTCCCTCGGGATCGATGATCCCGACGCTCGACATCGGCGACTATCTGTTCGTGTCGAAATATTCCTATGGCTATTCGCGCTATTCCTTCCCCTTCGGCCCGCCCCTGTTTCAGGGCCGCATCCTCGCCACGCCGCCCAAGCGCGGCGACGTCGTGGTGTTCAAGCTGCCGCGCGACAACGAGACCGATTACATCAAGCGGGTGATCGGCCTGCCGGGCGACAAGATCGAGATGAAAAAGGGCCGCCTCTACATCAATGACGCCATCGTGCCGCGCGAGCCGATCAAGCAGGTCGACACCGACGACCTCTACGGCCATTACGGCCCCGTTCCCACCTATATGGAAACCCTGCCGAACGGCGTGAAGCACCGGATCATCGAGATCCAGGGCGACGATGGCTTCCTCGACAATGCCGGGCCCTTCGTCGTGCCGCCGAACGATTATTTCATGATGGGCGACAACCGCGACAATTCGACGGATTCGCGCGTGCCGGAAGATCAAGGCGGCGTCGGCTATGTGCCGTTCGAAAATCTCGAAGGCCGCGCGGAAGTCATCTTCTTCTCGGTCGGCGGAGGCGCTCCGGGCTGGGAGTTCTGGCGCTGGCCCTGGACCGTGCGCTTCAACCGCATGTTCCACATGGTCAGATGACCGGCGAAGCGACCGCAAGCGCGGGCGGCGATCTCGCCGCCCTGCAAGCGCGCATCGGCCATGTCTTCGCCGATGCGTCGCTGCTCGTCCGCGCCCTGACCCATGTCAGCGCGCTGCCGGCGGCGCAGGCGCAAAGACGCGTCGAATCCTATCAGCGGCTGGAGTTTCTCGGCGACCGTGTGCTCGGGTTGGCGGTTTCCGCCATGCTGTTCGAGACATTTCCGACAGCCGAGGAGGGGGAATTGTCGCGCCGCCTCGCCGATCTCGTGCGCAAGGACACCTGCGCCGATGTCGCGCGCGACTGGGGCGTCGGCGAATTCCTGAGGCTCGGCGAAGGCGAGGCCCAGACCGGCGGCGCGAAGAAATCGGCCATTCTCGGCGACATCTGCGAATCCATCCTCGGCGCGGTCTTTCTCGACGCCGGCTTTCCCTCGGCCGAAAGCGTGGTGCGGAAATTCTTCGCCGCCAAGATGCTCAAACCGGGCCGGCCGCTGCGCGATCCCAAGACCGCCTTGCAGGAATGGGCGCAGGCGCGCGGCTTGCCGCCGCCCGTCTATCGCCAGTCCGGACGCTCGGGTCCCGATCATGCGCCTTTGTTCGTGATGGAGGTCGTCGTCAACGGTTTTGAGCCGGTCCTGGCGGAGGGAAGCTCGAAACGCCTGGCCGAACAGGCCTGCGCCCAGAAATTCTTGTTGCGTGAAGGCGTTTCGGAGACTGAAGAATGATCGAGCAACATTCCAATCCCCATTGCGGCTTCGTCGCGCTGATCGGCGCGCCCAACGCCGGCAAGTCGACGCTGCTGAACCAGCTCGTCGGCGCCAAGGTGTCCATCGTCTCGCGGAAAGTGCAGACGACGCGAACGGTCATACGCGGCATCGCGCTGGAGGGGTCGACGCAGGTCATTTTCGTCGACACGCCCGGCATTTTCGCGCCCAAGCGCCGCCTCGACCGGGCCATGGTCACCTCCGCCTGGGGTGGGGCGGGCGACGCCGACGCGGTCTGCCTGCTGATCGACGCGCGCAAGGGCGTGGACGAGGAAGTCGAGGCGATCCTGGCGCGACTGCCGCAATTGCGCGTCCCGAAAATCCTCGTGCTCAACAAGATCGACACGATCGATCATGAGAGGCTGCTAGGCCTCGCCGCCGATCTGAACGTGCGGCTGCCGTTTGCGGAAACCTTCATGATTTCGGCGCTGAAAGGCCACGGTGTGCCGAAGTTCAAGGAAAAGCTGGCGAGCCTGATGCCGGCCGGTCCCTGGCTCTATCCCGAGGACCAGATTTCCGACGCGCCCTTGCGCGCGCTCGCCGCCGAAATCACCCGCGAAAAACTGTTCGAGCGGCTGCACGACGAATTGCCCTATCAATCCACGGTCGAGACCGAATTGTGGAAGGACCAGCCCGACGGCTCCGCGAGGGTCGAGCAGACGATCTACGTCACCCGCGAGGGGCAGAAGAAGATCGTCATCGGCGAGGGCGGCAAGACCATCAAGAGCATAGGCTCGGCGGCGCGCAAGGAGATCATGGAGGCGGCGGAACAGAAGGTCCACCTGTTCCTGTTCGTGAAAGTGCGCGAGAATTGGGGCGACGATCCCGAACGCTACCGCGAGATGGGGCTGGAGTTTCCGAAGAAATGAGGATCGGCGCCGAATGGAATGGTCCGAGCGCGGCCTGATCATCGGCCTGAAAAAGCACGGCGAATCCAGCGTGATTCTGGAATTGATGACCCGCGCCCATGGCCGCCATCTCGGCGTGGTGCGCGGCGGCCGGTCGAAGAGCATGCAGCCGGTGCTGCAGCCGGGCAATGAAGTCGAGGCATTGTGGCGGGCGCGGCTCGAAGAGCACCTCGGCCTTTACGCCGTCGAGGCGGCGCTCCTGCGCACCGATGCGGTGATCGGCTGCGCGCGCGCCCTGCATGGCGTCAATTACCTCAGCGGACTGCTGCGGCTTCTGCCCGAGCGCGATCCGCATCCGGGCCTGTTCGACCGGGCGCAGGTTCTGCTCGCTCATCTCGGAGGGGCGCGGGCGCCGGCGTTGTTCGTGCATTTCGAGCTGGCGTTGCTGGCGGAGCTAGGTTTCGGCCTCGATCTCGACCAATGCGCCGCGACGGGATCGCAGGAAGACCTGATTTATGTGTCGCCGAAATCCGGCCGCGCCGTGAGCGGCGAAGCAGGCGCGCCCTGGGCGGCGCGATTGCTGCCTTTGCCGGCCTTCTTGCGTGAGCCTCCCGGAGCGCCGGCCGCGCGCGAGGACGTTGACGACGGCTTTCGCCTGACCGAGTTTTTCCTCCACCGCGACGTCTATTCGCCGCGAGGCCTGAAGCCGCCCGATTCGCGCGCCGCCTTCATCGCCAGCCTTGCGGCCGCGATCAGCGAATAAAAAGCGGCCCGACAGGGGGCCGCTTCGGCGATCACTTCAGCGCGATGTTCCGCCTCAATGGCAGATTAAGCGAACTTCCTTGCGTGAGACGCCATAGCCTTCGTCGGCTTCAACCTCGCGCTGCTCGCATTTTTGCGTCCGGTCGCTGCTCGTGGCGCTGGCCTGGAAGGACGCGGCCTGCATGGCGTCGGCGGCGCCTTCCGCCATCACCTTGTCGCCCTGCCACAGGACGCCGAAACCGAATACTGTGAGAAGAGCCAACAAAAACAACACAGGCGCAATTTTCTTTGACGTTTTCATGACCGCCTCAGACGCTATCCCGAACCAACCAACTGCCGCGCAAGGCGAATCGTCTTGCCGCGCGATAGCATTATGTTGCCGAGACTTAGACTTTTAAGGTTGAGAAAGGGTTTCGCGGTTGCGAAAGATTGGCCCGTTTCTAGCGCCGCTCGAGGCGCCGATTAGTGCCAAAAGGCAACATTTTGAATCAAAGTTAGAAGGGTACAAACAGGGAACTTGAACCGGCGCGCCGGCTGGCTTAAGGCTCTTGCATGGCCAAACCGCATCTGCCGCCCCCGGGCGAAAACAACCAGCCGATCAATCTTCGCGACGCACTGGAGGAGCGCTATCTCGCCTATGCGCTTTCGACCATCACGGGCCGCGCCTGCCGGACGCGCGCGACGGCTTGAAGCCCGTGCATCGCCGCATTCTCATGGCATGCACATATTGCGGCTCGATCCGCTCGCCGTTAAACCCGCCGCACGGCTACAAA
>CAWKJW010000095.1:0-14035 GCA_963849665.1 uncultured Alphaproteobacteria bacterium | reverse complement strand
GGCAACTTGAACAACAAGTTCATGTCGGTCTCCAACGCCCTGGGCAACTGAACTCGTCTCGCCAAAGGCCGCAGGTCTTTTTCGAAGAGACGCCATGGTTTACGCAGACTTGCACGTCGGCGCACGCGCCGGCCAGTTCAAAAGCCCCGGATTCGTCCGGGGTTTTTTATTGCCGATCCTTTTGTCTGCCGCGGTCGGAATGGGCTTCGGTAACGAAAGGGTAATCGTCCCGCGCGAAGATGGGCGTCGCATCCCGCAGCCTTCTCGGATCCGATTGGATCGGAATTTGGCTCAGGTCTTTTGTTTTAACGCGCTTTCTTCACGCGAATCGATTTGGCTTCGCCTGGAAACGCTCTCACGCGGATAAGCCCATGCCCGACGCTCTGCTGCTCGTCGTCTTTCCGGCCCTCATGGCCTACGCCGCCTTTTCCGATCTTTTCACCATGACGATTTCGAACTGGATTTCGATTCTTCTGGTCGTCGCCTTCGTCGCCATGGGCCTGATGCTCGGATTGCCGGCGACGACGATCGAACTGCACCTTGCCTGCGGTTTCGGCGTGCTGATTCTCACCTTCGTCCTGTTCGCCTTCGGCTGGATCGGCGGCGGCGACGCCAAGCTTGCGGCGACCACCGCCGTCTGGATGGGTTTCGACCATCTCGCCGAATACGGCATGGGCTCGGCGCTGCTGGGCGGCGTCCTGACCCTTCTGCTCCTGCAGTTCCGTCGCTTCCCAATGCCTGAATGGGCGCAGGCGCGCGGATGGATCGCCCGCCTTCACGCAAAGGAAAGCGGCGTTCCCTATGGCATCGCCCTCGCCGCCGCGGGCCTTGTCCTTTACCCCGAGACCCGCATTTTTCTGAAGGTTCTGGGCGTCTGAGCCGGCCGAGCGTCTTCAGGCGAATCGGGGTCGCGCGAAGAAGCCCCGCCTCCGCAAGACGCTCGCATCCGGCTCGTCGTGCTGGCGACTTCCGTCTCCCGCGACCGCGTCCAGCGAACTCGCTTCAAGTCTTGCGGCCGCCGCGAGACTTTTTTTTTGCTCGTGCAAAACGGCCTGCCGAAACGTCAAATGCGTGACGATCCATTAACCTTAATTTGACCTTTACCTGCTTGAATCCCGTTAAGGCTCCGCATCGGGGCGTCAGCGTGGATTGTCGAAACGCCATGAAAAAATCGCGGCTTATCTCAATTGGGTTTGTGCTCGCCACCGGCGTCGGCGCGTCCTATCTCGTGCTGAACAAGCCTGAACCGCCTGCGCAGATCATCATGGCGGCGCCCGCGCCGAAGCCCGTAGAGCAGGATCAGGTTCTGGTCGCGGCGCATGAACTGACGTTCGGCTCGGTGGTCCAGCCGGGCGATCTGATCTGGCAGCCGTGGCCGAAGGATTCGCAAATCCAGGGGATCGTCCGCAAGGCCCAATCACCGGGCGCCGTGGACGAATTGAAGGACACCGTGGTGCGCGGCTCCTTCCTGGCCGGGGAGCCCATCCGCCGCGAAAAGCTCTTCAAGGGAGGCAATTCCGGCTATCTCTCGGCGATCCTGACGCCAGGCTATCGCGCCGTGGCCATCAATATCGAAGGCAGCGGCGCGACCACGGCGGGCAATTTCGTTCTTCCCAATGACCGCGTCGACGTGATCCGCGTCTATCGCGACGACGAAGCCGCCAAGTCCGGTTCGGGCGACGCCTTTGTCAGCGAAACCCTGGTGACCAATGTCCGCGTTCTGGCGATCGGACAGGACGCCCAGGACAAGGGAGGCAAGCCCTTCGCGTCCGGATCGACGGCGACGCTGGAGCTCGATCCCCACCAGGCTGAAAAGGTGATTCTGGCGCAGCGCACGGGCCAGTTGTGGCTTGTGCTGCGCTCGATGCAGGACAGCGCGAAAAACGCGAACCCCTTCAGCCCGGCGCAGGAACAGCACGACCTCAGCGTCACCGTGGTGCGCGCCGGCATCGCCACGCAATCCCGCGGCAAATGATCGCCCGCGGCAATGATCGATCGGCAAGCCGCGCCGGATGTGGCGCGCGCCCCCAGGAGTTAAGGACAATGCACATGATGCGCCCAAGGCTGATCGGAGGATTTGTGGCTGTGGCGGCCTTCGTGGCGCCGGCTTTGCAAAGCCCCGCACGCGCGAATGACGCCGGTCTCATCTCGCTGCAGAGTGGCTCCGCCGTTCGTCGCGTGACCATGGGCGTCGGCAAGTCGGTCATCGTCGATCTGCCTAGCGAGGCCGGAGAGATTTTTGTCGGCGATCCCGCCGTCGCCAACGCCGTCGTCCGTTCGGCGCGGAAAATTTACATCATCGGCCAGTCAGCCGGACAAACGACGATCTACGCCATGGACAAGCAGGGCCGGCGCATCGCCACGATCGAGCTGTCGATCGGCCGCGACATCGGCGAATTGCAGGCGCTCCTCAAAGCCGCAATGCCGAACTCCAGGGTGGTCGCGAAGACGGTCAACGAATCGATCATCATGACCGGCGAGGTCAATTCGGCCGCCGACATGCAGACGGCTCTCGACATCGCCAAGGGATTCGCCAATTCCATCAAGGCGGGCGGCAAGACTGGCATGGTCGTCAACGCCATCACCATCAAGGGTCGCGACCAGGTGATGATCAAGGTGACCATCGCCGAAGTCCAGCGCACCGTCGCCAAGCAGCTCGGCATCAGCTCATCGACGCTGGCCGGAAACTGGGGCTCCTTCGCGCAAGCCAATCCCTTCTCGGTCAATGGCGGGCCGCTTGCGAGCGACACGCTCAACACCACCTCCAAATTCGGCGGCGCCTTCAAACTGAACCAGACGCTGCAGGCGTTCGAGAGCAGCGGCGTCGCCCGCACGCTGGCGGAGCCGACAGTCGTCGCCGTGTCCGGCGAAAGCGCCAAATTCACCGTCGGCGGCCAAATTCCGATTTCGGGCGGCGTGATCTGCTCGACGGCGGGCACGACAGCCAGCACCGCCACTTGCGCGCCCAGCATCCAGTACAAGAACTACGGCGTGACGCTCAATTTCACGCCGGTGGTCCTCGCCTCGGGCCGCATCGCGCTGCGTCTGGCCACCGAGGTGGCGGAAGTCGATCCGAGCACTTCGGCCCTCATCGGAGGCGAAACCGTTCCGGGCTTCCGCACACGGCGCCACGAGACGACGGTCGAATTGCCCACCGGCGGCTCGATCGCCACGGCTGGACTGATCCAGTCCACGAGCAACCAGACGATCGACGGCGTGCCTGGCATGATGAACCTGCCGATCCTCGGCGCCCTGTTCCGTTCGCGCGACTACCAGCGCCAGGAAACCGAGCTGATGATCATCGTCACGCCCTATATCGCGAAGTCGGTTTCCGCCAGCGCGCTCGCCCGGCCCGACGACAATTTCACCGATTCAAGCGATCCGCAGGCGTGGCTGCTCGGCCGCGTCAACAAGCTCTATTCGACAACCGACAATCCCGAAGCCGCCCAGCATTTCAACGGCAGCGTCGGCTTCATCCACGACTAAAGTCTCGCGTGAGCGTGATTTCCGAAAAATGATCGCCGGTTTTTGGAAAAGATCATGCTCAAGCAAAAACTCGCCCGGCAAGCGCAATTTTCGAAACGGATACAACGAATGTCGCACTTTCGCCCTTTCCAGAAAAACGCCGGCGCATTCACTGCCCGGCCGCTGAAACTGGCCGCGCTCCTGGCGTTCGTGGCGCCGCTGGCCGCCTGCGGCGTCGGTGGCGCCGACCAAATCACCACCAGTTCGATCCAGCCGCAGGATATCCGTACGCGGCATCCGATCGAACTCGCACGCGGCCGGATCAATCTCGACATCATGCCGGAAGTCCGCGCAGGCGCCATCGACGACAGGAACTCGGGAGCAGTTGCGCCAATTTGCGGGCCAATATCGCGCCGACGGCTCGGGCGACATCGCCGTCGCCTTGCCGCAGGGGCCTGGCGCCGCGGAAGCCCGCGCCGCGATGCCGGGCGTGCGCAGGGCCCTGGCCGAGGGCGGCGCGCGCGGCTACGTCGTCGTCTCGAGCTATCCAGTGGCCAACCCGGGGCTCGCATCGCCCATTCGCCTCTCCTATTCGGCCATCGTCGCCCGCGTGCGCTCGCGCTGCGGACAATGGCCGAACGATCTCGCCTCCGGCTCATCGACCGGCGGCTGGGAAAACAGGCCCTACTGGAATTTCGGCTGCGCCAGCCAGCAGATGCTGGCCGTCCAGACCGCGGATCCGCGCGACCTGCTCGGCCCCGCCGCGGAGACGAAACCGGACGCGCAGATGCGCGGACGCGCCATTGACGCGGTGCGCGGCGGCAAGGATCCCGCCACGAACTGGGCGGTGCAGAACAGCAATATCGGCGGCGTAGGAAACTGACCCATGACGAGCGAGTCCAACGAGTTCTCCGCACACGGCCCGGTTCATGCGCAGATTGCGCCGACGCCGCGCATTTCGCTGCAAGCCTCTGCGAAACGCACGCACTTGCGACGCTGATCGGCGAGGCGGCGATCGACGCCGCATGGAAAAGGCGCATGTCAAAGTGAACATGGGCGGCGCGGCAGCGGCGGTCGAAGCCTACCGCACCTCGCCGACGCCCAACGCCATCGTGATCGATCTGCCCTCGGGCGGGAAGAATTGATCAGCCAACTCGAGGCGCTGGCGAACTGCGATTCCGGCACCAAGGTGATCGTGATCGGACGCCTGAACGACATCACGCTCTATCGCGACCTGATTTCACGCGGCGTCAGCGACCACCTCGTCCAGCCTTTCGGCGTGATGGATTTCGTCGCCGCCATATCGGCGCAATACAATCCGATTTCGCGGCGCCGCTCGGCCGGGTCATCGCCGTGGTCGGCTCGAGGGGAGGCGTCGCGCCTCCTGCGTCGCGCATAATCTCGCCTGGTCGATCGCGCGCGATCTCGATACATCGACTGTCATCGCCGATCTCGATCTTCCCTTCGGCACAGCGGGCCTCGACTTCAACCAGGACCCGCCGCAGGGCATAGCTGAGGCGATCTACGCTCCGGACAGGCTCGACTCCAATCTCATCGATCGGCTTTTGTCCAAGTGCAGCGACAAACTGTCGATCCTCGCGGCGCCGGCGACCATCGAACGTTGCTACGACCTGCAGGAAACCGCCATAGACGGCGTCGTCGAACTGCTCCGCGCATCGACGCCCTATGTCGTCCTCGACGTGCCGCATCTGTGGACCGCATGGTCCCGGCGGATGCTGGTGGGGGCGGACGAGGCCCTGGTGGTGGCTTCGCCGGAGCTCGCCAGCTTGCGCAACGCCAAGAGCCTCATGGATTCGCTGCGCGCGGCGAGGAAAAACGATCCCCCGCCGCGTCTGGTCCTCAACGGCGTCGGGCTGCCGAAGCGGCCCGAAATCGCCGTCGCCGATTTCGCCAAGGCGGTCGAGATCGAGCCCTGCGCGACCATTCAGTTCGACGCCAAGCTGTTCGGCGCGGCGGCCAACAACGGGCAGATGATCGCCGAAATGGAGGACGGCGCCAAGACGGCGGCGATCTTCAACGATCTGGCCCGGCTGGTCACCGGCCGCATGGCGATGAAGCGCGAATCCAAGGGATTCCTCGAGCCGCTGCTCAAGGTTTTCAGGGACTGATTTTGACGCGGGCTTGAAATTCCGCGACCGGCCTCTGGTAATGCGGCCGAGCGAGAGCGACGAAAAGCTTTCGTGAAGACAGGGCGGAGTCCTCTCGGGCGCCGTTCGCGAGGCCTGAGACAGGCGACAGGCAAGGAGGATACGTACGACGATGTTTGGAAAGCGCTCCGCAAACGGCGCCGCCCCGCGCGCCACGCAAGGACCGTCCGCCACTGTCGTCGAGGCGATCACGCCCGCCATGCCGGCGGCGCAGCCCATGGCGCTGGCGCCGGCCGCTCCGGTCGAAAACCGGCGCTCTGATGAATACTACCTCACCAAGACACGATTTTCGGCGCCCTGATCGAGGCCATCGACCTCTCGCAACTGTCCAAGCTCGACGCCGAAAGCTCGCGCGAGGAAATCCGCGACATCGTCAACGAGATCATTTCGATCAAGAACGTCGTCATGTCGATCGCCGAGCAGGAAGACCTGCTCGAGGACATCTGCAACGACGTGCTCGGCTACGGGCCGCTGGAGCCGCTGCTGGCGCGCGACGACATCGCCGACATCATGGTCAATGGCGCGACGCGCACCTTCATCGAAGTCGGCGGCAAGATCCAGCTCACCAGCGTGCGCTTCCGCGACAATGCGCAACTGATGAACATCTGCCAGCGCATCGTCAGCCAGGTCGGCCGCCGCGTCGACGAGGCCTCGCCGATCTGCGACGCCCGCCTCGCCGACGGCTCCCGCGTCAACGTCATCGCGCCGCCGCTGGCCATCGACGGCCCCGCCCTGACCATCCGCAAATTCAAGAAGGACAAGCTGACCCTCGACCAGCTGACCAAGTTCGGCGCCATTTCGCCCGAAGGCGCGGAAATCCTGAAGATCATCGGCCGCGTTCGCTGCAACGTGCTGATTTCCGGCGGCACCGGCTCGGGCAAGACGACGCTTCTGAACTGCCTGACCAATTACATCGACCTCGACGAACGCGTCATCACCTGCGAAGACGCCGCCGAACTGCAATTGCAGCAGCCGCATGTGGTGCGGCTGGAGACGCGTCCGCCCAACCTCGAGGGCCAGGGCGCAATCACCATGCGCGATCTCGTCAAGAACTGCCTGCGCATGCGTCCCGAGCGCATCATCGTCGGCGAAGTGCGCGGCTCCGAAGCCTTCGACCTTCTTCAGGCCATGAACACCGGTCATGACGGCTCGATGGGAACGTTGCACGCGAATTCGCCGCGCGAGGCGCTCAGCCGTCTCGAATCCATGATCACCATGGGCGGCTTCTCGCTGCCGACGCGCACCATCCGCGAAATGATCGTCTCCTCGGTCGACGTGATCGTTCAGGCGGCGCGCCTGCGCGACGGCTCCCGCCGCATCACCCACATCACTGAAGTGATGGGCCTCGAAGGCGATGTCGCCGTCACTCAGGATCTGTTCCTTTACGACATCACCGGCGAGGACGCGTCCGGCAAGCTGAAGGGGCGGCATCGCTCCACTGGCATCGGCCGCCCGCGCTTCTGGGACCGCGCCCGCTATTATGGCGAAGACGAGCGGCTCGCCGCGGCGCTCGACGCCTCCGAAACACGCGATTGAAGGCGAGGCTCTAAACCATGGACGTCCGATCGCTCCTGACCATCATCCTGGCCTTCAGCTCCGTCGCCGGCGGTTTCTACTTATTCGTGTTTCCCGTGCTGACCGGCGAGGCCAAGGGGGAAAAACGCCAGGCGCAATTTATCGCCAAGGCGATGGGCCGGCGCGGCGAGTCCCGACCCGTCGATTCCGCCGCACGGCGCAAGGCGATATCGGACAGCCTGAAGGAGCTCGAGCAGGGCCACGCCAAGAAGAAGAGGGTCGATCTCGAAACGCGCATCGCCCAGGCCGGCCAGACGTTCTCCAAGGCGAATTTCTTCGTCGCCTCGGGCGTCGCCGGCGCGGTGGCCGCGCTGCTGCTTTACGGGACGAGCCACAATCCGATGATCGCGCTCCTGGGACTGCCGATCGGCGCCTTCGGCCTGCCCAATTTCTGGCTCAGCTTCATGACCAATCGGCGCCTGAAGAAGTTCTCGCTGGAGTTTCCAAACTCTATCGACATCATCATCCGCGGCGTCAAGGCCGGCTTGCCGCTTGGCGACTGCATCCGCATCATCGCCGCGGAGGCCTCCGAACCGGTGCGCTCCGAATTCCGCCAGATCGTCGAGGCGCAGGCGCTCGGCCTATCGGTGACCGAGGCGATCGAGCGCATGCCCGACCGAATCCCTACTCCCGAGGCCAATTTTTTCGCCATCGTGATCGCCATCCAGCAAAAGGCGGGCGGCAATCTTTCCGAGGCGCTCGCCAATCTGGCGCGCGTGCTGCGCGAACGCAAGAAAATGCGCGACAAGGTCAGGGCGATCTCCTCTGAAGCCAAGGCGTCGGCGATGATCATCGGCTCGCTGCCGATCGTCGTCGCCGGCCTCGTGTATGTGACCAGCCCCCGCTACATATCGGTCCTCTGGATTGCGCCGACCGGACGCATCGTGCTCGCCGTCTGCGCCTTCGTCATGGGGATGGGCATTTTCATCATGAATAAGATGATCGCTTTCGACATCTGAGAAAACCAGCGCAAGGCCGCAAGCGATGTTTGAACTTCTCTTCGAAAAGCTCGGCGATTCGCGAACCCTGTTCGCCCTGCTCGTCGGCATATTCACGGTGGCCAGCCTGATCTCGATCGGCCTGCCCTTTCTCGAAGGGGACAACCTCGAGGATCGATTGAAGCTGGTCGCGTCGGAGCGCGAACGCATCCGCGCGCGCGAGCGCGAAAAGCTGCAGTCCAGGAACGGCAACCTGCGGCAAACGCCCAAAGTTTACATGAAGAATGTCGTCGAGCGTTTCAGCCTGTCGAAATGGCTGGGCACGGAGGAGGCCAAGGCGAGCCTGGCCATGGCGGGCTATCGTGGTCCGCAGGCCGAGGTCGGATTTCTGTTCTTCCGCCTGATCACGCCGATCAGCCTGCTGCTTTTCGGCTCGATCTACATGTTCGTCATCCTCAAGATGAACATGAGCATGCTGGGCCGCCTGGCGGCGGTGATCGGCCTCGCCTATGCCGGCCTCAAGGGCCCCGAGATCTATCTGCGGAACATCATCAACAAACGCCAGCAGAGCATGAGGCGCGCCTTTCCGGACGCAATGGACTTGCTGCTGATCTGCGTCGAATCCGGCATGTCGATCGAACACGCCTTTCGCCGCGTGAGCCAGGAAATAGGCGCGCGCTCCATTCCGCTGGCCGAGGAATTCACGCTGACCACGGCGGAATTGTCCTATCTTCCAGACCGGCGCATCGCTTATGACAATTTCTACAAGCGCACCGGCCTCGATGCTGTCAAGAACATCGTCACGTCGCTGGTCCAGGCGGAAAAATACGGCACGCCGCTCGGCTCGGCGCTGCGCGTCGTGTCGCAGGAGGCGCGGGACGCCCGCATGATGGAGGCGGAAAAGAAGGCCGCCTCGCTGCCGCCCAAGCTCACCGTCCCCATGATCCTGTTCTTCCTGCCGGTTTTGTTCGCGGTCATCCTCACGCCGGCGATCCTCCAGATTTCGGGCAATTTTCATTGAGGAGACCGGTCGCGGTCGGCGACGGGCTAATGGAGGGCTTCGGCGACGCGGGCGCGCACGAGAGGCACGATCTCGGCTTCAAACCAGGAATTGCGCTTCAGCCAGCCGCTGTTGCGCCAGGAGGGATGCGGCAGGGCGATGAGCCGCGGCCGGGTTTCGTCCGGCGCGGCGAGACGGCGGATGATCTCGTCTAGCGCCAGCTTTTTCGGCAACGGCCGCCCGAGCCGGGCGCAATGATAATCCTGCGCCGGCCGGCCGAGCGCGAGGATCGTGTCGATTTGCGGCATCAGGGCAAACAGCCGGTCGTGCCAGCGGGCGCGGCATTCGCGGCGCGGCGGCAGGTCGCCGCCTTTTGCGTCGTGGCCGGGGAAACAGAAGCCCATCGGCGCGATGGCGACATGTGACGCATCATAGAATTGCGCGCGATCGATCCCCATCCAGAACCGCAGCCGGTCGCCCGAGGGATCGTCGAAAGGCAGGCCGGAGGCGTGGACCCGCACGCCAGGCGCCTGGCCGGCGACCAGCAGCCGCGCCGTGGAGGAGACGCGCAGCACGGGGCGCGGCTCATGCGGCAGCGGCTGCCCGTAAGGCGCCTCGACGCACAGGCGGCAAGCGCGAATTCGTTCCACACAGGCCTCCAGTCCGGCGCAGGA
Source organism: uncultured Alphaproteobacteria bacterium (assembly GCA_963849665.1). Taxonomy (GTDB): domain Bacteria; phylum Pseudomonadota; class Alphaproteobacteria; order Rhizobiales; family Beijerinckiaceae; genus Rhodoblastus. Next base: position 4,215 of record CAWKJW010000095.1, on the reverse strand, counting down.
TTTGTCGCCCGACATGGCGGCTTCCTCGGCCTTTGCCGATCCGATGGAATTGGATCGGGGCGTCGGCTTATTGTTCTTGCCCATTTTCTTTTCGCGATCGCTTGAAAATGCGGTTTTGCGTCAGGCGCCGGCGCTGGGGCGGGCGGCGACGTCCGTGCGCCAGCGCCGCAGGTGAACCAGTTCGTCCGGCAGGTCTATGCGCGCGAATTTGGCGAAATCCACGGCGACGAAAGCGGTGATGTCGGCGATGGTGAAGACCTCTCCGGCGAGGAAGGGGCGCTTCGCCAGCTCGCCGTCGAGAAATTTCGCAAAGGCGAGGGCGCGCGGCCGGCTGGCTTGCGCGAGCTCGCCGATTTGCGGCTTTTCCATCTCGCGCATCGCCGGATGGCTGTGGCGAAAGGCCATGGCGACCGGAAAGAAGAACTCCAGTTCGGCGCGGCGCTGCCACATTTCCACGCGCGCCTTCTCCAGCGCATTGGTCCCGAACAGCGGCGGCTCTGGCTGGACTTCCTCGAAATAGCGGCAGATCGCCACGGATTCGCAAAGGATCTCGCCGGAATCGAGTTCAAGGGCGGGGATGCGCTGCAGCGGATTGATCGCGGCGAAACGCGGCTCCTTCTGCTGCAGCTTTGCGAGGTCGACGGTCTCGGTCGGGATGACGATCGCTTTTTCGGCCAGGAACATGCGCACACGGCGCGGGTTCGGCGCCACCGGGGAATCGTAAAGCCTCATGCCGGACCTCCTAGAGCATCGTCGAGCGAGAGCCGGTATAAGTCAATCACGGGCGCTGGGCGGAAATTGATCCTTTTGCGTCAGGCGGTCATTAAGGTTTTTCGTTCAAGGTGCGGTGGTGTTTCAGTCACGCAAAACCCCGGCTTTCCATCGGCATGTCCGAAGTCACCGCAGAAATGATCGCGCGCGGCCGCTTCTCCGACCCCCGCTCACAGGAGCGGCGGCGGCAGGCCAATCGCTTGCGCGAGGCGCGTGAAAGGCTGACTTCCTCAGGCGCCGGCAGCATCGCGTTCGACCTCGAGCTGCTGCGGCTCTATGCCGAAGGACGCAAGGCGGCGATCGTGCCGCAGGTCCTCCTGTGCTTCGCCATCGCCGCGATGACCACGCTGTGGCTGCCGCCGACCTTGGTCGCGCTCTGGCTCTTCGTGCTGTTGAGCGCGGTCGGCATGGCCTGGCTCCTGGCGATCCGCTTTCTCGGCCAGGACAGGGCGGCGACGATCAAGGCGCGGAACTGGCAGGCCCGCTTCGTCTTCGCCGAGGCCATGAACGGCCTGAGTTGGGCGGCTTTCGCCGGATTGATGATCGGTGTGCCCGACCCCTGGGCGACGACCTATGTGATGGTCGTGTTCATGCTGGCCGCGGCGATCCACACCGTGGTCACGGCCTTCGTGCCGGCGGCGGTCTATGCCTCGCTGCTTCCCATCGCCACGGCGATCCTTTTGTTCATGCGGCCGACGAGCCTGCACGGGCCGATCGCGCCGATGACCCTGCTGGCTTTTGGAACCTTGCTCTATTTCGTGGTGCTGGCGCGGCGCATTTACGCCAGCCAGCTCGATTCTCTGGCGTTCCAGGCGGAAAAGGACCTGCTCATCGGCGAACTGGAGCAGGCCAAGGCCATTTCCGACGAGGCGCGGCGTCGCGCCGAGGAGGCGAGCCTCGCCAAGTCGCGCTTCCTCGCCACCATGTCGCATGAATTGCGTACGCCGCTCAACGCCATTCTCGGCTTCTCGGAAGTGATGAAGAACGAATTGTTCGGGCCTCACTCCGTCGAAGCCTATCGCGACTATTCCAGGGACATTCATTCGAGCGGCGACCATCTGCTGACGCGCGAACAAATCGAAGATCTCGTTGATGAGCGTCAGCAGATGCTCGCCGCTCGAATGGATGTCCTTGGAATAGTCGCGATAGGCTGCGACGCGTGTGCGGCCGAACAATTCGTTCTTCATCACTTCCGAAAAGCCGAGAATGGCGTTCAGCGGCGTGCGCAATTCATGCGACATGGTGGCGAGGAACCGCGATTTGGCGAGGCTCGCCTCCTCGGCGCGACGCCGCGCGCTCGTCGGAAATGGCCTTGGCCTGCTCCAGTTCGCCGATCAGCAGGTCCTTTTCCGCCTGGAAGGCCAGAGAGTTGAGCTGGCTGGAATAAATGCGCCGCGCCAGCACCACGAAATAGAGCAAGGTGCCGACAGCCAGCAGGGTCATCGGCGCGATCGGCCCGTGCAGGCTGCGTCGGCCGCATGAAAACCAGGATCCCCAGGGCGATGGGGAGCATCGCGGCATAGACCGCCGCCGGCACGAAGGCCGTGACCACGGTATGGATCGCCGCCGCCAGCATGAACACGACCATGACATAGGTCGTCGCCCAGGGAGTCGGACACGCCGATCATCAACAGCGAAAGCACGCCCAGCTCAGGCCGTTGGAGCCTCGGCGAAGACGAAGCGCGCCTGCCAGCTCTGCGCCTCGGATCGTCCCGCCTTTCCTGGACCGAGGAAGCGGATCGCCAGGCAGCCAGGCCATGCCCACCGCGCTTAACAGCACGAACCAGCCAGAGCGCGACGAAATCGGCGGCAGCCACAGGGTCGTCATGGCCGCGATGGCGAAGCACAGGAGGACTTGCGGAACGATCGCGGCCTTGCGGCCCTCGGCGTAGAGCCGCAGCAGTTCGAGATCGAAAACGAGCTTGCCGGCGCCCGAGCCGACGTCAGCCTGCTCCCGCGCCTCGCGCACGCGATCGGCCAGCCGCCGCCGCTCCAGGGAGCGGGCGTCGGTGAAGCGGCCGCGCGCGATCATTTCTGCGGTGACTTCGGACATGCTGATGGAAAACCGGGCTTTTGCGAGAGTGAAGCACCACCGCACAATGCACGAAAAACCTTAACTGACGCGCCTGACGCAAAAGCGATCAGCAATTTCAGTCCAGCGCCGTGATTGACTTATCCCGGGCTCTCGCTTCTCTGACCCTCGAAGAGGTCCGGCATGAAGCTTTACGATTCGCCCTTCGCGCCCAACCCGCGCCGTGTGCGCATGTTTCTGGCCGAGAAAGGGATTGTCATTCCGACCGAGATCGTCGACCTTGGCAAGATGCAGCAGAAGGAGCCGCGTTTCGCCGCGATCAATCCGCTGCAGCGCATGCCGGCGCTTGAACTCGATTCCGGCGAGATCCTTTGCGAATCCGTGGCGATCTGCCGCTATTTCGAGGAAGTCGAGCCGTAGCCGCCGCTGTTTGGGACCACGGCGCTGGAAAAGGCGCGGGTGGAAATGTGGCAGCGCCGCGCCGAACTGAATTTCTTCTTTCCGGTCGCCCTGGCCTTCCGCCATAGCCATCCGGCCATGGCGCGAAATGGAAAAGCCGCAGATCGGCGAGCTTGCCGAGGCCAGCCGGCCGCGCGCCCTCGCCTTCGCGCACTTTCTCGACAGCGAGCTGGCGAACCGTCCCTTCCTTGCCGGAGATGTCTTCACCATCGCCGACATCACCGCCTTCGTCGCCGCCGATTTCGCCAAGTCAGCGCGCATCGAGCTGCCGGAGGATCCCGTTCACCTGGCGCGCTGGCGCCGGAGGTCGCCGCGCGCGCCAGCGCCGGCGCCTGACGCAAAACCATTTTCAAGCGATCGCGAAAAGAAAATGGGCAAGAACAATAAGCCGACGCCCCGATCGAATTCCATCGGATCGGCAAAGGCCGAGGAAGCCGCCATTTGGGCGACAAATCCGCGCCTGACTGGAGGCCTGTGTGGACGATCCGCGCCTGCCGCCTCTGCGTCGAAGTTCCTGCGGGGCCGCCTCTGCCGCACGAGCCGCGCCCCGTGCTGCGCGTCTCCTCCACGGCGCGGCTGCTGGTCGCCGGCCAGGCGCCTGGCGTGAGGGTCCACGCCTGCGGCCTGCCCTTCGACGACCCCTCGGGCGACCGGCTGCGGTGCTGGATGGGGTCGATCGCGCGCAATTCTATGATTCCTCACATGTCGCCATCGCGCCGATGGGCTTCTGTTTCCCCGGCCACGACGCGAAGGCGGCGACCTGCCGCCGCGCCGCGAATGCGCGCCCGCTGGCACGACCGGCTGTTCGCCTGATGCCGCAAATCGACACGATCTCGCGCTCGGCCGGCCGACGCAGGATTATCATTGCGCCCGGCTCGGGCGGCCGTTGCCGAAAAGCTGGCGCTAGACGAGATCATCCGCCGTCTCGCCGCGCCGGACGAAACCCGGCCGCG
>CAWKJW010000094.1:0-10725 GCA_963849665.1 uncultured Alphaproteobacteria bacterium | reverse complement strand
CTTCTCGATCCTCTCCCCGCAGCGGGCGATCTTCTCCGACGACACGAGTATGGCGGACCCCCTGCGACTGCCGGAAATGGGTCTCCAGCTTCAACACCCTCTGGCGCAGGCGAGAAACATCCTCGACCAGCTTTCGCGTCTCCGCCTGGATGACATGCGCCTGGTCGCGCACGAGGGCGTCGCGCACCAGAGCCTGCAACACCTGGATCGCCATCATCAACAGCGACGGCGAGACGATCAGCACGCGGGCGCGATGGGCCTTCTGGATCACGTCCTCGAATGATTTCATGCAGTTCGGCGAACAGGGATTCCGACGGAACGAACAGGATCGCCACGTCCTGCGTCTCGCCCGGCAGCAGATAGCGCTCGGCGATATCCTTGACGTGCTTGCCGATGTCCCCCGCACCCGCGCCTGCGCCGATTTTCTTGCCGCCTCGTCGCCGGCCTCCTTCAGCGCCGAAAAGGCTTCGAGCGGGAATTTGGCGTCGACCGCCAGAAACTTGTCGTCGCCCGGCAGGCGCAGCGCGCCTCCGGCCGCGCGCCGGTCGACAGCGTATGCTGGAATTTATAGGCGCTGGCCGGCAGGGCGTCGCGGATGATCGCCTCCATCCGCCCCTGGCCGAAGGCGCCGCGCGCCTGCTTGTTGGCCAGAATTTCTTTCAAGCCCAGGACTTCCTGCGTCAATCCGGCGAGCCGTGCCTGCGCCGCGTCGATCAGCGCCAGTCTTTCGTTCAAAGCCCCGAGATTTTCCAGCGTCGCGCGCGAGGAGGTTTCGAGCCTTTCATTGACCCGATGCGAGGAATTCGAGCTTTTCCGCCACCGCGCGGGCGAAATCCGCCTGTCGGCCGCCCAGAATTTCGGCGAGCGTCTGCATCCGCCCGGCCATTTCGGCGTGATTGCGGGCCAGCGCCGCCATTTGCGCGTCCGCCGCGGTCCTGCGGCCGCCGCGCAAAAATGCGAGCGCCAGCAGGAGCGCGAGCAAGGCCATGAATCCGCCCAAAACCTCGGCGGCGGTGATGGGCGTGGCGAAAAGGTCGAACAGAAGGCGGTCAGTCATGGCGGCATTCAAACAAAAATCTCTGAACAAATATAGAACATGAATTAAGTTCCCCGGCAAACCGGATTTGACGGCGGCGCGCTCCGCGCCTATTTCAAAGGGTCGATTTCGAAAGTCTCATTTATGGCCAAACGTCCGATACTCTGCCTGCCCGATCCCCGCCTGCGCGCCGTCAGCGAAAAAGTCGGCGCGGTGGACGATGCCGTGCGCGCTTTGATGGATGACATGCTGGAGACCATGTATGACGCGCCCGGCATCGGGCTGGCCGCGATCCAGATCGGCGTCGCCAAGCGCGTCATCGTCATGGACCTGGCGAAAAAGGACGAGACGCCGGCGCCGCAATTCTTCGCCGATCCGGAAATTCTCGAAACCTCACCGGAAGAATTCGGTCTACGAGGAAGGCTGCCTGTCGATTCCGGAATATTACGAGGAAGTGGCGCGGCCGGCCAAAATCCGCGTGCGCTATCTCGACCGCGACAATGTTTCGCGCGAAATCGAGGCGGAAGGGCTGCTCGCCACCTGCCTCCAGCATGAGATCGACCATCTTGAAGGCAAATTGTTCATCGACCATCTGTCGCGGCTGAAACGCGAGCGGGCGATCAAGAAATTCACCAAGGCGGCGCGCCATGACGAGCCTGGCGCCGCCAGGAAAGCGGAAAGAGCTCCGGAAATCCGCGAAAAGCAAGGCTGATCCCGAATATGCGCGTCATCTTCATGGGCACGCCGGATTTCGCGCTGGCGCCGCTGGCGGAAATCTTTGGCCGCGGCCACGAGATCGTCGCGGTCTATTCCCGCGCGCCAAAACCCGCCGGACGGCGCGGGCTGGCGTTGACCCCCTCGCCGGTCCACGCCGCCGCCGATCGCTATGGCCTGAAGGTGCTGACGCCGAAGAATTTCCGCGCTTCCGAGACGGTCGACGAATTTCGCGCGCTCGACGCGGACGTGGCGGTGGTCGTCGCCTATGGGCTGATCCTGCCGAAAAGCGTGCTCGACGCGCCGAAACACGGCTGCCTCAACCTGCACGCCTCGCTGCTGCCGCGCTGGCGCGGCGCCGCGCCGATCCAGCGCGCGATCATGGAAGGCGATGCCGAGACCGGCGTCATGGTGATGCAGATGGACGAGGGGCTCGACACCGGCCCGATCGCCATGGCCGAAAGGCTGAAAATAGAGCCCGACATGACCGCCGGCGAGGCGCATGACCGGCTTTCCCTGCTCGGCGCCGACCTGATCGGCCGCGCGCTCGCGGCGCTGGAGCGGGGCGGGCTGCAATTCCGACCGCAGGCGGAAGAGGGCCTGCTCTACGCCAAGAAGATCGACAAGGCGGAGGCGCGGCTGGATTTTTCGCAGCCGGCGGAAAAATTGCACAATCTCGTTCGCGGTCTTTCGCCCTATCCGGGCGCCTTTTTCGAGATGGATTTCGGCAAGGGGCCTGAACGCGTGAAAATCCTGCGCTCGGCGCTTGCCGAAGGGGCCGGCAAGCCGGGCGAAATCCTCGACGAGGCGGGCCGCATCGCCTGCGGCGTCGGCGCCTTGACGATTGTCGAGGCGCAAAGGGCCGGGCGCGGCCCGGTCTCCGGCGCGGAATTTCTGCGCGGCGCCCATCTTGGTCCCGGCGCCTGCCTGTCCGACGTCCATGCCGCGCTATAAACTGGTCATCGAATATGACGGGACCGATTATGTCGGCTGGCAGCGCCAGGCCAACGGCCTGGCGGTGCAGGAAGTGATCGAGACGGCGCTCGCAAAACTCGATCCCGGCCCGATCGGCCTGCGCGGGGCCGGGCGCACCGACGCCGGCGTGCACGCCTCCGCCCAGGTCGGCCATGTCGATCTGGCGAAGGTCTGGCGCACGGATGCGCTGCGCGACGCGATCAACGCCCATATGCGGCCGGAAAAAGTCTCCATTCTTGCGGTCGAGGCGGCGGAGGACGATTTCGACGCGCGTTTTTCAGCCAAGGCGCGGCATTATCTCTACCGCATCGTCAATCGCCGCGCGCCGCTGACTTATGAGCGGGGCCGCGCCTGGCTGGTCAAGCGCCGGCTCGATCCCGAAGCCATGCACGAGGCGGCGCAATTGCTGATCGGCCGCCACGATTTCTCGACCTTCCGCGATTCCGACTGCCAGGCCGAAAGCCCGGTGCGGACATTGGACCGGCTCGACGTTTTTCGTGGTCCGGGCGGCGAAATCCATGTCCGCGCCAGCGCCCGCGCCTTTCTCCATCGGCAGGTGCGCTCGATGGTCGGCTCGCTGGAGCATGTCGGCTCCGGCAAATGGCGGCCGGACGATCTTTTAGCGGCGCTGAGAGCGTGCGACCGGGCGCGCTGCGGGCAGGTCGCGCCGGCGGCAGGGCTTTATCTGATCGGCGTCGATTATTGAGGCTTGCCCTTGTCGCGCAGCCTGGCGGTGTCGCGTCTCTCCCGCAGCACCAGATTCCAGCCGATGACGACCGCCAATAGGACGCCGATCGTGATCATGACTTTCAAGAAAATTTCTGGGCTCCAGAAATTGAGCCACAATTGGGCCAGCGCGGCGACCACGCCAAGCAGCAGAAGCACGAAGCCAACCGACGCCGTCCAGTTCATGGGCGCGCCTCTTCGACGACGACGGCTGTGCCGTAGCATATGACCTCTGTGACGCCATTGAGAATTTCATTGGCGTCATAGCGCATCATCAAGATTGCGTTGGCGCCGGCAGCCTCCGCGTGGTCGCACATCATCTGGTAGGCGTCGGTGCGGGTCCGCTCGCACAAGTTGGTGTAGATGGAGATGTTGCCGCCGAACAGGGTCTGCAGCGCGCCGCCGATATTGCCGACGATGGAGCGCGAGCGAACGACAATGCCGCGAACAATTCCTACATTGCGCGTCACGCGAAATCCCGGCAGTTCGAGCGTGGTCGTCACCATTTCCGGCTTCATCGTCCCCTCCTGAAAGTTCGCAAAATAAAGCTCGCGCCAGCGTGCGTGGCCTGATCGACCTTGGCCTAATCGACCTTTTCGCCCGGATACACCCCCCAGAGGTGGGTCTGCTCCAAATAGCCGTCGTAGCCTTCGCCCTTGAGGCGGCACCAGGCTCCGTCGCATTTTTTCACTTCGGCGAGGACGCCGGGCGCGAGCTTGGCGACGATCGCGGCGTTCTTGTCGGGGTCGGAGCGCAGCGGCAGCGGCGGCGCGTCCTTCTTCCACGGCTCGACCAGCGCCGTGCGCTTGCCCGACAGCAGCGAATGCAGCACCCAGCCTTCCGCCCCCTCCGAATCGCGAATCCGCCGCCAGGTCTCGAATTCGGCGGTGATCTCGACCGGCAGGCCGGCGCGCTGGTAAATCCATTTGGTGGCATGGTCCTTGGAAGGACCCTCGCGCAGATTGACGTGATCCGACTTGAGGCTGACATAACGGGGAACGGGCAGCCCGGTGCTGGGCCCGACCGCCTGCTGCGCGCTGGCGGAAACGACGCCAAGACAAAGACTTGCGCCGATCAGCGCGAGCGCCAGCCGCCTTGTCTGCGTCCCGGGGAAAATCGAAAAAATCGTCCGTTGCGGCCAAATCGTCATAGCGCCGTCTTCCGTCGTTTCACGGCAATCGCCGTTCGAGCTCATGCCAGCCCTTTTCGCCATTCTTGTTTTTGCCAAGGCTTCTGCTAGGAAGCAAAGGGAAGGGGAATTGGGTTTGATCACGGTCAAATCCTTGTCGCCCGCCTAGGGTTAATGACCGGTGAAAGCCGGCGGCGCCGGGACGTTAAAAACGGGCCGGCCGGCCGTCCGCAAGCAGGGGCAGGAGGAACGGGATTTCATGGGCAAAACCAAGCCGCTCGTCATCGTGACCCGCAAACTGCCCGAACCGGTCGAAGCGCGGATGCGCGAATTGTTCGACGTCCGCTTCAACGAGACGGATCGCCCGATGTCGGCGGCCGAGCTCGTCGAGGCGCTGCGCACTGCCGACGTGCTGGTGCCCACCGTCACCGACCGCATCGACGCCCATCTGATCGCCCAGGCCGGCGAACAGTTGAAGCTGATCGCCAATTTCGGCAACGGCGTCGATAATATCGACGTCACTTCCGCCCTGCGGCGCGGCGTCACCGTCACCAATACGCCCGGCGTGCTGACGGAAGACACCGCCGACATGACCATGGGCCTGATCATCGCCGTCTCGCGCCGCATCGTCGAAGGCGCGGGCGCCGCGGTCAACGGCAAATGGACCGGCTGGTCGCCGACCTGGATGCTCGGCCGCCGCATCACCGGCAAGAAGCTCGGCATCGTCGGCATGGGCCGCATCGGCCAGGCTTTGGCCCGCCGCGCCAAGGCTTTCGGGCTGTCGATCCACTATCACAACCGCCGCCGCGTCGCCGCCTCGATCGAGCAGGAGCTTGGCGCGACCTATTTCGATTCGCTCGACCAGATGCTGGCGCGGATGGACATTGTCTCGGTCAATTGCCCGCACACGCCGGCGACCTTCCACCTTTTGTCGGCGCGGCGGCTGAAGCACCTCCATTCCGGCGCCATCGTCGTGAACACGGCGCGCGGCGAAATCATCGACCAGAACGCTTTGACCCGCATGCTGGAGGCGGGGGAGCTGGCTGGGGCCGGCCTCGACGTGTTCGAGCACGAGCCCGCCGTCTCGCCGAAACTGCTGAAACTTGCGGAGGCCGGCAAGGTGACGCTTTTGCCGCACATGGGCTCGGCGACGCTCGAGGGCCGCATCGACATGGGCGAAAAGGTCATCATCAACGTCAAGACCTTTATGGACGGCCACCGTCCGCCTGACCGGGTGTTGCCCAGCATGCTCTAAGGGACCGGAGGCTTAAGGCCAGGCTCCTTGAAAAGACAAAAATCCGACGCCATATCGGGCTTGCGGCGATAGCCGTGAGGGCGCTACGGGCCCTCGACTTCAACGAGGCGCCTGAAAGGGCTTCGAAATGTCGCGTCCGACCCTGATGAACTCGCCCTTCCTCCTGGGCTTCGACGATATTGAAAAGGCTCTGGAGCGCGTCACGCGCACCGCTTCGGATGGCTATCCGCCCTATAATATCGAGCGGCTGGCCAGCGAGGCCAATCTGCCGGAACGTCTGCGCATCACTCTCGCCGTCGCCGGCTTCGGCCGCCATCAATTGTCCATCACGCTCGAAGAGGGGCAATTGGTCATCCGCGGCCGCCAGCAGGACGATCGCGAGCGGCAGTTCCTGCATCGCGGCATAGCCGCGCGCCAGTTCCAGCGCAGTTTCCTCCTCGCGGAGGGCATGCAGGTGCTCGGCGCCGATCTGGCCGACGGACTTTTGTCGGTCGATCTCGTTCGCCCCGAACCGGAGCGGATCATTAAGACTATTGAGATCACAGTGCGGAGCTGAAGGAACGGTCCGCGCACAATGCGCGTCTCATGAGAGAGCGCGGAAAGGGTGAAAGTCATGATCAATGAATATGGCAATCCCGGCGTGCTGACCGCCGACCAGTTCGCCCATCTGGGCGAGGGCGCCATCGCTTATGTCCGGCCGATGAAGTCGGAGGAGGCGCAGGCATTGTTCCCGCAAGTCAAGGGCTTGCAGCCGGGCATGCAGCTTTTCGCCCTGCTCGGCGCCGACGGCGCGCCCATCGTGCTGGCCGACAGCAAGGACGCGGCGGTGGCCAACGCCTGGGAGCACCAGCTCGCCACGGTGAGCGTGCACTGATTGATTTCCTCGGCGCGGAAGAGCTTCCGCGCCTCTCGCACCATTTCGGCGATAGTCCGTCGAAAAGAAATGTGTCGCCCCGCACCCTTTGGCGCTCGTTCCTGTCCGGCCCCCTGGGGACCGGCAGGGGTTGCGTGCAGCGCCCTCACGACGCGGCCTGCGCGATCGCCTCCAGAAAGATCTTCGCCGTAAAGCGCCATCTTGCGCTCGCCGACGCCGTGGATCGCCGCGCAGGTCCTCCATCGTCGCGGGCCGTTGCGCGGCCATTTCCAGCAGACTCTTGTCGCGCGAAGATCATGTAGGCGGCCAGGCCCTGGTCCTTGGCGAGGTCGCGCCGCAGCTTTCCGCAGAGCCTCGAAAATCCTGGCTTCCGTCCCGTCGATCTCTTCATTTTCGCGCGCCGCCGCGCCAGCCGCCTTTCACGCGCGCAAGGTTTTTCGCGCGGCGGATCGGCGCGCAGGGTAATGCTTTCCCTCCCGAGCAGGATCGCCTCGCCCTTTTCTGTCAGCGCGAAGCCGCCGTGCTCGGCGCTGGCGCTTTCAAGGCGCCGGCGGCGAAAAGCTGGCGGAACGTCGAGCTCCACTCCTGCTTCGTCCGGTCGGCGCCGACGCCGAAAGTTTTCAGCGCCTCATGGCCGTTGCGGCGCAAGGCCTCGCTGTCCGCGCCGGTCAGGAGATCGCACAAATAGCCGGCGCCAAAGCGCTGGCCGGTGCGATAGACGGCGGAAAGCGCCTTCTGCGCCTCGACCGCGCCGTCGCGCAGGGCGACCTGGCCGAGGCAGATGTCGCAGCGCCCGCAAGGCGCGGCCTCTTCGTTGAAATAGGCGAGCAGCGTCTGCCGCCGGCAGGACGCCGCCTCGCAAAGAGCCGCGAGCGCCCCAAACCTTTGGTGCTCGAAGCGCCGCCGCTCGTCCTCGAGCGCTTTCTCGTCGATCTGGCGGCGGCGCAACGCCATGTCCTCGAGCCCATAGAGGGTGAAGGCGTCGGCCGGCAGTCCGTCGCGGCCGGCGCGGCCGATCTCCTGGTAATAGGCCTCGATGGGGGAGGGCATGTCGGCATGGGCGACAAAGCGCACGTCGGGCTTGTTCACCCCCATTCCAAACGCCACAGTGGCGAAGGCCACCACGCCGTCTTCACGGAGAAATCGGTCCTGGTTGGCGTTGCGCCGGGCGGAATCGAGGCCGGCGTGGTAGGCGACGGTCTGATAGCCCTGGCCGGAAAAAAATTCGCTCAGCCGCTCGGTCGCGGCGCGCGAGGCGCAATAGACGATGCCGCTCTGGCCGCGCCGGTTTGCGAGGAATTTCTCCAATTGCCGGCGCGGCTGGTCCTTGGCCGCGAAGGACAGAGAAATGTTGGGCCGGTCGAAGGAATGGACGAAGATTTGCGGCTTCTTGTCGAAGAGGCGCTCCGCGATCTCGCCGCGCGCCGCGCGGTCGGCCGTGGCGGTGAAGGCGATGACCTGGGGCCGCCCGAGCTTTTCGACGCTCTCGCGGATCATGCGGTATTCCGGGCGGAAATCATGGCCCCATTCGCAGATGCAATGCGCCTCGTCGACTGCGACGCGCTGCACGCAGGCGCGCGCAAGCGCCTCGACCAGCCCATCCATGGCGAGGCGTTCCGGCGACACGAACAGCAGTTTCAGCTCGCGGGTGCGAATTTGCCGCCAGGTTTCGCCCGCCTCGGCCTCGGACGTCTGCGAATTGAGGGTGGCGGCGGCGAGGCCGAGCGCCTGCATCTGCCCGACCTGGTCGCGCATCAGGGCGATGAGCGGCGAAACGACGAGGGTGAGCCCGTCGCCCAAGAGCGCCGGCAATTGATAGCAAAGACTTTTTCCGCTGCCGGTCGGCATGACCGCCAGCACCGGATCGCCGGAAAAGACCGCCTCGACGATCTCCTGCTGTCCCGGACGGAATTCGTCGAAGCCGAAAACGCTTTTCAGGAGGCGGCGGGCGCCGGCGATTTCCGTCATTCGTCGCCTCTTTCGGCTTCGATCCGCACGACCTTGCCGCCGCCGACCGAGAAAATATCGGCGCGGCCGCGCAGATCGTCGAAAAGCTTTAAATCCGCGCCGGTCATCCAGACCTGGCCGCCGAGCGCGCGCAGGGCGTCGAACAAGGCGGCGCGGCGCGCGGGATCGAAATGGGCGGCGATTTCATCGAGCAGGACGATCGGCGCCATGCCGCTCATCGCCGCGACCAGTTTTCCATGCGCCAGCACCAGCCCGACCAGCAAAGCCTTCTGCTCGCCGGTCGAGGCGCGCCGCGCCTCGCATTGTTTCGGGCCGTGGCGACGGAAAGGTCGCTGGCCTGCGGCCCGATCAATGTGCGCCCGGCGGCGGCGTCGCGGGCCCGGTTGTCGCGCAAAATGGCGCGATAGATGTCTTCCGCCTCCAGGGCCGGGCGCTCGGCGATCAGCCGGTCGATCTCGCCGTCGAGAGCGATTTCCGCCCAGGGAAAGGGGGATTCGTCGTCGCGGCCGGCGCCGATCAAGGCGGCGAGGCGCTCGACCGTCTCGCGCCGCGCAGCGGCCACGGCCATCGCCAGTTCGGCGATTTCGCGTTCGGCGGCGTCGAGCCAGATTTTTTCGCCGCGCCGCCTCCTCCAGCAGGCGGTTGCGGTTGCGCAGGGCGCGCTCCGAGCGCATTGACGCGCGCGCCATGCTCGCTGTCCACCGCCAGCACGAGCCGATCGAGAAAGCGCCGCCTTTCGCCGGCCGGGCCGGTGAACAGCCCGTCCATCGCCGGGGTGAGCCAGACGATGCGCAAATGGTCGGCGAAGGCGCGCGGCGAGGAGATCGGCTCGCGGTCGAGGCGAAATCTTCGCTGCGCCGCGCCGTCGACCAGCTCGATCCCGGTTCCCAATTGCAGCGGCCCGCCTTCCTCGCCGGACATCTCCAGCGACACGGCGAAGCCGCCGCCGCCGCCTTCGCGCGCCATTCGGTCAGGTCGGCGCGGCGCAGGCCGCGGCCCGGGGTGAACAGCGAGATGGCTTCGAGCAAATTGGTCTTGCCCGCGCCATTGTCGCCGGCCAGCACCGACCAGCGCTCGAGGAAGACCCGCAGGTCGAGCGCGGGATAGGAGCGGAAATCGGCCAGCGCGACGCGCCGGATTCTCGGCGCGAGAAAAGATGGGGCGCTGGCTTGCGGGAGATTCATGCGCCGCTTTTAGCTTGCGACGGCTTTGGCCGCCAGAGCGAACGCGCAAGCGCGCTTGCGGGCATGGCGCCTCTTGCGACGTTAGGCCACGCTGCCAAACCCCGGGAAATATGATTGGTTGTGATAAGCTTACGAAAAGATCACGCCTAAAAGACAGGCAGAGGGGTCTTTCGCAAGCCCTGCGCAGGAGGCGATCATGACCCTGCTTGGCGATATGCAACAGCCCGAACCCGTTACGACCGAAAAGCCGGTCGCTCGAATTGAACCCCACTTCCAACGTCCGCACCGGCGTCTGCCCTTCCTTCGCCGACCACCCTCTCCGCAAATACTTGATCAGCGGCCTTTTGGTCACGCTCAACTCCGACGATCCTGCCTTCTTCGGCTCCGATCTCCCGACGAGTCCCACCTCGCCCCCACCGGCGAGGCTTTCCCGCGAAGAACTGCGCCAGCTGGCCGCCAATTCCATTCAGGCCAGCTTTCTGCCCGGAACCGAAAAGAACTTATGGCTGGCCCAAATTAACACTTTAGGGTAATTCCTGCCCCGTTTTCCGCATCGCTCCCGCCTGCCAGCGGAGCATAATCTGCGTGATTATGGTGTGTAGGAGGCTATTTCGATGTCCATGGAAGTCGAATCCCTCATACCCGTTAAAGAGTTCCCGTCGAGGAAGGCCGGGATCCACTGCGTTGAAGGTCATTACCTGGTTCTCAGTGGGAATGGCAGTTGCCGCGCTCGGCATTTTCGTCGGCGCTGAGTTGCGCAGCCGCTACCGCTTCAAAAAGCGCACACCGTATGATTTTTTTGTGAACGCCGGCGAGCAGCAGCCGGGAGAATTAGGCATTGGCTCTAACGCCCGCTTAAACGGA
>CAWKJW010000093.1:0-7244 GCA_963849665.1 uncultured Alphaproteobacteria bacterium | reverse complement strand
CGAGCCGGAGAATCCAACATCGTGGCCTATATTTCTACGCGCGGCGAAGCGCCTGCCCTTTCCTTCACCGAAGCCCTGCTTGCAGGGCTGGCGCCGGATGGCGGCCTCTATGTGCCGGACAAGATGCCCGGCCTTTCGCACGAAACCCTGCTCGGCTTCGCGGGAAAACCCTATGTCGACGTGGCGCAGTCGGTCATCACGCCCTTTCTCGACGACACGCTTCCGGCCGACGAATTCCGCAAGATGCTGGACGCCGCTTACGCGACATTCCGCCACAAGGCGGTGACGCCGCTCGCCCAGATCGACGACAACCTGTTCGTGCTGGAGCTTTTCCACGGGCCGACGCTCGCCTTCAAAGACGTGGCGATGCAATTGCTCGGCCGCCTGATGGACCGCGCCCTGAAAGCCCGGGGCAAGCGCGCGACCATCGTCGGCGCGACCTCCGGCGACACCGGCGCCGCGGCGATCGAGGCTTTTCGCGGGCTCGACCAGGTCGATGTCTTCATCCTTTATCCGCATGGCCGCGTCTCCGACGTGCAGCGCCGGCAGATGACCACGGTGGACGCGGACAACATCCACGCCATCGCGCTCGAAGGCACGTTCGACGACGCCCAGGCGATTCTCAAAGGCTTTTTCCGCGATCGGCCGCTGCGCGAAAAACTGGGACTGTCCGGCGTCAATTCGATCAATTTCGCCCGCGTCGCGGCGCAGATGGTCTATTATTTCACCTCCGCCGCCGTGCTCGGCGGTCCCTTGCGCAAAATCTCCTTCACCGTGCCGACCGGCAATTTCGGCGACATTCTCGCCGGATACATGGCTCGGCAGATGGGCCTGCCGGTCGAAAAACTGATCGTCGCCACAAACTCCAACGACATTCTTGCTCGCGCGATCGAAACGGGCCGCTATGAGGTGCGCGGCGTCCATGCGACGCAATCCCCGTCCATGGACATCCAGGTCTCCTCCAATTTCGAGCGGCTGCTGTTTGACGCCGTAGGCCGCGATAGCCAGACCATCCGCGCCCTGATGGCCAGCCTCGACCAGTCGGGCGCCTTCGACATTCCGCCCGGCGCCTTGCGGAAAATCCGCGAAACCTTCGCCGCCGGCGCGGCCGACGAGGCCGAGACCAGCGCGGAAATCGCGCGCACCTTCCGCGAGACCGAAATGCTGCTCGACCCGCACACCGCCGTCGCCGTGCATGTCGCGCGGAAACACCTCGCGGAAAATCCGCATGTGCCCATGGTGGCGCTGGGCACCGCCCATCCGGCCAAGTTTCCCGACGCCGTGCGGGCGGCGACCGGAGTTTCGGCCCCCTTGCCGGCCCATCTCGCCGATTTGTTCGACCGCCGCGAAAAATTCGACGTCGTCGCCAACGATTTGCAGGCGGTGGCGGCCCATATCAAGGCGCGCGCCCGGGCCGTGACCATGGCCTCTTGATCCTGGATTTTCATGGCTGTTGAATTGACTGAACTTTCCACCGGCCTGCGCGTCGTCACCGACGCCATGCAAGGGCTCGAGACCGCCTCGCTCGGCGTCTATTTCGCAGCCGGCGCGCGCAGCGAGAGCGAGGCCGAGCAAGGCCTGTCGCATCTCCTCGAACACATGGCCTTCAAGGGCACGGCCCGGCGCGACGCCCGCGCCATCGCCGAGGCGATCGAGAGCGCCGGCGGCGACCTGAACGCCGCCACCAGCGTCGAAAGCACCGCCTATTACGCCCGCGTCTTGCGCGAGGACTGCGGCCTGGCGCTCGACGTGCTGGCCGACATTCTGACCAACAGCCTGTTCGACCCGCGCGAGCTGGAGCGCGAAAAGGACGTCATCCTGCAGGAAATAGCCGCCTTGCAGGACACGCCGGACGAGCTGGTGTTCGACCTGTTCAACGCCGCCGCCTTTCCTGGCCAGCCGATCGGCCGGGCCATCCTCGGCACGCCCGAGGGAGTGCGCCGCTTCGACCGCAACGCCATCAGCCATTATCTGCAGGCCCATTACGGAGCGCGCTCCTGTGTGGTCGCCGCCGCCGGCGCTCTCGATCACCGCCAGATCTGCGACGAGGTCGCGGAAAAATTCGCGGCCCTCCCCGCCGTCGCGGCGAAAATCCTGCCGCCGGCCCGCTATGTCGGCGGCGAGAAGTTCGTGTCGAAACGACTCGAGCAAACGCAGGTGGTGATCGGCTTCGAGGGCCTGGCCTATGCCGACCCGCAGAATTACGCCGCGCATATTTTCGCCAATGCGGTCGGCGGCGGCATGGCGTCGATCCTGTTCCAGGAAGTGCGCGAGACGCGCGGCCTCGCCTATTCCATCGCCGCCTTCCACTGGTCCTATCTCGACACCGGCCTGTTCGGCTTCGAGGCGGCGACGGGCGGACGCGACGTGCCGGAACTGGTGAAGGTCAGCCTCGAAGCCATGGCCCAGGCCGCGCATAACCTGCAAGAGGCCGACATGGCGCGGGCGAAGGCGCAGACCAAGGTGGCTCTGCTGACGGCGCTGGAAAGCTCCTCCGCCCGCGCGGAGCAGATCGCCCGCCAGACCATGATTTTCGGCCGCGTCCTGCGTCGCCAGGAAATGATCGAGAAGATCGACGACTTGAGTTTCGATGACGTTCGCGCCGCCGGCCGCCGCCTGCTGCGCTCGGCGCCGACGGTCGCCATCCTGGGCGCGACCGCCAAGGCGCCGGACGCGGCGGCTGTCGCAGCGCGTCTCACGGGAGTCTGATGGGCTCCTGTCGAAAAACGCACGAGCCTGTGTTAAGGAAGCAGCCGAGAGAACGCGAGACGCCCGAGACGCCCGAGACACCATGGATCTCTTTCGACTGCCGCGAAAAAAGCGTCGCTTGCCCGCCTCGACGGCGAAGGCGTCTATTTGCGCCCCGCCAGAGCCGGCGATTTCGAGCAATGGCGGGTTTTGCGCGCGGCGAGCCGCAATTTCCTGACGCCCTGGGAGCCGACCTGGCCGATCGACGACCTGACCCGGCCCGCCTTCCAGCGCCGGCTGGCGCGGCAGGACCACGAACGGGTCGAAGACCAGTCCTATGGCTATCTGATCTTCCACACAAAGGACGACGCGCTGCTCGGCGGCATCACGCTCGGCAACGTCCGGCGCGGCGTCGCCCAGTGCGGCACGCTCGGCTACTGGATGGGCGAGAAATACGCAGGCCAGGGTTTCATGGCCAAGGCGGTGCGCGTCCTCCTGCGTCACGCTTTTCTCGAAATGCGCCTGCATCGCGTCGAGGCCGCCTGCGCCCCGGAAAACGAGCGCTCGCGCCGCCTGCTGGAAGGACTGGGCTTCCAGCGCGAGGGCTTCGCCCGCGCCTATCTGCTGATCGACGGCGCCTGGCAGGATCATCTGCTCTTCGCCATGCTCGACCGCGATTTCCTGCACGAAGAGCAGGCCATGCCGGGAACGGACAGCCCGACTTGACCCCGCTCGATGCCCCGGAAAGCTTAAAATCGTCGAAAATCGACAGCGAGACGCCCCTTTCCTCTGGACGGGCCGGCCCTGTCCCGGCTATGCCCATGCAAAAGCGGGATGGACAAAGGTGACGACCGGCTTTTCGCAAGATTCCCGCTCCGCTCCAGCGCCTTTTCCGATCCGATCGAATTCGGATCGGGGCTCTGGTTTCTTGTTTTTACGCATATTCGCTGGCGCGGACCTTCGGTTCACACGAACTGGCGTCCGCTTCGCTTGAAAATGCTCCAGGCGCGCGCCGGCTCAAGCCGGCCTTGAGCCTCAGTTTCGACACGAATTCGGGCGCAGGCGTTCCGCCCCGCCTCTCCCCCTCCTCAACAAGGTCGCCTCCGCCTGTTCCGCTTTGCGTTCCTCATCCTGCTGCCGCTGCTCGCTTTTTTCGCCTCGCCGCGTCCCGCTGGCGCGGTGGAGTTGGTGCGCGTCCCGCCAGACGCCGCGGCGATCGACCTCACGCACTGGGTGGAGAATTATTCGGCGCAGGGCGACCGCATCCAGGTCTCGACCGCGCCCGGCTCGGACGGCATCGTCCGCCGCATCGAGGTCCACGCGAAGGAGCCGGGCGGCCATCCCGCCTGGATCGTCTTCGCCCTGACCAATGACACGGACGAGCAGCTGGAGAGGCTGATCGTCGCGCCGCATTACCGCATGGTCGGGTCCGGCGTGATCTGGCCGGATCTGGGATCCGAGCGCATCACCGAAATCACCGCGAGCCAGGGCGTCGCGCCGGAAAAGGAGGACGTCACCGACGCCGACGTGTTCCGCCTGACGCTCGATCCCGGCGCCACCGTGACCTATGTCGCCGAGTTGAAGACCCCGAAACTGCCGCAGCTTTACCTCTGGGAGCCGGATTCCTACAAAGACAAGAACACCAGCCTGACCCTCTACAAGGGCATCGTCATCGGCATCGCCGGCCTGATGGCCTTGTTCCTGACTATCGTCTTCGTGGTCAAGGGGGCGGTGATCTTTCCCGCCGCCGCAGCCCTGGCCTGGGCGGTGCTCGCCTATGTCAGCATCGATTTCGGCTTCTGGAGCAAGGTGTTCGGCACAGAAACCAGCGCCGACCGAATTTGGCGCGCCGGCGCCGAAACCGTGCTGTCGGCGACGCTTGTCGTGTTCCTGTTCGCCTATCTCAACCTGAGCCGCTGGCATGTCCGCGCCTCGCACGTCGCCGCGACCTGGCTCCTGTTCCTGCTCGCCCTGGCGGCCCTGGCCGTCTATGATCCGCCCGTGGCGTCGGGCGTGGCGCGCATTTCGCTGGCGACGATCGCGGGCGTCGGCTTGATCCTCGTGCTTTACCTCGCCACGCATGGGGTCGAGCGTGCGGTGATGCTCATCCCCACCTGGCTTCTGCTGGTGGTCTGGGTCTGCGCCGCCGGCTTCACCGTCAACGGCTCGATCTCGAACGATCTCGCCTCGCCGACCCTGCTCGGCGGCCTGGTCCTGCTGGTCATGCTGATCGGCTTCACCATCATGCAGAGCGCCTTCGCCTCCGGCGGGGTGGCGCATGGCGCGATCAGCGACGTCGAGCGCAAGGCCCTCGCCTTGACCGGCGCGAGCGACATCATTTTCGACTGGGACGTCGTCGGCGACCAGATTTTCGTCAGCCCGGAAATCGAGGATCACCTCAGCCTGAAGCGCGGAGAACTGGAGGGGCCGGCCTCCTCCTGGATCGACCTTCTGCATCCGCTCGAACGCGACCGCTATCGCGCCTGCCTCGACACGGTGGTGGAGCAGCGGCGCGGCCGCGTCTGCCAGGATTTTCGCCTGCACGCCTCCGACGGGCATTATTTCTGGTACCGACTGCGCGCTCGCCCCGTGGTGGGGCCGGACGGCGACGTGGTGCGCCTGGTCGGCACGCTCGCCGACGTCACCGACGAGAAAAACGCCCTCGAGCGGCTGCTGCACGACGCCGTCTATGACAACCTGACCGGCCTGCCGAACCGCGAAATCTTCTTCGACAGGCTCGAACACGCCCTGGTCCAGGCCGAGGCCTCCGCGGAAGCGCGCCCGACCGTGCTGTGCGTCGACATCGACCGTTTCCGCAGGATCAACGAAACAATCGGCGTCTCGGCCGGCGATTCGATTCTCCTGACCATGGCGCGCCGACTCGGCAGCCTGCTGCAGCCGCGCGACACGCTGGCGCGCATCAGCGGCGATCTGTTCGCCGTCATCCTGGTTTCGGAAAGCGAGACAGAGCAGATCGTCAACCTCGCCGACCGCATCCGCCGCGCGCTTTCGACGCCGGTCACTTTCGCCAATCGCGAGATAGCCCTGAGCGTTTCGGTCGGCATCGCCCTGTTCGACGCGCAATGGCACTCCACGCGCGAGGACATGCTCAACGACGCCGAAATCGCCATGCGGCGCGCCAAGCGCGAGGGTGGCGGCCGTATCGAAGTATTTCTCCCGTCGATGCGTTCACACGGATCCAATCGCCAGGCGCTGGAAGGGGAATTGCGCCACGCGCTGGAGCGCGACGAAATCCGGCTGTACTTCCAGCCCGTGGTGCGGCTGGAAGACCGGACAGTCGCCGGTTTCGAGGCCCTGCTACGCTGGCAGCATCCCCGCCTCGGGCGCATCGAGCCGTCCGAATTCGTCCCGCTGGCCGAAGAATCGGGCCTGATCGTCGACCTCAGCCTGTTCGCCCTGCAGCGCGCGGCGCGCGAACTGGCCGCCTGGCAGAAGGCGCTCGACGTCACGCCGCCGATTTTCGTCAGCGTCAATGTTTCGTCGCGGCAATTGCTGCGCCACGACCTGCTCGCCGACGTGAAGAACATCCTCGCCCGCAACCATGTCCTGCCCCATTCGCTGAAGCTCGAGCTGAGCGAAAGCCTGGTGATGGAAAACCCGGAATACGCGGTGCAGATACTCAACCGGATCAAGGACATCGGCGCCGGCCTTTCGCTCGACGATTTCGGCTCCGGCTATTCGTCTCTCGCCTATCTGCAACGCTTCCCCTTCGACACGATCAAGATCGATCGCTCTTTTGGCCGCAGCGAAGGTGGGGAGCGCGCGACCATGCTGCGCTCCATCGTCGCGCTGGCGCATGATTTCGGCATGGAGGCCGTGGCCGAGGGCGCGGAGAGCGAATCCGACGTCATCGAGTTTTCGCAGATCGGCTGCGAATATGCGCAAGGCTTCGCCTTCGGCCATCCGCTGAGCGCGGCCGAGGCGAGAAAACTGGTCGGGGCCGCGGCCGAGCCGGTGGCTTAGAGCCTGGAGTTTGGAGCTTCGATCCGGTCTTCGGACAAGGGCAAGCGAAAAAACAAAAACCGATCCGATTGGAAGCTGAAATGAGAATCCAGGGTGTTTTCGCCGTCGTATTTTCGGGCGCGTTGATTTTGACGGCTCAAGCCGCCCTCGCCAATGTGATTGCTTGCAGATCGCAATGCACGAACAACCAGCAATTCTGCGCCAGCCATTGCGGCGGCGACAGGAAGTGCGCCGCGGGCTGCGCCGGAGCCTTCAATGCTTGCATCAAGCAGTGCGACCAGAGCGGCAAGCTCAATACGCCGCCGCGGCATTAGTTTGTTTTTCGCCTGTCGCGACCAGCCGCGACAGGCGAAACCCTCGCATCAGCTCGGCGTCGCATTCGCTCCTGGAAGGCCTTCCCGCTTCAAGTGAAACGGGAAGGCTCCAGCCTCACGCATGTCCCGCGTCATCGGACAAAAACCGCAGATCGACGCCGATCGCGCCCAGCGCCCGCTCGTATTTCGACTGGTAATCCTGGTCGAACAGCAGCGTCGTGTCGGTCGGACAGATCATCCAGCTGTTGGCGAGGATTT
>CAWKJW010000092.1:0-14193 GCA_963849665.1 uncultured Alphaproteobacteria bacterium | reverse complement strand
GAGAAATATTCTTCAGCCATTGCGCGCGCTTCTCCGCGCCGGCCGAGTGATGGAAAGAGGCGGAAATATAGCGGTACTTCTTGGCCGCCAGCAGCTCCTTGCCCTCGGCGAGCCATTCGACGCGGCCTTCCATGCGGCCGTCGGCGATACGCAGCTCGCGCACCCAACCGACGGCGGAGGCGCGAGCGCCAACGGAGGGCGCCGTATCGATTTGATGGTCAACGTCGACGGAAGCATGAGCGCGTCAGCGGAAAACCGCGCCATAAGAGCTTCGGCGTCAATCGTGAAATTGCGGCCATCGCGCGTCTCGATCTTGCCGAGTGAAGGGAAGATCGTGACCCATTCCGGCGCAGAGCCGTCTTCCGGCGTTGAGGCGGAAAGGATCGAACTCACGATGAGGTTGCGAACGATGGCTGATTTCGTCATGCGGCGAACATCGGCCCGCCCGCGCGCTCATTCCATGCTGAAGAGCTTCAGCCCGGCGCGATTTTCTTGCGTGATGGGGATTTTCGTTTCGCGGGGGAGTGCGCGGCGCGGCGGCTTCGCCGTTAAAGCAGGATTTGAAGCCGTGGAGCGCCCTTGAGCCCGCTCCTGGTGTAACGGGAGCCGACGCCCGATGAATAGAGCCCAGCGGCCTCCCCTGACAAGCTCAATTTTCATCCGCCCGATGGAACAGGATCAGGGCCAGAAAACCGCGCGCCAGGCGCCGCACTTTGGCGAGCCAGCCGCCATGCTCGCCGCCGTGATCGAGCGCCGCCTGCACATGCGGCAGCGCCTCGACGGCGATGGTCTTTTCGCGCAACAACGTCGAGCCCACCGTGACGATCGGCGACTTGCCCGGCTTCGCCAGATTGGGCGCGACCGCCACCGGCAGCTGCACGCTCTCCGGCAGATTGGCGACGATGCGCGGCGCCGGGCTCGCCAGCCAGTCCTGGATGGTCCGCTTCGCCTCCTCCGGCCCCGCCTGGTCGAGCCGCATCGAAAGCGAGTTCGACCAAGGTGCGCGCCCGCGACAGGCCGGGATTGGTCCCCCAGCCCGGATCGATGCCGACCGGGACCTTGATCATCTCGCCGGTGCGCCGGTTCTCGAAATCGGTGAAGCCGATCTCCGGCGCCTGGTCGGTGTAGCCCGGCAGAGCGAGGAGCTTGTCGCGCTCCCTCGCCGTGATCTGCCGAACGCTGCATTTGCAGTTCCAGCCGTTCGGCGGGAAATGCGTCGCCCAGAACTCGTGATCGATCGGCAGGATGAGCCCGACCCAGCCGAGATGCTCGATGCGCGGCTCGAGCGACGTCGTGCGGACATAGAGGAGATAGGGCAGGCCCTCCTTGGTCCGCTGGATGCGCTCCCATTGCCCGGCGGCGCGCGCCGTGCGCACGTTCGACCAGAAGATCGTCTCAAGCCGGCGCGGCGCGGCGAAATCGACTTCCTTGTCCTTCCACGCGCCGGTCGGATCGGCGACCATGCGCGGCCGGTCCCAGCCGAGCCGCTGCAATTCAGGCAGGATGCGCTTCTTCCAGCTTTCGAGCCCTTCGCCGGCGTCGATCGATTGCTGCAGCGTCGATTTAAAGGCGGTTAAAAGCTCCAGCTCCACCGCCTTGGCGACGGTGAAGGCGTAGGCGTGCTCCTCGTTGAACACGTCCTGCCAGGAAAACGCCGGCTTGAGCCCTTTTTCGGCGAAATAATTTCTGACCTCGGGCGGGACGGGGAAATTCTGCCGGGTCGGTTTGTCGGATAGCCCGGCCATTCTATGCTCGCTCCGGACGTCGCTCGACCGCTCGCATGATCATGCTCAGTCCTTCACGTCGCCGAGGCCGCGCGAGATCGTCGTGGCGCGGCTCAATTTGTCGATCAGCGGCGCCATGTCGAGCCCGGCCTTTTGCGCCCGCGCCAAAACTTCCTCGAGCGAAGACGCGCCGTCCGCGAGGCGCATGAGCTGCGCCAGCAACGGGTCAGTGATCTGGCGCCAGTCGGACAGAGCCTCATCGACCAGATCGTCGGTATCGCGGATGTCCGTAACCTGGTCTGGACTATCGGCGGCGAACCGCGCCGACCGCGGCGCGCCGCCACAGCCGCATTGGCAGCCGCGCGCATGCGCCGTCGCCAGTTGCTCGGGCGGCGCGAGCGGCTGCGGCGGATGCAGCACTTTCGGATCGGCGCCCTTCGGCGGCGCCAAAAGATCCTCGCCATCCTCCGGATCGGGCAGTCCGAACTTCCTGCGGATGATCTTCTGCCCGACTTTGAGGCCGAGAGGCACCGCGACATCGAGCGCGCCGGCGAGCGAGGTGATGTCCTCCGGCTCCGCCACTTCGAGAATGAGCTGCGGATAGACGTCTTGCGGACCGAAATTCATCGCCACCGCATAGCGCACCAGGTCGCGGTTGAGTGTCGCGGTTACTTGGCGTGCGTCGGCGCGCAGAATGTCGTGGCGGACCTCGTTATGGACAGTGGCCTGCGCCCGGCTCGATCCGTCTTCGGCGGTCATCGTCTGTCCGACCACCACCATCGAGATCTTGCGGTCGAGATAATTATCAGTTCCCCGAAGACGGCATGCCCCTGGGAGCCCTTAACCTCATGAAATTCGATATCCATGCCCGTCGGAATGATGCCGGCCGCGTCATTGGCGATCTCGCGCACCGCCTTTAAAAGCGCCATCTTGTCGGCATTGGTCGCGGCGGGGTGATATTTTCCGACGCGGAATGGAATGCCGTAGATTTCGGCGAAGGCGCTCCAGTCCTGCATGGTGAAGCTCTGGACCATGAACGCCCAGGCGGCGGAGCGGGCGAGGCCGGCGCGCAGCGGAATGCCGGCGCGGATTTTCGGCTCGTGCTTGATGAAATACGGCCCGTCGATTTTTTGTCCCGGCAACCCGGCTTCGTCGAGCAGACAAAGATCGCGCAGCCCGATCATATCATAACGAAAATAGCGCGGATCGCGATGCTGATAGAGCACCGGCCGCAGCGCGGCGGCCTCATATTCCCATTTCGGCTCGACGACCGAATAGCCCTTGCCGATGCCGTCCAGCGTGTCCTGGATCATGTCGCGGAACATCGGCGCGTCGGCGAGGCTATTGACGAAATCGACCACCTTGGCCTTAGCCCCCTTGGGGGTCGAAACCGTCAGCGCAACGCCGTCGAGAGCCAGCCGGCGCGTCTGCAGCTGCGACGCGTAATGGAGGTAACGCTCCTCCATGTCGATGGCGAGCGTGAGATAGGGGCGCGCCAGGCCGTGATTGGCGCCGACCATCATTTCGGCGAGTCGCGGCGGGTTGAGCCCTGTCGCCTCGGAATAATAGACCAGCGCGCGCTGGCCGAACATTTCGGGCGCGGCGGTCTCCCCGGCGAGCAGCGGAACTTCGATCGCCGCCCCGTCCGGCCCGAGGATTGTCGATCGGCGCGTGGCTACCATAATGAACGTCCTCTGCTGGCCGTGTCGCCGAACAGCCACGCGCCACGCGCGTCGCTCTCCTCTCTCGCGCCCTCATAGGCGTATTCGACCGCGCCGAGCGTCGACGCGTGCCACATCAGCGTGCCGGCGATGGCCGTGTCGCCGTGGCGGTCGAAGCCGTCGAGCCCCTTGAAGCGCATGTCGTCCGGCACCTTGATGACGCCGCCGACATAGAGCAGCGACTGATGGTCCTTCAACACGTCCTCGTCGCGCGGCAGCACGATGGTCTTGTCGGCGAAGGCCTCGATATAGGCCGGCATGAACTGGCGATACCACTGGACGCTGAACTTCACCTCCAGCGCCCGCTCGCCCCATTTCTGCACCGCCTTTTCAGCCAGATAGGCGCCGTTGCCGGTGGCGTCGAGCGCCGCGCCCGAAAAGCGCGGCAGGCGGTCGCCGATGTAGAACAGCACGTCGCGCTGCTGGTCGAAGGGGATGTTGCGCATCTCCAGCACGAATTTGACCCGCCGCGTCAGATCCGGCTCCTGCTCGCCGACGACGATGCCCGACACGTCGCCGGAGCGCGCGAAGTCCTGGCCGAGATAATGTGCGCGGCGGGGATTGAGTTTTAAAAGGATCGGCTTGAGCTTGGTCTCGCAGAAATCGAGCGCCTCGGCCTTGCGGATGTGCTCGGGATAATTCTTGAAGGCGTCGGGCAGCGACCAGCGCACGATCGGGATGCCGCTCTCCATGCAAGCCTCGATCTGCACGCGGGTCAGCGCCGCGCCCTCGGCCTCGGCCGGGATCGCGTCGAGCTCCTGCTCCATCGCCGAGGTGCGCGGGCCATAGGCGGCGCGGATCTTCGCCTCCCATTCCGCCTCGGCTTCCTCCGACCAGGTCTTGCCGGTGATCAGGCAGACACGCTTGTAAAGGCCGTTTTTCACCGCGTCGTCGAAGGGGATGAAATGCACCTTGAACGGGTTCTTGCCGGCCTTGGCCTCGCGGATCAATTCGTTGAACGGGTTGAGGACGCCGTTGTGCGTCGAGATAACCCGGATCTTGCCACCCCAGATCAAAAGCGCGTTGACGGCGTCGAGCACGCCGCGCACGTCCTTGTGGTAGGCCGCCTCGTCGATGACGACGATGCCCTGAAGGCCGCGGATGTTTTCCGGCCCGCGACGACAGCGCCTCGACGCGAAAGCTCGAGGCGAAGCGCACGCGATAGGCTGAAATAAAGCGCGACGAGCCGTCCTCGCGTTGGTCCTCGAACAGAAACTCCTCGATTTTCGCCAGCTCGCCGGCCACGACCTTGGCGAAATGCGCGACATAGCCGACGAATTCGCGGCCCTTGTCCTTGGTGTCGCCGATGTAAAAGATATTCTGGCCGCCGGCCGAGCGGCTCGACGCAGCTATCAGCGTGTCGTCGAGGGCCTCGGCATAGGTGACGCCGGTGCGCCGGCCCTTCTCCGCCAGCTTCAGGTCGCTCTTATCGGCGATCCAATCCGACTGGTGCTTCATCAGCACGCCGTCGGCGAGTGGATCGTGGCCCTCGGGAAGCTGCGACCCGCGCGGCAGCTCTTCCGGCAGCAACGCCGGATCGCGCGAGAGAATGGGTGTGGCGCCCGTTTCGCTCATCAGCGTACGCCGAGAACATCGCGGCGAATTTGCGCCACCTGGTCGGAGGACAAACCGGCCTCGCGCGCCACGCTCTCGACGGCCTTCTCGGTCTTGGCCTTGAATTCGGCTTCGAGCTGCACGCGCCGCGCCGCCGAGAGTTTTTGTCCCTGGATGACGGCGAGGTAGCCGCGCGAAAGCTCCATCGCGCCTTTGGTGTCGATCAATTCCGGTCCCGCGTCGAGATGCTCCATGATCAGCATCTTGATCATTTCGCCGATGACGACGTTGCCTTCATCGACATGGCCCGGCGTGAACTGGTCGGCGATGCCGGCAAAAATGGCGCGTGCTTCGACAGGCGGCGCGAGGCGGTGGAAACGCGGATCGATTTGCGATTGAAGGCGCTTTTCGAAATCAACGGCAGATTCTTGTCGGCGAGGCGCCCGTTCAATTCCTCAAGAATCACGGATTGCGGTCGGACGCGTTTGTTCAGCTCCGTCATGGCCCAGGCCAGGTCCTCCTGGCCGTCCTCCGGCATCAGGTCGAAACTGTCGAGCCGGCCGCGCCCTTTCCGCTCCTCGGCCATGTCAGGCCTCCGGCGGCGAGGGTTTTTTCACGCCGGGCAGCAGAAGCCGGCGCTCGACATGATCAAGGCCGCGCTGGGTCAAGGTGGCGATGAGCACCGATCCCATCTGCATGAGAGCGACGGCGCCGAGGTTTTGCAGCTCGCCCAATTGCAGATGCACCCAGTCGCGCGATCGGTTGATCGCCCAGCGCTCGGCGAGATCGGCCTGCAACAGCGACGAATTGAGCCTTTGGTCCGACTGTTCGGCCAGTGTGCGCAGGATGACGAGGCGCGCCTCCTGTTCGATGATCTGGGCGAGGCTCATTTGTGGCCGCCTTCCAGCATCACGTCCTGCAGCCGCTCGGCGATCGCCTTGATCGGGCCGACGCGCTCGATGATCACCGCCATCTGGCCTTTCAGCTCGGTCATGGCGAGTTGGAGGCCGTGCACGCTGCCCTGGTCGGGCAGGTGCTGCATTTCCGATTCGAGCTTCTGCAACCGCACGTCGTGCCGGTCGAGCCGCGTCTCGACGGCGCGGATGGCGTCGGTGCGCCGGTTGACCCAGGCGATGAAGATCGCCACCACCGACAAGATGACGCCGCCCCATTGCGCCGCAGTTCCCGAGTCCATCACCGCCAGCCCCCATTCCAGATTACGGCGCCGAGGACGACGAGCGCCGGCGACAGAGCCAAGGAGAACACGATCGCCAGCGCGCCAAAATGCTCGCGCCGCGCGACTTTGAGAAAATGCGCCCGCCACAACAGGCGGCGGTCGCTCAGTTCAAACGAGGTCAGGCGGCGGCACTCGAAGTCGAGCGCGTAGCCGGCCGCCAGGCAGCGCCGCTTCGCTTCGTCTTCGAACGCAAGCTTCATCGCCGACGCCTTTAGTTGGCCGCGCCGGTCGAAATCGTCTGCGACGGTGCGCCGCTGACCGGGCCGATCTCGGCCGTGATCGCCTGGTAGAGCGGGCAGAGCTGCGCGGCGATCTCTGCGTTCTGTTGCAGGCGCGTCTCGACCTTGCTGGCCGTCTTGCTGTCGGGCGCGACGATCTGGAGGACGTTGGCGGCGACCTGGCTCGACGCCGGCATGGCGGGAGAGCATTCGGCCTGGATGATCATATTGTCGATCATCAGGACGTCCTTGCCGACCAGCGGGGCGTATTTCTCCACCGCCGCATTGGCGCCGGAAAGCCAGTTCGAAAACCCGGTCAGCGCCTGGCCGAAGCCCGAGGCGGCGGACGTTGCGGCCGGTGCGGACGCGCCGGCGGTCGCGGGCGCTGGCGCGGTGGCGCAGCCGGAGAGGCCTGCGGCCAGGGCGGCGGCGGCGGCGAGGAGGGCGATCTTCTTGAGCATGCGCGGACCTTTCAAGGGTCGGGAGTGAAGCCAAAAATGCGTTCCGGCGGCGTCTTGTCGTCGAAAACGTCCTTGAGCGGGCCGTGCTCCGTCTTGATGAACCGCCAGTTCGCCGGCAGCGCGCGATAGACCGCGTCGAGCACTTGCGCGGCCTCGAGGACCGAGACCGCCTCTGAGGCGATCGGCACGTATTGGGCGACGGCCTTGGCGGTCGAGAGCCCCGCGGCGATGGCCTCGTCGATCGAGGCCTTGTGCGCCGCCATGTCCTCGAAGAACACGATCAGCGCCTTCGCCGCGGCGGCGTCGGCGCCAAGCGTGCCGCCGACCGCTTGCAGCATGGAAAGCGCATCGCCGGTCATCAGGAGGCCTTGCCGATCGGCGTGGTCGTGATGGCGCGGAGGCCGAAGTTGGCGGCGGCGACAATCACCATCCCCGCGGTCGGATCGACATATTGCGTCCAATCGACGCCGGCGACGTATTTGAGCGCAGCAGCGCCGACGACGAGAGCGCCGTTCAGCAGGACCGTGCGCCAGCCTTTTCCGATATTCATCGATCTGTTCCTTTCGGTTTTCGCGTCAGTCGCGCGGCGGCCATTCCCACCAGCGGCCGTCATTGGCGGCGGATTCCCTGTGGCGGACGGAGCCGCTGTCGAAGGTCTCGGCGAAAGGCGGCAGCACTTTCAGGTTCACGAAGACGCCGTCGGCCGCGCCGCCGAAGACCTGGGTGATGATCGCCGCGTAAGGACCGGGGCCGACGCCGTTATGGTTGGCTCCCTCAGTCGTGTAGTAATGGACGATCCGTCCGACAGTCGGCTTCATTCAACCCTCCATGGATGTGGCGACGCGGACGCGCATGTGCGCCATGTCGACGTTCTTGCCGGGGCAGTCGTGATGGTCTTTCTTGCAGTCGCGGTGCGGATGCAGGCCGCGCACCCCGGTCTCGTAAGGCGCGGGCGCGAGGCCGAGCGCCTTGTGCAGGATCGCCAGCGCGGCCACCGTGTTGTCCTGGACCTTCAGGCCGTCGCCCGAGTCAAACGACTTTTCGCCGTAGTCGCCGACCATCTCCACGCCGAGCGTCTCGCTGTTCCAGCACGAGACCGAGACGCCATCGGCGGTGAGATCGCAGGCCACCCAGATCAGGCGCGGCGAGATGAACAGATGCGGGCCGGAATGCCAGCCTTCGCTCACCTTGTAATAGTGGTTGAGGTTGACGACGCGCTGATGCTCGTAAAGCTGGCCCGAGCCATGCGCCCATTGCTTGAGATTGGGCTCGGCCGTGTTGTGCAGGGTGATGAAGCGCGGCTTCCACTTGGTCCAGCGGAGCTTCGCGACATAGTCCTTGAATTCTGGAGGCGTGAGGCCGACGGGATTGGCGAGGAAGGTCATCAGACGGGCCTCCGATAGGCGAGAATGCGCCGGGCGGAGATAGACGCCGAGGCCGACGCGGTGGCGATGGTTGCCCGAGATCAGCAGCGGGCCGCGCGGGGTCATGCGCACGACGATGCCAACATGATGGCGCAGCACGGCGATCGCGCCGGGCGCGGGCCGCGAGGGCCGCCCGTAATGGCGGTAGTCGATGGCGCGCAGGCTCTTCAGCCGGTGATAGCCGGCGAGCGCCAGCCATCTGCCTTCGGCCGCCGCGCACCAGGGCCCATGAAAATGGGTGAAATTGCCGTGGCCGAGATAGCGCAGGGCGACAGCGACGAGGCGGGGCGAGCGCGTTACATGACGGGATTCCAGGCGATGAGAAGGAGAGCCGTCGCAAAAGGCCATGAAGCATCCGGCATGCGCGCGCGGGACCGCCAGCCAGACCAGGCCGAAGGCGAGCGCCAGCACGACGGCGAGCCGGCGCAGTTGCGCAATGAAGATGATGGAATTGGGGATCACGCGCGGCTCCGGGATGGACGATCCCGAAATTAGGCGCGGGGCGCGCGAGCCTCCATGCTGAAGAGCTTCAGCCGGACTCGTCGAAATCGAGGAAAAGATCGGGGGAGCGGCTTCCGTCCTTGCGGCGGCGTTTGCGGAAATAAATCGCCCGCGACGAGAAGCCTCGACCGTCGCGCAGCTTCGTCCGCCGAAAGCCCTTCGTCAAGAGCCCTTTCGGCGCGACGGCGCATCGCCTTGACGCCGCCGTTGGGATCGACCGGCAAAGTGACGTTCTCGCCGCCGATCCGCTCGCATAAAGCCGCCGCGCCCTCCGGTCCAATGAGCAGCGTCAGCCAATGCTCGGGACCGGCCGCCTTCGGCACATAGATGCGCGTGCCGCCATGCTCCGCCGCAAGCCGCAAAGCCGCCTCAAGGCCGGCGGCCTCGGCCACGGCGCGATAGATCTGCGGCAGCCAGGCGAAGGTCTTCACGGCTCGCTCGCTCCTTCAAACGCCGTTAAAAGCCACTCCGGCACCTCGGCGCGGCGCGCCTCCATTGCCGTGAGGCCGCGCGATATGGCGTGCAGATTGGGCAGGCGGCTCCAGCGCTTGGCGATCTCCTCCTGGGTGAATGGCGCCTTCTTGTCGCCCGTCGCCAGACGCCGGCGCGCCGCCTCAAGCCCGTCGCGCCGCTCGTAATGCACGAGCAGCGCCTCGTCGCGCAGCTGGGCCAGCCGGATCATCGCGCTTCTCCTGCAATCGACATGCCGTTCTGCTCGCGCGACAGCGTCGTCACGACGACGCCGTCCTTGACGACGAAGCCCGCGCCCTGGATGCGAATGATGTACTGGCCGCCGCCGATCGACTCGGCGGCTCCCGCGCCGCGCTCGAGCCGCTCGGCGAGCTGCGCGCGGAAAACCTCGACGTCGATCCCGGCGATGCGTTGGAAATAGCGCAAAAGCGCATGGTCGGAGACGCGGACGATCATGCGGCCACCTTCTTGAGTTCGCGCGCGAGCTGCTCGCGCCGGCGCATCAGCTTCTCCAGCGCCTTCCAGCGCTCCGCCGACACTGCCGTCGAATGTTTCGAGGTGGCGAACAAAGCCCTGAAGCGCTCGTCGAAGCCTGTGGTTTTCCGAATGGAGGCGGGCGGCGCGCGCGTCGGCGACGGCGAGGCGCGAGGCCCGCTCCCATTCGAGCTTGAGCACTTTTTCGCGCGCCAGCGCCGCCTCGTAGCGCGCCCGGGCGAGGTCGGCGCCGGCCGGTCGGGCAATAGCGCTCGGCCAGCGCCAGCAGTTCGTCGCGGTCAAGATCGGCGAGAGCGAGCATTCTACCTCTCCCACATGGCGTTGAAGTCCTCTTCAAAGCCCGCGACGGCGCTGGGGTCGCGATCGATGATCAGGTCGTTGTCCTGGCGGCGCAGCCCCGAATGGGTGAAATTGGCCGAGCCGATGCGCAGCACCTTGCCGTCGATGGCGTAGGCCTTGAGGTGCATGATCGCGCCGCGCTTCTTGAAGCGGACTTCGACGCCGGGCGTCTCGGAAAGGATATCGATCGCCTCGGCGACGGCGCCATGCGCGTGCTGGGTGCGGTCGCGATAGATGCGCACATGCGCGCCGCGCAAGGCGGCTTCCGCCAGCGCCTCCATCACCGGCGTCGAGGTGAAGCCGTAGACGGCGATATCGACGTCTCTTTTGCGCCGGCCGATCAGCGCGACGTCGATCGCCTCCAGATTTTCGCGCGGCGCATAATGGATTTCCTCGGCGCCAGCCGGGGCGGCGATGAGGCAAAGGGCCAAAACAATGGATTTCATCTTAAATCACCTTTCAAAACAGCCTTGACGACAGGCAGCGGCAGATCGACCTGTTTGGCGATAAACGTCGCCGCCTGCCCGGCGCTGGCGAAGCCGCGGATGGTGCGGATTTGCAGCGCCGACGGCGCGGCGGAAACGGGCGCCGCGATCGAGGGCGCCGGAAGCGCCAGCGGCGCGACGGGAGACGCGGCGATCCGGCGCGCGAGCCCCTCTTCGCGCTTGCGCTCCAGCGCCAGCGCCTGTTTTTCGGTGCGATGCGGCGGCAGCGGAACGGCGACGCGGAGCGCCTCGGCGCCGGCGAGCCAGTCGCGCGCGACGGCGGCGTGGCCGCGGTCGATCGAATAGCCCACGCCCCAGTGAGCCCGCACGTCGACCCCGAAAGGCGCGAGCTTTTTCCGCAGATGACGGATTTTCACGTCGATCGTTTTGACGTCCGGCGCATCGTCCGGATCGGTATAGACCGCCTCCAGGACTTGCTCTTTCGTCACGGGATGAGGCGAGCGCGCCAGGAGGAAGGACAGCATTTTGGTTTCGAGCGCCGTCAGCCGCAATTCGATCGGGAAGACGACGCTCGGCACGAGCTGCTCGCGCAGCTGCCGCACGGTCTCCTCCAGCTCGTCGACGCGGTCGCGAAGCCAGGGAAGAGAGTTTTTTGCGGCCGGAGGCTCATCGTTCCGCCTCCGCCATCCGCGCGACCCGGGCCGCGTGTTCGCGGTCGATCGCGTATCCCTCGCCGTAGCCGGTGAGGATTTCGAGGCCGAACGCGCCGATCTTGGCGCGGATGCGCTTGATCATCGAATTGACCATGCGGTCCGACGTCGGCTCGAAGTCTCCCCAAACCGCCGCCATGAGACGTTCGCGCGGCGTGAAATGCGGCGAATGCCGCAGCAGGAAGGCGAAAACCGCGCTCTCGCGCCGCGTCAGCCGTAGGGCGCGGCACGGCCGCCGCGCGCGTCGTCTGAGTGCGGACGGCTTCTTTCAGCTGGCGGACGGTCTCCTCCAGCTCGCCGATATATTCGCGCTGCGCCCGGTAGGCGCGCTGAAGGGCCTCGCTCATTTGCGCCTCCCGAACAGCTCGATCAGCGCGGCGACGAGCGCCGCGAAGGCGATCGTGGCGAAATAGGCCAGCGCGAGCAAAAAGCTCGCAAACCAGAAGCTCCAGTGCTTGTCGATGAAATCGATCAGCGACATCAGACCCTCCCCAGTCTTTGCCGCAGCATCGCGCCCATCTTGGCGGCGAGTTCGTCGAGCGCCTGGTCGCCGCAATCCGGCAGCTTCGGAAAGCCTTCGAGGCAGGCGTAGTCTCGACGTCGAAGCCCGGCAGGCCATTGGCGACGAGGCGCAAGGCCAGCGCGGCGATGACGCGCTGCTTGTTGAGATTGGCGAGCGTGCAGCCGAGCCGGTCGGCCTCGGGCTTGGTCCCCCAGCGCACGCCGACCTCGCGGCCGATCCAGCTTTTCAGCGCCTCGATCGCCTTGGCCGCCTCGACGCCGTCGGCGAGGAAGCGGTCATGATCGACCTTGCACTGCCGCTTGACGAAGGCCAGCAAAGCCGCGTCGTCGGCGTTCTCGACGACGCCGAGATTGTAGCCGGCGAGCCACAGCGCCTGCAGCACCGGGGCGAACTTGCCGCCGGCGCGCCTGGCGGTGGAGCTCGGCGCCGCCCTCCCGCCCAAGCCGCGCAGATCGTCCATGAGCACGCCGGCCTGGCCCTCGGTCAGGTCCTTGCTTGAAACCACCTTGAAGCGCTCTTTCAGGTGGGCGCGATACTCGGGCTCAGACAGACCGGTCTGGCCCTTGAGCACATGGATCGCCTTGATCTGTTCGGGGCGCGGGCTCACTTGCCGTCTCCCTTGGCGAAAGGCAGCACGTCGAATTCCGCGCGGCTCATGCGCGGGCGCGGCTCGAAGGCGGCGCATTCCGGCCCGGCGTCGCCGACCCGCCATTGCGCCGGATACTCGGGCTCTTCGGTGTCGAAATATTGCGCGTTGCACAGGATCGGGCAGATCGCGCCGGCGCGGACGTGGACGGCGCAATTTTCGCAATAGACCGTCTGAAACAGAAGCGACTTGGCCCCGTCGGCCGGCTTGAACGGGCGAGTCTCAGCCATGCTTCGCCTCCCCTTCGTCGAGCAGCGCGTCGAGCTTGCGCAGGTCGCGGGAGACGATCTCCCACATTTCCGCGCGCGTCGCGTCGAGCGCCCACCATTGGATCAGGCCGGCGATCAACGCGTTGATCAGCGCCGCCGCGGCATGGCCGCCGATCATCAGCACGCCGGCGGTATAGGCGAAGAACAACGCCGCGGCGGAGTCGATCGAGGACTCTCGATTGTTGCCTCCCGATCACGGAACAGCATTCGAGATAGACGAGATATTCGCGCCCGTCGTCGGCGCGCAGCAAGGCGACGAAGGTCGCCACCTGCAGGATGCGGCCGGCGAGCGGCAGCCGCTCGCCGGTCTCGACCGCGACGCGGTCGCCGACGCCGATCGGGCGCAAGGCCCCGGCCGCGGCGTGGGCGTGGAGGGAGGCGTCAAGCATGCCCCGTCTCCCGATGTCCGAGCGCCACGACGGCGGCGGCGACCTGATCGCGCTGCGTCAAATAGGCGGTGCGCGCCGCGGCGAGGAAAGAGCCCTCGTCGGGGTAAAACGAGAAGGCGAGATAGACCGTCGCCGCCTGCGCGGCGAAGCCATAGACCATGTCGGCCATCGCCGAGCCTCGTCGACGCCGATTTGCTCGGCGGGACTGGTCAGCGCGATTGCTGTTTCGCTCAACGTGCTCTCGACGCGTCGACGGAAGAAATTGCGAGACATTTTCCCCTCCCTCACGCCGAAGCCAGATCGATGGTGACGCTCGACCAGCCGGCCTCGGGGCTTTTGCGCGTCTGGAAGCGCAGATAGGCCTTCGAGCCGAGCACGCGGATCGATTGCGCACCGCGTCCATCGCGCGGCACCAGCGCCGGATCGGTAATCTCGACCCGCAGCAGCATGAACTCGGCGCGGTTGATGCGGCCCCTCTACGCCAGCCACCGGCGCATCAACCCGACCGGCATGGTGCCGCTCGGGCCGGAGATGGAGCTCTGACGAAGCGAAAGTCTTGCCGCCTATCCGACGGCATGCCAATTCAGCGCCATGACCGACCTTTCCGACCGCGAGGCGCGCGACGCGCCGCGCATCTCGTTCGTCTCGCTCGGCTGCCCGAAGGCGCTGGTCGACAGCGAGCGGATCCTGTCACCCGCCTTCACGCCCAGGGCTACGCGTTTTCCAAGACCCACGCCGGCGCCGACGCCGTGATCGTCAACACCTGCGGCTTCCTCGACAGCGCCAAGGCGTAATCGCTCTCACGCGATCGGCGCGGCGATGGCCGAAGACGGCCGGGTGATCGTCACCGGCTGCATGGGTGCGGAGCCCAACGCGATCCGCGACGCCTTCCCCAATGTGTCCGCGATCACCGGGCCGCAGGCCTACGAGAGCGTGATGGAGGCAGTGCATGCCGCCGCTCCCGCGCCGCACGACCCGTTCGTCGACCTCATTCCCGAGCAAGGGGTGAAGCTGACGCCGCGCCACTACGCCTACCTGAAGATCGCCAAGGGCAGCAATTGGTCC
>CAWKJW010000091.1:0-95488 GCA_963849665.1 uncultured Alphaproteobacteria bacterium | reverse complement strand
CTATGTTATGTGTAGCCTAAACTCATCGTATTGCTCTGTTCCTGAACGAGACCGCCAAATACGCCCATGTCTTCTTGCCGGGCTGTTCTTTCCTTGAAAAGGACGGCACCTTCACCAATGCCGAGCGGCGCATCAATCGGGTGCGCAAGGTCATGGCGCCGCTGTGCGGCCGGGACGAATGGCAGGTCGCCAGTGATCTGGCAAAGGCCTTCGGCTACGAGATGAACTATGCGCATCCCTCGGAGATCATGGACGAAATCGCCGCGTTGACCCCAACGTTCAAGGGCGTGAGCTATGCGAAGCTCGACCAACTCGGCTCGGTGCAATGGCCGTGCAACGATGCGGCGCCGGAGGGCACCCCGGTGATGCATGTCGGCCGGTTTGTCATCGGCAAGGGACGTTTCCTGCTCACCGAATATGTGCCGACGAAGGAGCGCGTCGGGCCGCGCTATCCCTTGATCCTCACCACCGGCCGGATATTGTCGCAATACAATGTCGGCGCGCAGACGCGGCGCACTGAAAACGCCTTCTGGTGCAAGGAGGACGTGCTGGAAATCCATCCGTTCGACGCCGAGCAGCGCGGCATTGTCGACGGCGACCTCGTCTCCGTCGCAAGCCGATCCGGCAATATTTCCTTGCCGGCGCAAATCTCGGAACGGATGCAGCCCGGCGTCGTCTACACGACCTTCCACTATCCTGGCTCCGGCGCCAATGTCGTGACCACCGACAATAGCGACTGGGCGACCAATTGCCCTGAATACAAGGTCACCGCGGTCGAGGTGCGGAGGGCCAACACGTTGTCGGCCTGGCAGGAACGCAATAGCGAAGAGGACGTTACCTTGCGGAGAGTGCTGGAGGTCGCCCCGGATGCGGCGGAATGACTTAATGCCCGCCTCCATCCGGCGGCGGGCGCGGAAAATAGAGGCGTCGAGCGGCCTCGCCTATGCCTCCCAGCGCGACGTCGCCATGGAAATCCCTGTCGCCTTCAGCTATGGCGACGCCCCCTACGCCGTGATGATGGCGAGTCCAGGCGACGCGCTGGATTTCGCTTATGGCTTCAGCCTGACCGAGGGAATCGTCCGCGCCGCCGACGAAATTCGCGGCGTGACCGTCGTCCCGCAGGACAAGGGCGAGAGGCTCGAGATCGAACTCGCGCCGGGGCGGTTCCGCGAACATCTGGCGCGGCGCCGCGCCATGACAGGCCGCACCTCCTGCGGCTTGTGCGGCATTGAGACCGTCGAGCAATTGCCGCAGGCTCAGAGACTTGACGCTTCCGCTCCCATCGCGGCGACCGCCTTGTTCGCCGCCCTGGCCAATCTCGAGAAGAACCAGAAGCTCAACGCGGCGACCCATGCGGTCCATGCCGCCGCCTTCTGCTCGCGCGACGGCGCGATCCGGGCCCTGCGCGAAGACGTCGGCCGACACAATGCGCTCGACAAGCTGATCGGCGCCCTTATGCGCGAGAAGATTTCCGCGCGGGATGGGTTTATCATGGTCACCAGCCGCGCCTCCTTCGAAATGATCGAGAAGACGGCGATTTTCGGCGTGGCGACCCTGGTCGCCATTTCGGCGCCGACGTCGCTGGCGATCGAAAGGGCCGAGGCTCTGGGACTGACCTTGGCGGCAATCGCCCGCGCCGACGGCGTTATGGTTTTCACAGGGTCGCTGGCGCAGGGCGGCAATGAGGCGGAGGCGGAGGCGTCATGAACAGCGAAACCCTGGAAACGGAAGCCCACGCCGAGGCGGCGCGAGCCAAGCTGATCCGGATGGCCTTGGAAATTACCGATTTCTTCAAATTCTACTCCGAGGAGAAGGCGATCGCAGCCATCGCCAATCACATCAACCGCTTCTGGACGCCGAAAATGCGGGAGGAATTTCTTGCCGCGTCGGAACAGAAGGAAAACCATCTGCCCCCCCTGCTGATGGCGGCGTGCGGCGCGATCAAACGGAAAAAAACCGACGAGTAAAATAACAATAAAACAATGATTTGGGAGGTTAATATGACTGCTGGGGTTAACACCGGTCCTGTCCCGTCGGCGCGCGTGCTCGACCGACAGGGCACTGTCGCGGGGCCTAATTTCAACCGCTGGCTGGTTCCGCCCGCCGCTTTGGCGATCCATCTGTGCATCGGCATGGCCTATGGCTTTTCGGTGTTCTGGCTGCCTATGACCCGCATCCTTCCGGCTAATGCGCAGGGCTGCGAGAATATCGGCTTTTTCGGCATGATCTTCACCACGTCCTGCAACTGGACCGTGCCGATGGTCACGCCGACCTTCGAGATTTTCATCGCCATGCTGGGCGTCTCGGCGGCTTTGTTCGGCGGCTGGCTGGAGCATGCCGGGCCGCGCAAGGCCGGATTCATCGCCGCCTTGT
Source organism: uncultured Alphaproteobacteria bacterium (assembly GCA_963849665.1). Lineage (GTDB taxonomy): Bacteria > Pseudomonadota > Alphaproteobacteria > Rhizobiales > Beijerinckiaceae > Rhodoblastus. The sequence continues at coordinate 93,115 of CAWKJW010000091.1, read as the reverse complement.
GCTGGGGCGGCGGCCTGATCGTCGGCGGCGTCGGCGTGATGATCCACCAGCTCTGGCTGCTCTGGCTCGGCTGCGGCTTCATCGGCGGCATCGGCCAGGGGCTCGGCTATATCAGTCCGGTTTCGACTTTGATCAAATGGTTCCCCGACCGTCGCGGCATGGCCACGGGCTTCGCCATCATGGGCTATGGCGGCGGCGCGATGATCGGCGCGCCGATCGCCGTGGCGCTGATGAAGCATTTCGCTCCGGAAGGCGCCGGCCCCGCAATCGCCTGGACGCTGATCGCCATGGGCGCGCTTTATTTCGTGGTCATGTCGATCGGCGCCTTCGGCTTCCGGGTCGCGCCTTCGGGCTGGAAGCCGCAGGGCTGGACGCCGCCGGACAGGTCGCAAACAAAATCGATGATCTCGCACATGGACGTGCACCTGAACGAGGCCTGGAAGACGCCGCAGTTCTGGCTGGTCTGGGCCGTCCTGTGCCTCAACGTGACCGCCGGCATCGGCGTGATCTCCATGGCCAGCCCGATGCTGCAGGACGTCTTCGGCGCGAAACTCATCGGCGTCGACAGCCTCGCCGCCATGACATTGGCGCAAAAGGCGAGCGTCGCGGCCGCAGCGGCGGGCCTGGTCGGCCTTATCAGCCTGTTCAACAGCCTCGGCCGCCTGTTCTGGGCCTCCATGTCCGACCATATCGGGCGCAAGACGACCTATACGGTGTTCTTCGTGCTCGGCATGGCCGTCTACATGCTCCTGCCGGTGCTTGGCCATAATGGCGCCGCGGGCCTGTTTGTCGCCTCGATTTGCCTCATCCTGACCATGTATGGCGGCGGCTTCGCCACCGTACCTGCCTATCTGGCGGATCTTTTCGGCACGCAGATGGTCGGCGCGATCCACGGCCGCATCCTCACCGCCTGGTCCGTGGCGGGCGTCGTCGGGCCGTCGCTGATCGCGGAATTGCGGCAGGCCCAGATCAACGCCGGCGTCGCGCATAATCTCGTTTATGACGGGACCCTGCACATTCTGGCAGGCATGCTGTTGCTGGGCCTGATCTGCAATCTGCTGATCCGTCCCGTCGCCGACAAGCACCACATGACCGACGAGGAGCTGGCGCGCGAAAAGTCGCTGCAGCACGAGGACTTCATCAAGGGCGATCCGCAGCACGCCGCGCGCGGCCGCTTCGGCCTGGTTGGCGCCCTGGCCTGGGCCGGCGTCGGCATTCCCTTCCTGATCGGCGTCGTCATCGCGCTGGAAAAGGCCTGGGTTCTGGTCTGAATCCCGGCCCGCCGGCGGGGAATCCCGCCGGCGGGCGCAAAGAGGCTTTTTTCGAGGGGAACCCGCCGCAGTTTAGAAACTTTCCAAGAAAAGCCAAAATGCTTTTCTATCGCTGCTTCCGCGTTTTTACTGTTCCCAGGCGGTTTTGGACGGCGACGGAGTCTTTCGCGGCGATGATCATCTGCTCCTGCAATGTCATATCGGATCGAGATGTAAGGTCCTGCGTCAAGCCTTGCGGCGCTACCGCCGAAAAGGCGCGCGATGTTTTCCGCTGTCTTGGCCGCGCGCCGAAGTGCGGACGCTGCGTGCGCAACATTCAGTCGATTTTCGAACGCGCCGAACCGGCGGAGACGACGGAGTTGGAACTGGCCGCAGCCGCCGAATGACCTAATTTGCGTAAGCGCGAGCGGAACAATTCGCCGTGATCGCTGTTTGATCTTCACGCCTTGGCGATGAGGGAGACAGGATCATGCGCGGCGATGCACGGGTGATCGAATATCTCAACAAGGGTCTGCGCAGCGAGCTGACCGCCATCAACCAGTATTGGCTGCACTACCGGATCCTCGACAATTGGGGTTACAAGGGCCTGGCCAAGAAATGGCGCGAGGAATCCATCGAGGAGATGACCCACGCCGACAAGTTCACCACCCGCATCCTGTTCCTCGAAGGTTTCCCCAACATGCAGGAGCTGAACGCCCTGACGATCGGCGAAACCGTGCAGGAAGTGATCGAACTTGACCTGGCTTCCGAAGTCGCGGCGCGAGCGCTTTACCTTGAAGCGGCCGCCTATTGCGTGTCGATCAACGATCGCGTCAGCAAGAATCTGTTCGAGGACCTCGCACATGACGAGGAAGAACATATCGATTTCCTCGAAACACAGATCGAGCTTATCAAGCAGGTCGGCCTGCCGCTCTATGCGCAGAAGCATATCGGCGAACTGAGCTGACAGCTCCGCAAATGGCCTGTGAATGAATTTTTCTTAAATTGTCAAAGCCTTGAGCTGTGTATCAAGTCGCTCGAGTTAAAACTCGATGAGCGAGCACAGGCGGAGCTTTTGGCATGCGCAAGGCGACAGGAGCGGCCGGTCTGGCCGCGGTTTTTTTGGCGCTGACGGCTGCGGGGGCGCTGGCCCACGGCGATGTGACGCCGCATCCCGTGGACACGACCGGGCTGCCGGCGCTGGGCAAGACCTGGCTCGACGCCAACCCGTGGCGCGGCAACGCCAAGGCGGAGGCCATTGGCGCCGTTGGATATTATCATAATTGCGCCGCATGCCATGGCCTGAACGCCGAATCCGGCGGCATGGCCCCCGATCTGCTGCAACTCGCCAAGGACTGCGTGGGCGATACCTCGCCCAAGGAGAAGAGACTCCTGCTTCAAGGACTCAGACGACTACTTCAAGGGCGTTGTGCTCGACGGCAGGAAGAACACCGAGGGCCGCCAGATCATGCCGAGCTACAGCAGCGTCTTCACCCAGGAAGCCGTATGGGCGATCAAGGCCTATCTCGACAAGCGCACCGCGGACGAAGCCAAGTCGAAGTAACGCCGACGCGACTTCATGCAGGCGTCAGCGGCAAGCGGGCGCTGGACTTCGCGTTTAGCTTCCGCTGAAACTGGATCGACCGATCACTGCGGCCGGCGTCAGCGCCACCCGCCGAGGCTGACCAGACCGCGAAATTATGACATTCTCCGCCGCCCTTTCCGGGCGCGAAGGACGACAGCGGCATGAGCGACGATCAACTTCGGCATTTGGCGGAAAAGGCCGGCGTCTCGCCTTTCTGGCGGGATCAGGCCGGACAGGATCGCGCCGTCTCGGTCGAATCTCTGCGCGAAATCCTCACCGCTCTCGGCCTGCCCGCGGCCCAGGAGGCGGACATTCGCGATTCCCTCGCTTTGCTGCGGCATGGTCCGGAAAAATCCGCGCCGCTCGTCACGGCGCGGGCCGGCGAAACGGTCCGCCTGCCCTGCCCCGCGCCAGGCGCGGAGAAAATTGCCGTCACGCTGGAAAGCGGCGAGCAGACCCACGTGGCGCCGCTCGAAATTTTCTCCGACGCCCTGCTGCTGCCGGCATTCTCCATGCCAGGCTATCATGTCCTGCATCTGCCTGGCGGCGACGTCACCATCGCGACGGCGCCAAAACGCTGTGTGACCTTCGCCGATCTCAAGGGGGGTCCGGGCTTCGGACTGGCGGCGCAGATCTATTCCCTGCGGACGCAAGACGACGGCGGCATTGGCAATTTCGCCGGCGTCGCCGCCTTCGGCCGATCGGCGGCGGCGCTCGGCGCCGATCTGCTGGCGATCAGCCCGGTCCATGCGCTGTTCGGCGCGGATGCCGGCCGCTTCAGCCCCTATTCTCCCTCAACCCGCCTGTTCTGCAATCCGCTGCACGCCGATCCCGCCTCCGTCCTGCCCCCGGCGCTGGTCGCGCAGGCGATCGGACAATCGGGACAAGCGGCGGAAATGGCCCGCCTCCATGGCGAAAAACTGATCGACTGGCCGGGGGCCACAGCCGCGCGGCGAAAATTCCTGCGCAGCCTGTTCGATCTCATGCGCAAATCCGGACATGCCGACGAATTCGAGCGCTTCCGCGAAAACGCCCCATCGCGCTTGCGCGACCACGGCATTTTCGAGGTGCTGCACGAAAAAATCTGGCGCGAGCGGAAAATCTGGCGCTGGCGCGACTGGGCCCCCGCCCTGCGCGATCCGCGCAGCGCCGAAGTCGCGGCTTTCGCGCGGAAAAACGCCGGAGAGGTCGATTTCCAGATCTTCCTGCAATGGCTGACCGAAAAATCCTTCGCCGCGGCGCAGAAAACCTGCCGCGATTCCGGCATGAAGGTCGGGCTCGTCGCCGATCTCGCCATCGGCACTGACGCCGACGGCAGCCACGCCTGGTCGCGGCCGTCGGAAATCCTGTCCAGCCTGTCGATCGGCGCGCCGCCGGATTATTACGCCGCCGACGGCCAGAACTGGGGTCTCGCCGCCCTCTCCCCGCGCGGCCTTGCTCTCGACGGCTTCGCGCCCTTCATCGAGACGCTGCGCGCCAGCCTGCGTCACGCTGGCGGCGTGCGCATCGACCATGTCATGGGCTTGAGCCGGCTGTGGCTGATCCCACAAGGACGCGGGGCGCTGGAAGGCGCCTATGTCGCCTTCCCGCAGGAGGACCTGTTCCGCCTGCTGGCGCTCGAATCCTGGCGTCACAGGGCCCTCGTCATCGGCGAGGACCTCGGCACGGTTCCGTGGGGCTACCGCGACTTTCTCGCCGGACAGGGCGTATATGGCATGCGGGTGCTGCGCTTCGAGCGCCGGGGCAACGGCTATGTCCCGCCGCGCGAGTGGTCGCACGACGCCGCCGCCCTGACCACGACCCACGACATGATCGCCACCGCCGGCTGGTGGAAAGGCGCCGATCTCGAAGGGGCGGAGCGGGATGCGCGCGACCGCGAACGCGGCTTTTTGTGGAGCTCCCTCCGCGACGGCGGGGTCGCGGAGGGCGATCGGCCGGCGGCCTGGGACGCCTGGCCGGCGGTGGATGCGGCGATCAAATATGTCGCCGCCACTCCCTGTGCGCTGAAAATCATCGCCGTCGAGGACGCCCTCGCCTGCGACGCGCAGCCCAATGTTCCCGGCGTAACGGTTGACAAGCCCAATTGGCGGCACAGGCTGGACGGCGACGCCGGCCACTTGCTCGACGATGTTCGCACACGGCAAAGGTTGCAGCCGCTGCGCGAGCCGCGCGGCTAGTTTGTAATTGTTCTAAAGAAAAGCAATCCGTTTGCCGGTCCTGTCCGGCGCGGCGATAACGGAGCAGTTGATGACGCCAACCGCCCGCAATCGCGCGCCAGACGAGGCCCAATGCTTTTCTCACGCCGACTTTCCAACGCCCTCTTCGTCCTGGCCCTGCTTCCGGCCGCGCCGCTCGCCGCCGCGGCGCAGGAGATCAAGACCGACGGCTATTACGAACTGGAATTCGAAATATCTGTTCGGCTTCACCGACGGCACCGACATCGGCTCCGAAGGCGAGAAGGAAATAGAACTCGAGACGACGGGCTCGTACCAGAAGCGCAGCGGCCGCTACAACGCGACCGAACAGGAGGTCGAGTTCGAAGGCGTGCCCTCGCAATATTGGGGTTACGAGCTGAGCGCCCACGCCCTGTCGCAGCAGATCACGGGCGTCCAGGGACTCGACAACCTCAGCCAGACCAATTTCAGCGGAATTTCCTGGGAGCCGAAATGGCTGATCGTCGGGCGCGGCCCTGGCGATCCGATCGGCCTGTCGCTGTCGGTGGAGCCCGAATGGCAACGCATCGATGGCGAGAGCGGCGTCCATTCCGCCAATTTCAGCTTCGAGACCCGCCTCGCGGCCGACACCGAATTGATCCCCAACATGCTTTTCGCCGCCGCCAACCTGGTCTACGCGCCCGAATACGACCGCGCCACGGGCGAATCCGGCTGGAGCCGCGCCGCGACCTATGGCGCGACCGCCGCCATGGCCTATCGCGTCGCCCCCAAGGTCACGATGGGCGGAGAAGTCGAATATTACCGCGCCTATGACGGCTTCGGCCTGAACGCCTTCAACGGCGCTGCGCTCTATGTCGGCCCCACCTTCCACGTCCAGTTCAGCCCGAAAATCTTCCTCGCCGCCGCCTGGTCGATGGAGGTCGCTGGCCATGCCTCAGGCGAACCGGGCTCTCTCGACCTGACCAATTTCGAGCGCCAGCACGTCAATCTGAAAATGGGCTTCGAGTTCTGAGACACCATCATTTGCAGCGAAGGAATCATAACATGAAACAAGGACACGGCATTTTTGCGCCAGTGGCGGCGCTGGCTTTGGCGATCCTGGCCGCGGCGCCGCCCATGCGCAGCAGGCGACGGTGCGCATTACGATCAAGGATCACAAATTCCAGCCCGCCGAGCCGCACGCGCCGGCCAACAAGGCCTTCACCATCGTCGTCAAGAACCTCGACTCGACGGCTTCCGAATTCGAGAGCCGCACCTTGCGCGTCGAGAAAGTCGTGGCGCCGGGAGGCGAAGTCACCATGCAGATCCGTCCGCTCAATCCCGGCCGCTACCACTTCTTCGACGACTTCCATCAAGACACCACAAACGGCGAACTCGTCGCGGAATAAGGAGAAGGCTTATGCTCGGATCCCTGATTATCGTCTTTCGCGAAGTCATTGAGGCCGGCCTGATCGTCGGCATTGTCCTCGCCGTCACAAAGGGCGTGCCGCGCCGTGGCTATTGGGTGTCCGGCGGCGTCGCGGCGGGCGTGGCGGGGGCGGCGCTGCTCGCGGTTTTCGCCGGCGCGCTGGCCAATGCCTTGGCCGGCGACGGGCAGGAAATGTTCAACGCCGGCGTGCTCGCCCTCGCGGTGGTCATGCTCGCCTGGCACAATATCTGGATGGCCAGCCACGGCAGGGAAATGGCGGCCAATCTCCGCGAAGCCGGCCAGGCCGTGGCGGAAGGATCGAAAACCTTGATGGCGCTGGCGATCGTCGTCGCCGTGGCGGTGCTGCGCGAAGGCTCGGAGGTGGTGCTGTTCCTCTACGGCATAGCCGCTTCCGGCTCGACCGGTTTCGGCGGGCTGCTGCTTGGCGGCCTGCTGGGCCTCGTTCTCGGAGCCGCCATGTCGGCCCTGATGTTTTTCGGCCTGGTGAAGATTCCCGCCCACCGCCTTTTTTCCGTCACCACGACGCTGATCACCTTCCTCGCGGCCGGCATGGCGGCGCAAAGCGTGGTTTTCCTGCAGCAGGCGGGGCTGGTGACCGCCTTTTCGCGCACGCTCTGGGACACGTCCTCGATCCTGCGCGACGACAGCCTGTTCGGCCGGGTGCTGCATGTGTTGTTCGGCTATGTCGACCAGCCGTCGGGCATGCAGCTCATGGTCTGGCTCACGACGCTCGCCTGCGTATTCATCGCCACGCGGCTGGCGTCGGGCGCGCCGGCAGTGCGCGCGAAAAGCCGCGCCCCGGCCGCCGGCTGACCCGGCTGCATGAAATAAACCCTTGGCTCCTTGACGCGCATCATGGCGCCGGCGGATGGCGCCCCCTATCTTGAACCGCAAGGAGGGCAAACCAAGGGAGTTCTGGCGCAGAACGCGCGCCGGCCCGGAGCGCGCGGGAACGCGCCGCCCATAAAACCGTGACGGCGCCGCGTGTTGAGCGGCGAGCCGCCCGAACATCGGGAGTTTTATCGTGAGCAAGCTTTCTGTTCCGCATGACGCCTTCGTCTTTGTCGGGGACGGCCGCAAGGCCCTTTTCCTTCGCAACGAGGGAGATGAGAAATTCGCCAATTTCGTCACGGTCAGCGTTCTCGCCGACGAAAACCCGCCCACCCACGAACAGGGTTCGGACCGGCCCGGTCGCGCTTACAGCAGCGCGAACTCCAATGGCCGCAGCGCCGTCGAGACGACAGACTGGCACGAACTCGAAGAAAGCCGCTTCGCGCAGCGCGCCGCCTCGGCGCTGGAGATGGTGGTGCGCGAACGCGCCGCCCCGGCCCTGGTGATCGCCGCCCCGGCCAAGACGCTGGCGGAGTTGCGGCGTGTGCTGCACGCCGACGTCAAGGGCAAGGTCATCGCCGAAATCGACAAGGATTTCACCAAGTTCCCCGTCTGGGACATCGAAAAGCATATCGTCGGCTGACCCAGCCGAGACGCGCCGCCCTCCAAAGGCGGCGCGTTTTTTTCAGCCGGCGCCAAAGTATGAGGCCGCCGGGTCCGACGTCGCTCCATCACATAAGATTTGCGCAACCTATGGTTGCTACGCTCCGGTTGAATCAACAGCTTGCGTTGGCCGATCGGGGAACAAATAATGAATTTCTGGCGCGATTTGAGCATAAGAACCAAAATCCTGGCCGCCTTCGCGAGCCTCGTGGTCGCGCTCATCGGACTTGGCCTTCTGGCCATCGTGCAGATGTCGAACATGGCCAGGGAGGCGGCGGACGTCCGCGACAACCGGTTGCCGTCGTCCGCCAAGCTCGGCGTGCTGCGCGCCAATCTCGACCTTTACCGTCTCGCTGAAGCCAATTCCATGCTGGCGATCTCCACCAACACCAACGCCGAAGCCGTCGACGACGCCATGAACGCGGCGGCGGAGGCCGTCAGCAAGGCCTATGCCGACTACAAGCCGTTGATCGACGCCGGAACCGACGACGCTCGTCTGATGGCGGCATTCGCGAAACAATGGCCTATTTTCCGCCAATCGGCGCTGGATACACTCGACATCGCCCGCAGCGGCAATATGACCGGCGGATGAACGCCTTCAACAACGGCGATGAGTCGTCCCGCGCCGCGCTTTCCGACATTCTGCTCAAGGATATCGATTACAACGACAGGCAAGGCGCCAGTTCCGCCGACAAGGAAGAATCGATCTATCGTTACAGCCGCATCGTCCTGTTCGCCGGCCTTGGGTTTGGCGTCGCCATCGGCGTCGGAATGAGCCTGGCGCTGATCTTCGGCCTTGTCGCGCCCTTGCAGCGCACCGCGGGCGCCGTCGAGCGCCTGGCGCGTGGCGACCTGAATGTCGCGGTCGACGGCGCTGAACGACGCGACGAGGTCGGCGCCCTGTCGCGCGCGCTCGACATTTTCAAGGGCAACATGCGCAAGACGCGCGAACTCGAAGCCGAAAGCGCCAACGCTCGCGCCGGCCAGGAGGCGCAACGCCGCGCCATGGCCGACCAATTGGCCGGACAATTCGAGCGCACGGTCCACGCCATTGTCGCCGGCGTCTCCCGCTCGGCCGAAGAATTCCAGGCCACCGCGCGCCTCTTGAGCGATTCGGCGGTCGAGACGGCCGCCCAGGCGAAAACCGTCGCCGACGCGTCGGAAACCTCCTCCGGCAATATCGGTTCGGTCGCCTCCGCCACCGAGCAATTGTCCTATTCCATCAAGGAAATCAGCGAACAGGTGCGCCAGTCGCAGCAGATCGCCGGCGAATCCGCCAGCCAGGCGGAAAAGACCGACCTGCAGATGCGCGACCTGGCCCATGCCGCCGAAAAGATCGGCGGCATTGTCAGCCTGATCGCCGACATCGCCGGCCAGACCAATATGCTGGCGCTGAACGCCACGATCGAGGCGGCGCGGGCCGGCGAGGCCGGACGCGGCTTCGCCGTGGTGGCGCAGGAGGTCAAGAGCCTGGCCGAGCAGACCGGAAAGGCCACGGCGGAGATTTCCGCGCAGATCGGCGATATTCAGGCGACCACCACGCGCGCCGCGGAAAATATCTCCTCCATCGTGAGGACCACGGAAAAGGCCAATGGAATCGCCCAGGCCATCGCCGCCGCCGTCGGCCAGCAAGGCGACGCGACCCGGGAAATCGCCCACAACATCCACAACGCCTCGAAAGGCGCGCAACAGGTGGCGGAGAACATCGGCGGCGTGCTCGAGGCGGCGCAAAGCGCTTCTTCGGCTTCGAGCCAGATGCTCGCCTCCGCCAGCGCCCTGACCCAGCAGGCCGGCCGCCTGCGGACCGAAGTCGACGGCTTCCTCCATTCGGTGCGGGCGGCTTGAACTATAGCGTTTACAAGCGACGTAGATGCCGGCTCGCGTCAAGAAAACGCGTTAAAACAATAAACTAGAGCCCCGATCCGTTTCAATCGGATCGGGGCTCTAGAGCAGGCCCGCCGCCGCCAGCCGCGCGGTCTCGATCTTCGGGCAACGGTCCATGATGACAGTCAGGCCTGCCGCCCGCGCCTTGGCCGCCGCCACGTCGTCGCGCACGCCGAGTTGCATCCAGACCACTTTGGCGCCAATGGCGATGGCGTCGTCGACGATCGGCGCGACCGCCTCCGATCGGCGAAAAATATCGACCATGTCGACCGGCTCCCTGATGGCGGCGAGATTTTCGCGCGCCGCCTCGCCGAGGATCGGCCGGCCGGCCATGCCCGGATTGACCGGAATGACGCGATAGCCCCGGCGCAGCAGGAACTTCATCACATCGTGGCTCGGCCGATTTTCCCGCGGGCTGGCCCCAACCAGCGCAATGGTCCCGACCGAGCGCAGCACGTCGGCGATCTCGGCGTCGGAACAGGCCAGTTCGTTCATGTATGAAACCTTTTCCCTGCCCTCGATACGACAGGCTTCGCATGAGGTTTCGGTCGCGGCTAAAGCGCCGAACAACTGGCGCGCATTGGCAGGATCGGGCTCGCTCCGATTTGCGCAAGCATTTCCTGCGCCTCGTCCTCGTCGATCTTGGTCAGCGCCACCTTGCCGTGCAGAATGACGAAATCGCCGATGCGCGGATCGTCGATCACTTCCACAGTCACCGTCTCCGAAACCTTCCCCAATTGCACGACGGCCATTTCATCCGGCAGCAACTCGACGATTTGAAACGGAAGCGGCGCGCACATTTCTGATCCCCCTGTTCGCGTCCTCCTGGACGCAACATTGGCCATCCTAGCATATTCGCGACGGGGCCGCGCCGTCATGGCCGCCACAGTTTGCTTCTTCCGACAGGCAGGCTTAACTGTCCGAGGCCTCGACCGCCGACCGGCTTTCCCGAGTGAAGACATCCATGACCTTGTTTGCGCTGCCCGACGACCAGATCGCCATTCGCGACATGGCCCGCCAGTTCGCCGCCGAGCGCATCGGGCCTCACGCGCTCGAATGGGACGAAAAAAAACATTTCCCCGTCGAGGCGCTGCGGCAGGCGGCGGAGCTCGGCATGGCCGGGCTCAACATTCGCGACGACGTCGGCGGATCAGCCCTGACGCGTCTCGATTCCGTCGTGGTGTTCGAGGCCCTTTCCGGCGGCTGCCCCACCACCGCGGCCTTTTTGTCGATCCATAACATGTGCGCCTCGATGATCGATCGGCATGGCTCCGACGCGCAGCGCGAGACCTGGCTGCCGGCTCTGTGCCGGTTCGAAAAGATCGCCAGCTATTGCCTGACCGAGGCCGGCGCCGGCTCGGACGCGGCGGCGTTGAAGACCACGGCGCGGCGCGACGGCGAGAATTATGTTCTCAACGGCGCGAAGCAGTTCATTTCGGGCGCGGGCGCGAGCGACGTCTATCTGGTCATGGCGCGCACCGGCGGCCTTGGCGCGGCGGGCATTTCGGCCTTCATGGTCGAGAAAGGCGCGCCCGGCCTGTCGTTCGGCGCCAATGAAAGAAAGATGGGCTGGAACGCGCAGCCCACGCGCGCCGTCAATTTCGACGATTGCCGCGTGCCGGCCGCCAATCTCCTGGGAGCCGAGGGCATGGGCTTCAGGATCGCCATGGCCGGGCTCGATGGCGGAAGGCTCAACATCGCCGCCTGTTCGCTCGGCGGCGCGCAGGCCGCCTTCGACAAGGCCCGTCGCCACATGAGCGAGAGGATGGCCTTTGGACAGCGGCTCGACGCCTTCCAGGCGCTGCAATTCCGGCTCGCCGACATGGCCATCGAACTGGAGGCGGCGCGGACGTTTCTCTATTCGGCCGCCGCGTCCTGCGACCGCGGCGACGCGGACGCCACCGCGCGCTGCGCCATGGCCAAGCGTTTCGTCACCGATATCGGCTTCAAGGTGGCCAATGAAGCTTTGCAATTGTTCGGCGGCTACGGCTACCTGACTGAATATGGCGTCGAAAAAATCGTCCGCGACCTCAGGGTTCATCAGATCCTCGAAGGGACCAATGAAATCATGCGCCTTATCGTCGCGCGCAGCCTGGTGGAAAAATGAGCGACAAAGCGGAAGTCCTGTTCGCCCGCGTCGGCAGCGTCGGGGAAATCCTCCTCAATCGCCCGGAAGCGATCAATGCGCTCACGCTGGGCATGGTCCGGGAGATGGCGGCAAATCTCGCGGCATGGAGCGCCGACGACGAGGTCAAGTCCATTCTGATCCATGGCGCCGGCGATCGCGGCCTTTGCGCAGGCGGCGACATCCGCTCGATCTATGACGCCGCGCGTGCGAAAAATCCTGCGCCGATCCAGTTCTGGCGCGAGGAATATGCCCTCAACCTCCTGATCGCGCGCTACCCGAAGCCCATTGTCGCGATCATGAACGGCATCGTCATGGGCGGCGGCATCGGAGTCTCGGCGCATGCCTCCCACCGCGTCGTGACGGAGACGACGTCCATCGCCATGCCGGAGACGAGCATAGGCTTCATCCCCGACGTCGGCGCCTCGTTTTTCCTGCCCCGAGCGCCCGGCGAACTGGGGACGCATCTCGCGCTGACGGCGGGCCGGATCGGCGCGGCGGATTCCATCCTGCTCGGCCTGGCCGATACGCATGTGGCCGGCGAAAACTTGGCCGCCCTCTTCAAGGCGCTGGCTGAAAGCCGATCGGCGGAAGAAGTGTCCGCCGCTCTCGCCGCGCAGAAAAGCGAGCCCGCGTCCGGAAAGCTGGCGCAGGCGCGAGCCTGGGTCGACGCGGCCTATGGGGCGGACAGCGTCGAGGAGATATGCGCGCGCCTGCGCGCGCGGCCGGAGCCCGAAGCGCAGGCGGCGCTCGTCGCGATCCTGCGCAATTCTCCGACCTCGCTCAAGCTGGCCTTGCGCGCCTTGCGCCGCGGTCGGGCGCTGCCAAAACTCGACGCCTGTCTCGACATGGAGCTGAACGTCGCCAGCCATTGCCTGTTCGGCCATGATTTTCCCGAGGGCATCCGCGCGGCGGTGATCGACAAGGACCGCAAGCCGCGATGGTCGCCGGACCGGCTCGATGACGTGAGCGAGGCGATTGTGGAAAGCTGTTTTGAAGCGTTGAAGCCCAACTGAAACGGGCCGCGCAGGGAGGCTGGAATGGCGAAAGCCGCCTTTATCGGATTGGGCAACATGGGCGGGCCGATGGCTGCCAATCTCGTCAAGGCCGGTCATGACGCGCAAGGCTTCGACCTGTCGCCGGAGTTTTGCGCGGCGGCGAAGGCGGAAGGCGTGTCGATCGCGGCGAGCGGCAGGGATTGCGTGGCCGGCGCGGAAGTGGTGGTGACAATGCTTCCAGCGGGCCGGCATGTGCTTTCGGTCTGGGAGGATATTCTCGGCTCGGCCGCTCCCGGCGCCTTGTTGATCGATTGCTCGACAGTGGATGTGGATTTGGCGCGCAAGGCGCATGGGCTTGCTTCGGCTTCCGGCCGCGCCTCGCTCGACGCGCCGGTTTCCGGCGGCACGGTCGGCGCGAAGGGCGGCAGCCTGACCTTCATGGTGGGCGGCGACGAAGACGCCTTTGCGCGCGGAAAGCCCTTTCTAGAGCAGATGGGCAAGCGCGTCGTCCACTGCGGCGGCGCGGGCGCCGGCCAAGCGGCGAAAATCTGCAACAACATGATCCTCGGCATCACCATGATCGGCATTTCCGAAGCCTTCGTGCTGGCGGAAAAGCTCGGCCTGTCGCATCAGGCCCTGTTCGATGTCGCCTCGACCTCTTCCGGCTCCTGTTGGGCGCTGACGACGCATTGCCCCGTGCCCGGCCCCGTTCCCGCCAGCGCCGCCAATCGCGGCTACCAGCCGGGATTCGCCACAGACCTGATGCTCAAGGACCTGCGCCTCGCGCAGCAGGCGGCGCTCGCCTCCGGCGCCTCGACGCCGCTGGGCGCGGAGGCGGCGGCGCTTTATGGTCTCTTTCAGGCCGCCGGCAAGGGAGGTCTCGACTATTCCGGGATCATCCAGTTTTTGCGTGGCGATACAAACAAATAGGGCGGGCTCACCATGACCTATGAAACCATTCGCGTCGAAACCCGGGGACGCGTCGGCCTGATGACGCTCGACCGGCCGAAGGCGCTCAACGCCCTGAACCGATTGCTGGCGCGAGAGCTTCAGCAGGCGGTCGCGGCTTTCGATGCGGACCGCGACATCGGCTGCATGGTGATCGCCGGTTCGGAAAAGGCCTTCGCCGCCGGCGCCGATATCCGTGAAATGGCGGACAAGACTTTTCCCGACGTGTTCATCGACGATTTTTTCGCCTCCTGGGACCTGTTCGCCGCGCACAGGAAGCCGATCGTCGCGGCGGTGGCCGGCTTCGCGCTTGGCGGCGGCTGCGAGCTCGCGCTGATGTGCGACCTGCTCATCGCCGCCGACAACGCCAAATTCGGCCAGCCGGAGATCAAGCTCGGCGTCATGCCGGCGATCGGCGGCAGCCAGCGGCTGACCCGCGCCATTGGCAAGACCAAGGCGATGGACCTCTGCCTGACCGGAAGAATGATGGACGCGCAGGAGGCCGAGCGGGCCGGCCTCGTCGCGCGCATCGTTCCCGCGGCCGGCCTGCTGGACGAGGCTCTGAAAATCGCCGAGACCATCGCGGCCAAATCCCTGCCCTCGGTGATGATGACCAAGGAAGCGGTGGACCGGGCGTTCGAGTCGCCGCTTGCCGAAGGCCTGCGTTTCGAGCGCCGGCTGTTCCAGGCCATGTTCGCGACGCGCGACCAGAAGGAAGGCATGGCCGCTTTCGTCGAAAAGCGCGACCCGGATTTTACCAACGACTGACTTGAGTCGCCCAACTCGGACGCCAAGGCGCGGCCTCCGGCAAAACCCTTTCGGCCGAAGGCGAGGACGGCCCGCGAGACGATCGCGGCAGATTTTCACAAAGTCATTCGGGCCGATTCGGCGCGTTCTTCGTTAATCGTCATATCGATCATCGGAGACACGTCATGACCGCTGTCGGCTATCGAACCACGAACGTGGACGGCTTCAAGATCTTCCATCGCGAGGCGGGCCCGCCGGCCGCGCAGAAGCTTCTGTTGCTGCATGGCTTCCCGAGCGCCAGCCACATGTTCCGGGACCTCATCCCGCTCCTGGCCGACCAATTCCATATCGTCGCCCCGGACCTGCCGGGCTTCGGCAACTCCGACATGCCCGGTCGGGGCTGCACATTCAATCGGATAGCGGAAACGATCGACCGCTTCACCGAAATCATCGGCTTCGATCGCTACGCCGTCTATGTCTTCGATTATGGCGCGCCGACCGGCTTCCGGCTCGCGGCGAAGCATCCGGAGCGCATCGAGGCGATCATTTCACAAAACGGCAACGCCTATGAGGAGGGGCTAAGCGAAGGCTGGAATCCGATCCGCGCCTACTGGCGGGATCCGTCCGGCGCCAACCGCGAGGCCCTGCGCGCCTTCCTGAAGCCGGAGACGACCGTCTGGCAATACACGCATGGCGTCCCCGAAGCGGCGCTGGTTTCACCAGACGGCTACTCGCTCGACAATTACTATCTGGGCCGGCCCGGCGCCGACGAGATGCAACTCGACCTGTTCGGCGACTACAAGAGCAATGTTGCGCTCTATCCGACCTTCCAGAGCTACTTCCGGACCCACAAGCCGCCCTTCCTTGCGGTCTGGGGCCAGAATGACCCGTTCTTCCTGCCAACGGGCGCCGAGGCCTTCAAGCGCGATATCCCCGATGCGATCGTGCGCTTCTTCGACACCGGCCATTTCGCCCTGGAAACGCATGCTTCCGAGATAGCGGCGGCGATCCGCGACTTCCTTCGCCGCTGATTTCGTCAAGAGGCCAGCCGCATCGACCGCGAGATCGGGTCGGTTCTCCAGAACTTGCCCGTCCCCGGCCGGCGGCGCATACTCGCTTCGCCATCGACGCACATCCGGCGAGCGTCCCAAAGGCATCGCCGCCCCCCGTGTGACGCAGAGTTCTTCGTTGAGGGACATATACGGCTTCTGGTCGGCGCTCGACGCCTCGCTGCGGGAGGAAATCCGCGCCGCGATGCGTGTCCGGCGCATAGCGCGTGGCGCAACCCTGATCGAACGCAATTCGCCCGGGGAGACCCTGTACGTTGTCGATTTCGGCCTTTTCGAGGTCCGGGACGCGAAAGATCGCGCCGTCGACGAGATCGGGGCGGAAGAGTTGATCGGCGAAATCGGCTTTTTTGCGGGCGAGCCTCGCAATGCGTCCATAGTCGCCGTGCGCGAACTCGCAAGTCTTTGAAATAGATCGCGCAACATTTGACGCGCTGAGCGATCGTGTCCCGGCGATCGAACGCGCGGCGACGCGCGCGCTCGCCAGGCGTCTGGCGAGCCTCACGCCAAAGGCGCATGAGCGGATCCGGACGGCGCGAGCGCCGGGAGTTGTCGCCGTCGCCAGCGCGGGGTCGGGCCCCATTTCCGAGGCGTTTCTCGCTGCGCTGCGACGCGCTATCGAACGGCGGACCGGGACACGCTACGTCACTTCGGCGGATCTGCCCGAATGCTTCGCGCGAGGCGCCGGCGAGCGTTATGAGATAGCCGCGTGGCTGGCCGGGATCGAGCGCGAGAATGATCTCATCGTCTGCGTCGCCGATCCCGAGCTGAACGCATGGACCGACATGGCCCTGCACGGCGCCGACCAGCTCGTTCTCGTCGCTTCGGGCGACCCGGACAGCCGGAATTCCGTCGAGTCGGAGGCGCTGGCTCTCTTTGAAAAGGCGCGCCGCAGGCTCGTCCTGATACAGGAGCGCCGCAGCGGCTTCGCGGAGCCGTCCGCACGCTGGCTCGGGCGCCGCGGAGCCCTGATGTCGCATCACGTCTGTCTGGACGACGGTTCTGACGTCGAAAGCCTCGTGCGCTTCTTGACGGGTCGTGCGGTCGGTTTCGTCGCGGGTGGCGGCGGGGCGTTCGGCCCCGCGCATGTCGGCATATTCAAAGCCTTTCGAGAGATAGGCGTGACATTCGACATCTTTGGCGGGTCCAGCGTCGGGTCCGCGATCGCCGGCGCGTTCGCGATGCTGGCCGACCCCGACGAGATCAAGTCCGCGCTGCAAGAAACCTTTGTTAGGCGCCGCGCGCTGAACCGCTTCACCTGGCCTCGCTACGCCCTGCTCGACCACGGCGTGTTCGACCGGGAATTGCAGCGCCTCTATCCCGGCAGGATCGAAGACGCCTGGCGGCCGTATTTCGCGCTAGCCACCAATCTCTCCACTTTCTCCGTCAATGTGATGCGCGAAGGGCCGCTCTGGCAGGCGGTCCGCGCATCCTGCTCCATACCCGGCGTTCTGCCGCCTTTCTTCGACGCGAACGGGGAAATGCTCGTCGACGGCGGGGTCGCCGACAACGTCCCCCTCAATGTGATGCATTCGCTGAAAGCGGGGCCCAACCTGGTCATCGATTTGCGCCCCCAGGAGCATTGCCGCTACGCGTTCGATTACCGGTCCATCCCGGCGCGGCGCGACTGGGTCGCGCGCGCGTTGAAGCCCGGGCCCTGGAGCAAGGCTTTGCCCGAATGTCCCGGGCCGGCCTCCGTGATTCAACGGGCGGTTTTCGCCAAGATCGGCGCGGCCCCCTCCTCGCTTACGCCGCAAGATCTCCTGCTGCGGCCGCCCGCGTTTCCGGGCTCGAGCTTCATGAAATGGGATCGTCACGAGGAAGTTCTGGAGGCGTCGCAGAAATGGGCGTCGAAAACGATCAAAGGCTTGGCCGAGCAGGGCGATGCCGCTCTCGCAGCAATTCTGGACGCCGCCCGCTAGGCGGTCTCGAGCCCGCGCCTGTCGGATAAGCAACGAGTTCGCGTGTTGGTGACCCCGTTCACAGCGCGGGATCGCATTCGCCTCTACAGATGCTCGACATGGGCGGCTTCCTGTCGCTCGGCCAGGCCAGAATGAGGCCCGGCGACAAGTCCGTCGATTTCAAAGGGAGGACGAGATGGCATGTCAACTGTTCAGCCGGCGCTCCGGCTGCCGCCGTTTCGCCGTGAAGGCCCGGGTGGTCCGCCGGGGAATTCGCGGTCGGGTTCAATTTCCTCCGGGCAAGAGGGCGTTGAATTGTTCAGGCGTGAGATAGCCCGTCACCTCGGCGCCCTTGCTGCGCTGGTAGCCCATGATCGCCTCGCGCGTGAGCGGGCCCATGATGGAATCGATCGGGCCGGTGTAAAGGCTCATTTCCCGCAGGCGCTCCTGGATGCGCTGGCGCTGCCACTTTCCGAGGAGCTTCTCGTCGACAGGCGCAGGGCCCACGGCTGCAGTCTGCGCGGGCGTTTTCGCCGCTGCGGCTTGAGCCTTGGCCTTCTCGGCGTCGGCCTCCGCCCGCGAAGCCTCGGCCCGCTCCCGCAGCGTCTCCGCCTTGGCCTTTTCCAGTTCCGTCTTGGCTTGCTGCAACTGAAGCCGGGCGGCCTCCGCCTGAGCTTCCTCCTCGTCGGCGCGTCGTTCGGCGGACCTGGCCGGGGAATGCGCGCCGGTCGCAACCGGCGCGCCGGGAGCCGAGACATTTTCGGGCGCCGGGCTGGGCTTCGCAAGGCTGTCGTCAGCGGGCGCGCCGAAGACGGCGCCGACCTCCGCCGACGCCGCCTTGACAAGCTCCTTGAGGCTGGGCGCAGGCTGCTGCAGCAGACTCACGACGTCGTCCGCCGCGTGCTCGCTCACAGCGTCGACGCGGGACACTGGCAATCTGCCCGAGGACGAAAAAGCGGTTACGACGGATTTCGGGTTCTCTGCGGCATATTCGGGCCGCGGGTCCAGGTTCGGGACTGGAGTCTCGAAATTCGGCGTCGTCATCAGCACGATCACCGCTCCGGCCTTGGCCCTGCCAGCGATCTGCGCGACAGAAGAGACGGAGACGCCGCGCGAGAACAGGTCCGTGGAGACGGTCAAGTCCGTGTTCACCGGCAGGAAATAGGTCTGGCCGCCCGCCGCGGTGGCGTGGCCTATGAGGAACGCGACGGCCAGATCGGCTCCCGTAGCCTTTTGGGCGAAATCGAGCAGGATGGCCCTCGCCCGGGCGTTGACGGGATTTGCGTCGAAGAGGACGTCGAAGCCCTTCGCCTGCAGCGCCTCCGCGATTTCTTTCGCGCGCTTGGCGCCGACAACCGACTTCTGAAGTCTCTGGTAGTCCTCGCCGACAAGCACCAGCGCGACCCTGCCCGCGGCCTCAGCCGCGCGCGCGAACACAAACGGCGCCGTCGCGGCCAGCGCGGCGGCAATCCACCGCCGAGGTCGTCTGCGGGCGCTCTCCAGCCGAACCCTCGCGAACCGGCCCGGCGCCAACGGCTGCGTGATCCCCAACTGGAAAGAATCCATGACACAGGCCCCCTGGTCTGGCGGCGGAGATTGGACAGCGAGCGCCGGGCGGAACTCCGCCGTCCCCGCCGATGGCGGACGCCGCGTCTTCTTCGGTCTGGCTCCGGCAGCCATTTTGCTCGCGTCGGCTTGACCGGTCGAAATTTTTTCGCCCTGCGCGTCGACAATTTTACGTGAAGACGCGAGCGTCCGTCGCCCGCGCAACGCTCAAGAAAGGCGCGCGAACGCCGAGAATCCCTCGGGTTCCGCATCGCCCGCCCGGGCCGGCCGCACACGTGCTTTTTTCGGCGTTCACGAAACCAGCGGCAGGCCACCTTGGTTGCACGTTTGCAGAGTAGTTTTAGCCGGTGAGACTGCCAGCCAGAGGGTGGTTCAAATGGGGTTGGGACTACGCTTCAACATTATCCTTGCAGCCTCGTATCTGGTCGGGCTTGCCCTCTGCCTATGGCCCTTCTACGAGCTTTCACGCCGCGAGACTTTGGGGGAGCTGCAATCGCAGATCGAAGTGCTGCGGGACCAGGCGCTGTCGGTGCGACAATACACCAGTGACGAAATCCAGCCGCTGCTTGCCGATTCTTCCGCGATACAGTTTCTGCCCCAGACGATACCGTCGTTCTCGGCGCAGACCGTCTTCCGGAATTTTCGGAAGTTCTATCCGCAGTTTTTTTACAAGGAAGCGGCGCTCAATCCGACCAATCCGGCCGACCTCGCGCAAGGCTGGGAGAAAGACGTCGTCGAGAAGTTTGCCGCCAATCCCGGACTCGACAGGGACGTCAGCATCCGTACGACCGACGCGGGGCCGCAGTATACCGCGACCTATCCGATGGTCATCAAGAATGCGAGCTGCCTGACATGCCACTCTACGCCGGACAAGGCTCCGGCGTCGATGGTCGCTCTCTACGGCGCCAAGAACGGCTTCGGCTGGCAGCTGGACAAGACCGTCGTCGCGCAGATCATCTCGATCCCCATGAGCGCCACCGACGCGAGGATCTGGCGCAACCTGATGTTCTTCGTGGGCATCTCGAGCGGCATCTTCCTCGTGTTGCTCATCTTGCTCAACGTCCTGCTCAGGCGCTACGTGACTTCGCCGGTGAACCGGATGGCAAGGATCGCGGAGGCGTACAGCATGGGCGAGACCTCGGTTTCCGAATTCGAATATCCTGGCTCCGACGAGGTGGCGTCGCTCTCCAGGTCCTTCAATCGAATGCGCCGCAGTCTC
Source organism: uncultured Alphaproteobacteria bacterium (assembly GCA_963849665.1). Lineage (GTDB taxonomy): Bacteria > Pseudomonadota > Alphaproteobacteria > Rhizobiales > Beijerinckiaceae > Rhodoblastus. The sequence continues at coordinate 72,728 of CAWKJW010000091.1, read as the reverse complement.
GACAGCGCGATGAAGCTGCTCGACAAGGGGCCTGGTCCGTCCCAAGGCACCCATGCCGCCGAACGCCCCAAAAAAGAGCCCCAGCATAAAGAGGCGCCGCGATGAGGAGCGACGCGATTCCGCAACGGGTCGGGAAGTATCGCATCGATCACGTGATCGGCGGCGGGGCGATCGGCATCGTCTACAAGGGCTATGACGAACAGATCGACCGGCCGCTCGCCATCAAGACCCTGCGTCCGGAGATTTTCAACGACGTCAACGATTCCGACGGCTTCCTCAAGCGCTTCACCACCGAGGCGCAAGCGGCGGCGCGCTGCCTGCATCCCAACATTGTGACCGTGTTCGATCTTGTCGAGCAGGAAAGAAGGCCGTACATCGTCATGGAGTATGTCAACGCCGGCACGCTGGAGAATGTGATCCAGTCCGGCGCCCTCGTTCCCATCCGGCAGGTGGGAGAGATCATGGCGCAGATCCTGCTCGCGCTGGACCACGCCCATTCGAAGGGCGTCCTCCACCGCGACGTCAAGCCGGCCAACATCCTCTGTCCCTCGGCGGCGTCCATCAAGGTCGCGGATTTCGGCGTGGCCCGGCTCGAACTCGCTCGACCTGACGACGCGGCACGGCCTGGGCGCCGTGGGCACGCCAAACTATATGGCGCCGGAACGCTTCCTGGGGCGCCCCGCCGACGCAAGGACCGACCTCTTCGCCGCCGGCGTGATCCTTTTCCAGTTGCTCACCGGGGCGAAGCCCTTCGTCGCCGACGACCTGCCCGAGCTCATGCAAAAGCTCCTGAACGAACTCCCGCCCTCGATCATGACGCTGCGCCCGACGATGTGGGCCGAGATGGACGCCGTCGCGCAAAAGGCCCTCGCCCGAAATCCGGAAGACCGGTTCCAGAGCGCGGAGAATTTCGTGGACGCGCTGAATGCGGCCATGGAGGCTCGAACCAACGACAATCTGCTCCCCGTCGATCTGACCAAGCTATCGCGGACGGCGGTCACGGAGGCGGCCGCCAGCCCTGCCCCGGCGAAGCTGAGCGTGACCATGGCGGAGCAGCTGTCGGTCGGGGCGATCGACGGATTGAGCCGCACTCTGGCGCGCTGGCTGGGACCGATCGCCCGGTTCGTCGTCAACCAGGCGCTGCAGGAGACGAGTGACGCCGATGCGCTGCTTGCGTCATTGAGCCGGCAGATCAAGACCGACGCCGAAATCGCGCTGTTTCGGCGGGCCGCCGAGAAGCTGCTTCGCGAGGACTTTCACATGGCCTCTGCCTGCGCGCGCGCCCGTGAAAAGATTTCCGACGCGGAGATCAAGGCCGCAATCGACGCATTGATCTGCGAAATCGGGCCCATCGCCAGACGCCTCGTCAGCATGGAGGCGCAGACGGCCGTCGGCCGCGACGACTTCTACCGACGGCTCGCCGACCAGCTTCCCGACGAGCGCGCGAAAGCGCGCTTCCTCGCGCTCCGCGAGCGGCCGGCGGGAGAAAGAATGCATTAGAGGATGGGGGAAGCGGAGATGAGAACTCACGGACACCACCATCCCGGGCGTTCCAGGCGCGGGCGGCCCTGACCAGGGCGGGCCCAATCGGGGCCTTTCCGAACCGCGCGTCGCCGAGCCGCTGGCCGGTCCCGGTCCCGCGCGCCGCCGCCGGCTGCGCGCCGTCTTTGCGGCCGACATCGCCAATTTCGGCGGCCTCGTGAGCATCGACGAAACGAACACGCTCGACGCGCTCTGGGCCGCGCGCCGGGTCGCGACCGAGGAGCTCGCAAACCACGGAGGCTGGCTTTTCGGACTGCCGGGCGACGGCGTATTCGCGCTGTTCGAGAGCACGGTGGACGCTGTGCGCTGCGCCCTGCGCATCCAGTCCCGATTGACGGAATCGCCAAAACTCTATGCGCTCAAATTGCGCATCGGCGTGCACCTCGGCGAAGTGCTTTTTCATGACGAGCTTCCCTTCGGCGAGGCGCTGGTCATCGCCGCCCGCCTCGAAAGCCTGGCGGAGCCGGGGGGCATTCTCATCTCGTCCTCGGTCATGGAGTCCGTCGCCTCCCACATCTCGGCGACCTTTGTCGAATGCGGCGTCCGCACACTCAAGCATAGCCCGAGACGCATCGAGACATTCCGGGTGCTGCCTCCGCCGCCCGAGAGCGAGCCCGGTCCGGCCTCAGCCCTGCTCGACCGCACGGTCGCGCCCAAGCGGTCGCAGGCGAAGGAGCCGCCGCAGCGCTGCGGCTCGGTCGACGCCACCGCGACCGTACGGATGCCCAAGGCGGCGACACTGGATCCGCCGATCCAACCGTTGGCCACGCTGGAGCGGCCGGCCGATCCTCCCCACTGCGTCGCGCCTGGCTCCGCGCCTGTCCCCTCTGCGCCATTGGAGCGGCCGGCGATGGGCGAAGCCCGGATCGAGGCGCCGTCGCCAAAGGCGGAGGACGACGGCCTCGACGACGCGAGCCTCGGCCGGCTCGCGCAACTGCTCACGAGCTATATCGGACCGGTCGCCAGGCTGCTTGTCCGCCGCGAAGCGGAGGTGAGCCTCGACGCGGCGCATCTCATTCAGATCCTGGCGATGGAAATTCCGGCGGAACGCGAGCGGCTGAAGTTCCTCATGAGCGCCAAGGCCGTGCTGTCCGGGCCGCACTGAGCGGTCACTCGCCGGATTCCGCAAGCTCGTCCAGTTGATCGGGATTGCAGATCGTCAGCACGCCTTTCTCCTGGAAGACGACGCCCTCGTCGATCCAGCGGTTGAGCAGCTTGTTCAGGCTTTCGCGCGACATGGCCGTCCACTGGGCGAGTTCGCCCTGGGTCAGCTTGATGGTGATCTCATGGCCGCGCGGCGTCCGGCGGCTGTGGTCCTGCGCCAGATGGCCCAGAATCCTGGCAAGCCGCTGCGGCGCCGAGCGCAGGACGGCGTCCTCCACGCGCGATGTCGTCCAGCGCAACCTTTGGCATAGCAGTCCGATGACATTGCGCGCGAGTTGCGAATCCTGGTCCAGAGCGTTGAAGAAGGTCTTGCGCGGGATGGTGAGCAGTTCCGTCGTCGCCATGGCGGAGGCGCCCGCCGTCCGAACGCTGCCGTCGAGCATGCCGATCTCGCCGAAAATGGAGCCGGCGATCTGCACGTTCAGCGTCACCTCGAACTCCAGCAGCGGAAATGGTCCATATCCGAATTCGCCCCGACGCGATGATATAGAGGGCGTCGGAGGGATCGCCGAGGTTGAAGAGCAGTTCGCCCTTCTGCAGCGTCCGGCGTTGCGCCCGGCGTTTCACTTGCTCCATAGCCTCGGCGGCGACGTTCCGAAAAATCTCCAACCCCTCGAGGCGCAAGGGTTCAGGCTCGGCGGGCTTCTCGGGCATGCGGCGCTCCTGACTGGGCCCGGACCCTGGGCCCGCCTCGAGAATAGCGCGAAAAAAGCAGGCAGACGAGGGGTCGCCGATCCCGGCTGTGAAGCAGTTCACAGCCCGCGCCCGATTAATCCTCCATGCTCCTGCGGCATTCCGATTCCGACAAGGAGCCCAAAGTGAGCATCTCAGACCAATGGGGCCAACTGGACGACCGCGGGTTCAGTCCCGCCGAGGATGAAAACCGCGGCGGCGCGCCCCAGGATTCGCAAGGTCGCCACCCCTATTCCCATTCCCTCCCGCATTTCGAGCACGACGGATGGTCGGAGGCCTCGGATGCCGGCGTCAGCGCGCAAATGCCGGGCGACCATGGCGGCAGCCTCGGCTGGGGTCCGGCGGCATGGGGCGAAGCCGGCGGGTTCGAACATGTCCTCGGCGGCGGCATGGCTGGCCCGCAGGCCGTCGGCCCGATCCATCACCTCGCCGCCGGCGACGACGCGTCGGGCCAGACCCATGCCGCCAACACGGCCAATGTCACCTTCGACACGGGTCCCGGCGGAACGCTTGATGTCGGCGGAAACGTGGAAGCCATTGGGGATCAATCTACGGCCGCCTCCTCGCACGATTTCGGCGGATCGCTGCACAACACGCAGGTCGAGACAACCGATATCATCTTCAACGTGGCGAGCGGCGGAGCGATCGATGTCGGCGGCAATGTCGAAGCCCTGGGAAATCAATCGACAACCCTGAACGCGGGCCAATCGCATGGCTACGACGGCTTCCTGCATAACGCGCAGGTCGAGACGACCGACATCATCTTCAACGTGGCGAGCGGCGGAACCATCGATGTCGGCGGCAATGTCGAAGCCCTGGGAAATCAATCGACAACGCTGAACGCGGGCCAATCGCACGGGTTCGGCGGCTTACTGCACAACGCGCAGGTCGAGACGACCGACATTATCTTCAACGTGGCGAGCGGCGGAACCATCGATGTCGGCGGCAATGTCGAAGCCCTGGGAAATCAATCGACAACCATGAACGCGGGCCAATCGCACGGCTACGGCGGTTTTCTGCACAGCACGCAGGTCGAGACGACCGATATCATCTTCAACGTGGCGAGCGGCGGAACGATCGATGTCGGCGGCAATGTCGAGGCCGCGTCTGCGCAGCAAGTCGCGCCCCATCCGGCTGTGGATCTCGCACATCTTGCGTGACGCCGCATGCGCCGATGCGAAGGCCCCGCCCCGTGCGGGGCCTTTTGCTTTTCGGCCGCGCGTCCGCCTGAACTTCAAAAAGATTTTCCAGGAAAAATTCCCCTGTGGCGCAGATCACAGCTCCGGCTCATCCACTCTGGCAAAGTGTCTTCATCGCTGATCGAGATGAACTTCGACACGATACAAGCAACCTGAAAACCCAAACCAGATCCCACACCTCAACCAAAGGAGATTATTCATGAGCGACTTCGACTGGCTCAACGCCTTCGGCTCCGACCTCAACAGCGCCTCCAACTCCGCCTCGGTCGTCGCCGGCAACGGCGCCGGCAACGTCATCCTCGGCAACGTCGGGGCCGACGCCAGCCAGAGCGTCGGCGACCACGGCTTCTCCAGCCCGTTCGGCGGCGAGAACATCGGCTCGAACTCGGCCTCGGTCGTCGCGGGCAACGGCGTCGGCAACTTCATCGGCGGCAACGTCGAGGCCGTGGCCGACCAGCATGTCGGCAACCACGGCTTCTCCTTCGGCGGCGAAAACATCGGCTCGAACACCGCCTCGGTCGTCGCCGGCAACGGCGCCAACAACTTCATCGGCGGCAATGTCGAGGCCGTGGCCGACCAGCATGTCGGCGATCACAGCGGACACGTCATCCACCCCCTCTGACCCGAGACGGCGCCGCCCTCGCCGCCTTTCTCCCCGGCCCCGCCCTAACCGGCGGGGCCGTTTCGCGTCGGGTGAACGCCGACGCCTCCTGTGGCCCAAGTCACAGCGCCCGAAGTCGTTCTCGCCGATGCTGCGAGCACGCCAACGAACCAACGGCGAACCCCGGGCGCGCGATCGGCGGACGCCCGCAACACGAAGGAGACTATCATGACTGATGCTTGGCAGAATGCGTTCGGCGCCGGCCTTAACATTGGCGTCGATGTTCCAACCACGGTTGTCGGCAACGGCCTCGGCAACAGCGTCGGCGGCGGCGTCACCGCCGCCGGAGACCAGCACGTCGGCGACGCCAGCCATTATGGCGGCTTCGGCGATATCAACATCGCCGTGGACGTTCCCACCGTCGTTGTTGGCAACGGCGTTGGCAACGCAGTCGGCGGCTCGGTGGCGGCGCTTGGCGGCCAGGATGTCGGCGACCACGCGATCCATGCGGCGACGCCCTTCGGCGACGTCAACGTGGCCGTCTCCACTCCCACCGTCGTCTCGAGTAACGGCGTCGGCAACTTCATCGGCGGAAACGTCGATGGCGGCGGCCTGCAGCATGTTGGGGACCACGTCATCCACCACGCCTGAGAGGCGCATGCGCCGATGCGAAGGCCCCGCCCCGTGCGGGGCCTTTTGCTTTTCGGCCGCGCGTCCGCCTGAACTTCAAAAAGATTTTCCAGGAAAAAATTCCCCTGTGGCGCAGATCACAGCTCCGGCTCATCCACTCTGGCAAAGTGTCTTCATCGCTGATCGAGATGAACTTCGACACGATACAAGCAACCTGAAAACCCAAACCAGATCCCACACCTCAATCAAAGGAGATTATTCATGAGCGACTTCGACTGGCTCAACGCCTTCGGCTCCGACCTCAACAGCGCCTCCAACTCCGCCTCGGTCGTCGCCGGCAACGGCGCCGGCAACGTCATCCTCGGCAACGTCGGGGCCGACGCCAGCCAGAGCGTCGGCGACCACGGCTTCTCCAGCCCCTTCGGCGGCGAGAACATCGGCTCGAACTCGGCCTCGGTCGTCGCGGGCAACGGCGTCGGCAACTTCATCGGCGGCAACGTCGAGGCCGAGGCCGACCAGCATGTCGGCAACCACGGCTTCTCCTTCGGCGGCGAAAACATCGGCTCGAACACCGCCTCCGTCGTCGCCGGCAACGGCGCCGGAAACTTCATCGGCGGCAATGTCGAGGCCGTGGCCGACCAGCATGTCGGCGATCACAGCGGACACGTCATCCACCCCCTCTGATCCGAGACGGCGCCACCCTCGCCGCCTTTCTCCCCGGCCCCGCCCCAACCGGCGGGGCCGTTTCGCATCGCGCGTCCTGTGGCCCAAGTCACTGCGCCCGAAGGCGTTCTCGCCGATGCTGCAAAGAGAGGCGCGCGGCGCGCCCAAAGTTCGAGAGGATCGACTGCCATGAAAGCGCATCCCGACACGAGCAAGACCGCCCAAAGCGCGGAGCTACAGGTCCGCCGGGCGATCCGCGGCCTGCGGACGCCCCTCATGGGCGTCAGCGGCATCAGCTGCCTCAGCAATGTGCTGATGCTGACCGGCCCGCTCTTCATGATGCTGGTCTACAACAAGGTCCTGTCCAGCAAGAGCGTGCCGACGCTCGTCGCGCTCTGTCTCCTCGCGCTGCTGCTGTACTGCTTCTATGGTTTCCTGGAAGGCCTGCGCGGAAAACTCATGGCCCGCGTCGGCATCACCTTCGATCACAGGCTCGCCCCCTCCTTGTTTCTTGCGACGCTGCGGCTGCCCCTGCACTTTGGGCCCCACGCCCGCCAGCACGATCCGCTGCAGGACCTGGCGACGATCCGCAATTTCCTGATGGGCGGCGGCCCGTCGGCCCTGCTCGATCTCCCCTGGATACCGCTCTACTTCGCCATTCTCTACATCGTGCACCCGCTCCTCGCGGCCATGGCGGTCTCGGGCGCCGCCCTGCTGATCGTGCTCAGCCTGGTGAACCAGGCGCTCGCCAAGTCGGCCTCGGGCAACATGAACCAGTCGGCGGCCTCGACGATGAGCCTGCTGATGGACGCGCGCCGCAATTCCGAGGCCGCGGCGGCGATGAGCATGGGCGACGATCTCTGCAAACGCTGGGGCGCCGGCTACGTGAACGCCATTTCGCACGCCCGCGACCAGGCCGACCAGGCCAGCCTGTTCGGCGCCATCTCCAAGGCGATGCGGCTGGTGCTGCAATCGGGCATACTGGCGCTCGGCGCCTACCTCGTCATCGACGCGAACATGTCGCCCGGCGGCATGATGGCTTGCTCCATCATCCTTGCCCGCGCGCTCGGCCCCATCGACCAGGTGATCGCCTATTCCCGCAGCACCGCCGCGGCCTGGCAGGCCCTCCGGCGCCTGAAGGCCCTGTCGTCGGCCCTGCCCAAGGCGCAGGCGCAGCAGCACAGCATGCCGCGTCCCCGCAACAGGCTTTCAGTGCGCGACATCGCGATCGCGCCGCCCGGCTGCGCGATCGCGACGGTGGCGGGCGTGTCCTTCGAGATCGAATCGGGCGATGCGCTTGGCGTCATCGGGCCGAGCGGCTGCGGCAAGTCGACCCTGGTCCGCTCGCTCGTCGGCGCCTGGCCGACGGCGCGCGGGGAAATCCGCTTCGACGACGCGATGATCTCGCATTACTCGGCCGAAACCCTTGCCGACGCCATTGGCCATCTTCCGCAGTCGATCGAGCTCTTCGACGGGACGATCGCCGAGAATATCGCGCGCTTCCGCAAGGACGCGACCACTGAGGAAGTCGTCGAGGCCGCGCGGCTGGCCGGGGTGCACGAGATGATCCTGACCTTCCCGAAGGGCTATGACACGCCGGTGGGCGAAGGCGGCATGACCCTGTCGGGCGGCCAGCGCCAGCGCATCGGACTTGCGCGCGCCGTTTTCGGCAATCCCTTCCTCGTCGTGCTCGACGAGCCGAACTCCAATCTCGACCCGCTCGGCGAACAGTCGCTGAACGAGGCGATCCAGCGCATGCGGCAGAAGGGCCAAATCGTCATTATCGTCGCCCATCGGCCGAGCGCCATCTTCGCGGCGAACAAGATCCTGTCCCTGCGCAACGGCCGCGCCGAGATGTTCGGAAGCAAGAAACACGTTCTTGCGGCCCTGTTCCCGCGCGCCGGCCAGCCTCACAAGCCGGCGGAAGTCGTGAACGGCGGGGACGCGGCGCCGCGCCGTCCCTGTCTCTGACGACCGGCGTCCCGGCGTCACGCGGCGGCGACAGCGGCGCGGTCGACAATGTCACCAGCCTCGACCTCAACCGCACCGAACGGCTGCGGGACGCTGCGCAAGGCGCGTAGGAAGGAAGGCCGCGGCCTGTGTCGGGGCTCACAGCGCCGGCGCGCGCCCGCGGCCATAATCCCAGTTCACATCAGGAGAGCACGATGACCGACTTCAGCGCCGACCTTGCAGCCACCGAACATTCCATCCGCAATCTGATGCGCGCCTTCATGGCGAGCGTGGCGCTTGTGGGCGGGGGCGTCGCGGGATGGGCCGTGAACACCAGGATCGACAGCGCGGTTGTCGTCGCCGGAACCTTCGCCGTGAAGTCGAACGCGCAAAACATCCAGCACCCGGAAGGCGGCGTCGTCGGCGCGATCTATGTCCACGACGGGGAGCTGGTGAATCAGGGCCAGGTTCTCATCCGCCTCGACGCCGCGAAAGTCTCCAGCGACAGCAGAATCGTCGAGCGCAGGCTCATTGACCTCGTCGCCGAGCGGGCGCGGCTGGAGGCGGAGCAGCAGGACGCGCCGAGGATCGCCATTCCGGAGCCTCCCGTCACGACGGCCAAGGCGCTGGAGACGCTGCGGACGAGCATCAGGGCCCAGCAAAATCTGCTGGACGACAAGCGTGCGGCGCGGGCGAGCCAACTGGCGCAGCTCGACGAACGCCATACGCAGATCGAAACCCAGGTCCGCGGCCTTTCCGAACAGCTCAAGGCCACGCAGGGCGAGATGGCGCAGGCCGCCGCCGATCTCGAAGACCAGCGGACGCTGGACAAAAAGGGTCTCATGCGGCGGCCGGTTCTGCGCCAGACCGAACGGGAGGTGAGCCGTCTGCAAGGGCAGATCGGCGACATCGAGGCGAGGATCGCGAGCGCCCGCTCCCAGTTGACGGAGACAGAGTTCAAGATCGCCGAGACCAGAAAGAGCGGCCAGTCGGACATCGCCACCCAGCTGGAATCGGTCGTCGAGAAGATCGCCGAGGCCGAGCAGGAGCGCGCAGCCTCCCTCGACCGATTGCAGCGCCTTGAAATCAAGGCCCCGCGCACCGGCTATGTCAACGCGCTCTCGGTCCACACCATCGGCGGGGTGATCTCCCCGGGGCAAACCGTAATGTCCATCGTCCCCAACGGCGAGCCGCTCCTGGTCACGGCGAAGATCCGCCCCGACGAGATCGATGAAGTCCGTCCGGGCCAGCCCGCGACCGTGCGGCTCAGCTCGCTAAAGCTTCCCACTCCGCCGGAACTCGAGGGCGCCGTCGCCAACGTTTCCGCGGACCAGCTGAAGGACGAGCGCACGGGACAAGGTTATTTCATGGTGAAGATCGCCATCCCCATGGACGAGGTGACGAAGCTGCAGGGCAAGGAGCCATTCCCTGGCATGCCCGCCGAGGTGCTGATCCGAGGCGAGCCGCGGCGCGTGATCGCCTATCTGACCCAGCCGCTGACGGACAAGCTCGGGCTCGCGTTCCGCGAAAAGTGAGGCCCAAGCCCGAGCCGAGCAGGATGAATTCACGCCGCCGCGTGGGCCGCGGCGATCCACAAGGCGAAGATGAAATGCGTCAGCCCGTGAAGACTTTGGTCGATCCCCAACAACAACCAGAATATCGATTGACTGGGCGTTGCTGAGGCGCGGCGGGCAAGCAAGCTCTTTGCCCGGTCGAGCGCGAAATGGACTATGAAGTCGACTATGGCGAACCAGGAAAGCGCAGGCGCGAGCGCAAGACAAATGGCCAGCGTCCCGAACGCGTGAATCCCCACATGAATCGACAGCGGCAAGACCCATCGAGTTCACCTGGCTCTTGCCTTGAGCCATCCATTCCGATTGCACAAGAAAATCCGCGATCAGGTGCTTTGCGAGAAAAAGAACGACGGCGAGACTGAGCCAGAAGGTGGGAAGCTGCTGAGGAAGCCCAAACATCATAAGCCTCTTGGTCTCATCGCTGAGTGGCCTGGCTCGTAACGCCTGGACATGGGAATCGATCGACGACAGAGGCGGCCAACGACGTTTTTATGGGCGGCGATAGTCGCGCGTTGAGTCGCGAGTTTGCGGAAGATCCATCGACCCGGCGCATTTCAAGGATCGCGACGCCGCCGCCCACTTGGGCCAGAAGGGCGAAAGCGAAAGCCTCGCCCAACGATTTGGCAGTGAGTTTTCAGCAGCCAACGGTGGGGCAAGCCACCGAATACTGCGCTTCAAAATCCTCGAGAGCCACGACGCCGCCGGCGACTGCGACGGAGCTGGCCAGTGCGAGCGCCAAAAGAGCGAATGGCAGGTATTTGCGCATGCGAGCCTCCTGTTTGGTTCTCCGTCGCCACGACGCGCGGCGTTCCGGGAAGGCCGCGACGAAAGATCGACGCGAGCCGGCTGGCAGTTCAGCAGTTGGAGCCGCCCGAGGCTGTGGCGGCCGTCACAGTAAGTGAAAAAAGAACGTGATCGCTCATGGCCTCGGCTTTCGACGAGCCAAGCCCGAAGGCGAGGCAGTGACGATCAGGAAGGCCGAAGCCAAAAAATCGACGGCGCTTCTTCGCGCGCGCGTCATGGACCACGCAGACTCTGCGTCATTCACTCGCGTGAAGAATCCGTCAACTCGGCAATGCGATCATCGGCGCGGCGGAGCCGCCGACAGAGCTCACGGTTGATGTTCAGCATCACCATCACATAGGCGTGGATGTCGGCCTTGTAATACGCATAGAGATTCCGGGCCGTGAGCTCGTACAGCACGGTCAAGCTCTCGGCGACGACGGTGGCTGATCGATTCTGCACTCCGATGAGCGTCATTTCGCCGAAAAAATCCCCCGGCCCGAGACCTGCCATGCGAATCACGCGCCCCGAATTCCCGAGTTTGCTCACTGCGAGTTCGCCGGCGTGAACAATATACATTGAGCGCCCCGGTTCTCCTTCCGACACAACAGTGGAGCCGACGTCGAACCGGCGCTCGACCAGCATTGAGACCAGCAGATCGAGACTTGCGTCTGCGAGGCCACCGAAGAAAGGCGTCGAGACCAGGAATGCTTTCAGATCGGGCGAGCTGACAGCCATAGGCCCAATATACTCCCGCTCCCGAGACTTGAAAGCGCTTTATCGTCTTCGGCTAGAGCCTTTTCCGATCCGATCGAATCGGATCTGAGCTCCAGTTTTTTGTTTCGATACGTTTTCTCCGACCAGCTTCCGGGTCTCGCCGCGCTCATGGATCGCGCGCCCCCGGGGTGGCCAGGGAAGGAAAGCGACCGACGAACGGTCGCGTTAATAAATTGTGATTGCAAGAAAGAATGGTCGGAGTGGCGGGATTCGAACCCACGACCCCTAGTCCCCCAGACTAGTGCGCTAACCGGGCTGCGCTACACTCCGACTGCCCGCCTTATAGAGAAGGCTTGGCGGGCTGGCAACGGCGCTCGAAAAAAAACGACAACGACAAAACGACGTTAGAAATCCGAGCGGGACTCCTCGCCGCTCATCAACGGCGCCGGGCCTCCTCGAGCAGCCGGGCGCATTCGCCCAGTTCGGCGAGAATGGCCTCCATGCGGTGCCGATCCTGCGGCGACAGGCGCGTGCCCGCGACGGCGTCCCTCTCCGGCAATGTCGTGAATTCCGCCGGCGATGCGGAAAGCGGCGAGTCGAGCGGCGGCAACAGATCGGAGAGAGCGTCCGGCGATGGCGCCGTCATCGCGCCCTCCGGCCGTGCGGCCGCCCCGCGCCCGCCCCCGACCGACGCGGCGACCACCGCGCGCGCCCCCTGCTCCTTCAGGATGCGCTGCACGCCCTTTATCGTATAGCCCTCGCTATAAAGCAGGACGCGAATCGCGGCGACGAGCTGTACGTCGTCCGGCCGGTAGTAGCGGCGGCCGCCGGCGCGCTTGACCGGCCTGATCTGGATGAATTTTGTCTCCCAGAAGCGCAGGACATGTTGCGGAAGATCAAGCGTTTCCGCCACCTCGCCGATGGTGCGAAAAGCGTCCTGCGTTTTCTCCATCGCGCGCTCCGGTCGTCGATCGCAGGCATCTTCGCGGGCTTTCGCGTCGCCAATTCACTGCAATAACGATTTTCCGTCAAAACAGCGGCTTGTCCAGATATTTTGCGATTCCACATCAGCGAAGGCTGTGGATGGCGCGAAAAAGCGGCGCTGTCGCGAAAAAGCGCCGCGCGCAAAACCGGAATCGCGCGAAAGAGTTCAGGCCTCGTGCGCCTCGCCGCCGTTGACCCGCGCGCGCATGATGTGAGACGCCTTGAAGACCAGCACCTTGCGTGGCGTAATCGTCGCCTCGACGCCGGTTTTTGGATTACGGCCGACACGCTCGCGTTTCGAGCGCTGCAGAAAAGTGCCGAAACCCGAAAGCTTCACATTTTCGCCGCGCAATACGGCTTCGCTGATTTCTCCGATCACCATTTCGACCAGTTGCGCCGATTCGAGACGCGACAGTCCGATGCGCCGGAAGACGGCTTCCGATAGGTCGGAGCGGGTCACCGTTCGCTTGTGCCCCTCGTCGTCGCGGATCGACAGCGGAACAACAGTATCCGCCTTTCTCGAAGCAATGTTGTCAGACGTCATTGCGCCAACCTCACAAAAAATTTCGGTCAATTATAGCCCTGCCGGCAGGCGCCGGCTCCAAGTCCGTTATTTATAATACTGAAATCGCAGGATTTTAGAGCAAACTCCAACCTTGCGGTTTTTACGGAGGCCGATTGCGCCGCACGGAGGCGGCCGACCCGGCGGATTCGAACGCAAGGGCATTTACCACCTTATTATAGCGGCGCGCCCAAGTAAACCCACCGCCGATCGCTTCGATCATCACCAGATCGCCGCGTTTTATGCGGCCGTCCTCGCAAGCGACCGCCAGGGCCAGCGGAATAGACGCCGCCGACGTGTTTCCATGCAGTTGCACGGTTGTGACGACCTTTTCCGGGGCTATGCCGAGTTTCTGCGCCGAAGCGTCGATGATGCGGCGATTGGCCTGATGCGGCACGAACCAGTCGAGTTCATCGGCAGAAAGCCCGGTCGCTGCGAAGGCGTCCCGCATCACGTCGGTCACCTGGCCGACGGCGAAGCGGAAGACTTCCTTGCCCTCCATGCGCAGATGGCCGGATGTCTGCGTCGTCGAGGGGCCGCCGTCGACATAGAGCTTGGCGCGATGGCGGCCGTCCGAGCGCAACTGGCTGGTCAGGACGCCGCGGTCGGCGACGGTTCCCTCCGCCTCCTCCGCCTCCAGCACCATGGCGCCGGCGCCGTCGCCGAACAGCACGCAGGTGGTGCGGTCCTGCCAGTTCAGGATGCGGGAAAAGGTCTCGGCGCCGATCACCAGCGCGCGCTTGTGCGAGCCGGAGATCAAGAACTTGTCGGCTGTCGCCACGGCGAAGACGAAGCCGGCGCAGACCGCCTGCAGGTCGAAGGCGACGCCCCCGTGGATTCCAAGCTCCGCCTGGATCATGGTGGCCACCGCCGGAAAGGTGAGGTCAGGCGTCGAGGTGGCGCAGATGATGAGGTCGATGTCCTCAGCCGCGCAATTGGCCTTGGCGAGCGCCTCGCGCGCCGCCGCCGCGCCAAGCGAGGCCGTGGTCTCCCCTTCGCCCGCCAGGTAGCGCTGGGTGATGCCGGTGCGCTGCACGATCCATTCGTCGGATGTCTCGACCTGCTTTTCCAGTTCGCGGTTGCTGACGCAACGCCGAGGCAAAGCCGATCCGACGCCTTTCACGACAGAGCGCAGGCGCTTGTTTTGTTGCGTCACTTATGGCGTCCCCTGGGCGTTTCTTGTTTTTGGGCGTTTTCCGATATTCGTCTCATGCCAGGTCGGCTTTCCGCTCGTCCGGCGCGCGCTCGCCCTGTTCGGACACGGCGGCGCTGTGATCGATGGCGAGGCTCATCATGTCGCGGATTTTTTCGAGCAGGCCGTGGCTGACCATGCCATGGGCGATTTCTATGGCGCCGGAAAAGCCGTCGGCGTCGACGCCGCCATGGCCCTTGATGACGACGCCGTCGAGACCGAGCAAAACCGCGCCGTACACTTCCCGCGGCGACAGTCTCGCCTTGAGGTCGCGAAAGGCCGATCGCGCGATCAGAGCGCCGAGCTTGGTCATCCAGCTCTTGCCCAGCGACTGCCGCAGATAGGCGCCGATCTGCTTGGCGGTGCCTTCGGCGGTCTTCAGCGCGATGTTGCCGGTGAAGCCTTCGGTCACCACCACATCGACCGCGCCGCGGCCGATATCATCGCCCTCGACGAAGCCGCGGTAATCGAGCAGCGGCGAATCGATGGCCTGCAGCAGGCGCGAGGCGGCCTTGACCTCCTCGATGCCCTTGACCTCCTCGACGCCGATGTTGAGCAGGCCGACGGTCGGCCGCTCCAGCTCGAACAGGCTGCGCGCCATGGCCGCGCCCATGATGGCGAGATCGACGTAATGCTGGGCGTCGCCGCCGATTGTGGCGCCGACGTCGAGCACGATCGAGCGCCCGCGCAGGGTCGGCCAGATCGCGGCGAGCGCGGGACGGTCGATCTGCGCCATGGTGCGCAGGCAGATTTTCGACATCGCCATCAGCGCGCCAGTATTGCCGGCAGACACCGCGCAATCGGCTTCGCCCGACCGCACAGCTTCGACGGCCAGCCACATCGAGGAATTGCGCCGGCCGGCCCGCAGGGCCTGGCTGGGCTTGTCGGCCATGCCGACAGAGACGTCCGTGTGGCGAAAATCCGTCGCGGCGGCGAGCCGCGGATACGCGGCGAGAAAGGGCGCAACCTTCTCGCGATCACCGAACATCAGGAATTTTACCTCAGGCTGGCGCTGGAGAAACAGGTCCGCGCCGGGCGCGACAACCGACGGGCCGAAGTCGCCGCCCATGGCGTCCAGCGCAATCCGCACAGGTCTATCCATCCCCGCCTTCACTCCGATTTCCAAAGGGCGTCAAAAGACGCCCGTCTATCGACAGGCTACGGGCGTCGAAAGACGCCCATCTCTCGACGGGCAATGGCGCCGCGCCACCGTCCCCCGGTCGGCGCGCGCGACAATAGCTTTTGCGCCGCGCTTGGCAAGCCCCTTGAGCCGCGCCCGTTCCGTCTTGACGCAAATTGTCCCTGGGCCCGGTTCAAACGGTTTCCTGGAGCATTGCCTTGCAATCGGCGGAAACGCCATGGCGCGGAAACCCTCGCGGATTTTCACAGCCGACGGAACGCGAATTCCGCATTGTTCATGGGCACGCCGCATCAGTCCTTTTTCAGACTTGCGAGAGCGGCGAATGGCGACGGCTTCTCTTCTGCCGAAGGATCGACGATCGCATCGAAACGCACGCCCGGCTTGCGCGGATGCGGATCAAGGCCGAGAGCCAGGAATTCGGCGGCGATCGCGCCAAGATCGATCTTGCCGTCGATGATCGGATCGGGCGGGTCCTTCTGCGCGGCGAGCGCCGCCGCCTTGTCCTTGGCCGCCTCGATTTCGGCCATCGCCCGCTCATAGGCGGCCTCGGCCTCCGCCTGGGGCGCAAATTCAAGTTCGAAAGGCTCGTCGACCTTCGCCTCGAATGGCTCGAGCGTGACAACGCAGGTCTGGGTGACCAGCGCCTTGACCCGCCCCCGGACGAGCAATCCTTCGCGGCCGCGGCGAAAAACCTCGGCCTCGACGACGAGATCGCGCAGCGCTTCCAGCCCGTCCTGTTCCGCCAGGGCGGCGCATTCCGGCTCGCTCGCCTGGAATTTCAGGCGCTGGCCGCCGTCGCCCACGGAATCGACCAGCAGCGGCCGGGAAAAGGGCGGCGGGGAAAAGGGCGACGCTTCGCCGGAAAAATTGGTTTCGATCATGACGTTCCCCGTTACGCGCCTCCTGACGCGCGAAGACGCCGCCTTATAGGCCTTTCCCCGCCAGCGGCCAAACCCGGAGTCACGGCTGCGGCAAGGGCGCCTCGCCGCGCAAAAAAACGTCCAGCGGCGTATCGTCGAGCTCGCGCCGCGCCGAAAGGGCGTATCGAGCTAGGGCCGCGCCGTCCCCGGCCCCGGCCAGGACATTGCGCGCCAGGGCGGCGGCGAGAGCCGTCTCACCTTGCTCCATCGCCTTCGCATAGGCCGCGCCGCGTCCCATGAAGGCGCGGGCGAGCTTTTTCATTTTCTTCGGCACGCCGACGTCGGAAACGCCGATTTCGCGCAATGCGTCGTCGATCGCGGAGAAAACCCTGTCGGCCAGAGACTGGGCGACCGCCGGGCCCGGCTCGGGCGCCTGGCTCAGCCGGCGCAGAACCAGGCCGGCGTTCAGGGTGAGGATTTCGAAGCGGCCCTCGAACGTGTCCGGGGCGCCATAGGGAGGCAGGAAAAAGGCCGGCAGGCGCGAGTGCGCCATGATTTCCTCGTGCAGGCGCGCGACCAGCTGTTCATGCGGATTTTTGCGGAACAGGCCGAAAATCATGACATCCATTCCCCGCGCGTCGGCCTTGCATTTGCTCTCGCCGGGGGTTAGGCGTGTGCGCGACTGGATGCAAGGACAATCTTGCCGGGTAAGCGGAGAATTGCAAATGCAGGCGAACGCCAAATCGCGTCTTCGACGGAAAGCCCCGCGCCTCACAGGCGGCGGAGGCATGCTCGTCCTGGCCGCGGCGCTGGCCACGGCTTCGCTTTCCGGCTGCGGCATGATGGAAGATAATGTCGTGCATCACGGCTATGTCTTCGACCAGCAAACCATGTCGCAGGTGCGTGTCGGGGCCGCTGCGGAACAGGTTCTGATCCTGCTCGGAACGCCCACGACCACATCGACCGTGGGCGGCGACGCCTGGTACTACATGAACCAGAAGGTCGAGCGCGCCATGCCTTTCATGCCTCAGACGATTGCCGACCAGCGCGTTTACGCGGTCTATTTCGACAACAACAAGAAAGTGACGCGAATCGCCGATTACGGACTGAAAGACGGCCGGGTTGTCGATTTCTCGTCGAACGTCACGGTCACCGCCGGCGGCGAAAGCCGCCTGCTGAAACAATTGCTCAATCAGATCGGCAAGTTCCAGTACAAATTCTGAGCGGCCGAACGAACGAAACGAAAAACCCGCGGAAAATTTTCCGCGGGTTTTTCTTTGCCAAAAATGCCGGGCTTCCGCCCGGCATTTTCGATTTTCCCGTCGCCCGCGACTTATCACGGTCGAGGCTCCCTCGCATCAGCTCGGCGTCGCCTGGCTCCTAACCGGTTCTCATCAACGAGAACCGGCATTACTCTTTACATGCCCTGGTGCGCCAGGATGGCGAGCAGCAGCAAAGCGACGATATTGGTGATCTTGATCGCCGGGTTGACGGCCGGACCGGCCGTGTCCTTGTAGGGGTCGCCGACGGTGTCGCCCGTGACCGACGCCTTGTGCGCGTCGCCGCCCTTGAGATGGGTGACGCCATCCTTGTCGACGAAGCCGTCCTCGAAGCTCTTCTTGGCGTTGTCCCACGCGCCGCCGCCCGAGGTCATCGAAATGGCGACGAACAGGCCATTGACGATCACGCCGAGGAGCGATGCGCCAAGCGCCGCGAAAGCCGAGGCCTTGGAGCCGGAAATCAGCAGCACGCCGAAATAGACGAACAGCGGCGACAGCACCGGCAGCAGCGACGGAATGATCATTTCCTTGATCGCCGCCTTGGTCAGCATGTCGACGGCGCGGCCGTAGTCGGGACGCTCGGTCCCGTCCATGATGCCGGGCTTTTCCTTGAACTGGCGGCGCACTTCCTCGACCACCGATCCGGCCGCGCGGCCCACCGCCGTCATGGCGATGCCGCCGAACAGATAGGGGATCAGGCCGCCGAAGATCAGGCCCGCCACGACATAGGGGTTGGACAGGTCGAAATCGACGCGGCCGACGTCCTTGAAGTAGGGCAGCCCCTGGTCGATGAACGAGCGCAGGTCGTTGGTGTAGGCGGCGAACAGCACCAGCGCGCCGAGGCCCGCCGAACCGATGGCGTAGCCCTTGGTCACCGCCTTGGTGGTGTTGCCGACCGCGTCGAGCGCGTCGGTGGACTGGCGCACTTCCTTGGGCAGGCCGGCCATTTCGGCGATGCCGCCGGCATTGTCGGTCACGGGGCCGAAAGCGTCGAGCGCCACGATCATGCCGGCGAGGCCGAGCATGGTCGTCACCGCGATCGCCGTGCCGAACAGGCCGGCGAGCTGATAGGTGGAGATGATGCCCGCGCAGATCACAAGGGCCGGCAGCGCCGTCGATTCGAGCGACACCGCGAGGCCCTGGATGACGTTGGTGCCATGGCCGGTGACCGAAGCCTGGGCGATGGACACCACCGGACGCTTGCCGGTGCCGGTGTAATATTCGGTGATGTAGACGATCGCGCCCGTCACCGCGAGGCCAACGAGGCCGCAGGCGAACAGGTTGGCGCCGGTCACGGCATGACCGGCGACGTCGCCGATCGACCCCCAGCCGATCATGGTTTGCGTCGCAATTGCGAGGCCGACCACCGACAGGCCGCCGGTGACGATGAGGCCCTTGTAAAGCGCGCCCATGATAGAGTTGTTGGCGCCGAGCTTGACGAAGCCCGCGCCGATGATCGACGTGACGATGCAGGCGGCGCAGATCGCCAGCGGATAGAGCATCGTGGCCATCAGCGTGTCGGACTTGGCGAAGAAGATCGACGCCAGGACCATGGTCGCGACAACGGTCACCGCATAGGTCTCGAACAGGTCGGCGGCCATGCCCGCGCAGTCGCCGACATTGTCGCCGACATTGTCGGCGATGGTCGCCGGATTGCGCGGATCGTCCTCGGGAATGCCCGCCTCGACCTTTCCGACGAGGTCGGCGCCGACGTCGGCGCCCTTGGTGAAGATGCCGCCGCCGAGACGCGCGAAGATCGAGATCAGCGAGGCGCCGAAGCCCAGGGCCACCAAAGCGTCGATCACTTCGCGATTGTTGGGGCTGAGACCCATCGGGCCGGTCAGGATATGGAAATAGACGGAAACGCCGAGCAAAGCGAGGCCGGCGACCAGCAATCCAGTGACCGCGCCCGACTTGAAGGCGATGTCGAGGCCGCCCGCCAACGACTTGGTCGCGGCCTGCGCCGTGCGCACATTGGCGCGGACCGACACGTTCATGCCGATGAAGCCTGCCGCGCCCGACAGGATCGCGCCGATCAGGAAGCCGATCGCGGTTTTTCCGCCGAGCAGGAAGCCGAGCGCAACGCAGATGACGACGCCGACCAAGCCAATGGTGAGATATTGCCGCTTCAGATAGGCCTGGGCGCCTTCCGCGACCGCCGCGGAGATTTCCTGCATGCGCGCCGAACCCGCATCAGCCGCCATCACGTTTTTAACCGTGACGACGCCATAGACTACGGAGAGAAGCCCGCCCAATATGATGAGCCAAATAGCCATTATTTCCGTCCCTTTTTATACCGTACGCTCTCAAGGCCCAGGACAAGTCCGCGATTTGCACACGGGCGGCATTGTCCAGGATCAATCCCAACGGTTTCGGGCGCAATCTTCCATAAAGGCGGGCGCCCCGCAATGCGCCGGTTGACGCAGCGCTCTCGTCATAAAGTTGGCGCCTTCCCGCCCGAACCGTCCGAATTGCGGGCGTCGCCGATGGCGATTTTAGCAATGCTAAAAGTGGCTGAAACGGTCGCGCTCGAATTTTTTTGGCTTTCCGTCCATTCCGGCGAGGATTTCGAGCGCTTCGGCCGCGTCGGCGACGCCGATGGCGGCGACGGCGACGCCGGCGGCGGCCGCCCTGGCCTCGAAAAGCTCGACCGCCTGCGGCGCGACCGCGCAGAGGATCTCATAATCGTCGCCGCCGCACATGATGCGGTCGAACAGCGCCGGGTCGGCGGCCATTGCGGCGCGGGCGGCGTCCGAAAGGGGAGCCTTGCCCAGGTCGACCTGCGGCGAAACGCCGCTCGCCCGGGCCAGGGCGCGCAAGTCGCCGACGAGCCCGTCGGAAACATCCATCGCGGCGCTGGCCGCGCGCAGGGCGGGAACAAGCGCGAGGCGCGGCCGCGGCCGCAGATAGCGGTCGATCAGAAATTCGCGCTGATCCGGCGACAGCGCCGCCGCCCATAGCGGCGACGGGGCCTTTGCGAGTTCGGCCTGCCGCAGCAGGAGGCCGAGCGCGGCGTCGCCTATCGCTCCCGAGACATAGAACGTGTCGCCCGGCGCGGCCGTGGAGCGGCGCGCCATGCGCCCGGCGGTGACCGCGCCGACGGCGGTGATCGAGAGGGTCAGCGGGCCGGGGGTCGCCACCGTGTCGCCGCCGATGAGCGGGCAATGGCATTGCGCCGCCATTTCGCCGAGCCCACGCGCGAAATTCTTCAGCCAGTCGTGCGTAAAATCCCGCGGCAGGGCAAGCGTGAGCAGAAAGCCGAGAGGATCGGCGGCCTTGGCGGCGAGATCGGAAAGGTTGACGGCCAAAGCCTTGGCGGCGATTCCTTCCGGCGGGTCCTGCTCGAAGAAATGCACGCCGGCGACCAGGGCGTCGGCGGTGAGCACGATTTCCGTTCCCGGCGGCGGCGCCAGCAGCGCGGCGTCGTCGAGAAGGCCGAGCCCCCCCGGCCCGGCGAGCGGCGCGAAATAGCGGGCGATCAGGTCCTGCTCGTTCACGAAGCCCTTCCCCCAGCCGCTTGAAGCAACGTGGCCGGCCAACCGCGTCAGGCCGAAAACTCTCCCGCGCGTGTCTTGCGCGCCAAAGCGTCGAGCACGGCGTTGATCATGCCCGCTTCGTCGCGGTCGAAAAAGGCGCCGGCGACATCGACATATTCTTTGATCGCCACCCGCGCCGGAATGTCGGCGCGCTGCAGCAATTCGAACGCGCCGCCGCGCAGGATCGCGCGCATGAGGGCTTCGATCCGCCGCAGCGGCCAGCCCTCGGCCAGGGTCCGGTCAACGGCGCGGTCGATGGCGACCTGGCTTTCCACGACGCCCGAGACGATCGAGCGGAAAAAGGCGATTTCCGCCGGCTTGTACTGGTCGCCCTCGACCTCCTGGCCGATCCACCAGGTCTCGAATTCGGCGAGGATTTCCTTGAGGCCCTTTCCCGTGACCTCCATCTGGTAAAGGGCCTGGACGGCGGCAAGCCGTGCGGCCGAGCGGTTTTCGGCGGCCATCAGCGCTTTTCCGCCTGCTGTTTGAGGCTGAACATGGCGAGCGCCGCGCGCGCCGCGTCGCCGCCCTTGTCCATCTGGGCGACGTCGGCGCGCTCGAGCGCCTGCGCCTCGTTCTCGACGGTGAGAATGCCGTTGCCGAGCGGCAGGCGGCGCGCGACGGACAGGTCCATCAGCGCGCGGGCGCTTTCGCCGGCGACGATTTCGAAATGGTAGGTTTCGCCGCGAATGACGCAGCCGAGCGCGATCACGCCGGCGTAAGGCGCATCCGCCCTTTCCGCCGCGTCGAGCAGGATCGCGGCGGCGGCGGGAATCTCCAGCGCGCCGGGCGCCTGGACGACGCTCCAGCGCGCCTGCGCCGCTTTGAGCGCCCTGGTCGCGCCGGCGAGCTGCAACTCGCCGATGGAGTTGTAAAAACGCGCCTCGATGATGAGAAAATGCGCGCCTTCGACGGATGTTATGGTGTCTGGCGCTCGGCTCGGCTCAGCCATGGGGCTTCCTGATCAATGGGAGGCCCGAGTGAGTAGTACGAGCAAGGCCGCCGCGCAACCGGCAAACGCATGTTCGCACAAAGGGTCGGCAATTTTCGGCGGAGATTGCGCGCAAAAACCCCACACGCGCGGCGGAGACTCGCCGCGCGGGCGGGATCGGGGAACGCAGACGCCGTCGAGGCGTTTAGATCCGGCCGCTGCCGGTGACGGCGCGGTAGATCAGCAGCACGACAATCGCGCCGCCGGTGGCGATCAGCAGACTCCAGAGATTGAGGCCGGAGACGCCGCCCATGCCGAGCTTGGTGGAAATGAAGCCGCCGACGAGGGCGCCGATAATGCCGAGCACGATGTCCATGATCATGCCCTGCCCGGTCTTGTTGACCAGCTTGCTGCCGATGAAGCCCGCGATGAGCCCGAGAATGACCCAGCTGAGAATACCCATGAAGACGTCTCCCGAATCCGGCGCCAGGCGCCACTGCCGTTCAATTCCGATCCCCCAGGCCGCGGCCTGGAATTGACTGAAAGCAAGGCCAGTAGAGCGCGAACTTGGCTATCGTGAAAGAACAATTCGTCACTTGCGTAAAGGTTCCGGCGCTTTCACATTGACGCGCCGCCGGGGAAGCCGCAGCGAGAACTCGCTTTTTCAAGGAGGGAATGATGGGTTTTTTTGACGATGCCGTGAACGAATCCGTGCCGGGCGGCGATCTCGCCAAGCCCCTGATGATTGCCGCCGGCGCGCTGATTCTTGGCCATATTTTCGGCGGCAAGCATGAGCAGGCCTCGCCCGCTCCGGCGCCGGCGCCGACCAGGGCGCGGTTCCGGCCGCGCCGCCAGCTTCCGGCGGCGGCTTTCTCGGCGGCGCGCTCGGCAATCTCGCCGGATCGCTCGGGGCCGGCGGAATCGGCGGAGGAATCGGCGGCATGCTCGGCGGCCTCGCCAGCAGCCCGATTGGCGGCGCCCTGGCGGGCGCGGCGGCGGCGACAGCCGTCGGCGGCGGGCTCGATTCGCTGCTGCAGAAATTCCGCGACGCCGGCCATGGCGCGACGGCGGATTCCTGGGTCGGCCAGGGCGCAAACCAGCCGATCAGCGCCGACCAGATCAATCAGGCGATCGGCCAGGGCAAGATCGCGGAAATCGCGCAGCAGGCCGGAGTCAGCCCGGAACAGATGTCGCAATTGCTGGCCCAGGCGCTGCCCAAGCTGGTCGACAAGCTGACGCCCGGCGGGCAGCTTCCGCAGGGGTGAAAGGCGGCAAAGCGTCGCCGCCAGAAATCATCATGGCCGGGCGTCTCCCGGCCATTTGCGCGGCGCCGCCGCGCCCATCACGCCGATATTGTCCGCTCCGTCCTGAAACGGCGTCTTTCTTGCGCTCCAATCTCCCATCGGGCCCAATCGTCTCGAAGTAAGGCGCTTCCGCGCGCCTGAGGCGTGGGCCGGTCCCGTTTCGGGACAGGAGAATTGAAGATGCGGCATTTCAACCAGATTTTTGCCAGGATTGGCGCCGAGTTCGCCGCCGCGGACGCCCAGCCGGCGCCGAAATCAATCTGGTCTTCGATCCCGGACCGGTTTCGCCGTCGCTTGTCCAAAGGCGCCTATCAAGCGGAAATCGACGGGTTGCGCTTTATCGCCATAGCCATTGTCGTCGTCGGCCATTTCACCGAACGCGCGCAGCGGTTTTTTCCGCGCCTCGCGGAGATGGGCGACAACCCCTTTGTTTCCTTGCTGGCTCGTCCGGGTCTCGGCGTCTACCTGTTTTTCGCGATCAGCGGTTTCATCCTCGCGACCCAGGTGATGAAAGCGAAGGACGGTTCGCTGACCGGCGCGTTTCTTCGCGCCTATTTCACGCGCCGCGTCCTGCGCATCGAGCCGCCCTATCTAATCCTGCTCTTCGCCACCTGGGCGGCGCTGTCGATTTCGGGCTACGCGCCGGACAAGGTCAATCATTTCGCGGTCAAGCCGGATTCGCTCAACCTCAGCCTGGCCACGTCGATCTTTTATGCGCACGACCTCGTCTGGGGCGCCTTTCCGCGCCTCTTTCCGCCGGGCTGGTCGCTCGAAATCGAAGTCCAGTTCTACCTTCTGGCCCCGCTGCTGTTCTTCGCCTATTTTGGCCTGCACAGCCGCAAAGCCCGCCTGGCTCTCGGCCTCGCCACGCTCTTCGCCGGCGTTTTTTCGTCGCTGTACAGCCCCCGCCACATCGGAGCCCTGTCGGTCGACTACAGCATTCTGCGCTTCTTCCATTTCTTCTGGCTCGGAATAATGCTCGCCGATCTTCGCCCCGCATTGACCGAATGGACGCGAAAAATCTCGCCGCTGACGCTGGACCTGGCGGGGACGGCCGCCTTGCTGATCTTTCTCGTCGGGCCGAACGGGCCCGAAGCCCCGGCGACCTTCGCCGACCTCGGACTGGCCTTGCTGATCCACGCCATTTCGCTGGCGTCCGTGACGATCATCTTCGCCAGCGCCTTCGCGCCGTCGCGCTTCCAGCGGTTCTGCGCCCATCCCTGGATCAGCCTGATCGGCGGCGCCTGCTATTCGATCTATCTTACCCATCTCCAGGCGATACAAGTGATGACGAGCCTGATCGCCAGGCGCGCGTCCGGAAGCCCGGTGACAGCGGTTGCTCTTTACGGCGTCGCCGAGTGTCTCGCCATCATCGCGATCGGCCTCGTCTTCTACGCGGCGATCGAGCGCAGCTTCATGATTCCGCAATGGCCGACGAAATTGGCGCGCTGGATCGTCGGTCGTCCAGCGGGCGGCGCAAACAGAGCCGCTTCGACGATTCAGGCCCGGGAAGCCTGTTCCCCCGCCGCTTCGGCGAGCCGCGCGGCGTAGCGGGCCATCGTGTCGACTTCCAGGTTGATTGCGTCGCCCGACCTGCGACCGCCCCAGATCGTCACGTCGAGGGTGTGCGGGATCAGCAGGATGGCGAAACGATTGCCCGAGACCTTGTTGACGGTCAGCGAGGTCCCGTCCAGCGCGACCGAGCCTTTCTCGGCGATGAATTTCGCCAGATCCTTCGGCGCCTCGATGTCGAAATGCGCCATGCCGTCGAAGTCGCGGCGCTCGACGATCCTGGCGACCCCGTCGACATGGCCGGACACCATGTGCCCGCCCAGCTCGTCGCCGATCCTCAGCGCCCGCTCCAGATTGATCCGGTCGCCCGCGGCCCAGGAGCCTGCGGTCGTCACGGCCAGGGTCTCGGCGGCGGCGTCGACTTCGTGCCAGCTGACAAAACCGTCGCTTTCCGCGCGAGGCCCGAAGCCGACCAGGGTCATGCAGACGCCGTTATGCGCCACCGAGGCGCCCATCCCGAGGCTGTCCGCCGGATAATGCGAGGCGATCCGCAGCCGCCGCAGGTCGCCGCGCCTTTCCACGGACAATAAGAGGCCAACGTCGGAAATCAGTCCTGTGAACATTTCTTTTCATCGCCTCTCGTAAAAGGTGAAAGCATCGGCGCCGACAAAGCCCTGGTCGATCACGCGATAGGCGTTTCGATTGGCGAGAATGCTCCGCGAACTCGAGCGACAGCGCCTCGACGCCCTTGCGTCCCAGCGGCTTCGGGCTCGCGAACAGCAGCATTTCGTCGGCGTAGCCTCGCTCGATCAAGGCGGCGCCGACGCGCGGGCCGCCTTCCGAAAAGACGCGGGTGATCCCGCGGCGCGCCAGGACCCCAAGCGCGGCGCGCAGGTCGAGCCGCCCGGCCGCGTCGAGCGGGCAGGATTCGACATGGACGCCCAGCTCGAGCAGCGCGTCGCGCTTTTCGGGCAGCGCCAACTCAGAGCAGAGCGCCAGGACCGGCGTCTCCCGCGCGCTCACGACGAGGCGCGAGCGCAGCGGCAGCTCCAGCCGCGTGTCCAGGACCACCCGCAAGGGGCACCGGTCGCAGCCGGGCAGACGCACGGTCATCAGCGGATCGTCGCCCAGCACAGTGCCGACCCCGACCATGATGGCGTCGTGCATGGCTCGCAAGACATGGGTGCGGAGATTGGCGGCGAGGCCGGTGATGGCGAGGCGCTTGTCATGTTCGCCGCCCGCCGCCTGGCCGTCCGCCGTCTGGGCTATTTTCAGCGTCACCATCGGCCGCTGCTCCGTGACGCGCAGGATATGGCCGCGATGCGCGCGGCGGCAAAGATCGGCGAGGACGTTGGCCTCGACCTCGATTCCGGCCGACCGCAGCAGCGCGAAGCCCCGGCCGGCGACTCGCGGATCGGGGTCCTTCAGCCCCGCCACCACCCGCGCCACGCCGGCAGCGACGATCGCCTCGGCGCAGGGCGGGGTGCGGCCATGATGGGCGCAGGGCTCCAGCGTGACATAAAGCGTGGCGCCGCGCGAAAATTCGCCGGCCTGCGCGAGCGCCTGCGGCTCGGCGTGCGGGCGTCCGCCCGGCGCGGTGAAGCCGCGTCCGACGACGATCCCTTCCTTGACGACCAGCGCGCCGACCGCCGGATTGGGCGAAGTCGCGCCGAGATTGCGCCGGCCGAGCGCCAGGGCGGCGTGAAAAAACCTTTCGTCGTCGCCGGAAAGCGCCATTTCAGCCGTCCTGCTTCGACTTTTCCGCCGGCGCGCCGGCCTGCCCCTCGTCGGAGGACAATTCGTCGAGCAGCGGGCCGAAATCGCGCGCCTCGCGAAAATTGCGGTAGACCGAGGCGAAGCGGACATAGGCCACTTCATCCAGAGGCTTCAGGCCCAGCATCACCAATTCGCCAATCTTTTCGGACGGGATTTCCGCGTCGCCCTGGCTTTCGAGCTGCCGCACCAGGCCATTGATCATGCGGTCGACCTTTTCCGGATCGACCGGGCGCTTGCGCAGCGCGACCTGCACCGAGCGCACCAGCTTGTCACGGTCGAAAGGCGCGCGCTTTCCGGATTTCTTCACCACGGTCAACTCGCGCAATTGCACGCGCTCGAAAGTCGTGAACCTGCCGCCGCAATCCGGGCAGACGCGGCGGCGGCGGATTGACGACGAATCGTCGGTCGGCCGGGAATCCTTCACCTGGGTGTCGAGACTGCCGCAATAGGGACAACGCATTGGATCAGGCCCCCTTCCGGCACGCGAATCTGCACGCGAATCGATGACGCGCGGCAAAAGCTCAGCCGCATTGTGCATTTTCGCAGGCGTGGGACAAGATTTTGAGACGGAGTCGTGAAAAGCCCGGCTATTTTGTGTTTCTTTTGCAGAGGATTTCGCCCGGCTGACAGGCGACGCCCGGCGTCGAGCACTTTCCCCGCACGCAGGTCACGCAGCCGTCGCTCCATTCCAGACAGGCCGGATTGGCCGCGCCATAGGCGAGAACGGACACGACCGCCGGCGCCTTTTCGCGCCCGGGCGCGTCGCAGCGGCCCGGGCTTGCGAAGCCGAGCAGGACCACGGCCGCCAAGACGACAATGCGCATGAGTTCGGTCTCCGCCCGACAGGCAATCTAGCGCCGCTCCGGCCACGCGCAAGATCGACTTGAGCGCCGCCTCATGATAATTCCCAGCGCATGCTCGAAGGATTGCCCCCCAATAACGCCGCATTCGTGATGCGGCTCAAATGCGACGAAGCCCAGGCCCGCGCCGTCGCCGATCTGGTCGTCGAGACTTTCGACCCGGCCGACACGGCGGGCGCCGCTTTCGAGGAAAACGCCTCGACGGCCTCCTGGGCGGCGACGCCCTGGGTTGTCGAGGTCTATTTCGGCCATGCGCCGGACGAGGACAATGTGCGCGCTCTGGTCGCCTGCGCGGTCGGCGAGGAGCTGGCGAAGGAAGTCACCTTCGGGCAGGTGGAGAAAAAGGATTGGGTCGCGTCCTCGCTCGAAGGCCTTTCCGCCGTGCGCGCCGGACGGTTCCTGGTGCACGGAAGCCACGACTGCGCCCGTAAGAAACCCAACGACATCGCCATGGAGATCGAGGCGGCGTTAGCCTTCGGCACCGGCCATCACGGGACGACGCGCGGCTGCCTGCTCTTCATCGACGAAATTCTGAAAAGGCGCCGCCCGAAAAACGTGCTCGACATCGGCAGCGGCACGGGCGTTCTCGCCTTGGCCGCGGCCCTTGCCCTGCACAAGCCCGTCGCCGCCGGCGACATTGACCCCGAGGCAGTGGCCGCCGCGCGAAAAAACGCCATCCTCAACGGCGCCGGCCCCTGGCTGCGTCCGGTCGTCGCCAAAGGCGTGGCGCATCCGTCGCTGAACAGGAGGCGCCATTACGACCTGATCCTCGCCAATATCCTCGCCAGGCCGCTGCGGCTGCTGGCGTGCTCTGCCGCGCCTCTCGCGGCGCATGGCGCCGACATCGTCCTTTCAGGCCTTTTGGCCCGCGACGTCCCCGGCGTGCTCACGGCCTGGGCGGCGCAGGGCTTCAGGCTAGCCAGGCGCCGCGACATCGACGGATGGGCGACGCTGTTGCTGCGGCGCGGCGGCGCGGCGCCAAGACCGGCGCGGCCTGAGGACCTTTACGCAACTGACGGCCGCGATTAGGCGTTTCCGAAGGCGGAAAATCGCTTTAGAGTTGCGCCTATGTTCGACTCGCATTTCCAGACTTTTGACGAGACCGCCGATCCGTCGCTTGGCGCCGCCCGCGTGAAAAACCTGCGCGACGCCTTGCTGCCGCCGCGCCTCGACGGCTTTCTCGTCCCGCGCGCCGACGCGCACCAGGACGAATATGTGGCTCCTTGCGAGGAGCGGCTGGCCTGGCTCACCGGCTTCACCGGCAGCGCGGGCTTCGCCATCGTGTTGCGCGAAAAGGCGGCGCTGTTCGTCGACGGCCGTTACACCGTCCAGGCGCGCGAGCAGGTGGACGCCGACACATTCGAGCTGGTTTCGATCACGGAGAAATCGCCCGCCGACTGGCTGGCCGGGCAGGTTCGCCACGGCGCCCGCATCGGCTACGATCCCTGGCTGCACACGCCGGCGCAGATCGCACGCTTCACCGCGGCGGTCGAAAAGTCCGGCGCCGCAATGGTCGCGGTGGCGGAAAATCCGATCGACCCTCTCTGGACCGACCGCCCGAAACCGCCGCTTGGCCTCGTCACGCTGCATCCGCGCAAATTCGCCGGCGAGGCGGCGGAGAAAAAGCTCGGACGGATCGCCTCGGCCCTCAATGCCGACTACCTGCTCGTCAGCGACCCGCACGCCCTGGCCTGGGCCTTCAATCTGCGCGGCGCCGATGTCGCCCACACGCCGATCGCGCTCGGCTTCGCGCTGATCCCGCGCAAGGGCAAGGCCGAACTTTTCATCGATCCCGCCAAGCTGAGCGAGAAAATCGCGAAAACGCTCGGCGAACTGGCGGAGCTGGCGCCGCCCTCCGCCCTGCCCTCCCGCCTCAATGGCCTCGGCGTAAAGAGATACAGCCTTCAATTCGACGTCGGCACGGCGCCGTCCACTCTGGTCCACGCCTTTTCGGACGCGGGCGGAAAGCTGGACCCGAGCCCCGAGCCGATCGCCTTGATGAAGGCGCGCAAAAACGCCACGGAGCTGGCGGGCGCCCGCACGGCGCATCTGCGCGACGGAATCGCCATGGCGCGGTTTTTGTGCTGGTTCGACTCCCACGCCGCCAAGGCGCCCAAGGATTCCAAGGAGGGATTGACCGAGATCGAAGCGGCGCAGGCGCTCGAGACTTTCCGGCGCGAAAGCGGCGACCTGCGTGACATTTCCTTTCCGACCATTTCCGCCTTCGGCCCGCATGCCGCCCTGCCGCATTACCGCGTCACCGAAAAATCCAACTCTCCGATCGGCAAAGGCGTCTATCTCGTCGATTCCGGCGGCCAGTATTTCGACGGCACCACCGACATCACCCGCACCATCGCGGTCGGGCGGCCGGAAAAGTCGGCGCGCCTAGCCAATACGCTGGTGCTCAAGGGCCATATCGCGGTGGCCAGCGCCGTCTTTCCGCGCGGGACCAGCGGCGCCCAGCTCGATTTTTCGCCCGCCGCCCGCTGTGGGAGGCGGGACTTGATTTCGACCATGGCACAGGCCATGGCGTCGGCTCCTATCTTTCCGTGCACGAGGGGCCGCAGCGCATCTCCAAGCTCGGGGCCGCGACGCTCGAGCCGGGCATGATCCTGTCCAACGAGCCGGGCTATTATCGCGAGGGCGAATTCGGGATACGCATCGAGAACCTGATCGTCGTCGAGGAACAGGAGATCGAAGGCGCGGAAAGAAAGATGCTCGGCTTCGAGGTCCTGACCCTCGCGCCGATCGATCTGCGGCTGATCGACGCCAAATTGCTGACGGCCGAGGAGAAGGCCTGGCTCAACGCCTATCACGCCGAGGTGCGCGAAGCGCTCGCGCCGCGTCTCGATGCGGCCGAGCGCGCCTGGCTGCAACAGGCGACCGCGCGCATTTAAAAATCGTGATTTGATTTGACGACTGGAAACGCCCGCCCTAGAGCCTATATTCGGTCTATGCGCCGCTTTTGCGTGAAAACTTGCGGCGTCGGAAACGCTGAAACCCCGCGCCGGGCCAAGCTTGGTCCTGGGCGGGTCAACGCAAACCGTTGTGCCGGCCCTTCACGCAGGAGATGATTATTGGACGACGTGGCGCATTCCGCTCTTTCCCGTTCGCGCAAACGTTCCGCCGTCAAGGCGAAGGCTGCTTCGCCCGAAGAGAACGTCAAAACAGCCAAGCCCAAGCTCGTGACGGTAAAAGCCGTCCCCTCCCGGCGCCCGACCCGCGCCGAGGCCGAGGCCGCCGTCGCGGTTCTCCTCGCCTGGGCCGGCGACGATCCATCGCGGGAAGGCTTGCGCGACACGCCTGCCCGCGTGGTCAAGGCCTATGAGGAGCTTTTCGCCGGCTATGCGCAGGATCCGGCGCGCATTCTCGACACGGTGTTCGAGGAAGTCGCCGGCTATGGCGAAATGGTGCTGGTGCGCGACATTCCCTTTGTCTCGCATTGCGAGCACCACATGGCGCCCTTCTTCGGCAAGGCGCATATCGCCTATTATCCCGATGGCGGCGTGCTCGGCCTGTCGAAGCTCGGCCGCCTTGTCGACATCTACGCGCGCCGCCTGCAAACGCAGGAAGCCATGACCTCGCAGATCGTCGCGGCGCTGGATTCACACCTGCATTCGCGCGGCGCGGCGGTCATGGTCGAGGCGGAGCATATGTGCATGTCCATGCGCGGGGTCAGGAAACCCGGAGCCCTGACCGTGACCATGCAGTTTTCCGGCCCGTTCAAGACCGACCCCAATGAGCAGGCGCGGTTTTTGAGCCTGGTGCGGGACCGGCGGTGACCGCTTCACACGTCTCTTTCGCCCCGCGTCATTGCGAGCGGAGCGAAGCAATCCAGAAAGCCCCAAGCCGCAGCGTGGATTGCTTCGCTCCGCTCGCAATGACGGCTTGAAGGACGGCGCTCGATATTGAGGACAAGCAAGACCCTATGACCTTCCCGCCGCCCCCGGCCGACAAGAAACTCCTTGAAGAAGGCGACGCCTTCACACCGAAATTCGACGCGCACGGCCTGATCGTCTGCGTGACCACGGAAGCCTCGACCGGCGAAATCCTGATGCTGGCCTACATGAACGCGCTGGCGCTCGAGAAGACGCTCGCGACGGGCGTGGCGCACTATTGGTCTCGCTCGCGCAACGAACTCTGGCGCAAGGGCGACACCTCCGGACAGGTGCAGCAAGTGGTGGACATCCGGGTCGATTGCGACCAGGACGCGCTGCTGTTGCGGGTGAACGCCGGCGGCGACGGCAAGGCCTGCCATACCGGGCGCAAGTCCTGCTTTTATCGCAGCGTCGTGACGACGGACCAGGGCCTGCGCCTGACGCTGAAACCCGATTAAGCCGCACGAACCTGCGCAAGAAAGCTGTCGCATTCGCCGCGCAGCTTTTCGGTGTGCCGGGCGAGTTCGGTAACCGACTGAAGCACCTGTTCCGCCAATCGCCTGATTGGCGCGAAGCGACGCGCACTTCCTCGATCACCTTGTTGAGCTGCTCGGTCTTGGCCGAGGTGTCCTGCACGTTTTGCGCGATTTCGCGGGTCGCCGCGCCCTGCGAGCCGACCGAAACGGCGATCGACGAAGCGATGGCGCTGACTTCATGCGTCGCCTCGGTCATGGCGCCGATGCAGGCGCTGGCCTCCTGCGAGGCGCGCTGGACGCTGGCGATCTGTTCGGCGACATCGGCGGTGGCGCGCGTGGTCTGCTCCGCCAGCGACTTCACCTCCTGCGCCACCACGGCGAAGCCCCGCCCCTGCTCGCCCGCCCGGGCCGCCTCGATCGTCGCGTTGAGCGCCAGCATGTTGGTCTGTTGCGCGATGCCGGTGATCATGGCGACGATGCCGCCGATATGCTCGATAGCCCCGGCAAGATCGTCCATGCGGGTCCGGGTGGTTTCCGCCTCGCGCGCCGCATCGGAGGAAATGGTGTGCGAACGCGACGCCTGGTTGCCGATCTCCTCGACGGAATAGGTCAGTTGCTCGGCCGCCGCCGCCACGGATTGCACGTTCTGCGAGGCTGTCTCCGCGGCGCGCGCGCCGATATCCGCCTGTTCGCCGGAATAGCGCGCCTCCTGCACCAGCGAGCGGGCGATGTTTTCGAGGTCGTGCGTCGAACGGGTGACGGCCGTGACGACGCCGCCGATCGCCAATTCGAACTTCTGCGCCAGGCTCAGCATTTCATTGGAGCGGGCCTGCGCCGCCGCGCGCCTTTGCTCCGCGCGCTGGGCGCTCTCCGTCTGCGCGGATTCGCGCAAGCCGATCCTGAACGCCTCGACCGCGCGGGACATCTCGCCCAGTTCGTCCTCCCGGTCGATGTCCGGCAGCGTGATGTCGTAATCGCCTTGCGCCATCCTGCGCATGATCGAGGTGGTGGATTGCAGCCGCGCCGAAATCGAATGGCCGACCAGATAGGCGGCGGCGACGAACAGAAGCAGCAGCGGCGTGACATAGAGCGAGATATGCAGCGCCATCGCCAGCGTCTGTCCGAAAATATCGTCGATATAGGCGCCGGAGCCGATCAAGAGGCCGAGTTCGGGAATGGCGCGGACGTAGGTGATTTTCTCGACATCGCCGTCGCGGCCGGGCTTCGTCCAGGGATAGGAGAGAAAGCCGCCGCCCGCAGCCCTGGCTTCCGCCAGCAGCGAACGGAAAGGATAGCCGCCTTGATTGTCCCGTGTGGCGAGCATGTCCTTGCCCTCGCGCTCCGGCCGGTTCGGCATGAGCAGGGCGACGCCGTTCAGGTCGAGGCCGAAGAAATAGCCGGCCTCGCCAAAGCGGACCGGCCGCAACCGGTCAAGCGCGGCGCGAATCGCCGCCGGCCGGGCCGACGCGTCCTGCGCGACCGAGTTTTTCACCAGCGCCGCCGCCAGATCGACTTCATGCCGCAATTCGGCCTTGCGCTGCTCGAGCGTCGACATGTGGAACTGATAGAGCGCGAGACCGGTGCCGAGGGCCATGGTCGCCAGGGCAAGCAGGGCCATGGCCCAGACGCGGCGTGAAAAATTCAGATGGAAATGAATTTTGGCCAAGGCTCCGGTCCCCAGAAGTTCATCGAAGCCCGCTCGACCGGCCTCGAACTTCGCCCAGATTGACCATCGCCAGCTTGCGCGAGACTGTCGCGGGCGGCAGGGAAAAGAAAAAAACGCGCCGCATTTCGCTTGCGGCGCGCGCCCCGGATCCTATCCGCCGTCCTTCAGACTCGCGCCGGCGCGGCGATCACGTTGTGCAAGGAATCGTCGCCCTCGAAGAAACGCCTGATTCCGCGCGCCGCCTGCCGGATGCGCTGTTCGTTCTCCACCAGCGCAAGGCGCACGAAATCGTCGCCGTGCTCGCCGAAGCCGATCCCTGGCGCGACCGCGACATCGGCCTTTTCGATCAGCAGCTTGGAAAATTCGAGACTCCCGAGCGGCCGGTATTTCTCCGGCACCGGCACCCAGGCGAACATCGAGGCGGTGGGAGCCGGGATCTTCCAACCCGCCTGGGCGAAGCTTTCCACCATCACGTCGCGCCTCTTCTTGTAGATGGCGCGCATGTCCTTGATGCAATCGTCGGGACCGTTGAGCGCCGCCGCCGCCGCCACCTGGATCGGCGTATAGGCGCCGTAGTCGAGATAGGACTTGACCCGCGCAAGCGCCGCCAGCAGCCGCTCATTGCCGACTGCGAAGCCGATGCGCCAGCCCGCCATGGAAAAGGTCTTCGACATGGAGGTGAATTCGACGCAGATGTCGTTGGCGCCCGGAACCTGCAGCACGGAGGGCGGCGGATTGTCGTCGAAATAGACCTCGGAATAGGCAAGGTCCGAGAGAATGTAGATGTCGTGCTTCTTGGCGAAAGTGACGAGATCGCGATAAAAATCGAGTGAGGCGACCATGGCCGTCGGATTGGACGGATAGCACACGACCACTGCGATCGGCTTCGGGATCGAATGCATCACCGCCCGCTCGGCATGGCGGAAGAATTCCTCGTTCGGCTCGATCGGCACGGAGCGGATCACCCCGCCCGCCATCAGGAAGCCAAAGGCGTGGATCGGATAGGAGGGGTTTGGAACCAGGACGACGTCGCCTGGCGCGGTGATCGCCTGCGCCATGTTGGCGAAGCCTTCCTTCGACCCAAGCGTCGCGACGACCTGCGTGTCGGGATCGAGCTTGACGCCGAAGCGGCGCTCGTAATAGGCCGCCTGGGCGCGGCGCAGCCCGGCGATGCCCTTGGAGGCGGAATAGCGGTCGGTGCGCGGCTTGCCGGCGGTCTCGATCAGTTTCTCGACGACATGGCGCGGCGTCGGCAGGTCGGGATTGCCCATGCCCAGGTCGATGATGTCGGCGCCGCCGGCGCGAGCCTTGGCTTTCAGACGGTTGACCTGTTCGAACACATAGGGCGGCAGCCGCCGCACGCGATAAAAATCGCTCATCAACCTCGTCCTTTTTCTTTCCGGATTTTCCGATTCCGCGTCCGGCCGCCTGGAAAAATTGTGATTAGCATGCGATCGCGCGCGCTGTCAGGGAGTTTGTCTAAAAATCGGTCCTCGGCGGCGCCTTGGTTGGCGCCACCGGCGCCATTTTCACCGCGCCCAGCTTCTTCAGTTGCGCATTCGCCTTGTCGCGCGTGGCGATGAGGTCGGCCTTGTCGGCCTCGACTTCCGCCGGCTTCCTGACCGGAACGCGCTTCTTGTCGACGCCGCTGAGGCCCGAATAATCCATCTTGTCCGGGTCGGCGGGCCGCGACTGGCGGACGAAATCGGCCGGCGGTCCGGACTCCGTGGTCAGGCCGATCGCGTCGGTCAAGGAGCGGAGGGGATTTTGCTGCGCCTGCGCGCTTGAGCCGCAAAGCCCCGCGAGAACAACGAGAGCCATGCTTTTTCGCAGGCGACGCGATTTCGCCATGGGGAGAGTGTTCATTTCATCTTGGCTTTCGTCAACATTCACGGGCATTATCCTAAGGACGTCCGCCCTTCGGATCATTGGTCAAACTGTCGCATAAAGTCCTATTATGTCCGAAACGGGACCGGAGCGGCTGGCGCCGCCCGAAAGCAAGCCCGAGAATCGAAAAAACGAGGGAACGTCATGACTGCCAGCGAGGATTCCCAGACCGGACGCCCTGTCAAGAGCGCGTCCGCGCCTAAAGCGAAGGCGCCCGCAGGCCGGGCCGGGAAAAAGACGCCGGCCAAGGCTGCAAGCCAGCCCGTTGCGACGCCTGTCGCCGAGGCGGCGCCAAAGCCGGCCGCGCCGCCCGCCCCTGCCCCCAAGCCGGCCGCGGAATCTGGCTCCACCGTCCCCAATTTCGAGCGCATGGCCGAAAACATGGCGCTGGCGATGGAACAGGGCGGCAAGGCGCTGGCGGCCCTGGTCAAGCCGGTCGAGCAAGGCAAGGTGAAGGCGAGTTTCACCGACGACATCGCCGACGCGCTGAAAACCTTCGGCCATGTCGCCGAATACTGGCTGGCCGACCCGCGCCGCACGATCGAGGCGCAGACCAGCATTTCCAGCAATTTCCTCGGCCTGTGGTCGAACACCCTGCGCCGCCTGAATGGCGAGGAGGAGAAGCCTTACGTCCCCGTCGACCCCAGGGACAAGAAATTCGCAGCTCCCGACTGGCAGACGAACCCCTATTTCGATTTCCTGCGCCAGGCTTACAGCCTCACCAACGACTGGGCCAGTTCGCTGGTCGAAAAGGCCGACCTCGACAAGCAGACGCATGACAAGGCCGACTTCTACCTTCGGCAGCTGGCCGGCGCCCTGTCGCCTTCGAATTTCATCGCCACAAATCCGGAATTGCTGCGCACGACCTGGGCGGCGGAAGGCGAAAACCTGGCGCGCGGCATGAAGATGCTGGCCGAGGACATCGAGGCGGGCGGCGGCAACCTCAAAATCAGGCAGTCGAGCGGCGGCAAGTTCGAACTGGGCGTCAATCTCGCCACCACGCCCGGCAAGGTGGTGTTCCGCAACGATCTCATCGAATTGCTGCAATATGCGCCGACCACGACGGAAGTCTTCAGGCGGCCGCTGCTGATCGTGCCGCCCTGGATCAACAAATTCTATATTCTCGACCTCAACCCCGACAAAAGCTTCATCAAATGGGCGGTGTCGCAGGGCCTGACCGTCTTCTGCATCTCCTGGGTCAATCCCGACGCGCGCCACGCCGACAAGGATTTTTACGCCTACATGCGCGAGGGCGTTTTCGCCGCGTTGGAGCAGATAGAGAAGATCACCGGCGAACGGCAGGTCACCGCCATCGGCTATTGCGTCGGCGGCACCCTCACCGCGGCGACCCTCGCCTATATGGCGGCCAAGGGCGACGACCGCATTTCCAGCGCCACGCTTTTCACCACCCAGGTCGATTTCACCGATCCCGGCGACCTGAAGATCTTCGCCGACGAGGACCGCATCAAGAACATCGAATTGGAAATGGAGATGGTCGGCTATCTCGAAGGCCGCTCCATGGCCAACGCCTTCAACATGCTGCGGCCCAACGACATGATCTGGTCCTATGTCGTCAACAATTACCTGAAGGGCATCGAGCCGATGGCCTTCGACCTTCTGACCTGGAACGCGGACTCGACACGGATGCCGCGCGCAAACCATTCGCAATATCTGCGCGGCTGCTATCTCGAGAACAAGTTCGCCAAGGGCGAAATGGTCATGGGCGACGAAAAGCTCTCGATCGGCAAGATCAAGATCCCCGTCTACAATCTTGCTGCGAAGGAAGACCATATCGCGCCGGCCAAATCGGTGTTCAACGGCGCCAAGCTGTTCGGCGGCGAAATGCGCTATGTGATGGGCGGATCGGGCCATATCGCTGGCGTGATCAACCCGCCCGGCCCTAAGCCGAAATATCAGTACTGGACCGGGCCGTCCCCCTCCGGCGCCTTCGAGGACTGGGTGGCGAAGGCTGAGGAGCATCCCGGCTCGTGGTGGCCGAACTGGATCGAATGGATCGCCGCCCAGGCGCCGGAAAAAGTTCCGTCGAGGGAGCCCGGCGGCGGCAAGGTGGCGCCGCTTGCGACGCGCCCGGCGAATATGTGCGGATCAAGGCGTGAAACCTTAAAGCAACCGGCGCGCTTCTTGCCCGGATGAGACCGGTCGTCCCGCCGCGTCCCGAATCCTTGCGTTTCGGGGCGCCGTCCGGTCGGGGCCGGTCTCGTTTCGGGACAGGAGAGCAGAGATGGGTCAATTTGCGAAACTGAGCGGCCTCGTCGGTCTGGCCGCGCTTCTCGCCGCGCCGGCGCCCGCTTTCGCCGCGCCGCGCCACGCGGGCTTCGCCTTCAGGCCGGTTCAAGGCAGTCACGTCACAGGTCGGCCGGAACACCAGAACCGGGAGCAATCCGCCGCGCGTCAACACCGACTCCCACCGCGGCGCCGATGCCGGCAGGCGCGGCTTCCGTCGCGGCTACGGTTTCGGCTACGGAGGCTATTACTTCCCCTGGGACCTGGACGAGCCATATTATCCGGCTCCCACGCCCTATCCTGCCGATTATGACAATTGGGGCGGCGCGCCGGCCGGCTATTATGGCCCGGCCGGCTATGGCGTGATCTATAACACGCCGCCGATTCCGCCGCTCTGGCGCCGGCCGGGACCGCGCATCATCTATTTATCCGGCCGTCACTTCCACCACCGCCATTTCTGCGCGCGCAGGCATGGGGTCACCGTGGTGCGCGGCGGTCACGTGTCGGTGGAGTGATCGGAGCGGCCCGATCGCTCCTTACAGCCCCAGCATCAGTTGCAGGTTCTGCACGGCGGCGCCGGAGGCGCCCTTGCCGAGATTGTCGAGCCGCGCAACGAGCACGGCCTGACGCCTCAACTCATTGGCGAAGACGCGGATTTCGAGATCGTTGCTGCCGTTCAGCGCCTGCGGCTCCAGCTTGCCCGATTCTTCGGCCGCGACGACGCGCACGAATTGTTGTCCCGCATAATGCGCCGCCAGCGCCGCTTCGAGATCGCCCGCAACTGGCCGTCCCGGCAGGTCGTCGAGCGCCAGCGGCAGGCTGACCAGCATGCCCTGGAGAAAATTGCCAACCGAGGGGACGAACAAAGGCCGCGCCGAAATCCGGGCATAGGCCATGATTTCCGGGACGTGCTTGTGCTCCAGCCCAAGCGCGTAAAGCTCGAACGGCGGGGCCTTGCCGCTCTCGTAATCGGCGATCATCTGCTTGCCGCCGCCGGAATAGCCGGAGACGGCGTTGATCGCCAGATGGGCGTCGGGGGCGACGAGGCCGGCGTCGACCAGCGGGCGCAGCAGCGCGATGGCGCCGGTAGCGTAACAGCCGGGATTGGCGACCCGCCTCGCCCCGGCGATTTTTTCGCCCTGCCCGGCCGCGAGCTCGGCAAAGCCATAGATCCAGCCGGGCGCGACTCGATGCGCGGTGGACGCGTCCAGCACGAGGGGCCCCTTGTCGCCGAGGGAATCGACGAGGGCGACGCTCTCTTTCGCCGCCGCGTCGGGCAGGCAGAGGATGGTCAGGTCGACGCTGGATAAAATTTCCGCCTTGGCCGCGACATCCTTGCGCCTTTCCGGCGCGATCGAGACCAGCGCCACGTCTTGCCGTCCGGCGAGCTTTTCGCGAATCTGCAGGCCGGTGGTGCCGGCCTCGCCGTCGATGAAGATTTTTTTGGGCGCGATGGTCATGACTGGCTCCTGGACGAATGATGCAGCATTGCAGCGGCAGATGACAGCCGTTCTCCGTGCGCCACCCTTTCCACTGTCGTTGCAAGCGGAGCGGCGTCCTGAATAGCAAAACGGCGGGCTTTTGGCCCGCCGTTTCGAATAGAACGCCGAAAAATCAGCGCTTCGAGAACTGGAAGCTGCGGCGGGCCTTGCGCTTGCCGTATTTCTTGCGCTCGACCACGCGCGAGTCGCGGGTGAGGAAGCCTGCCTTCTTCAGCGCGCCGCGCAGGGTCGGCTCGTAATAGGTCAGGGCCTTGGACAGGCCATGGCGCACCGCGCCGGCCTGGCCGGACAGGCCGCCGCCGGCCACCGTGACGACAATGTCGTACTGCTCGTTACGGTTGGCGACGCCGAGCGGCTGCTGCAGGATCATGCGCAGCACCGGACGGGCGAAATAGACTTCCAGCGCGCGACCATTGACGGTCACCTTGCCGGAGCCGGGCTTGATCCAGACGCGGGCGACGGCGTTCTTGCGCTTGCCGGTGGCGTAGGCGCGGCCGAACTTGTCGAGCTTCTGCACGTGGACGGGCGCTTCGGCCGCCGGAGCGGCGGTGGCGCTCTTGAGGTCCTGCAGGGAGGAAAGGGTCTCGGCCATGGTCAGTCGTTCCTGGCGTTCTTGGAGTTCAGGGCGGCGACGTCGAGAACGCTCGGGTTCTGAGCCGCATGGGGATGTTCGGCGCCCTTGTAGACGCGCAGGTTGGACAATTGCTTCACGCCGAGCGGGCCGCGCGGCAGCATGCGCTGCACGGCCTTCTCGACGATGCGCTCGGGGAAACGCCCTTCCAGGATGAAC
Organism: uncultured Alphaproteobacteria bacterium; assembly: GCA_963849665.1. GTDB lineage: Bacteria > Pseudomonadota > Alphaproteobacteria > Rhizobiales > Beijerinckiaceae > Rhodoblastus. Next base: position 32,831 of record CAWKJW010000091.1, on the reverse strand, counting down.
TTGGCCGAGCGTTCCTTGATGCCGCCCGGATAGCCGGTGTGGTGGTGATAGACCTTCTGCTCGCGCTTGCGGCCGGTCAGGACCACCTTGTCGGCGTTGACGACGATGATATTGTCGCCGTCGTCCATGTGAGGCGTGAAGGTAGCCTTGTGCTTTCCGCGCAGCCGCAGCGCGATGATCGAGGCGAGGCGGCCGACAACCAGCCCCTTGGCGTCGATCAACACCCATTTCTTCTCGATTTCGGCGGCCTTGGCCGAATAGGTCTTGCCGTACATTGTCTCTTGATCCGTTTTGGCGCTGGACGCGCATAAAGTCGTCCGGCGGGAAGATGGCGGCTTTTACGGGCGCGCCGGCATTTTGTCAACCGCCATGACGCGCCGGAGAGGCTGGAAATTCAGGCTTTTTGCCTTAGTGGTATCATAATACCGCTATTTGCGCGGCGAGGGAATGGAATAGGTCCCCACCGCATGGGCGACCGGCTCCTGCCCGCCGTCGGAAAAAAGCGTCGCCTCGCCCACCGCCAGCCTCTTGCCCAGCTTCAGCAGCCGGCACTGGACCACGACATCGCCGTGCGGCGGCTTGCGCAGGAAGTTGATGTTGAGATTGGTGGTCACCGCCAGGGCCTCCCGTCCGATATGGGCGAGGATGACGACATAGAGGCCGACGTCGGCCAGCATGAACATGGCCGGGCCAGACACCGTGCCGCCGGGCCGCAGATGCCGCTCGTCGGCCAGCAATCGCAATTGCGCCGTCATCGGCCCGACCGCCTCGACCGCGACGCTGCGCCCGCCGTGATGCAATTGCGGAAAGACCTCGTCGAGAAAGCTTTCGATCTCGGCGACGGTCATGACGGGCTGGTGGAGGTTCGTTTTCGTTGGCATGAATCAAGGCTCGGCTGGACCGCGCCACAATAAAGAAAAGGCGAGGCCTGTGTCAGCCCCGCTTCCGCCTGGACCGTTCCCGCGCGTTCAGCTAGAAAATTTGGTATGATAATACAGTCTATCAATATGTTACAGTCATAACTTTATGTTATTTATCATTAGCGCGCCATTCGGGTCAACTCGAACGCCAATGGTTGCCAACCGGGAAAGAGCGGAGCCGGCTCAACGCCAGGCCCGCAACAGCTTTCCGGCCTCCTTGTCGCCGTTGGCGAAAGCCTGCTCGAGCCAGTGGCGCCCCTCCCCCGGATCGGGATCGACGCCGCGCCCCTCATAGAAACAGATGCCGAGCAGGCGCTGCGCCACGCCTTGGCTCGACGAGCCGGCGGCGACGCGCAGCCATTTCACCGCTTCGGCATAATTGCGGGTGTAGGGCGCGCCTCCGTTGAAATAACCGATCCCCAGCTCCGCCGCCGCATAGACGTCGCCCTTTTCGGCCGAGCGGCGGAACCATTTGACCGCCTCGGCCGGGTCCTTTTGTGCGCCGTCGCCGGTGAGATAGGCCATGCCAATCATCCGTGCGGCATTGTGCTGCTCCGGATCCTGAGCCGATTTAAGATACCACTTGACCGCCTCAGCGCGATTCTTCGCATAGGGCGGCAAGCCGTTCCAATAGGCTGAGGCGATTTCGGCTTCCGAAAAGGAATCGCCCTCGTCGGCCGCCCGCCGGAACCAGGCCAGCGAACTCGTACGATCGGGCGCGACGCCTTCGCCGTCGCGATAGGCGATGCCGAGCATCCGCGCGGCGCCAGGAATTTGCGGATCGAGCGCCGCCTTGCGATACCAGTTCACCGCCTCGGCGAGGTCCTTGGCGTAAGGCGCGTAGCCGTTCCAGTAGGCGTCGCCGATCTCGGTCTGGGAATAATGATCCCCCTCGTCGGCGGCCTTGCGATACCATTCGGTCGCGGCGGCCCGGTCCGCCGGCGCGCCGATGCCGTCCCGATACATGTTGCCGGCAATCCGCTGGGCATAGGCGAGGCCGGAATTGGCGGCCTTGACAATCCATTGTAGTCCGGCCTGCGGATCGGGTGGCGCCCCCGCGTTTCCGTGCGCCAGAAAGTTGCCGTAATTATACTGCGCGGCGGCGAAGCCCTGCTCGGCCGACTTGAGGTACCATCGCGCCGCCGTCGGCCCGTCGGGCGCCACTGTCGTCGCGAAATGCAATGTCGGATCGTAAAGCGTCGCCAGCAGGAACTGCGCCGTCGCGTCGCCGGCCTCGGCCTTGGCGCGGATTTCGGCCAGGGCCTGCGGATCGGCCTTGGCGCGGTCGCGCAGCGCGTCGGTGACCCTTCCGCCCCAGGGCTCTTGCTTTTCCGGCGCGCCCCAGTTCGGCGCGGGCGCCTCGACCGCGCGCGTCAACAGCCAGCCGGCCCCGGCGAGCGCCAGCAATTGCGGAGCGAAAAACCAGGCGCGCCGGTAAGCGGCGTCTCCGTGCCAGAGCAGGAAATGGGCGTATCGCGCCTTCGCGCTCATCGCAACTGAGCCTCCATCGCCTTGAGGGCGCCCTCAAGGTCGGCCATCGTCAGTTGGTCGATGCCGCCCGACGACGGGTCGCGAGAAAGCCGCACGGCCTGCGCCTCCCGCATCTTCTCGATCAGGCCCCGGACAGAGCGCGCATTGCCCCATTTGCGCGAAGCGCTGTGCTCCTCGACCCAGCCGCGCACCGGCGCCTCGAAGCCCGGCGGCAGGCTGAAACCTTGCGCCTTGGCCATGACGGCGAGGATTTGCGCGAGTTCGTCTGGCGAATAATTTGGAAAATTGATCGTCTTGGAGAAGCGGCTGGCGAGACCCGGATTGGCGGCGAGGAAAAACTCCATCAGGTCGGGATAGCCGGCCACGATCACAATCACCCGCTCACGCTGGTCTTCCATGAATTTGAGCAGGGTGTTGATCGCCTCCATGCCGTAGCTCGCCGACGTATTCTGCGAGACGAGCGAATAGGCTTCGTCGATGAACAGGATGCCGTCGAGCGCCGATTTGCAGACGGCGTCCGTCTTCGCCGCAGTCTGGCCGATAAAACCCGCGACCAGCTCCTTTTCCTCGGTTTCGACCAGATGGCCGCGCTTCAGCACCCCGAGGCCTCGATAAATATCGCCGATCGCCCGCGCCACTACGGTCTTTCCCACACCGGGCGGTCCGGTGAACACCATGTGCTGGCTCAGGGCTGTGACCGTCATGCCTTCAGCCTTGCGTCGGCGTTCGAGCTGCAGCCGGGCAATGAGCGTGTTGACTTCGGCTTTCACCGCCGAAAGGCCGATCATCGCGTCGAGATCGTCGAGCGCCTGTTGCGCCGTGCGCCCCTGCTGGACGATCGCCGGCGTCTCGACAATGCGGAGCAGGCGCAATTGGCCTGGATCGACCGAGGGTCCGCTCGCCGTCTGCGTGACATTGGCCGAGACCAGGGCCATCCGCATGGCGAGATAGGTCAGCATGGCCCCGGCGATTATGAGCGCCATGACGCCGAGGAGGCGCGGCAGCATGGCCAGCGTGAACAGGCTTGCAAGCGCCGCGCCGCCGCCGTTGACCGCCGCGAGGACTCCGGCCGTGAGCAATGAGGCGACAGTCATCGTCACGATGAGGGAAGCGGTTTGATTGCGCGCCAGAAAATCCTTCATAACGCCTCCTCAGCCGCAGGGCTTGTCGGTGCGCCACCAGACGTTGACGTAATCGGCTTTTTGCATCGACGCGCTCTGCCACGCCGGATAGAGCGCCACGCGCAGACCCTGTCGCGGGCCTTCGACGACCAGCCGTCCGCGGCCGGCCAGATAGGGAGCGGGAAAGGGAATGGCCACGCGCACAGGCGTGTCGCCGACCCGGAACGCCGGCGATAGATAGCCGCCCGACCGGATGCGAACGTCGCTGTCGGGCGCGCCGGGCGCCTTCGACAGGATCACCATGGCAAGCGGCGAGCGGCACCCTCGGGCTTGCGACGCCAGCGCCGAGGCCTGTTGCGGGTCGAGCGTGCCGCTTGCGCCGCCAAGCTCGTCCGCCGCTACGATGGAGATTTCCGAAGCGCCGGACGGACCAGCGCCCGGCAGGCCGTCGAACAGCAGGCCGCCGGCGCAAAGGCCGGTCAGCAGCACGCCCCCGCCGGCGACGGCTCCGGCGAGCCCCCTTCCCCACAGGCCGGCTGATTCCTGCGTCCGGCCATTTGCGGGCGTTGAAGCGCTGTCGGATTGCGAAACGGACATTTTCGTCCCCGGCCGGGCGTCAGCCTTGAGCAAGACGCTTGACCCTATCAAACTGTTCCGCAGGAGTTTCGGGATATTCTAATTCAGGACTCGCGCGATAAAATCACTCCGCGGCGGCTTCCGGCGCCGCCAGATGGCCGCGTTCGAACTGCGTCTGGTGCAGCAGGGCGTAAACGCCGTTTTTCGCCAGCAATTCGTCCTGGCGGCCGGTCTCCAGCACCTTGCCGCCCTCGATCACGCAGATTCTCTCGGCATTGGCGACGGTCGAGAGGCGATGCGCGATGACCAGCGTCGTGCGTCCGGCGCACAGGGTCTTCAAGGCTTCCTGCACGGCGCGCTCGGATTCGGTGTCGAGCGCCGAAGTCGCCTCGTCGAGCAGGATCAGCGGCGCGTTTTTCAAGAAGGCTCGGGCGATGGAAATGCGCTGGCGCTGGCCGCCCGAAAGCTGCATGCCCTGCTCGCCGCAGGGCGAATCATAGCCGCGATCGAAGCCGGTGATGAAATCATGCGCATGCGCGGCCTTGGCCGCGGCGATGATTTCCGCCTCGCTCGCGCCCGGCTTGCCGAAGGCGATATTGTCGCGGACCGAGCCCTTGAACAGGAACGTGTCCTGCCCGACGTAGGAAATCTGGCGGCGCAGCGACTGGCGCGAGAAGGCGCAGATGTCCTGGCCGTCGATGAGGATCTTGCCGCCGGTCGGCTCGTAGAAGCGCAGGATCATGCTCATGGTCGTGGTCTTGCCGCCGCCGGAGCGCCCGACCAGCGCCGTGGTCTGGCCCGGCTCGGCGACAAAGCTCAGCTTGTTCAGCACCATTTCGCCGGGGCGATAGAAAAACTCGACCTTGTCGAACTCCACCTTGCCGCGGGTGATCTGCAGCGCCGGCTCGTCGTCCTTTTCGGCTTCGACCACCGGCTTGTCGAGGAACTCGTAAAGCATGCCGACGCCCATCAGCGACGTGGACAGGTCGACATGGAGGCGGGCGACTCGCTTGGCCGGCTCGGTCGCCAGCAGGAGCGCAGTGAGGAAGGCGAAGAAATTGCCCGGCTGCTGCCCGCCCTGAATCACGCGATAGCCGCCATAGACCACGACCAGCGCGACGGAGAAGCCGGCGAGGCTCTCCATCATCGGGCTGGAGCGCGACTGGATGCGCGACAGCTTGTTGGCGGCGCGCTCGAAGCTCTGAATGGCCGTGACCTGCCTTTGGCGCATGAAAGGCTCGAGGGTGAAGGCCTTGACGACGCGAATGCCCTGCGCCGTCTCCTGCAGGGATTCGAGGATGGCGGCGAAACCATAGAATTCCGTCATCATCACTTTTTTCGCGCGATTGCCGAGCTTCCGCACGCCGACAATGGCCAGCGGCATGATCAGCACGGCGGCCGAAGCCAGCATCGGATCCTGGACGAACATCGCATAGGTGAGGCCGATGGTGGTCAGGATGTCGCGGCCGAGCGCGGTGATGAGCATGTTCAGCGCGCCGCTCGCCGACTGGGCGATGAAGGCCTGCTGGGCGATGAATTCGGTGGAATGGCGCGCATTGTAGAAGCTGATGTCCATCCCGAGCATCTTGTCGAAAATGCGCGTCTGGATTTCGGCGATGATATTGTTGGCGATTTTCGACAACACCACCTGCTGGCCATAGGTGGCGAAGCCCTTGACCGCATAGATCGCCAGGATCGCGCCGCCGATCGCCCACATCGCATGGATGCTGCGCGCGACGAAGATCCTGTCCATGATGTCCTTCATAATGAAGGCGGTGGCGGTCGTCGTCGCGGCGATAATTCCCATCATCGCGAAGGCGAGGACATAGCCCTTGACGTGCTTGCGCCCCTGGTCGCGCAGCAGCCGCTCGATCAGATGCAGCTGCCCTTCAGTGAACAGTCTCTTGCGCAAACGATTTTTGACAATGGACAGCAAGAACAGGTCTCTCGGCGGTCGTCCCGTGCGGGAAAGTCCGTTCCGACCGCGAGGAACGGACGCTCAAACCGGAACCGGCCAAACCGCCGAATTCCGGCTCCTTCGCATTTTTCCGGCGCAAGCCGGACAGGCTGAAGGGCGACCCGCGGGCCTCTAGTGAAAGGGAAAGCGCCGCCTGTCAATGACGCCGGAGCAACTACGGCGTGCAAAACGCATCCGCCTTTAATGCCCGTGCGCGGAAAAAATCTGGAACAGCGAAAGGCCGAGTTCCGCCACGATCAGCAGGACGATGGCGAATTCCATGCGCGAGGAGCGGTCGGCGTCGATGATGTCGGTGAGCGCGCGCACGGTTTCGACGATCACGTCGATCTTGCGCTGCAGCGTCTGGGCGCGCTCCTTCAGCTCGTATTCGTCTTCGAGTTGGGCGTAAAGGCGCTCGAGGTCGGGCCGGTCCCACAAAACGTCCGGCTTGTCCTCGACCGCGACGCGGCCCGAGACGCGATGCTGCACGCCGAGCGCCTGGCCGATCAGCCGCAGCATTTCGCGCCGGTCGCGCATCGGCCTCCCCTGCCGGGCCAGCGTGTTGGCGAGCGGCTCGACCTTGTCGAACACGCTGTTGACCTCGCGCTCGTCGCGGCCGAGCGCCACGCTCTTGGCCAAGGCGTCGGAAAAAACCAGGAAACGCGGGTCGGACAGATCCTTGAGAGCGATCGGGCCGCCCGGCGTGATGCGGTCCTCGCCCTCGCCGCCGATGACCAGGATGGCGATCTCGTCTTCCTTGCGCAGCCGGGCGCCGACGATGCGGTCCTTGAGCTTTGCAAGAACGTCCTCCTCCTCCAGCGGCGACAGGCCGACCATGACGGCCACGCCAAAGCGATAGAGCGCCACGCGGCCGCCTTGCCCGACATGGAAGGCCAGCGGCGCGGCGGAAATGGCGTCCGGCCGCTCGAGGCCGGCAATGTCGATGCGATCGCCTAGAAGCAGCGCGCGCGCTGTCAGCCGCAGCGCCGAGGAAAGGGGTTGAGATTCGTTCATTGGGCTCTTTTAGCCGAAAAATGCGACAAATGCTCAAATTCATGTCAATCGTCGCCGGGGCGCGGCAACGCGCTTGACCGCGTCGTCCAAATTTAGATATATTCCAATATACTGATATAACGCGCACCCACCCGCAGGAGCGAAATCATGGTTTTTTCGCCCGGCGACGTTCCTGCCCTGTTTTCCGGCGTGCTCGTCGGCTTCGTGCTCGGCCTGATCGGCGGCGGCGGCTCGGTTTTCGCCACGCCCCTGCTCGTCTATTACGTCGGCCTGCGCGATCCCCATGTCGCCATCGGCACCGGCGCGACCGCCGTGGCGATGAACGCCCTGGTCAATCTTTTCGGCCACGCCCGCGCCGGCAACGTCCGCTGGCCCTGCGCATTGTACTTCGCCGCGGCGGGGGTGCTGGGCGCGACGCTCGGATCGTCGCTCGGCAAGGTCTTCGACGGCCAGAAGCTGTTGCTGCTGTTCGGCGTGCTGATGCTGGTCATCGCCGCGCAAATGGCGCTAAAAAAGCAGCCGGCGATCCAGCACGAAGTTCGCATGACCGGGGCGAATGTCCTCGGCATGGCGCCGTCGCTGACCTTTTTCGGCCTGGGCGCCGGATTGCTCGCCGGCTTCTTCGGCATTGGCGGCGGCTTTCTGGTGGTTCCGGCGATCATCGCCGCCACCAGAATGCCCATTCTCGCCGCCATCGGCTCGTCGCTGGTGTCGGTGACGGTTTTCGGCGCGGCGACGGCGGCCAATTACGCCTTCTCCGGCATGGTGGACTGGCGCATCGCCGCGTTTCTCCTGGCCGGCGGCGTGGTCGGCGGCGTCGGCGGCGGCGTGCTGGCGGGCCGCATGGCGGTGCGCAAGAAGGCGCTGACACAGATTTTCGCGGCGCTGGTGGCCGCCGTCGGCGTTTACGTGATCTATCGGGGCGCGCTGGTTTATTTCACGGCGTGAAGAACAGCGGCTTGCCGACAAGGCGTCCGGCACTATGCTGGGCGTGAATCAAGAACGAACCACAACAGGGATGTCCGAAATGCCTCATACGCCTCATCCTTTCGCCCGTTTCATCGCCATTCTCGGGCGCGGCAAGCATCTGACCCGTCCCCTCACCGTCGAAGAGGCGGAAGAGGCGATGACGATGATCCTCGAAGACAAGGTGTTGCCGGAACAGCTCGGCGCCTTCCTCATGCTGTTGCGGGTCAAGGAGGAAAGCGGCGCCGAAATCGCGGGCTTCGCCAAGGCGGTTCGCAAGAGCATGCCGGCGCTGCCGAAAGGGCTGGCCGACGTCGACTGGTCGTCCTATGCCGGCAAGAAGCGGCAATTGCCCTGGTTCCTGCTGGCGGCGCTCTGCCTGGCGCAAAACGGGCACAGCGTGTTCATGCATGGCTTCGACGGACACACGGCGGGACGACTTTATACCGGCGACGTGCTGCGCGCCCTCGGCCTGCCGCCGGCGGAAAATTTCGCGCAAGCCTCCGGGCAGCTCGCGCAGCAGAAATTCGCCTATCTCGACCTCGGCCACATCGCGCCGCCGCTGGCGCGGATGATGGGCTTCAAGAAGGTCCTGGGGCTGCGCTCGCCGGTGCATACGCTGGCGCGCATGATCAATCCCTTCGGCGCCCCCTGCCTGCTGCAGGGAATTTTCCACCCGAACTACATGAAGACGCACCGCGACGCGGCGGAGCTGCTCGGCGAAAGGCACATGGTGGTGTTCCGCGGCGAAGGCGGCGAAATCGAGCGCCGCCCCGGCAAGCCTTGCGAGACGCTCGGAATCATCGACGGCGTCGCGGTCGAGGAGCGCTGGCCGCCGATCATGGACGATCCGCGCCAGACGCCCGACGAAGAGATGGATCTGGCCGGCCTGCTCGCGGTCTGGCGCGGCGAGGCGAAAAACGCCTACGCCGAGGCCGCCGTGACCGGCACGCTCGCCATCGCCCTGCGCACCATGGGGCTCGCCAAGGACATGCAGGCGGCGCAGGCGCAGGCCGAGAAATACTGGGCGGCGCGGGACCCCGGCCGGCTGCTCGCCGCGTAAAATGCTTCAACCGACGCAAACAAATCAAAAATAAATATGGAAACGCCATGGATCGCCTGCCCCTGTTTCTCAACCTGAAAGGCCGCCGCGTCGGCGTGGTCGGCGGCGGCCCCATCGCCGCCCGCCGCGTCGAGACGCTGTTTCGCGCCGGCGCCGAAGTCGTGCTGTTCGCCGTCGAACTAAGCGAAGAGTTCGAGGCATTGCGGGGCGACTACCGCCTCGGCGACCTGACCGACCCGAAAGGCTTCGCCGGCTGCGTTCTGTGCTATTTCGCGCCGGAAGCCGGCGAGGAGCCCGACGCCGAAATCCTGGCGCGGGCAAGGGCCGCCGGCGCGCTGGTCAATGTCGCCGACCATCCGCATATCTCCGATTTCATCGTCCCCTCCATTCTCGACCGCAGCCCGCTGGTCGTCGCCATCTCCACCGGCGGCGACGCGCCTTTGCTCGGCCGAATGCTGAAGGCGCGGCTCGAGACGCTGATTCCCGCCGGTTACGGCCGTCTCGCCGCCCTGGCCGGCGCCGGCCGCGCCGCGCTGGCGGAAAAGCTGACCAGCCACGGCGCGCGCCTGCGCTTCTGGGAGCGGATCTACGACGGTCCGATCGCCGAAATGGTCCTGTCGGGCGACGAAGCGGCGGCGCAGGCGGCCCTGGCGCATGAAATCGCCATGTGCCAGCCCGACGGCTCGGCCGATGGCGAGAGCCCGCGCGGCGAAGTCTATCTGGTCGGCGCCGGCCCCGGCGACCCCGACCTCCTCACCTTCCGCGCCTTCCGCCTGATGCAGCAGGCCGATGTCGTGCTTTACGACCGGCTGGTCGAGCCGGCGATCATGGACCGGGTGCGCCGCGACGCCGAGCGCATCTATGTCGGCAAGCGCCGCGCCCATCACGCCCTGCCGCAGGAGGAAATCGGCGAACTGATGGTCAAGCTGGCGCTGCAGGGCAAACGCGTGCTGCGGCTCAAGGGCGGCGATCCCTTCATTTTCGGACGCGGCGGCGAGGAGATCGAAAAGCTCGCAGAACATCGCATCCCCTTCCAGGTCTGCCCCGGCGTGACGGCGGCGGCTGGCTGCTCGGCCTATGCCGGCATTCCGCTGACCCATCGCGACTACGCGCAATCCTGCGTCTTCGTCACCGGCCATGGCCGCGACGGCCCGATCGACCTCGACTGGTCGACCATTCTGCGGCCACGCCAGACCGTCGCCGTCTACATGGGCCTCGCGCATCTCGACTTCCTGATGCAGGAATTCCTGAAGCATGGCGCGGACCCCGCCCTGCCAGTGGCGATCGTTGAAAACGGCACGCGCGCCAACCAGATCACCGTCACAGGAACAATCGGCGACATTGCAAAGAAAGCGGTGGCGGCGGGGCTCCGCGGCCCGACCATCATCATCGTCGGCGAAGTTGTGACCTTGCGCGAAACACTCAACTGGTATTCACCGAAAACCGAGGCTTGACCATGGCGACCAATGAACAGATTCTCGCGGCCTTGAGCCAAATTCCGGGCCCGGACGGCAAGACGCCCCTGACGGAGTCCGGCGTGCTGTCCGGCCTCAATATCCGCGAAGGCAAAGTCTATCTCACTTTGACCGTGGCGCCCGAACAGGCGCAGACGCTCGAGCCGCTGCGCGAGGCGGCGCAGGCCGCCGTCTCCGCCCTGCCCGGCGTGACCGCCGCCTTCGTCGCCCTGACGGCCGACCGTCCGGCCCAGGCGTCCGCGCCGCAGCATGCGCCCCATGCGCCCCATCGCGAGGCGCCGCCGGAAGGCTCGGGCCTCGCCAAAGTGAAGAAGATCATCGCCGTCGCCTCCGGGAAGGGCGGCGTCGGCAAATCGACAACCGCGGCCAATCTCGCCGCGGCTCTGGCGGCCTCCGGGCAGAAGGTCGGCCTGCTCGACGCCGACGTGTTCGGCCCGTCGCTGCCGCTTTTGTTCGGCATTACCGGCAAGCCGAATTTCGCGGCGGACGGCCACAGCCTCGAACCGTTCGAGAAATATGGCGTCAAGCTGATGTCGATCGGCTTCCTGGTTCCCGACGACGCCGCAGTGGTCTGGCGCGGCCCGCTGGTGATGACGGCGATCCGGCAATTGCTCAACGACGTCGCCTGGGGCGAACTCGACATCATGGTCATCGACATGCCGCCCGGCACCGGCGACGTGCAGCTCACCGTGGCGCAGAGCGTCTCGCTGGCCGGCGCGGTGGTGGTCTCGACGCCGCAGGATCTCGCCCTGATCGACGCGCGCCGCGCCGTCGCCATGTTCAACCAGGTGAAGACGCCCATCCTCGGCCTGTTCGAAAACATGAGCTATTTCCTCTGCCCGCATTGCGGCGGACGCACGGAAATCTTCGCGCATGGCGGCGCCAAGGCCGAAGCGGAGAAGAACGGGCTGCGATTCCTCGGCGCGGCCCCCCTCGACATGAAGATCCGCGAGACCTCGGACAAGGGCGCCCCGGTCGCCGCCGCCGCCCCGGATTTGCCACAGGCGCAGCCCTATATCGAACTTGCCCGCGCCGTGCTTGAAGAACTGGGCAAGAGCGGTCGCCGCGCGCCGGTCTTCACCGTCGGCTGAAGCCGAAAAAAGGAGCCTCCCGATGGATCGACGCAGCTTTCTCTCCCGTCTGGCCCAGGCGGCCGCCGCGACGGGCGCCGTCCAAATGGCGGCGACCGGCCTCGCCCGGGCGGAGGATGTCGAGCTGACGCCGTTGCCGTCGGGAGTTGACCCGCGCGCCTGCCCCGGCCTGTCATGGGCCGGATCGGGACCGGCGGCGATCGAGATCTTCGATTACAATTGCCCCTATTGCCGCGCCGTATTCCGCGCGCTCGACGCGCGCGTCGGCCATGCGGGCGCGCTGCGGCTCGGGCTGATCGACTCGCCGCAATTGTCGATCGGCTCGATCCAGGCGGCGAAATTGCGCCAGGCGGTGCTGAAGCTCTACGGGCCGGCGAAGGCCTACGCCTTCCATCGGCGCCTGTTCGCCAGTCGCGGCGCCATCGACGGCGAAGTCGGCCTCGCCGCCGTGCGGGCGCTGAAACTCGACGTCGCCAAAGTGACCGACACGGGCGACGGCGACGGCGTGCGCAACATCCTGATCGGCCAGTCGCATTTCCTGAACAGCGCCGGCGCGCGCGCCACGCCGTCGTTCATATTGGCCGGCAAGATGCTTTCGGGCTGGCCGGGACCGGAAAAATTCGACTTGGTCTTGCACGGCGCGTGAAGGCGGCGAAGACTGCGGCCGTCATTGGCGCGATAGACGCCTCGCGTCAGATGAAGCGCGCGCCGAAATCCTGTGCGGCCTCCCGCGCGCGCAACCCTCGGTCTCCCCGGAAGGCAAGATTGACCGCCTTGACCTGCTCCATCAGGGGCAAGCGCGCTCCCTTTCGCCAGCAGCGGCGCGGCGGCGTGTTCGAGCGGCGCCGGCTCCCGCGCCGCCATCTCACACTTTTTTCAGGTTTTTCGCACGCTCGGTCTCGATCGCCTGAATGGCGAAGTTATCGATCAATTCGCCCGCGGAAGGCGGCGCGGAAATGGCCCCAGCGCAGGGGCAGGAGCTTCGTCATGCCGAGACAATACTTAGGTCTGATGACGTAGCTCGAAATCGACTGCCGACGCAAAAAAACGCCGCCCCATAGACTCCAGCTTGGGGCAAGGGAAGATCATCATTTTCGTCAATAAGTTAGGCAGCTCAAGCCAAACACTCGAAAATTGCCAGTCAACCAGGCAAATATCTCTTGTCTCTTGAGCGTCAAGCGACTCTGGAATGTTCGCCCGACGCAAGTCAAAGATTTCTCTACGTAACTTTTTTTAGAGGCAAGACGATGAGCTACCATCCCAACAGTGAAAACGCCACGCGTCTCAAATTCATGCTGGTCGATCAGGAGTCTCGTGTGCTGCTCGCCGAATTCTGGAAGATCGTGGCGCCGCGCCTGGGCGATATACTCGAGGCCTTTTATCAACATGCAGGCGCGGCGCCGACGCTGGCCGCGCTGATCGGCGGACAGAGCTCGCGCCTGAAGTCGGCGCAGCGAACCCATTGGGAGCGACTGTTTTCCGGGCGCTTCGACGAAGACTATTTCAACGGCGTTCGCACCATCGGATTGGCCCACAACCGGATCGGCCTCGAGCCGCGCTGGTATATCGGCGGCTATAATTTCGTCCTGACTCGCCTGACCGAAATCGCCGTGGACGCCCATCGCTGGTCGCCCGGCAAATTGAAGGCGCTGTTGCGCGCAGTGAACTGCGCGGTCATGCTCGACATGGACATCGCCATTTCCGTTTACCAGGAAGCGCTGGTGGCAGAGCGCATGGCGCGCGGCGAAAAGCTCGCCGCCCTGCTGCGGGATTTCGACGGCAAGGCGCGCGAAATGCTCGGCTCGGTCGCGGCGGCAGGAACGCAATTGCAGACGACGGCGCGCTCCATGTCGGCGACAGCGACGCAGACGCGCGGACAAACCGCGAGCGTCGCCTCCGCTTCCGAAGAAGCCAGCGTCAACGTGCAGACCGTCGCCTCGGCGGCGGAAGAATTGTCGCGCTCGATCGTCGATGTTCTCCGCCATGTCGCGCAATCGTCCGACAAGGCCAGCAGCGCAGTCGAAAAAGCGCACGGCGCCAATGAAATCATGCAGGATCTGGTCGAAAACGCCGGCAAGATCAGCGCCGTGGTCCAGTTGATCCAGGATATCGCCGGCCAGACCAACCTGCTGGCGCTGAACGCCACGATCGAGGCCGCCCGCGCCGGCGAGGCGGGCAAGGGCTTCGCCGTTGTCGCCAACGAGGTCAAGAGCCTCGCCAGCCAGACGGCCAGGGCGACGGAGGAAATCGCGGCTTCGGTCAGCCATATCCAGGGCGCGACCCGCAACGCCGGCGCGGCGATCGAGGCGATCGGCGCGGCGATCGAGGAATTGAGCATCAACACCTCGGCCATCGTCTCAGGCATAGAGCAGCAGGGCGAGGCGACGCAGGAAATCGCGCGCAGTGTGCAGGAGGCCGCGCAGGGAACGCGCGACGTCGCCAGCAATATCATCGGCGTCAATCATGCGGTGGATGAAACGGGCAAGTCCGCCCGGGAGGTGCTCGGCGCCGCCGAAAACCTGACCCGGCATTCGGGGCAATTGAACGAAGAGGTGACGAATTTCATCCGTTTGGCCTTGGCGGTGTGACCGCCCTCCGCCATCAGGAAGAGCGGCGGCGCCTTTTGGCGCCGCCTTAAGGCGAAGCTTATGCCCGATTTCGACTGGAGGTTTGACTTAAGGCCATTCAAAAAAGCCTCCCAATCGGATACATTTACGGAAGCCCATCAAAAACAACGTTTTAAAAAACGGCGGCTGGAGGGACGAATATGCGTGACGGGCTCAGGGCGCTGGTCGAGGTTGCCGGCATCGAACTCGCCTATGCGCGGGCGGAAATCGCCATGTCGCAGCGATTCGGCGACGAAAAGGTGCGAATCGTCGGACATCTCGAAGCAGCGAGCCAGACTCTGGACCAGTTGCTGGCGGCGGCGGATGAACTCGAACTTGTGGGCGGCGCACGCCGCCTGACGAGGAAACACATCGCGCGGCTTCGCACCGCCAAGAGCCATGTGCGCAACGTCGCCCGGGTCAAGCAGCCGAGTTGTTGAGGCTCCGCCGACAGGCTTTTTCTCGAAGCGGGCTTTTGCGTTCAAATGTCGGTTTCACGGCCTTTGACGCCGAGGCGCAGCGACAGCGGCCGTCCGGCTATGGCGCCGCCAAGCGCGTCGGTGACGGGCGCCGGCAGGCAGCGATCCAGCGCCGCGGCGACGCTCTCGACAAAGCGGCGCTGCGCCTCGGCGTCGCGCGGCAATTTCTTGTACGTTATGTGCGGCTTGCCGATCAGCGCGCCATCGCGGCGCAGGCTGAACCGCAGAGTGATTTCCTCGCCGGGAGCGCCTCTTGCGGCGCCGAGGCATTGGCCGAGATGGTGGAACAATTCGCGCAACGTGTTGGCCGGCGCCGCCTGCGCCGGGTGCGCCATTGTCACGGCAAGGACGACAGCGGCGAGCGCGGAGCATAAAGGACGGGCGCGGATCATGGGCCGGGCTTTCGTGGGAGTTGGTCGACAAAGGCGCAATGCCCTCGCATCATGCGCCCAATCACAACTCCGGGCAAAAGGCGGCGAATCCCGACCTGCTTTGCAAACGGAAACCAAACGGTTATGTTCGGTTTATGTTCCAGTGGACTGAATTGCATTCGAGTCACCGAACCGGAGCCTTCTGGTGAGCGCCGCGCATCTTGCAAAGCTCAATTCCGACCAGCGCCGCGCCGTCGAACACGGCGTCGGCGACGGCCGGACCATCGGCGCGCCGCTGCTGATCATCGCCGGCGCCGGCTCGGGCAAGACCAATACGCTCGCCCATCGTGTCGCGCATCTGATCGTCAATGGCGCCGATCCGCGCCGCATCCTGCTGATGACTTTTTCGCGCCGGGCGGCGACGGAGCTCACCTCCCGCGTAAAGCGCATCTGCGGGGAGACGCTCGGCGCCAAGGCGGGCGTGCTGACCGACGCGCTCGCCTGGGCGGGAACCTTCCATGGCGTCGGCGCGCGCCTGCTGCGCGAATTTGCCGACGTGATCGGCCTCGACCCCGACTTCACCATCCATGATCGCGAGGACAGCGCCGACCTGATGAACCTCGTGCGGCACGACCTCGGATTTTCCAAGACGGAGAAGAGATTCCCGACCAAGGGGACCTGCCTCGCCATCTATTCGCGCGTCGTGAACTCGGAGGCGCCGCTCGACGAGGTTTTGGGGAAAAGCTTCCCCTGGTGCGCCGGCTGGAGCGCGGAGCTGAAAAAGATCTTCGCCGCCTATGTCGACGCCAAGCAGGCGCATAGCGTGCTCGATTACGACGATCTCCTGCTCTACTGGGCGCAGATGGTTTCCGAGCCCGATCTCGCCCGCCGGACGGCCGAGCGTTTCGATCATGTCCTGGTCGATGAGTACCAGGACACCAACCGGCTTCAGGCATCGATCCTCATGGGCCTGAAGCCGGACGGACGGGGCCTGACGGTCGTCGGCGACGACGCCCAGTCGATTTACGCCTTTCGCGCGGCGGACGTCCGCAACATTCTCGATTTTCCGAGACAGTTCGCGCCGCCGGCCGAAGTCGTCACGCTCGAGCGCAATTACCGCTCGACCCAGCCGATTCTCGCGGCGGCGAATGGAATCATCTCGCTGGCGAGCGAGCGCTTCACCAAGAACCTGTGGACCGAGCGGCAGTCCGCCGAGCGCCCGCGCCTCGTCTGCGTGCGCGACGAAACCGACCAGGCCAATTACATTGTCGAGCAGGCGCTCGAGGCGCGCGAGGCTGGCGAAAAACTCAAGGAGCAGGCGGTCCTGTTCCGCACCTCGCATCACAGCGGGCCGCTGGAAGTGGAGCTGACCCGGCGCAACATTCCCTTCGTGAAATTCGGCGGGCTGAAATTCCTCGACAGCGCGCATGTCAAGGATCTCCTCGCCCTGCTCCGCTTCGCGCAGAATCCGCGCGACCGCGTCGGCGGCTTTCGCGTGCTGCAATTGCTGCCCGGCGTTGGCCCGTCGCTGGCGCGGAAAACGCTCGACGCCATGGCGGAGGCCGCCGATCCGCTGGCGGCGCTCGCCGCCCTGCCCGCCCCGCCGCGCGTCGGCGAACATTGGGGCGCCTTCCTCGCCATGCTGCAAGTCTTGCGCGACGGCGATTCCGGCTGGCCGTCCGAACTCCACGCTGCGCGAAACTGGTACCAGCCGCATCTCGACCGCCTGCACGAGGACGCCGCGACGCGCCAGCTCGATCTCGTCCAGCTCGAACAGATCGCCGCAACCTATCCGTCACGCGAAAAATTCCTCACCGAACTGACGCTCGATCCCCCCGACGCCACGAGCGCCGAAGCCGGCGTCCCCCTGCGCGACGAGGACTATCTCATCCTCTCGACCATCCATTCCGCCAAGGGGCAGGAGTGGAAAAGCGTCTTCCTGCTCAATGTCGTCGACGGCTGCATCCCCTCCGATCTTGCGACGGGCGCCTCGGCCGAAATCGAGGAGGAGCGCCGCCTGCTCTATGTCGCGATGACCCGGGCGAAGGACCGTTTGCACCTGATGGTTCCCCAGCGCTTCTTCACGCATGGCCAGCACGCGCAAGGCGACCGACATGTCTATGCCGCGCGCAGCCGCTTCATTCCGCAAGCTCTCGCCGGCCTGTTCGAGAGCATGGCCTGGCCCCCGGTTTCCGCGGAGAATTCGGGCCGCATTCAGGCGGAGCGCGGCAAGATCGATCTGGGCGCGCGGATGCGCGGCATGTGGCGCTGAGGCTTCCTCGCCATGGACCCCGCCGGTGAACGCTTGCGAAAGATCATCCATATCGACATGGACGCGTTTTTCGCCTCGGTCGAGCAGCGGGACAATCCCGACTTGCGCGGAAAGCCGGTGGCGGTCGGCTACGGGCGCGAACGCGGCGTCGTCGCTGCGGCGAGCTACGAGGCGAGAAAATTCGGCGTGCGCTCGGCCATGCCCTCGGTGACCGCGCTGCGCAAATGCCCCGAACTGATTTTCACGCCGCCGCGCTTTGAAATCTACAAGGCCGCGTCGTTGCAGATCCGCGCCATTTTTGCCTGCTTCACGCCGCTGATCGAGCCGTTGTCGCTCGACGAAGCCTATCTCGACGTCACCGACCATCTGCAAGGCGACACGACCGCCACTGAGACCGCGCAAAAAATCCGCGCGCTAATCCGCGCGGAGACCGGGCTGACCGCTTCCGCCGGCGTCTCCTACAACAAGTTCCTGGCCAAACTGGCGTCCGACCAAAACAAGCCGGACGGGCTTTTCGTGATCACGCCCAAACAGGGGCCGGGCTTCGTCGAAAACCTTCCGGTGGCGAAATTCCACGGCGTCGGCCCGGCGACGGCCGAGAAAATGCGCCGTCTGGGCATCGAGACCGGACGCGACCTGAAAGGCCATGACGCCGGCTTCCTCCAGGAGCATTTCGGCAAGGCGGGCCTTTATTATTTCGCCATAGCGCGCGGCGTCGACGACAGGCCGGTGCGCCCGGACCGGCGGCGCAAATCGATCGGCGCGGAAAAGACCTTTCTCGCAGATCTCCTTACGCTGGAGCAGGCCAAGGCGGCGCTGCCGGCGATCGTCGCCAAGGTCTGGCGCGCCTGCGACGGCGCCCGTTTTTTTGGGCGGACCGTCACGCTGAAAGTGAAATACGCGGATTTCCGCCAGATCACCCGCAGCCATTCCGACGTCGCGCCGGTCAGGACGCTGCCCGAATTCGAGCAGCGCGCCTTCGCTCTGCTCGCGCCGATCTTTCCGGCCGAGCGCGGCGTGCGGTTGCTCGGCCTCACCGTTTCCGGCTTCGACCCGCCGGTCGCCGAGGACGCGCAACTGAGTCTGCAACTCAACGAAAGCGACGGAATTTGAACCCTTCGCGCCGAGAACCCGTGACGCGCGGCGCGTCCCGCAATATGCTCGCGTTTTCGCATCGGGGGGATGTGATGGGAACAATTCTGCGCGCCGCTTGCCTTGCGGTCATGGCTCTGTTTTTCGCCGATCCGGCGCTGGCGAAAGCTTCCGACTGCCTTTTCGAGCTCGACGCCCAGAAGATCATCGACGGGCCCTGCCAGTTCATCGCCCATCCCGGCGGCAGTTTTCGGCTCGTGACCCTGAGAGCGGCCGGGATCGACTACGTTGCGGAAGTCGATCGCGTCGGGCCGGGAAAGGCCATGGGATTCTGGAACGCAACGCGGGGCTATCCGCTCCCGCGCACGGCCCTGGGGGCCCTGACCTCGTCGGGCGCCTGCTGGACCAGCGCCCACGCGCGCGTCTGCGCCTGGAAATCGGGCGAACCGCGCTATTTCGTCCAGGCGCCGCCAGCACTTTCGTCAGACCAGCCGCCAGCACTTTCGTCAAACCAGCCGCCCGCTTCCGCGCGGAACCCCGCGCCTCCCGCCGACGCCAGCCAGGTTCCGACGCGGGTTGGAGTGTGCGTCCGGACGGCGATCGCCAGCCTCGGCTCGCGGCTCGAGGGCGCGCCGGACAGCGGCTCGGCGCTCAGCTACGCCAACAATATTTCCGGCGTCAGCTATGATGTCGTGCAGGCGGTCAGGGATTCGCGCGTCGGCGACCCCGTCATCCTGTGTCTTGTGTCAATTCCGCAGGACTGCCCGAAAGGCGACGACCGCGGCAAGGTCTATTCGGCCACCAACCTGCGCACCAACCAGGGATGGTCGCTGCCCGACAGCGAACATATGTGCGGCGGCGCCTGAGCCGCCCAAGCAAAGGAAAGCCCGCATGAAACTGCTTCGCTATGGACCCGCCGGACAGGAGCTTCCGGGCCTGCTCGACAACCAGGGGCGGATCCGCGCGCTCTCGCCGGCGATCGCCGACATTTCGCCAAGACTCCTGTCGCCGCAGGGCCTGGCCGTGCTCGCCGCCA
This sequence comes from uncultured Alphaproteobacteria bacterium, assembly GCA_963849665.1. Lineage (GTDB taxonomy): Bacteria > Pseudomonadota > Alphaproteobacteria > Rhizobiales > Beijerinckiaceae > Rhodoblastus. Next base: position 13,301 of record CAWKJW010000091.1, on the reverse strand, counting down.
TCGACCCCGAGCGCCTGCCGCTGGTCGAAGGCCAGCCGCGCCTGGGAGCGCCGCTGGCGGGTATCGGGCAAATTCACGCGGTGGGGCTGAACTATCGCGCCCACGCCATCGAATCCGGCGCGGAGCCGCCGAAGGAGCCGATCATCTTCAACAAGGCGCTGTCCTGCCAGTCCGGTCCCGACGACGACATCGTCATTCCCAGGGGCGCGGAAAGTGTGGATTGGGAGGTCGAGCTCGGGCTGGTGATCGGAACCGAGGCCTATCAGGTCTCCGAGGCGCGGGCGCTCGACCATGTCGCCGGCTACATGACGGTCAACGACGTGTCCGAGCGCGATTTCCAGCGCCATCGGGGCGGCCAGTTCGTCAAGGGCAAGAGCGCGCCGGGCTTCGGGCCGCTCGGTCCCTGGCTCGTCACGCGCAACGAGGTGTCAGACCCGCAAAACTTGCCGCTGCGGCTCGAAGTCAACGGCGAGGTCATGCAGGACGGCAACACGTCGGACATGATTTTCAGCGTGGCCTGGCTGATTTCGCATATCAGCAGCTTTTTCCGGCTCGTTCCCGGCGACGTCATTATCACCGGCACGCCGTCGGGCGTCGGCATGGGCCGCAAGCCGCCGAAATATCTGAAGCCGGGGGACGTGGTCACGGCCGAGGTCGCCGGCCTCGGCCGGCAGACCCAGCATGTGCGGGCGCAGGGGTGAAGGCTTACTTTGGAGCGCCGCCGATCTCCACCTGCTGGCCCTTGGCGATCGACCCGAGGTAGGCTGTGATCGCCACCAGGTCGGAACTGCCGGGCTCCGGCGGCGTCCCGGCCAGCCCGCCCTTGATGCAAGACTGCACCTGGCCCTCCAGAGTGACCACCTTGCCGGCGCCGCGGCTGAACCGGGGGTAGATCGCGGCGGCGTTGATGAGGCTTGGCAGCTTGCGGTCTCCGAGCTGGCCCGGCTCCTTGCCGCCGCCCTGATGGCAGCTTTCACACGTGCGCCCGTTGCCGCCGAAGGTCGCCGTGGCGAACAGATGCGCGCCCGAGGCCACCGCCGCCTCCAGCGGATTTTCGGCGGCGCCGCCGGAAGGGGCGGCCAACAGTAGCGCGGCGGCGGCGGCCAGGATGCGGATCGGCGGCATGAGATTCCCCTCGACGCTGATTTGACAGGAAGCTCAGCTTACACGACACAGCGGGGCGATTGCCGCAAATCCGAAAACACATTTATGCGAACGAGGCATATCCTGCGCCAGGATCGGCGTAATCCTGACTACGCGAGAAAGGGCGCCCGTGACCAATTCCGACCGATCCCATCCGTCCGCCTGCCCGTTTTGCCGGATCGACGCGTCAGCCATCGTCGCGGAAAACGGGCCTGCCTTCGCGGTTCGCGACCTGTATCCGGTGACGCCGCTCCATACGCTCATTCTCCCGCGACGCCACGTAGCCTCCTGGTTCGATATCTGACCGAAGAGGCGATGGCCATCAACGAACTGTCGAAAAGGCTGCGCGACGACATCCTCGCCACTGACGGCGGCGTCGAAGGTTTCAACATCGGGATCAATATCGGCGCCGTCGCCGGGCACCCGCAGACCCAGCAAGCTGGGTCTGCAGGCGCAGAAATCATGGTCAGCGTGGGCCATCCCATTCGCCCCGAGGGGCGAGCAAAAGTGGTCGGCGTTTAACGCCGCCACTTTTGCGTTATTGGGCACTCCCGACAATCATCCGGCGCAGCCATGTCTGATGCATTGGCGCTGAACGGCTCGGCTGAGAGCGCGAAGGCTATATAACTCGTTGAAATGAAAGCGATTTTCGCTTGATTTTCGACGACCGCAGCGACGCCGAAATCGGCATAGCGCAGGCTTTGAACGAATATCTAATGAAATCAGGTGTTTAAGGCTGATTTCGACAGCGCGGCTGAGCGTGGCTGGACGGGGTCTTTGATCCCGGCTGCGGCTTGTCGCCTCCTGGCTGTTTTCGGGTTCGCAAAAGGCCCTATTGGAGCCTTTCGAACCGCCTGGGGCCGCCTCCGTCGTCGAACGCCGTGAAGTGTTCGACGGAGGGTTTGTTTTCGTTTTTCTTTTTGTCTATTGACGGAAAAACGCCGCGGCGCGCGCATCTCTTTTGGCAAAAGATTAGATTGCATTCTAATCGTTGGCGCGCGTTTTATATTTAAAAAACGATAGTTTTCGATCTGGGAATCGGGTTATCTAGGCAAAAACCGCATCCAGGTATTGCCGGGTGTTATTGCGAGGAACATTGGGCTTTTGGTCATTTTCTTTTTTTGATTGGCCGGATTTTCCGAAAAAGAAATACTTTGAGAATCACCCGGCAATACCTGGACACAGGAATTGCCGGCATGTTTAAATCACCCGGCAATACCTGAACATGGTTTTTGCTGGTATAAAAAATCACCCGGCAATGCTTGGCGATTTATTTTGCCTACCGACGTGAGGTTGCGAAATGCGCGACAAGGCGAGATTGGAAAAAGCCCTGTTGGGGAAAAAGGTCAGCGCATCGCGGCGGCTGAAGCTTTTGAGTCGACCATGCGGTCGTTTGACCGCGCGTTGAAGAAGCTCGAAGGCGAGCGCGATCGGGCCGAACAGGCGATCGCCGCCTTGAAGGTCGAGCGCGACCATCTCGTCGCTGTGTTTGAATCGATCAACAGCAGGAAGGAGGCGACGCTTCGGAAGCGGTTTACGCATATGTTCGACGAATCGGCGCAGCCCGGCCGCGGCCTTGAGGTCGTTTCGTTCAGCGCCGAATCCGTTCTGCCGGAGCGGCGCGGCCAGCTGTGGATGACCGGCGAGCCGCCGTCGGATCTGCCGCGCGGCGCGGACGGCGAGATTTTGCCGATTGAGACGCCGGTGGTGATCGCCGACGAGAATTCGAGCATGCTCGATCGCTTCATGGCGATCGACGGCTATATCCATATGGCCTGGATCCGTATGCGCGAGCGGCGCGATCCGGCGGTGGGCGACTTGGCGGCCAAGCTCGACGCGGAGCGCAAGCGCGCCGGGGTCGGCAAGAGCTATCTGCTCGATCCGCGCTTTCAGCATGTCGTTTTTGACGCCAGCTGCGTCAACAGCGGCTTTTCGCCGCCCGAGGACATGCTGTATCCGGAGGGCTATCCGCGGCCCGATAACGATGAAACATGTGACTGATTAATTTCATGCGATAGTTTTTTGCGCGCTGGATGTCGATTTCCGGCGCCACTGTGGTCGGTTTGGCGATAATTAATATACGCTGCGGCCTGAGATCGCGCAAAAAACAAACTCAAATTTTTATTCGCTCGCCTTCCCCATGCCGGGTGCCCGCATCTCCGTCCGGTTCGGCCGCACAAACATTGGCCGGTTGTTACAAACGGAGCACCTCAGCCTGGCCCTGAGCGCCGGCACCTCGACACAACCATCAATGCCAGAGACGTCGACGACCGCATCATGCCCACACAAACACGCCGCGGCGACGGAATCGACCCCGAGGCTGCGCATGTTTTCGATCGTCATCGCTCGGAGGGCGGCTTTGCGATCCATCCGTCGTACGTAAGCTTGAGGCCGGCGAGGAGGATCAGGCCGAAGCCGAGCCGGACCAGCGGTAAGGCGCCCTCCGATGCGTTGACCAAGCGTTCGTAGGCCTGCGGCGCGAGCAGCAGCGCCAACCCGCGAAGGCCAAGGAACCAGCCGAAGAGCGAGATCAGCATCGCCGCGGGGCCGCGCCAAAACTGGTGGTTGGCGATAACGAATATGCCGCCGAACACCATCATGGCGCCCGTGATCCAGACCAACGCTGGGTTGGCGAAGAAGGCCGGCGGCAATTTGGCGACGTCCGGCAGCCTCGCCACGATAATGCTGGGGACAATGACGAGATAGGGGCCAGCACGCGAGCGAAGGCGCGGGTCTTGGGGTTGACTTCAGGCGTGGCGGTCATAGCGGCTTCCCCTTCGGTCGGCGGGCGCCATTCTACGCCATTCCCAGCAGTTTCAAATGCCATAGGTTGCCGCGGACAAACCCTTTCGACACCGACGCCTCGACATCCATGGCGATCTGGGTCAGGTCGTGCAGAAGCGCCCGAATAGCCTGGCGGTGAACGCCGCCGAACTCGGCGACGACGGCGTCGATTTCCGCGTTCGTAGCATCGACAATGACAGGTTGCGCCGCCGTCGGCATGATTCCACTCCATCCCTATCGAGAACGTAAGTGGAACATTTTGGCGATCGGGAGTCATGCGGATCATCGGAGCCTGTTGAAAGGCGGTGCGGCAAAATGATCGCGACTGCGATCACGCCGCGCTGATAATTCCGCATCGGACAAGGCTCTCTGCGGACCAGACCAAGCTGGGACGTGACAAGCCGCAGCGTCGAGTTCGAACAAAGCCGCAAATCGCACCAGCCAGTTCGGCAATTGCCACCGTGTCGCCTCTTTTCCGGCCGCGCCGAGCCGCGATCTGATGACTTTGGCGACATCAAGCATCGACATGGCGTCCCCGGCGACGACCAGGAATCGCTCGCCTTTGGCCGATGCTTGGCGTCTTCCCCGACTACCCGGCACCGATCGTCAGGGTATCCGATGGCTAGCTTGAACTGACTTTGGCCAGATGGCGCATGCCGTCGCCGCAATTCGCGCTCAAGGTGCGCGCCGACAATTGAGTTGGCCGGTAGCCGAACCGATCGTCGCGCCAATCCATCCGAAAGCCATGCCGGTGATCCTGACTACCGACGAGGAATTCGACGTCCGGTTTCGGGTGCCATCGGCCGAGGCGATGTCGCTCCAGTGACCTCTGGTGGGTAGCCGCCTGCGGATCGTGGCGAAGGGCGCGAAAGACGATCGGGCGTAATGCCCTCACTCGCTGCCGTCCGGTGTCACGAAGCAGGCGGAAAATCTTGCAAATTGGATGGAGGCTCGGCGGTCGCGAACGCCGCAAATTGGCGTCCGCCAGAAACTGCAATTCTACGTGATTTCAGGTGGTTAGCCCGCCATCTAAAAGGCTTCCGGGCAAATCGCGGCGGTTTCGAGCGGTTTTGCCTCGCAAAACGCCGTGGCTGTCGTGCCGAAAATACCTGTGATAATTGGCCAATATCGGAATCTATTTTCGCGACCTTCAGCGTGCCGTGCGGTGCAAAAAAGTGCCTCACTTCGCAAAGGGGCAATTGAAATATTGTGCCCCATCTATAGAGAAAAATCAGCAATAAACACCGCCGATGTTGCGAATGCCCAGCGCACGGGGGGGGTGAACCATGTAACTATCCGGTTAACGAAGACAGCCACTACATATAGGGATGCCTTAGCTATTCTTCTTACGGCGGCAATGCGCCACAAGCGGTAGTTCCTTATCGGCTGAACAAACTGGTGTTTTGCGGCAGTTAGCCGCCATCGAACACATTCGCCAGCCGCCGAATATTTCAGCGATGGAGCTGAACGACTGGTCGAACTGCGCGCCGGCGTGGGTCGCGGGCGGCGGCGTGATCCATCGCTGGATGCCGTGGAGCTTCAGTTCGATCCGCATCGTGTGATTGACAACGTCAAAACCAAAGTGATTCTACTACGAACCAAAGATCAAGGCGGCAGGCAATACCGAGGAATGGCGACTCCGGTCATGAAGAGGCGCTCCCCGACGAGCCGCGAAGGTCTCAATAGCGCCAGAACCGAAAATTCTGCCCAGATCAATCAATTCATGCGATCAAATGCGTCGCCGGCCGCATTCAGTGTGGAGCGCGATTTGATCAATTCCTTTGCAGATTTATCGGCCTGATCGGCGGCTGCCATTCAGATTCGCACGAAATTGACCCGGGGATAGGTTGAACCAGCGCCGGCAGGCGCGAAAAAAGGCGGTCTGATCCGAGAAGCCAAGCAGAAAAGCGACCTCGGCAAGCGACATGTTCGGCCTGGCGAGATAATTTTGCGCCAATTCGCAACGTGTCTCGTCGAGCAATTGTTGAAACGAGGTTTTCTCCTCGCGCAGGCGCCGCGTCAGGGTCCGGTCGCTGAGATGCAGCGCGTGAGCGATTTGTTCGCGACGCGGTTCGCCATCGACCAAGCGGTCGACGATTTCCTCGCGGATTTTCAAGCTGACGCTCGATCCGTCCATAACAGCAAGCCGTTGCTGCACCAAGCTTTCATGCATTCCACCCAACTGGACATTGTACCCGGGAAGCTTCGCCTCTATGTCGGCGCGCGCGAAATCGAAACCATTGAAATCAGCCTCGAAATTCAGGGGGCAATGGAAGGCGTCCTCAAAGGGCGAAACATTCGCCGGCGCGGGCCAGACGAGCGAGAGGCCTATAGGTTTGATCGATTTCCCGGCGACCCATCTGCAAAAAGTGAGCAAGGTGAGGAGGTCGAACTCGACCCTTTGTCTTGGAATGGGTTCGCGGCCGCCGAAGAGCTTGAGTTGCAACCTGACGGATTCCTCGTTGGAATCAAGGTGGATTGAGGCGGCGTCGCTGACCAGGCGCAGATGACGCGCGAAGTTTTGCAAGGCCATATGGAGGTTGCGGCTCGACATCATCGCGTAGCCGACAATGTCGAAATTGCCAGGTTTAGGCACGTGCGGACTGACCAGTCCTATGGCGGGATTGCCGGAATGTTCCGCGGCGGCGCGCCACAGTCGACTGACCAATTCCGTGGGCGCGCGATTGTCGGGGCTCGCCAAAATCGCCCGGTCGACGCCAGCTTCGGCCAGAATGGCGTCGACGTCCAGACCGACGCCATCCAGCATTTCGACAATGCCTTGAATCCAGGCCGACGAGGTCGTGCGACCACCCATCCTCGAAATACCCTCCTGAAGACGCCCGGGCCGGCGAAGCCAATAAATTGGCTTCGCCACGCCAATTGTCTGGCGCGGACGACAATCTAACATGTTCATAAAAGCGCAAACAGCGCTGATGGAGTTGAAAAAAGCGACGGGCAATCATCGCGTCCCGGGCATGGACTGACGCGCGTCTTTTTGCCTGCCGTTGGCGAGCCCTTTCACACGAGACACGAACGATATGACGCCGGAATCGGCGCGGCCGCGCCGCCATCCGGGCGCAAGGCAGGAAATCCCGAGAAGGAAACATGAATGTCTTCCACCCTTATTGAGCGCGCCAACAACGCCTATGACTACCCCTTGCTGATCAAGCAGCTTCTGCACACGCCGCTCGCCACCGCGCCCGATCAGGAAATCGTCTATCGCGACCTGGCCCGTCATTCCTACCGAGAGATGCGCGACCGCATCGGCCAGCTGGCCAGTGCGCTGTCCAAGCTCGGCGTCAAGCCCGGCGACACGGTGGCGATGATGGATTGGGACAGCCATCGCTATCTTGAATGTTTCTTCGCCGTGCCGATGATGGGCGCCGTTTGCAAACCGTGAACGTGCGGCTCAATCCCGAGCAAATTCTCTATACGCTGAACCACGCGGGTCCCAAGGTTCTGCTGGTCAATTCCGAATTTCTGACGATCGTCGAAGGGCTCAAGGACCGGATCGAGACGGTCGAGAAATATGTCCTGATTTCCGATACGCCGCATGCCGGGCAGGCCGCCATTCCGCTGGAATGCGAATATGAGGCGCTGTTGCTGTCGGGCTCTTCCAATTTCGATTTCCCCGATTTCAACGAGAATACGCGGGCGACGACCTTTTATACGACCGGCACGACCGGCCTGCCCAAAGGCGTCTATTTCAGCCATCGCCAACTCGTGCTGCACACCTTGGCCGAAACGGCCGCCTTGGCGCTTTCGCCGAAGCAGGGGCGCGCTGCATCGCGACGACGTCTATATGCCGATCACGCCCGATGTTTCATGTCCACGCCTGGGGCTTTCCCTACGCCGCGACCTTGGCGGGGCTCAAACAAGTCTATCCCGGCCGCTATTCCCCCGAAGGCTTGCTGGAACTCAAGGCGCGCGAGGGCGTCACCTTCTCGCATTGCGTGCCGACCATCTGCACATGATTCTCACGCATCCGAAGATCGATGCCTACGATCTGCATGGCTGGAAGATCATCATCGGCGGCTCTGCCCTGCCGACCGGTCTTGCCGAAGCAGGCGCTCTATCGCGGCGTCGACATTTTCGCCGGCTACGGCATGTCAGAAACTTGCCCGATCCTCGACCCTCGCGCATGTCAAGAGCGACCTGCGCAAGGGCGAGGACGACAAGGCCATCAATCTGCGGGTCAAGGCCGGGCTGCCGGTCCCGCTGGTCGATCTGCGCATCGTCGACTCCGACATGAAGGACGTCGCCCATGACGGCAAGGCGAGCGGCGAAATCGTCGTGCGCGCGCCCTGGCTGACGCAGGGCTATTTGAATAATCCGAGGCCTCGGAGACACTCTGGGCCGGCGGCTATCTGCACACCAACGATATCGGCAACATTGACCTGAGGCTATGTGCAGGTCACCGACCGGCTGAAGGACGTGATCAAGACCGGCGGCGAATGGGTCTCCTCGCTGGAAATCGAGGACATCATCTCGCAGCATCCGGCCGTCAGCGAAGTCGCCGTGATCGGCGTGGGACGCCAAATGGGGCGAACGCCCGAAGGCGCTGGTGGTGGTTAGACCGGGTTGCGGCGGGATCCTCGCCGCCGACGATTTACGCGCCTTCATCAAGACCTTACGCCGACCGGGGCACATTTCGAAATTCGGCATCCCTCAGGACATCGTCTTCGTCGAATCCCTGATCAAGACCAGCGTCGGCAAGCTCAACAAGCGCGCTTGCGCGAAGCCTTCGAAGAAGCTGACGCCTGACCGTCGCCCTCGACATCCCCTTTCCCTTCCGGATTGAACTCAATGACCACTTTTACGCCTCCCGTCCGCGACATCCTCTTCGTGATGAACGAAATTGGCGATCTGCCGGCGCCTGGCCCTGCCGGGCCATGGCGAAGTCACGCCTGACTTGTCGAAACCATTGTCGAGGAAGCTGGAAATTTCGCCGCGGGCGAACTCGCGCCTCTCAATGTCGTTGGCGATCGCCATGGCAATAAATGGGCGGACGGCGTCGTCACGACCGCTCCGGGTGTCGCCGCAGCCTATCGCGACTTCGTCGACAACGGCTGGGCCGCGCTCGGCCAATCAAAAATTCGGCGGACAGGGCATGCCGCATATCGTGTCCCTGCCGGTCGTCGAGCTCTGGGCCAGCGCCAATCTGGCATGGTCCCTCTGCCACATGCTGACGCTGGGCGCCGTGATGGCGATCGAAAACCACGCAAGCGAAGATCTGAAGGCAGCCTATCTGCCGAAGATGATATCAGGCGAGTGGACCGGCACGATGAATTTGACCGAGCCGCAGGCCGGTTCCGACCTCGCCGCCATTCGCTCGCGCGCGGTTCCCGACGGCGCGACCTATCGCATCACTGGAACGAAATCTTCATCACTTGGGGCGAGCACGACGTCGCCGAAAACATCATCCACCTGGTCCTGGCCCGCCTGCCCGACGCTCCTCCCGGGCGTAAAGGGAATTTCGCTGTTCGTCGTGCCGAAATTCCTGGTCAACGAAGACGGAAGCCTCGGCGCCCGAAACGATCTCGTCTGCTCCTCGATCGAGCACAAGCTCGGCATTCACGGCAGCCCGACGGCCGTCATGTCTTTCGGCGACAAGGGCGGCGCGACAGGCTATCTCGTCGGCGAAGCCAATCGCGGCCTCGAATACATGTTCACCATGATGAACCACGCCCGCATCAATGTCGGATTGCAGGGGGTGGCCATCGCGGAGCGCGCTTATCAGCAGGCGCGCGATTACGCCCGCGACCGCATACAGGCCTCGCCCCATCGGCCAGCGGCGCCGCCGCCATCGCGCACATCCGACGTCAGCGACGTTGCTCGGCATGAAGGCGCGCAAACCACACGCGCAATTCCGCGACGAGCGGCGCGATGGTTTGCTTTCGGACGGCGACGCGTTCATCGGGAGGTTGGCCTGCGATTGTCCGCTCCTAGGCGAAGATCTCGTCCATGTGCTTCACAGCCTCGGCCGCGATCGGCGACTTGGCCAATTTGGCGTGATCAAAGAGTTTTCGGCGCCAATGCGCCCAGCAGGCGGCCTCTTTGATCGGCGCCGGCTCGCGCTTCCCCTCATAGAGCGCGTTGTAGCCGTCATAGGCGTCGGCCTGCATGATTCCGGTCCACCCGGCGAGATGCTTTTGCGGGTGTTCGCCGGCGCGGTTGCGCGAATATTCGAAGTAGGCCGCTGGCGGCTCCTTCCCGCCAAACGGCCGGTCGTCGCGGACATAGGTCCACAACCGCCCCGTCGCGGTCTTGCCCTTGGCCAGCACCGGCACCGTCGTGTCGTCGGCGTGAATGCGTTCGCCGCGCAGGACATGGGCTTTCAGCAAGGCCAGGATCGGATCGAGCGTGACGACGCAGCCGCCGACCCAATCGGCCAGGGTCGATGTGTCGATCTCGATCCCTTCGCGGGCGTACGTGGCGCTCTGGCGGTTGAGCGGCTGGTGCAACAGGAACTTCGCCACCAGAATCATGGCCAAAAGGCTCGGCCCGGCAAAGCCGCGCGCGATCGGGTGCGAAGGCGCCGGCGGTTCGGTGATCGCGTCGCAATAGCGGCATGTGAACTTTTCGCGCACATGCTCGACGATCTTCCAGCGCCGGGGTTCGCTTTCCAGCGTCCTGGTCACGATCTCGCCGAGTTTGCGGAGCCCCGAGCCGCCGCATTTGCCGCAGGCGCAGGGAGCTGGCTCGACGACCCGCTCGACCGGCAGATCCTCGGGCAACTTGCGCGGCCCGCGCGGCGCCCGCCTATGCTTTTCCTTTGTCGTTTTCGGCGCGGCGATTTCGGCTTTGGCTGCTTCGGCGCCTTGCGTCTCTTCGAGATCCTCGATGGCCAGTTCGAGCTGCTCGACCAACAGCTTGCCGCGCTCGGAGGATTGTCCGAACTTTTCACGCCGGGCCTTGGCCAGCTCAGCTTCAGGCGCTCGATCTCCAGCCGGATGACCTTGGCCTCGCTCTGCGCCGCGATCCTTCCCGCCTGTTCCTGCGCCAGAAGTTCGCGCTGCGCGAGGATCATCGCGTGGGCGCTGGCGAGGTCGGAAGGGAGAAGATGGGAGTGCTTTTCCACACTCCGATTGAACCATATTTGCTGCGGAAAATCGTCCAAAAAGAGCAGCCTGAGTCAATCGGCCGCAGCTCAGCCCGCCGCCGTGGGACGCCATGTTTTCCGCGGCATGCGCCAATCTATTCCGTCGAGCAAATAGGACAATTGCGCTGCCGAAATCGTCACCACGCCGTCCGCCATCGAGGGCCACAGGAAGCGTCCGCGCTCCAGCCTTTTCGTGAATAGGCAGGCGCCTTGGCCGTCGTGCCAGATGACCTTGATGAGATCGGCGCGACGTCCGCGGAAAACGAAAAGGTTGCCGTCGTGAGGATCGCGCTTCAGCGTTTCCTGCACCTGCAATCAGCGATCACCGCGGTGGACAACGTGCGCCGGATCCGGGGCGACTTCACCGTCGAGGCGGCGCGCCAGTATCTCGCGCGGTTCCGCTTCTGGGGCGACGACCCGCTGCGGTCGTGAGCGGGTTCTCGGGCGGCGAGCGATCGCGCCTCGCGCTGGCCAAGCTGCTCCTCGAGCCGAAGAACCTCTTGTTCCTCGACGAGCCGACCAACCACCTCGACATCCCGGCGTCCGAGATCCTCGAAGAGGCGCTCCTGGGCTTCGAGGGCACCGTCATCCTCGTCTCGCACGACCGGCGGTTCCTCGAGAACGTGACGACGCGCATCATCAGCGTCCGAGACGGCGTCGCCGACGTGTATCCCGGCGGGTTCAAAGACTTACGACCACGAGATGCGCCGGCGCGCCGAGGCCGAGACCGCGCAGGCGCGCGATTGCCGCGAGGCTCCGCGCAAGAGCGCCCCCCCGCCGACAAGTCCGACAAGGACGCCAAGCAAAAGTACGAGGCCCAGCGACAGGCCGCGCGCGATGTGGAGAAAAGAAGCGACGCGATCCAGGAGCTGGAGACGTCGATCGCGGCGGGCGAAAAGGACCTGGACGTCCTGCGCGCCAAGCTGAAGCAAGGCCCGGCCGACGACTGGGAGAAACTGGCGAAGATGGCTCAAGAGGAGCAAGCTCTCACCCGGAAGGTCGACGGGATGCTCGATGGAGTGGGCCGCAGCTGTCCGAGGAGATCGAAGTGACGGCGCGCACGCCCGCTTGTTGTGGTCGCCGCGCCTCACGTGCGATGGCGCTCGCCGTCGCGTGCCACCGCGGCGCCCAGGTGGCTTCGCACGACGCGGGCGCGGTCGCCCGTCGTGGTAAGCGCGGACACGCAAGGCCTGCTGCTCACGTGGATCGACGACAAGGGCGACTTCCACGTCGAGACGAACGTGAGCCGACGTGCCGCTCATGGGGCGCGACACGGTGCGCGTCGTCGATCCGCGCGATCCGCGGCTGCCCGCATGTCCGAGGACGACGTGTCGGTCGCCGATCTGCGTCAGGCGGGGCCCGATGGCTCGTTTCCGGTGCATACGATGGCCCGGACCGCGTTCGAGGCGCTGGCGGTCGCGCGCCGCGAAAAGACGGGCCCCACGCTGGCCAACCCGTCGCGCCAGGGATCGCCTCGAGGCGCGGCTCCGGCGGCGAGCGGCGGCGGTTCGACGGGCGCGCCCGCGACCATCGGCCGCGCCGTCGTGATCTACGGGGCCGAGTGGTGCGGCGCGTGCCACGAGGCGGCCAAGTACCTGCGGCACAAGGGCATCCCCTACGTCGACAAGGACGTCGAGAAGGATCCCGACGCGGCGCGCGAGATGCAACAGAAGCTGGCCAAGAATGGCCTCAGCGGCGGCTCGATCCCGGTGATCGACGTACGGGGCAAAGTGATGGTCGGCTTCAACCCTGCCGAGATCGACGCGGCTCTCGGCCAGGCGCTTTAGCGTCGCTCGCTCGCCCGATGGCCGAGTGGCGCCGCGCCGGGGATGGTCCGCTGCGCGATCGCTCACGTCGCGATGTCTTGAACGTCATCGCGGACGGGGGCGACGCTGGACGATGCGCTCGTAGACGTCGCGCTTGCGGCGACCGCTCCAGGCCGCGAGCCGGTCGGCTGCCGTGCGCGGGTGCTCGCCGCGGGCGAGCGCGTCGTCGATGCGCGCGTCGAGGGCCGAGTCGTCCACGGCTTCGGAGCGGGCGTCGGGATCGTGACGCCCGAGCACCACCGCGATCTCGCCAATCCATTCGCGCTCGTCGGCCGCGAGCTCCCCGCACGTGCCGCGCACCGTCTCTTCGTGCACCTTCGTCAGCTCGCGCGCGACGCACGCGCGTCGCTCCGGCGTCGCGTCGGCCAGGTCTCCCAGCGTGGCCCGCAGGCGCGATGGAGCCTCGAACAGGACCACGGCCTCGGGCGTCTCGCATACGAGCGCGA
>CAWKJW010000090.1:0-39001 GCA_963849665.1 uncultured Alphaproteobacteria bacterium | reverse complement strand
TGGCGACACTGACCGGTGTCGGCACCACCACCGTGTCCGTCGTGGCGACGACTGTTGGCGGCACTGGCGGATGGGCGCCGGGTACGGCTCGGGATCGGGCGGCGCTGGCGGTTCAGCGACAGCATCGACACTGGCAGATGTGCTTGGCTCCGGCAGTGCCACGGCCACCGATTTTACCACCGGGGGTCAGGGTGGCGCAGCAACTGGCGTTGGCCAAACCGCAGGTGCGGGCGGGGCCGTTGCCGGCAGCGCGCGGGCAATCTCCGGCAGTGGAGTTGCCCAGGCTATCGTTCGCGACATTGGCGGCGCAGGCGGCGCAGGCAGTGCAGGCGCCACCGCCGGCAACGGGGGGAATGCGATGCTGACCAATGCCGTATCCGGCACGACCTCGGGTACTTTGATGCTCGATCAGGGCGTGTTCGGCGGTGCCGGCGGAGACAGTGGAACCGGAATCGCGGGCAACGGTGGGAACGCCAACTCCATCCTGGGCTCGAGCGCACGGCCCTATTCGGATGCGTCCGCCGCGTCGATCCAAGTTACGATCTCCGCCGTCGGCGGCGCGGGTGGCACGAGCACTGGCGGTACGGCCGGCGCGGCGGGTGCCGCGACGGCCTCGCTCAATATTCGCTCGACAGCTGCCAATGTACCCTTCGTGGACGCCACGGTACGTGCCTCCGGAGGTCAGGGAACCGGCGCGGGAGGAGCCGCGACTGCGAAGTCGGTCGTATCGTCGCTTGGAGCGGCTGACTCGCAGGCCGATGCCACTGGCGGATATGGCGTTGTGCCGGGCCTTGCATTCGCAACCGCCTCGGCCGCGTCGATCCCGGCTTCGGTCTCGACCGGTGAGGTGATTGCGGTGCCGTAGCCACGTCCGGCAATGACATTACCGGCGGCAATGCAACGGCGCTTGCCAGCACCACGACTATCGGAGCGATCACGGGTTCGGCCATTGCCATCGCCCAAGGCGCATCGGACAAGCGAAGAGCCCTAGCGCCGCGCGCAATGCGCCGGGCGGTGCGGATACGGTGATGGCCGCCGCGACGGCCGCCGCGAATCTCAGTGTCGTTCAAACACGAGCAACGCAAACGTCGGCGGTGGCTGGTTCGGAAATCCCATTAACGGACCCATTTCGTTTGCTGCCTATAGTAGCGCCATGGGCCTGCCTTCGAGCAGCGTGCAGGCGGCGTTGGTCAATGCGACGGTGGCGCCCGTCGTAACAGCCGCCCTTGCGGCGAACGGCGCGAGCATCTTCGGTGCTGGCGTGCTCGGCGCCAATTTCCAAGCATCGGGAACACCGACTCTGGCATACACCGTCACCAACAACCACGAATTCAACCTGAACGGGACCAATAGCTTCACGCTCGGGCTGCTCACGATGGGGACGTATAACAGCGGATTCAAAAGCTTGGCCTTCACCCTGTCGGACGGCAGTGCGACGCTATTGTCCGATAAGTTCACGAGCCTAAGCGCGGCGCAGGCATTCTTCACGGACGACGCCATATCGCTTGGCAAACTCACCGGGGCGGTGGATTTGACATTGACCTACAAGCTCGTGGCGAATGCGCCGGAGGGTGCTGGGATCAGCTATGTGATAGCCGATGCACCGAGCGGTGCGGGTTCGAAGCGGTGGATAACCGGGCCGGATCACTCGGCGGAGTTTTCTGCGATGCTCGACGATTTCAACCGGTCTCATGCCGCAGCACTGGGTGTCCGGACCGGAGCAGCGGCCCCATTCTCACGGCGAATCCGACCGGCAGAATTCTTCAAGGATATGATCAAGCGCGCGCACCGCTGATCCGCATGCCTGTTCGCCCGTCAGGAAACCTGGCTTTGATTGCCCGCCACAAAGTCGAAGCGTTTTCAGGCTGCTGCTCGCGCACCGCAGTGTACGCATCGGCGACTTGGCTCATCATCCCCTCGCGCGCGAGTAGTCGCGCCAGCGTCGCGCGCCGGTAGCGCCAGCCGCGCCACGCCTCGTCCGGCCAATCCTCATCGTGTGCACGCTCCGCCGCCGCCGCGTAGAACCGGAATGCGCGCAGCAACAGCGCATGGGCCCTTGAGGGGTCCTGCACTGCGAGAGCGTTTTGCTCTTCGCGCTCGCCGAAGCGGGCGAGTGCGGTGGGTTCGCCGGCGTCCGCGCCTTTCTGGTACCACGCCCAGGCTTGCGCCGTATCCGCCTGAAATTTGACTCCCGCGCCCGGCACGCCGGTTTCATAGAGATGCCCCAGTGAGAACGCCGCGATCGGCAGCCCTTCCCGCCAGGCTTTCTCGTAGAGCGAGACCGCGCGCTGCGGATCGACCATGCCCCCGCCGTCCCGTCCAGCAGCAGGTTGCCCAGATCGATGCGCGGCCGCCGGATAGCCTTTTGAGACTGCGAGCTCGAACTGCCGTCGCGCGCCGGTCAAGTCGTGCTTCGCCCACAAGGCGCGCCCCCACTGATAGTCCAATCGCGCGGGGTGCCCGGGCTTGGCGGCTTCCGCGGCACACGCGGAGTTGGCGACATCCGCATTGATGTCGGATTGCGCAGCGCCCGATGCCAGGCGGTCCGGATCATAGAATGCGGCGGCCGCTTGATCGCACGCGGATCCTTGGCTCGCCCATGTTCTGACTCGGGATCGGGCGGCAGACCGAGCCGGGTTCGATCGACATCCGACAACGGATCGGTTTCCGCCGCCGCATCCCAAGCGATCTGGCCATCGAGCGTCGCTGGAACGCGCGCATCCCAGATTCGCGCTGTCTTATCATCCGAGGCTGTGACGATGCGGGTGCCGTCGGGCGAGTAGGCGGCGGAATTCGACGATATCGCCATGGCCGGAGAGCACCGCGAGCTGCGCCCCGTGCGCGCATCCCAGATGCGGGCGGTCTTGTCATCCGAGGCCGTGACGATGCGGGTGCCGTCGGGCGAGTAGGCGGCGGAATCGACGACATCGCCATGGCCGGAGAGCACCGCGAGCTGCGCCCCCGTGCGCGCATCCCAGATCCGGGCGGTCTTGTCACCGCGACGCGGTGACGATGCGGGTGCCGTCGGGCGAGTAGGCGGCGGAATCGACGACATCGCCATGGCCGGAGAGCACCGCGAGCTGCGCCCCGGTGCGCGCATCCCAGATGCGGGCGGTCTTGTCGTCCGACGCGGTGACGATGCGGGTGCCGTCGGGCGAATAGGCGGCGGAATTGACGCGATCGCCATGGCCGGAGAGCACCGCGAGCTGCGCGCCCGTGCGCGCATCCCAGATTCGGGCGGTCTTGTCATCCGAGGCGGTGACGATGCGGGTGCCGTCGGGCGAGTAGGCGGCGGAATTGACGACGATCGCCATGGCCGGAGAGCACCGCGAGCTGCGCTCCGGTGCGCGCATCCCAGATCCGGGCGGTCTTATCATGCGACGCGGTGACGATGCGGGCGCCGTCGGGCGAGTAGGCGGCGGAATCGACGCCATCGCCATGGCCGGAGAGCACCGCGAGCTGCGCTCCCGTGCGCGCATCCCAGATGCGGGCGGTCTTGTCATGCGAGGCGGTGACGATGCGCGTGCCGTCGGGCGAGTAGGCGGCGGAATGACGACGATCGCCATGGCCGGAGAGCACCGCGAGCTGCGCCCCGGTGCGCGCATCCCAGATGCGGGCGGTCTTGTCAGCCGAGGCGGTGACGATGCGGGTGCCGTCGGGCGAGTAGGCGGCGGAATAGACGACGATCGCCATGGCCGGAGAGCACCGCGAGCTGCGCTCCGGTGCGCGCATCCCAGATGCGGGCGGTCTTGTCCTAGCGACGCGGTGACGATGCGGGTGCCGTCGGGCGAGTAGGCGGCGGAAATCGACGAAATCGCCATGGCCGGAGAGCACCGCGAGCTGGCGCCCCGCTGCGCGCATCCCAGATGCGGGCGGTCTTGTCGTACGACGCGGTGACGATGCGGGTGCCGTCGGGCGAGTAGGCGGCGGAATAGACACGATCGCCATGGCCGGAGAGCACCGCGAGCTGCGCTCCCGTGCGCGCATCCCAGATCCGGGCGGTCTTGTCATCCGACGCGGTGACGATGCGGGTGCCGTCGGGCGAGTAGGCGGCGGAATCGACGCTATCGCCATGGCCGGAGAGCACCGCGAGCTGCGTCCCGTGCGCGCATCCCAGATGCGGGCGGTCTTGTCGTGCGACGCGGTGACGATGCGCGTGCCCGTCGGGCGAGTAGGCGGCGGAATCGACGCTATCGCCATGGCCGGAGAGCACCGCGAGCTGCGCCCCGGTGCGCGCATCCCAGATGCGCGCGGTCTTGTCCAGCGACGCGGTGACGATGCGGGTGCCGTCGGGCGAGTAGGCGGCGGAATCGACGCGATCGCCATGGCCAGAGAGCACCGCGAGCTGCGCGCCTGTGCGCGCATCCCAGATCCGGGCGGTCTTGTCATCCGACGCAGTGACGATGCGGGTGCCGTCGGGCGAGTAGGCGGCGGAATGGACGCTATCGCCGATGTCCCGAAAGCACCGCGATCTCGGCGTCGGCCGCGCGAATTTCCTGAAACACACTGATTGCGGCTGGTGTGTGACCTTGAGCGAATTCAGGATTCGTGAGCACTTCGAGGATGATGCCCTGCGCGCCCGCCACATCCGAGTCCTTGAGATGTTGGGCGGCGGCCTCGGTGAGCAGCCGAGACTGAGCGCGAAGCGCGGCGTCCCGCTGCAGGCCGATCCCGCTGTCGCCGCGATCTTGCTTCGTAGGCTCGTGGCGGCCAGCCCGCCGGCGAGCGTCAGCAGCAGCACGCCGACTGCGCCGATCCCGACCCAGTGCCGGCGCGCAAATTTGAGCGCGCGGTAGGCGACACTGTCCGGTTGAGCCAGCACCACATCGCCGCGCAGATAGCGCTCGATATCCTCGCCGAACGCGTTCGCCGTCGCATAGCGCTCGGCCGGGGATTTCTTCAACGCCTTGATGGCGATCGTGTCGAGGTCGCCCCGTAAGGCTGCTCGAGAGCTTCTTCGCCGTCGTCGCGCGCGCCGCCGCGGCCGCTTCGCTCAACGCCGCGCGGCTCGGCGCCACCGGGTCTGCCTTGCAGGATCGCCTCCTCGAGCGCACCGCGCGAATCGCGCTTGAGCTTGTACGGGCCGCTCCCCGGTCAGAAGCTCATAGAGCATCACCCCGAGCGCATAGACATCCGCGGCCGTCGTGACCGGCGCGCCGGCGATCTGCTCGGGCGCGGCGTAGTCGGGCGTCAGGGCGCGCCCGCCGAGCTGCGTGAGCTCCGTCTCCTTCGCCTCTCCCTCCGAGAGGAGCTTCGCGATGCCAAAATCGAGCAGCTGGACCTGCCCCTCCTCGGTCACCAGGATGTTGGCCGGCTTCAAATCGCGGTGAATCACCAGATGCGCATGCGCGTACTGCACCGCGCTCAAGACTTGCCGAACAGCTCCAGGCGCTCGCGAACCGAAAGGCGGTGCTCGTCGCAGTAGGTCGTGAGCGGCGTACCCGCCACGTAATCGAGCGCGAGATAGGATTGACCGTCCTCGGCAAAACCTGCATCGAGCAGGCGCGCGATGTTCGGATGGTTCAAGCTCGCGAGAATCTCACGCTCGCGCGCAAAGCGCTCGCTCATCACCCGGCTCTTGAGCGCCGGGTGAATCAGCTTCAAGGCCACCTGGCGCGTGAACAAGCCGTCGGCCCGCTCGGCAAGCCACACGCTCCCCATACCGCCGTGACCGAGCAGCGCAAGCACGCGGTACGGGCCGAACTGCTTGCCGATGAGACCGGGGTCCGCCTCGACCAGAGAGGCCACGTGCCTGGCCACCAGGTCGCCTGTCCCCAGAAACCCCCGTTCGTGTGATGCCCGCTCGACACGGAAAGCTCGCGCAGCAGCGCCGCCACTTTCGGATCGCCGCGCTCGAGCGCAGCGAGCCACGCATCGCGCTCGCCCGGCTGCCATCTCGAGCGACTCGTCCCAGAGCGCCATCAGCCGATCATATTGAGCGCGGCTCAGCTCTTTTAGTGAAGGGCCGTTGGCCGGCGAATCCGCAGCTTTCATGTGCCCAACGCGCCTCCCGTGGGCAGCATATACCCGAGGCAGGCCACTGTGTCCACCGTTCGGCCGCCAGCTCTGCGTCGACATTCGACACGGCTAACCCACACCGATAGTTCTCCGAGAGGCTTCCTTTGTGGCTCCCGGTTCCAATATCACTGACTGGCGGCGATCGCGAACCGGATTCGTTGCCGCGCTATCCCGTGCTAGCACAGCCTGGGCATTCATGTTCCGGCGTTACTAATCGCGATATCAATGCCGGCCATAACCAATATTACGACTGCTCTTCGAATCATTGTCCTCTCCTGATTGCGAGCTTTGCCGAATACTCCGGTCATTCATAATCGCAGGATGCGTCGAAATTTAGCGGCCGGGGGTTATGTGGGCTACCGCCCGGACACATCGAGTCTATTAGTGATTCAATAGATAATCGAATTGGGTAACGTAGAAATTTATGTATTTTGGTGGGGTTCCTAACCCTCT
The DNA here is from genome assembly GCA_963849665.1 of uncultured Alphaproteobacteria bacterium. Lineage (GTDB taxonomy): Bacteria > Pseudomonadota > Alphaproteobacteria > Rhizobiales > Beijerinckiaceae > Rhodoblastus. The sequence goes on along the minus strand of CAWKJW010000090.1, from coordinate 32,530 downwards.
GTCATTGCCTTAGTCACTCACTGTACTTCGAGAGCGAAGGTAGCTATGCTGGCGGCGCTCTGGTACACCGCCTTTACAATCCGGTAGCACGAGCATGACGATGCCGTGAGCCCCCGAATGTCCAGAATCTGTATCACGCCTCGCTGATAGCTGATCAGTTTTTTCCGGTCTTAGGGTGCTCGCGGCCTCCGTGACCCCTTCGCGCCTCACACCAAGCATATGCGCCAGAAATTCATGCGTCAGGGCGAAATGTTTGAGCCTACCCGATCGCGAGTCATCAGCAACCAACGCGCCAACCGGGCTTCTGCCTCGTGGAACCGATTGCACGCAGCGGTTTGGGAAATCTGCGCCATCAACGCATAGGTGTATCGATAAAGAGCCTCTTGCAACGGTCGAATTCGCTCGAACTCAATACGAAAAATGGGTGCGGCCATGCGCAACGCGTCGCCTGCGCCCTGTACAAGTGCACGCACGCCGGACAGACCCACGCCCAGAATAAAAGGCATCCCGGCCATTCCCGCTTCCAACCATGCCGACTTCAAGGGTTCTGCGTTTATCTACCGCCGTGAGCAGTGAAATTAGACAGTCAATTGGAAAATAGACGTACCGTATCGCTCCGCCGGGTTCGTAGAGTACTTGACCGAAATTCAGCGACACTGGCTCGAGTTGAGTTGCGAGGCGCCGATACTGTTTGGGGGGAATGCTGGCCGGCTACCCGATTCACAGCGGAATTTCCGTCTTTCATTGGCTCTACCTTTACTCGCCGTGTTCCGACCAAAGCGGGCCGGAGCCCTCTGGTTCCAACACGAAGTTTCGGTCACCGAGGCGGGCTGCAAATTCATCGCTTCGACACAATGCTTTTTCATGCTACACGCATTGTGCAGTCCTGTATGTGCGCCAGCGTACCGACCGGCCTGACCATAGCTGGAGGGGGTATCGGCGGCTGCGCTATCGGCTTTTCATTCCAGCGGCGATGCGCTCACCGAGATTATTGTCGACATTTCGCCAATATTCGAGGGCGCGCGCGAGCACGGGACCAGAAACGCCGTCCTTGAGGTGACCGACGATATTGCTCACCAAGCCGAGCACGCGCTGCATCGTCGAGTACCTCACGCACTAGCGTACGGGGCCTGACCGAAGTCGTCGTCCTCGGCGCGCAGGGTGTACGCCTTGCGAACCATGTCGCCGTCGGCGTACCAGAGTCCCGCCTCATCGATGCCGGCGGGTGGCTTCAGGGCCACCGTACGAGTTTGGCGCGTATACCGGGTCTGACACGTTCTCCACCCGCATTGCACCGTCCTTGCTATAGCTGTGCACGGGCGACTTGGGACGGTTGACGGGAATTTGCTTGTAATTGACGCCGAGGCGGGCGCGGTGCGCGTCGGAGTAAGCGAATCCGCGCGCAAGCAGCATTTTATCCGGACTAAGTCCGATACCGGGGACCAGGTTATTCGGTTCGAAGGCCGCCTGCTCGATCTCAGTGTGAAAATCGGTGACATTGCGATCCAGCGTCAGCTTACCTACCTCTATCAGCGGATAACCTTGTGCGGCCAGATCTTCGTGAGATCGAACGGGTTGAATCGATAGGTCTTTCTGCGTCCTCGAAGCGCATGATCTGCATCTTCAGGGTCCAACTCGGAAAATCGCCCTTCTTGATCGAGTCAAAGAGATCGCGGCGATGATAGTCGCCATCCACACCGGCCAATCGATCCGCGTCGGCTCTGGTCGGATATTCGATTCCCTGGTCGGTCTTGAAGTGGTACTCGACCCAAAACTTCTCGCCCCCGGAGTTGACCCACATATAGTATGGCTCGAATAGCCGTTCATATGGCGCCAGCTCTTTGGGATACCCCGTGGCTCATCAGACCAGTTACCTGGTGCGCCGATTCGGGTGACAACGACCAGAAATCCCACTGCATGTCGTGGTCGCGAAGCCCGTATCCGTGCGGCGCTTTTGTGAGCGAATGAAATGCTGAAACTTCAACGGGTCGCGCACAAAAAATACTGGCGTGTTGTTACCCACCATGTCGTAGATGCCTTCGGCGGTGTAGAGCTTCAGCGAGAATCCCCGCGCGGGTCGCGCCAGGTGTCCGGACTGCCCCGCTCTCCGGCAACCGTCGAGAAGCGAATCAGCGCGTCGGTCGTCGTGCCCGGCTGGAATACCGCGCCCGGGTGTAACCGCTGACGTCGTGGGTCACCCGGAAGTGACCATATGCGCCGCCACCTTTGGCGTGCGGCTGCCGTTCCGGGATTCGTTCGCGATTGAAGTTCGCCATCTGCTCGATCAGATAATGATCGTTTAGTACTATCGGGCCATCCGCACCAACGGTGAGCGAGTGCTCATCGCTGGCAACCAGGGCCCCCGCGTCGGTCGTGGTCGCATTCGGGGGTTTCGTGCTCATTTGTCGTGGCTCCGTCTGTTGTGTTGAACGGTCATTGGTCTGTCGCGCGTGGCGTAAAAGTCTACCTCCCCTCGCGATTTAAAAAAGGCCGGTCTGTGTAGGCGTAGTGCTCGCATGGCTGTCCGGGAAACGCTAAAGAAGCAGCACGCGCTGAGAAGCCCGAATGGCGCCGCGGGCTCCAAACGAGTGACGAACGAATCTCCTCCTGGATCCCCGCCAAAGCCATGGGGCGTGTTTGCCGACACTGAAGGAGCGTCTGCGCCGAGAGTACCCCGCGTAAGAATTTGGCGATGCTAGGCGCGATATCAATCAGGAGAATTTAGATGCCACGTATTCTTGTTTCAGCAATTTTTGCCGGATTTGTCATGGGGGGAGTGACCCTGGCGTTGGCCGACGATATGTCGAGCCAACCGCCCCCCACCAAAAAGGCAATGATGAAGGATTGTATTGCGAAACAGCAAGCTAGCGACAGCAGCATGTCGATGAAAGACGTCAAGAGCTTGTGCGCTGAAAAGGTCAAAAGCGCAATGGATCCAACAGGCACCGATAAAGTGGCGAGCGGGAAGCCCGATAAACCATAAAGGGACGGCGGTAGTTCGAACGCGCTCTTAGGCGCGCTCGTCTATCGCATTATCGCCACCAAGCCAAGGTTAGTGTCTCTGTGCTTCGCGTCGAGTCTGCGCGTTGACGCAGAACTTGGTTCCCGCTTCAGTCTTGTCACCGACACTTGCCAGCCGCTCATCGACCAGCCGAGCACGGTCGGAGTCTCAAGCACGGTGAATTGCGCGTTCAAGTGAATCTCGTCGAGCACCCATTTTCGTGGATTGGTGGTCGGTATCTGTCCCGGATACTGCGTCGGCACTGTATTTGATAGCCGCGGCGAATTGCGACTCGCTGATGGACCAAGCGAAAGTCTGCCAACCGACCCGACGGCAGCCACCAAGCAACAGCTTGAGCGGATGAGCGACGAGGATCTACCGCTTCATCTTCGCGGCGGGCTTCTCGACCGCCGAGCGCGTGACCAATGTGTCCGGCTGCGGCGTCGGCATGGACGTGGTCCGCGAAAACATCCAGGCGATCGGCGGCTCGGTGGCCCTGTCCTCGACGCCGGGACGCGGCGCCCGTTTCGCACGAAAATTCCGCTCACGCTGGCCATTGCGCCGGCGCTGATCGTCGAAGCCAGCGGCCAGCGTTACGCCCTGCCGCAGCACTCCGTCGTCGAGGCGGTCGGGCTGAATGGCGGCGAACACAAGATCGAATTGGTGCAGGGATCCAAAATCCTGCAATTGCGCGAAGCCGTCCTGCCGATCGGCAGCCTCGCCGACCTTCTTCATCTCGATCCGCCAGCGGAAGCGGCGAACGAGCCGGAACAATTGGCGGTCATCATGCGCGTCGGCGCGCATTCCTTCGGCATCACGGTGGACGCGGTGACCGACGTCCAGGAAATCGTGGTCAAGCCAATGGGCGGGTCGCTGTCGCATCTTTCGGCCTTCTCCGGCCACACCATCCTCGGCGACGGCTCGGTGGTGCTGATTCTCGATCCCAACGGCGTCTGCACCGCGCTCGGCCTGGAGCAATCGCGTGAAGCCGGCTCCGCCAGCGTGGAAAGCGGCAAGGCGCTGTCGTCCGACAAGACGCGCCTCGTCTATTTCCGCGCCGGTTCGGGCGTCGACAAGGTCCTGCCGCTGTCCAACATCGCCCGCATCGAGACGGTGCCGTCCGACCGGATCGAGCAGTCCAACGGCATGCTGCTGATGCATCACCAGGGACGCCTGATGCCGATCGTCGCCGCCGCGCATGACGTCATGGTCAAGGAGGGCGACAACACGGTCTTCGTCATTTCGCCCGACGGAGAGCCCTTCGGCCTGCTGGTGGACAGCATCGTCGACATCATCGAAGACAAGCTCGATGTCGAGATCGGCGGCGATTCGCCGGGCATCATCGGCGCCGCGGACATCAACGGCAAGGTCGTCGAACTGCTCGACATCGCCTATTTCATCGAGGTCCTGCGGCCGACCCAGGAGGCCCCCGGGCGCAGCAAGGATCGCAAGCGGCGCCTGCTGCTGGTCGACGACGCCGCCTTCTTCCGCGACATGCTCGCCGCCACATTGCAGGCGGCCGGCTTCGAGGTCGTCAAGGCGGGATCGGGCGCGCAGGCGATCGGCTTCGTCACGCAGGATGCGAGCTTCGACGCCATTCTCGTCGATGTCGAATTGCCGGATGTCGGCGGCTTCGAACTGGCTGACCGCCTGCGCGAGGCCGGCGCCCGCGCGCCGATGATCGCCATCGCGCCCTATGCGACGCGCGAGATCTCCCGCTCCGCGAGCGCCGCCGGCATGATGGCCGCGGTAGGAAAATTCCAGCGCAACCAGATGCTGGATCTCATTCGCCTCTGCATCGAACAGCAGGATGAAGAGGCCCTGGACAACGGCTTCGCCAAAGGAGTCGCCGCATGAGCTACGAGTCTTCGAAAGTCGTTCGCGAAGCGGCCCACGCTGCGGGAAACGCGCTCGACGGATATTTCTCGATCAAGGTCGGCGACGATACTTTCGGCTTGCCGGTGACGCGGGTCCAGACGATCTTCCGCATCGGTTCGGTGACCAAGGCTCCCGGCGGTCCACGGGACATTGTCGGCCTGGTCAATTTGCGCGGAAAAATCGTGACGGCGGTCAGCCTGCGGCGCCGGCTCGGCCTTGCGCCGGAGCCCGGCGGTCCGGGCAGCCTCGCCATCGGCATCGAACATCGCAACGAAGCTTTCGCGCTTCTCGTCGATGAGGTCGGCGACGTGCTGACGCTGACGGCGGAAACGTCGATCGCGCCGCCGCCGCACGTTGGAAAACGCCGGGCGAAATTCGCCGCCGGCTACAACCGGATCGGCGGGCAGATCCTGCCGCTCCTCAACATCGATGCGGTCTTCGATTTTAGCGACGACCACTAACTGCGCGCGCAGAGACGCTTGCCTTCCAATGGAGTTGAACGATGAAATATGTTCTCGTGGTCGACGACTTGCCGATGATCCGGCGCATCGCCAAGAAAATCCTTGAAGAGTTGAACTTCAAGACTGCAGAGGCGGAGGACGGCCAGAAGGCCCTCGTCTCCGTCAACGACACCATGCCGGACGCCATCCTGCTCGACTGGAACATGCCGGTCATGGACGGACTGGAATTTCTCATCAATCTGCGCCAGCTTCCCAACGGAACGGCGCCGAAAGTGTTGTTCTGCACCACGGAAAGCGACGTGAAGCACATCACGCGCGCGATGCAGGCCGGCGCCGACGAATACATCATGAAGCCATTCAACAAGCAGATCGTGAAATCCAAGTTCGAAGAAGTCGGTCTGTGCTGAATTAAGCCTTTGAGGAGCCCTTGAGGCGGCGCGAGACGGGACAGGTCATCGACCGATCGTCCCTTTGGCGCCGCGACTGAGGGGCCAAAGCCCGCCCCGGGGCCGCGTGCGTTCCCTTTGCGTTAGTAAACGAGTTTGTCGTCATGTCCCAGGCATTTGCAGCCCTCCAGTCTTTTCTGTTGAAGTCCTCCGGCCTGGCGCTCGACCGCGAGAAGCAATATCTTGTCGAGGCGCGGCTGACGCCCGTTGTCCAGCAGGCCGGCCTGGCCAATCTGAACGAACTTGTCGCGAGAATTGAAACCGACCGCGCCCTCGGCAAGAAGGTGACCGAGGCGATGACGGTCAATGAGACCTTTTTCTTTCGTGACCGCCAGCCGTTCGAGGGATTCCGCCACGCGATCCTGCCGGAGCTGCTGAAGATCCGCGCCAGGACCCGGCGCATGCGCATCTGGTCGGCGGCCTGCTCGACCGGACAAGAGCCCTATTCGCTCGCCATGATTTTGGACGAAGAGGCGCGGCGGCTGGTGGGTTGGACCGTCGATATCATCGCAAGCGATATCGCCGATACCGTGCTTAAGAAGGCCAAGGACGGCGTCTATACGCATTTCGAGGTGCAGCGCGGCGTGCCCATGCCGCATCTGGTGCGTTATTTCACCAAGCGCAAGGACCAATGGGCGGTCAATCAGAACATCAAGTCGCGGGTCGATTTCCGCCAGCAGAACCTGATGAGCGATTTCTCGCATCTCGGCGTATTCGACGTCATTTTCTGCCGCAACGTGCTGATCTACTTCGCGCCCGACCAGAAGCGCGACGTCCTGCACAGGATTTCGAAATGCCTGGCCCCCGACGGCTTCCTGGTGCTCGGCGCCGCTGAAAGCGTTATCGGCTATTCGACGGAATTCAAGCCGCATCCGGAACATCGGGTGATTCTTACGCGGCGCGGCGCCTCTGCCGGCGAGTCGATGCGCGGCGCCGTCTGACCCGGCCATCCTCGCTCTCCGCATTTTCGTCACGCGAACCGGCGGCCACTTCGCTGGAACCGATGGTCCGCGAAGCGAATATGCATTCGCGTCGCGCGCAAGCCTGGGGCAAGCCGGCGCGGCAAGACTGGCAGGCGTGATTGCTCGGCGATGGTCGCCCCGCAGCCGTCGGGACGCGCCGCCCATGCATGCCTTGCAACAATCTCCGTCCCTTGCTCCGCTGGGTGAAAACACTCCGCTGATCGGTCTCGCCGCCTTGGCGCGCAAGGCGATGCGCGGCGAAAATCTCGCTGGCGTCGCGCAATCGCTGCTGGCGCGCCTCGCCGTCAATTCGCGCGATGCCGCGGCCCTCTTCGATCTCTCGACCATCGAGCAATTGCTCGGCGCGAGCGCCAATCGCACCGCGCTGCAGGCGAGGGCGCTCGATTTGCAGCGCGTCTTCATTCAGGCGGCGCCGGAGGAAGGCGCCCCGACCCTGCTGGTGCTGGCCGCGCCAGGCGACTTCATGGCGAATACCCCGATCGAGTTTCTGCTCGAAGGCGCCAATGTTCGCATCGAAACTCTTTTTGTCGACGCGGAAATGGACATTCTCGCCGCTGCTCCGCCGCATGACGCTGCCTTTGTCGCCGTCGCCGAATCAGCGGCCAACCAGCCGCTTCTCGCCGCGATCTCCCGGGCGGCTGCCGGCTGGCCGCGTCCGCTGCTCAATGCGCCCGAAGCGATTTCGCGACTGACGCGCGACGGCGCCTGGCTTCTGCTGCACGATCTTCCGGGCGTTGTCTATCCGCGCAACGAGCGCCTGTCGCGGGCGCAATTGCAGTCGGCTGATCGCGACGACGATTATCCCTTCATCATCCGGCCCCTCGATTCGCATGCGGGGACCGGACTTGAGAAGATCGAGGACGGGTCGGAGCTCGTCGCCTATCTCGAAAACCATGACGACGCGTATTTCTATACGGCGCCCTTCATCGACTACCGCGACGGCGACCGGTTGTTTCGCAAGATGCGGATCGCCGTCATCGACGGCGCGCCCTTCCCGGTGCATCTGGCTATCTCGCCGCGCTGGATGATTCACTATCTCAACGCCGACATGATGGAGAACGCCGCCAATCGCGCGGAGGAAGCGCGTTTCATGGCCGGCTTCGAGAATTTCGCGCGCCGTCATGCGGGGATTTTCGCGCGGATGCGGGAGAAGTTGCAGCTCGATTATTTCCTGGTCGACTGCGCCGAGATCGACGACGGAAAACTGCTGGTCTTCGAGGTGGGCTCGGCGATGATCGCGCATGATCTCGATTGCCCGACGACCTTTCCATACAAATCCGCGCCCATGCGCCGCCTGTTCGACGCCTTTCGCCACATGATCCTCTCGACCGCGGACAAGTCGGCGCGCGTGGATCCCAGGGCGCCAGCCTGAGGCAAGATTGAAATCCTAAGCTTGCGCATCGCAATGAGCTGAGGAGACGGAATTGCAACCCCTGGCGCTGTTTTCACTCGCTAAGCAGAATGCGGACTGGCTCGCGACGAGGCAAGTGACGATTGCATCCAACGTGGCGAACGCCAACACGCCTGGCTACCAGGCGCGGGACGTCCTGCCGTTTTCCGCCGTCATGTCGCATCTGCAACTGCCGATGGCCGTGACCGATCCCGGTCATATCCAGCCTGTGTCGCTCAGTGACGAGGAAGTCAAGGTCAAGCCGGCCGACTCCTGGGACGTGGTCTATTCCGGCAATTCGGTGAATCTCGAGCAGGAAATGACGAAGGCGGGCGACGTCAGCAACGCCCATTCCCTCAATGCGAATATTGTCCGCGCCTTTCATCAGATGTTGATGAGCGTGGTGAAGGCCTGAGCATGACGATCGATCCTCTCAACTCTACCCTGCGCATCGCAAGCACCGGACTTGAAGCGCAATCGATGCGCCTTCGCATTGTCGCTGAAAACATCGCCAATGCGCAGTCGACCGGCTCCTCCGCCGGGGCCGATCCCTACGCGCGCAAAACGATCACTTTCGAAAGCGAGCTCGACCACGCCAGCGGCCAGAATGTCGTCGCCATCAAATCGCTCGGAACCGACAAGACGCCCTTCCGCGTCGAGCACATGCCGGGAAATCCGGCGGCGGACGAAAAGGGCGACGTGAAGATGCCCAATGTCGACCTGCTGTTCGAAATGGCCGACATGCGCGAGGCCAATCGCTCCTATGAGGCCAATCTGCAGATCGTCAAGCAGGCGCGCACCATGCTTTCCCAAACCATCGACCTCCTGAGGACCTGACCATGATCGCAGCCTTGCTTCCACTCGCCGCCAACGCCCTGCACGCCGCGACGACAGCCGCGCCGGCCGCGCCTTCCGCAACAGCGGGCGCGGATTTCGGCACGGCGATGTCCCAGGCCGCGGGCGATGCGGTGAATACGCTCCGGACCGCCGAGCAGACATCTATGTCCGGCATCGAAGGAAAGGCCAGCGCAAGCCAGGTCGTCGGCGCCGTGATGAATGGCGAGCGGACCTTGCAGACGATGCTCGCCATTCGCGACAAGGCGGTCGCCGCCTATCAGCAAGTCAGCCAGATGCAGATTTGAAGTTTGATTTGACGCGTATTCGCTTTGCGGACCTTCGGTTCTTCACGCGAGCCGGAATCCACTTCGCTAGAAAACGCTACGGAGGAGTTAGTCGATGAGAGCGCTTGCCATAGCCGCAACGGGCATGAACGCCCAGACCCAGAACCTTGAAGTCATCGCCAACAATATCGCCAACATCAACACCACCGCCTTCAAGCGGTCGCGCGCGGAGTTCACGGATCTGATCTATCAGGCGGAGCGTCTGCAGGGCGTGTCAAATCGCGGCCAGAATTCGGTGGTGCCGGAAGGCGCGCAGATCGGCCTCGGCGTGCGCACGGCGGCCATACGTCCCCTGAACATCCAGGGATCGATGACCAATACCGGCAACCAGCTCGACCTCGCCATCAACGGCCGGGGATGGTTCCAGGTGACCTCGCCGAACGGCGAAACGCTTTACACCCGCGCGGGCTCGTTCAGCACCAACGCCAACGGCCAGATCGTCACCAGCGACGGCTATCAGGTCATGCCGTCGATCGTGGTTCCCAACAATACGACAGCGGTCACCGTCGGCCAGACCGGCATCGTTTCCGCGACCATCGGCGGCCAGACAAATCCGCAGCAGATCGGCCAGCTCAGCCTCGCCAATTTCGTCAACGAAGCCGGGCTCATGGCGCTGGGCGGCAATCTGTTCCAGCCGACCGCGGCTTCCGGGCCGGCGGTGGTCGGAATGCCGGGCGATCCCGGTTTCGGCCAGATCAACCAGGGTTATCTCGAAGCCTCGAACGTCGATCCGGTCTCCGAGATCTCCAACATGATCGCGGCGCAGCGCGCCTACGAAATGAACTCCAAGGTCGTCGAGGCGGCGAGCTCGATGGCGGGCACCATCTCCAACCTGAGGGTGTCATGAGCGCGCGGGACCGGAGATGGCCGTTCGCGGCGGCCTTCGCCCTGGCCTTCGCGGCGGCGGCGTTCGCGCCGGCGGACGCCGCGTCGCGTGACCTGCCGGTGCCGGCGCAGGTCATCTATCCCGGCGACAAGATCACCGACGCGATGCTGGTCGATTCGCAGGATCCGACCGGGAGCGCGGCGGTTGGCAACGCGCTGTGGGATCGCGCCGACATTGTCGGCAAGGTGGCGCGCCGGACCCTGCTGCCCGGCCGTCCGATTCCGTCCATCGCGGTCGAGGAGGCGCGCGCCGTCTCGACAGGAACGCAGGTGCGGCTGATCTACCAGCAGGACGGCCTGAGCATCGCCACCACGGCGCAGGCGCTGCAGAACGGCTATATTGGCCAGGTCGTGCAGGTGCGCAATCTCGACAGCGGCGTGGTCGTTTCGGGCGCCATCCAGCCCGACGGATCGATCCGCGTGAATGGCGGTTGAAATAAATGCGTCTCCTCGTCGCCCTCATCCTGTCGATCCTCTGCCTCGCGCTTCCGGCGGCCGACGCCGCCGTGCGCATCAAGGACATCGCTTCGGTCAAGGGCGTCCGCGACAACCAGCTCGTCGGCTACGGCCTTGTCGTAGGCCTGCAGGGCACCGGCGACACCCTGCAGAACGCGCCCTTCACCGGGCAGTCGCTGCAATCGATGATGGATCGCATGGGCGTCAATGTCCGCGGCGCGAACCTGCGCACGCGCAACGTCGCGGCGGTGATCGTCACGGCCGATCTGGCCCCCTTTTCCGGGCGCGGCACGCGCCTCGACGTCACCGTTTCCTCGCTTGGCGACGCGGCCTCGCTGATGGGAGGCACCTTGCTGCTGACCTCGCTGAGCGGCGTGGACGGACAGGTCTACGCCATCGCGCAGGGCGCGGTTTCGGTCACCGGCTTTGCGGCACAGGGCCAGGCTGAGACGCTCACCCAGGGCGTGCCCACAGCGGGCCATGTTCCGAACGGCGCGACTGTCGAGCGCGAGATCGCCAGCCGGATGCCGGACGAGGGCCCACTGTCGTTTGAACTGCGCAATCCGGATTTCACCACGGCGGTGCGCGTCGCGGACGCGATCAACGCCTATTGCTGGCGCGTCTATCGGCGACGCGGCGCGCGCGAGGAAAGCCCCAATTCGGTGACTCTCATGAAGCCGCCGGGCGTTGGCGCGACGCATTTCGTCGCCGAGATCGGCGAATTGCTGGTCGAGCCGGACATCCCGGCGCGGGTCGTCGTGGACGCGCGCACCGGCACGGTGGTGATCGGCCAGGACGTGCAGATTTCCCCGGTCGCCGTGACTCAGGGCTCGCTGACCGTGAGAATCACCGAGACTCCGCAGGTTTCCCAGCCCAATCCGCATTCGCGCGGCAAGACGGTGGTGACGCCGCAGACGCAGATCGAGGCAACGCAATCCGGCGGGTCGGTGGCGATGCTGGGAGGCAGAAGCCTCAAGGGGCTGGTGCGCGGCTTGAACCAGATCGGCGTCAAGCCGCCGGGCATCATCGCCATCCTCCAGTCGATCAAGGCCGCGGGCGCGCTGCAAGCGGACATCGTCATCCAATAAGGAAACGTTAACGGTCAGCGTCGAGCAAGCTTGTCCGGCGAAGTTGCTGGCAAAGGACGAGTCGCTCATGAACAGAAGTTTTCGCCAGAACCTGCTTCTCCTGTGCTGCTTCGCCTGCCTTGCGCCCGCCTTTGTTGCGCCCGCCTTTGTTTCGCCCTCTTGGGCCGGCGAGGAGCATGAAGGGGGCGAGCACAAGGAGAAGCCGGAGCAGCTTCCCGGACCGATTCTGCCCGGCCTGAGGCATGTGCCATTGAGAAGGCCGACGGTCGCCGCGCCGAAGCCGTTCGTCGCCGATGGCGTGAAAGGCGCCGAGAATTTCTGCGCCGCAGTCGCCGCTTCGGCCGCCTCGACGCGCCTTGCCTGGCAGGAAGCGCGCGTCAAGGCGCTGCAGGCCGCGATGGTCGTCAAGACCGCCGAGCTCGAAGCCAAGGAGGCGGAAGTTCGCAACTGGGTCGAGAAGCGCGAGCAATTGCTCGCTAATGCCGCGCAAAACCTCACCGCGATTTATGCGAAGATGAAACCCGACGCGGCGGCGGCGCAATTGCAGGCGATGGACGACGACACCGCCGCCGCGCTCCTCCTGAAGCTCAAGCCTTCCATCGCCAGCGCCGTGATGGGCGAGATGGATCCGGCGCGCGCGGCGCGCCTGAGCGATCTCCTCACCGGCGCGGCGCCAAAATCAGACGGGAATAAATCGTGACGCTTCCTCTCTTCCGCCGCGCCGGCCTCGGCCTGGCCGCGGCCGTGGCCTGCGCCGTCTCGGGCTGCGCCAGGCCCGCCGATCTTGTGAGCGCGCCGGCCATGTCGCCGGTCGGCAGCGGCTTTGTCGCCCGCACCGACCCGGCGATGTACAGCCTGAACATGCCGAACAGGCCGCCCGGCAATTCGCTGTTCGAGGACGGGTCGGCCAACCTCTTCACCGATCCGCGCGCGGCCAAGGTCGGCGACGTCATTACGGTCAATATCATGATCAACGACAAGGCGACATTCGGCAACACCAGCGGCCGTTCGCAGACCGCGCAGGAGACCGGCGGCTTCGACTGGTCCTTCGGCCTCAACACCACGACCAACAAGGTCAACGCGGCGGCCGACATCAACGCGTCGAGCACGTCCAACGGCCAGGCCAGCATCGACCGGTCGGAAAAAATCCAGCTGGCCGTGGCCGCCATCGTCACCCGCGTCATGCCCAACGGCAACCTGATCATCAGCGGCTCGCAGGAAGTGCGGGTCAATTTCGAGATGCGGCAATTGCAGATCGCCGGCATCGTGCGGCCGCGCGACATCAACAGCAACAACACGATCGCCTACGACAAGATCGCGGAAGCGCGCATTTCTTATGGGGGCAAGGGGCGCATGACGGAAGTGCAGCAGCCCTCCTGGGGCCAGGAAATGTTCGACAGAGCTAAGCCATTCTGATTCGGGAGAGCACGCATGGCTGAAAAGAAGCCGACGCCCGGGAAGGACGGCATGCCGAAAGGCGAGATGGGCCTCAAGCAGAATGCCATCGCCTTCATCATTGCGGCGCTCATCGCCGGCGGCGTCGGCGGCTTTCTGGGCATGCAGGCCAAGCCGGCGGCGCCGCCCAGCGCGGACGCCGCCGCCAAGCCGGACGACGACAAGAAATTTGCGCCCATCATGGAGATGGGGACGCTGGATGTCCCGCCGGTCGTGACCAATCTCGCCGCGCCGCCGGACGTGTGGATTCGCGTCGAAGGCTCCATCCTGTTCGAGGGCAAGACGCTGCCGCATGGGGAGGCCCTCGTCGCCCAGATCAGCAGCGACATCCTCGCCTACATGCGGACGCAGACGCTGCAGGACATCCAGGGCGTCGCCGGACTGCAGCATCTGCGCCAGGATCTCGACGAGCGAGTCGCGACCCGCACCGACGGGCATGTGCGCGAATTCATGATCAAATCCCTGGTCGTGCAATGAAGCCGAAAAACGTCGTCTTCCTCGCGCTCCTGTCGCTGGCCGCAATCCTTGCGGCGGATGTCGCGCAGGCCCAGACCAGCGATCTCGCCTCGGCGCTCAATTCCGTCGGCGGCGCGACCACCGGGCAAATCATCCAGCTGATCGCACTGCTGACCGTCCTTTCGCTGGCGCCCGGCCTCTTGATGATGGTCACCAGCTTTACGCGATTCGTCATTGCGCTTTCCTTCCTGCGCTCGGGACTGGGCCTCCAGAGCACGCCGGCCAATCTCGTGCTGATCAGCCTCGCTCTGTTCATGACCTTCTTCGTCATGGCGCCGACTTTCGACAAATCTTGGAAGGACGGGATCAAGCCGATGATGGACAACCAGCTCAGCGAGGAGGAGGCCTTTCCGAAAATCGTCGAGCCGTTCCGGATTTTCATGCTGGCGCAGACGCGGGAAAAGGACATCAAGCTGTTCGAGGATCTTTCGCACGGCTCGTTCGAGATCAAGGACCGCTCGACCGTCGACCTGCGCGTGCTGATTCCCGCCTTCATGATTTCGGAGCTGCGGCGCGGGTTCGAAATGGGCTTTCTCATCGCGCTGCCCTTTCTGGTCATCGACATGATCGTGGCCACGCTCACCATGTCGATGGGCATGATGATGCTGCCGCCCTCGCTGATTTCGCTGCCGATGAAACTCCTGTTCTTCGTGCTGATCGACGGCTGGAACATTTTGATCGGCAGTCTGGTGCGCAGCGTGAATTGAGGTTCGCGATTAACGGCTTGGTGGCCATGATTCCCGCCGTCTCGGCGCAATCACAAATCCGTGACTCCATTAACGTTTCCGCAAGACTTCGCGCTTAAGTTGCAACCTAAGCACGACGGGTTGAGCGAGTTTCGCTCGAAGGCATGACGCCGCTCCTGTTGTTCCGGCAAGCCCGGGATGTTCCGCAAGAAAATTCCCCACATCCCACAGGAACAGAGTCCCATGTCTTATCTGCTCACCAATTCCTCCGCCCTGACCGCCCTGCAGAGCCTGCAGATGACGCAGAATTCGCTGTCGACCACCCAAAGCCAGCTCTCGACCGGCCTCGCCATCCAGAACGCCTCGGACAATTCGTCCTATTGGTCGATCGCCCAGACCATGGGCTCCGACAATGGCGCGCTCGGCGCCGTGTCGTCGTCCCTCGGCGTCAGCGCGTCGATGCTGTCGACCTTCAACTCGGCGCTCAACCAGACGATTTCCGTGGTCAACAACATCAAGAACGATCTGGTCTCCGCCCAGAGCGCCGGCGCCAACCTCACCCAGATCCAGACCGACATCGCCGCCCAGCAGAACGCTCTTCTGAACATCGCCAGCGGCGCCACGTTCAACGGCCAGAACTGGATGAATGGCACGGTCAACGGTTCGACTTCGGCGGCCGTGACCAGCGGCAACATCGATATGGTCGGCTCCTACACCAACAGCGGCGGCGTTTCCTTCATCACCGTCTCGGCCACGAGCGTCAACCTCATCACGAACGGCAGCGCCGCCACGACGGTCGCCCTGGCGTCCGGCGGTCTTCTCACCACGGTCGGCGGCGCAGGTTCCGGCGCGGTCCTGGGATCGGCCGCCTTCAACGTTTCCGGCGCGTCGAGCGCGGCTTCGAACATCGCTTTCATGCTGACCTCGATCAACTCCACGATCTCGAGCCTCGAAACCGCCGCCTCGACCGTCGGCGCCGCTCAGGAGCAGGTGACGGCGCAGCAGTCCTTCGTCTCGTCGATGCAGACCAATCTGACCAACGGCGTGGCCTCGCTCGTCGACGCCAATATGAACGAAGTCTCGACCCGCCTGCAGGCCCTTCAGACCCAGCAGCAGCTCGGCGTGCAGTCGCTGTCAATCGCCAACCAGTCGAGCCAGATGATCCTGAAGCTCTTCCAGTAAGTTTTCGTCGATCCACAATCTGGCGCCGCGCTCGCAAGAGCGCGGCGTTTTTTTTCATCAGCCTCGCGCCAGCTTTCGATGTTTCAGTTGCGGCCAAGAGCCGTGTATCGAAGGGGAGGGGCGGGAATGAATGGCGTTCCGGTCAAAGTGGGGCAAGATCAAACGGAACCCGTCCTCTCGCCGGACGAAATCCTGAGCCAGAGTTTTGCCCTTGCCGCGAAGGCGCATCAGTCGGGCAAGCTCGAGGAGGCCGAACAGCTCTATCGCGCCATACTGAGCGTTCGTCCTACTCATGCCGACGCGCTCCACGGCCTTGGCGTGCTGGCGCATCAGGCGGGCCGAAGCGATCTCGCCTCGCAGTTGATCGGCGACGCCCTGGCGCAACGCGTGGAGCCGACTTTCCTCAACAATCTCGCGTTGGTGCTGCTGGCGCTCGATCGTCCGCACGAAGCCCTGGCCTCCATCTACCGCGCCCTGGAACTGCGTCCGGCCTATCCCGAAGCCTATCATGCCCTGGGCAACGCGCAGCACAGGCTCGGGCTCCGCGAGGAGGCCATCTCCTCCTATGAAAAGGCTCTGGAACTGCGCGGCGATTACGCCGACGCCCATGGAAACCTCGCCAGGCTGCTGCTGGAAAAAGGCGAACTCGACGCGGCGAAAGAAGCTTGCGACCGGGCGCTGGCTCTCCATCCGTCCTGTGCCGAAGCGCACAACACTCTTGGCAATGTCCTGCGTTTCAGGGGGAAACTCGACGAAGCGCTGCAAAGCTTCGACCGTGCGCTTGAATGCCGGCCAGTTTTCGCCGAGGCCTTCACCAACAAGGCCACCGTCTTGCTGGCGCAAAAAAACCTCGTTGAAGCTCTAGCCGCCGTTCGTTGCGCGCTCGCCTGCAAACCCGATCTTCCCGCTGCGCTGGCGACCTGCGGCTCGATCCTCTGCGAGGACGACAAGACCGACGAGGCGTTGGCCTATTTCGAGAGAGCGATCTCCCTCGATCCGCAATATCTCGACGCTTACAACAACCTGGGCTCGGCATTGCTGAAACTGGATCGGACAGACGAAGCGATCGCCGCCTATGAGAAAGCCATAGGGCTGTCTGAAGAGAGCGCTCGCGCGCCTTCTCTTTTCACCCTTGCGACAGCGCTTATTGGAAAGAACAAAGTCGACAAAGCCATCACCAATTTTGAAAAGGCGCTGGCTTTAAATCCGAACTACGCGGCGGCTCAGAATAATCTTGGCGTGGCGTGGCAAAACAAGGGCTCCCCGGAGGAAGCTCTGGAAGCATACCAGAGGGTCATCGAGATCGATCCGCAATATGCGGCGGCCTACTGCAACAGATTAATGGCGATGCAATATGCCGAGCGCTACGGCAACGACGATGTTCTTGAAGCCGCACGCGCCTTTGGCGCCGCCTTCGACCGCCCCGACCCGCGTCCGTTCGAGGCGCGCGACATGTCGCCGGAGCGCCGGTTGCGGATCGGCTATGTGTCAGGGGATTTCAACGTCCACCCCGGCGGTTTCTTCTCGGTTGGCCCCATGTGCGCGCACGATCATTCGCGCTTTGAAATCTTTTGCTATTACAATTGCACGAAGAGTGACGAGATCAATGACGTCTTTCGGCGCGAGGCCGATCATTGGCGTGACATCATCGGCAAGAGCGACGCCGAGGCGGCCGAGATGATTTCGTGACGACGAGATCGACATTCTGGTCGATCTCGCCGGTCACACGGACAAGACCCGCATCCCCCTCTTCGGTCTCAAGCCGGCGCCGATTCAAGTCCACTGGATCGGCTTCACCGGCACGACAGGCCTCCCGTCGATGGATTATCTGATCCTCGATCCCGTCTCGGCGCCGCCGGGTTCCGATCGATGGTACACGGAAGCTCTGGTGCGTCTGCCCTTTGGCCGGTTCTGCTATCAGCGTTTGATCGTGGATATCCCGCTCGGGACGCCGCCATCCCTGGTTCGCAAATCGACGACATTCGGCTGTTTCAACAATATTACAAAGCTCGGACCGAGCGTCATTCGATTGTGGGCCGACCTCGTCAATGCCGTTCCCGGATCGCGACTCCTGCTGAAATCAAGGACCCTCGCCGAAGCGAGCGTCAAAACCGCGATGCTCAACGCATTCGCCGAAGCGGGCCTGGCGCCGGAACGCATCGAGCTGCGCGGCGCGAGCGCTTACGCGTCCATGCTCAGGGAATACGACGACGTCGATATAGCGCTGGACCCCTTTCCTTTCGGTGGGCTGACGACGACTTGCGACGCCTTCTGGATGGGCGTCCCGGTCATCACGCTGCCCGGAGATCGCCTGGCGTCGCGCCAGACTTTGGCTTTGCTCCATTACATGGGCTACGAGGAGTTCGCGGCGACGTCGCCGCAAGATTTCGTGGCGCGCGCAGCGGCGCTTGCCGCCGATCCGGCGCGTCTCGCGCAATTGCGCCCCGGCTTGCGCTCGGCCCTCGCGAACGCTCCGTTCAGCGACGGTCCGAGGTTCACCGCCGGACTGGAATCCGCCTATCGCAAGATGTGGCGCCGCTACGTGGCCGGTGAAAGCGCCGCGCCCTTCGACGTGACTCCGAACTGACCCGAAAACAGGCGCGGGCTGCGCGCCATGAAAGGAAACGCCTTGAAAACTTTTCTCCATGTCGGCTGCGGACCCGCCCGCAAAGAGCATACGACCGCAGCCTTCGCCACCGACGAATGGCGGGAAATGCGTTTCGACATCGATCAGAATGCCGAGCCCGATATTGTCGGCACGATGACGGACATGGCGGCCGTTCCGGATGACAGCGTCGACGCGCTTTATTCGTCACACAACATCGAGCATCTCTTTCCGCATGAAGTGCCCGTCGCGCTTGCGGAATTCCGTCGCGTGCTGAAGTCGGAAGGCTTCGTCGTCATCGGTTGTCCAGACCTTCAATCCGTCGCGGCGCTGGTGGCGCAGGGTCAGCTCGTCGAGCCCGCTTACATGTCGGCGGTCGGTCCGATCGCGCCGCTCGACATCCTCTATGGGCTGCGCAGTTCGCTCGCTGCGGGCAATCATTATATGGCGCACAAATGCGGCTTCACAGAGCAATTGCTCGCCCGCGAGTTGCTCGCGGCCGGCTTCAAATCGGTCATTCATCTCCGCCGACCCGGGTGCTTCGACCTTTGGGCGGTCGCCAGCAAGTCGCAATTGCCCGAAGTCGAATTGCGAAGCCTTGCGCAGGCGCATCTTCCCAACTGACGGCGAGCTTCCTAGCCGCCGAGGGCCGCGCCCCCCAAGGGCGCGGCCCTTGGCGTTTCAGTGCGAATGAATGTTTAGCAAAAGGTTTCCAAGAGGCTGTCAAACAACCCCCGCGCAAGTTTGCCGGCCCAGGATGCGAGCCAGAATCGCAATCCAGCGCCGGAATCCTGAATGAACTTCCGCGAACAATTCGAACGCCTGTTCTCTAATCTTGTAGCGCTCGGGCCGCGCCGCCTCGGGCTGCTTGCGGCGATCGGCGTGGTCGTGTTCGGGCTGGTTGGCGCGGCCGGCTATTTCCTCAGCCGCCCGACCAATGAAATTCTTTACGCCGGGCTCGACAAGGAGGATGTCTCGCGCATCGGCGCGGCGCTGAAGGACGCCGGCGTTCCCTTCGACGTCGCCGCCGACGGCGCGACCGTCTATGTCTCTTACGGCGACACGGCGCATGCGCGCATGCTGCTGGCCGAACAGGGCCTGCCGCGCGCCGGCGGCACCGGCTACGAACTTTTCGACAAGCTGGGTTCGCTCGGCCTGACCTCCTTCATGCAGGAAATCACACGCGTCCGCGCGCTCGAGGGCGAGCTGGCGCGCACCATCCAGACCATGCGCGGCGTCAAGGCGGCGCGCGTGCATCTCGTCATGCCGGATGAAGGCTCGTTCCGGCGGGCGAAAACGCTGCCCTCCGCCTCGGTCGTGCTGCGCACCGAAGGCGCCGACAATGCGCTGGTCGCTCAGGCGGTGCGCCATCTCGTCGCCGCCGCGATTCCGCAGATGAAAATCGACGAGGTGACGGTGCTCAACGTCGACGGCCAATTGCTCGCCTCCGGCTCCGATGGCGGCGATGTCGGGCCAGGCAAGATGCTGTCCCTGGAGAAAAGCGTCGCCGACGAGATCCAGAATAATGTCCGGCGCACGCTCGCGCCTTATCTGTCGCTGCGCAACTTCCAGATCAGCGTCGCGGCGCGGCTGAACACCGACAAGAAGGAAACGACGCAGACCACCTATGATCCCAATTCGCGCGTCGAGCGTTCGGTGCACTCGGTCAAGGAGACTTCGTCCTCGCAAAACAATTCGACGCAATCGCCGACGTCGGTCGGCCGCAACGTGCCGCAGGCCAGCGCCTCGCAGGGCGACGGCAAGCAGGCGGCCGAGGACAGCCAGAAGAAGGACGATCTGACCAATTACGAGGTGTCGTCGAAGACGACCCAGACGGTCAGCAATGGCTTCTCCATCGAAAACCTGTCGGTCGCGGTGCTCGTCAACCGCGCCGGCCTGGCGGCGACTCTGGGCGACAAGGCGACGCCGGAGCAGATCGACAAGCAGGTCGCTGAAATCGAGCAGCTTGTTTCCTCCGCCGCGGGTCTGCGAAAGGATCGCGGCGACGTCATCAAGGTTTCGGCGGTGGATTTCATCGACAGCGGCAAGGAGCTGGAGCCGGCGCCGCCGATTTCCATCGTCGAGGCCCTGATGCGTCAGTTCGGCAGCATCGTCAGCGCGCTGGCCATGCTCGGCGTCGCGGCGCTGGTGGTGCTCGTCGGCCTGCGCCCGGCGACGCGCGCCCTGATCGATTTGCGCGAAGCGCCCGGCGCGGCCGGCGCGCTGGCTTTGCCGGGCGGCGGGTCCATCGGGGCCGAGGCGCTCGACGGACGAGTCGAGCCGGCCCTGCTGACCGAGCAGTCGGCCGAAGATCAGGCGATGATCGAAGACATCAATTTCAAGCGCAACAAGGGTCCTCAAAAGCGAGTCGAGCAATTGGTCGAAATCGATGAGGCGCAGGCCGCCGCAATCCTGAAACAGTGGATAAGACACGGGGAGCGCGCATGAAGCCGGTTCCATTCGCTCAATATCTCGAGCGTCAGCAAAAGACGGCGGCGCGGGCGGCGATCGAGCCCGTTGATTGGCCGCCGCGCGACCAGGCCGCCGAAGGCCTGGAAAAGCGCCGCGAATTCGCCCTTGTTGCGCCGGGCTGCGCCGGAAAGGGCAGAGCCAAAGGCGACGCTCCCGCAACGCGTCGACCAGAGTCGCCAGACAGCCTTCGAGGAAGGCCGCGAGGCAGCGAGGCGGGAGTTCGACGAGGATCGGGCGCGGATGCGGGAGCGGCTCGACGCCGAGATCGCTAAGGCGCGCGCGGCGTGGGTCGAGGAGGAGGGCTCGCGGCTGGCGAGCGCCCATCGCGCGGCGATCGAAGCTTTCGAGACCCAGTGCGCCCAGGCCGTGGCCAACATCCTGCGACCGTTTCTCTCCAACCTGGTCATCGGCAGGGTGACCGATGCGCTCGTCGAAAATCTCGAGGTGCTGTTCGCTGCGCGCACGCGGGCCCTGTTCGAGGTCAGCGGGCCGGCGGACATGCTCGACGCATTGCGCGAAAAATTCGCCGCGCACGACGCGGCGGTCGAATTCAGGCCGGACGACAGCATCGACATCCGTGTCCGAGTCGACGACACGATCATCGAAACCCAGCTCGGCGCGTGGATGAAGGCGCTCGGCGCATTGCCTCGGACTGCTTCGGATGAGTGACGAACCGCAACAGGAAATCATTATCGTCCGGCGGCGCGTCGAGGGCGAGGAGGGGCACCATGGCGGCGCCTGGAAAATCGCCTATGCCGATTTCGTCACGGCGATGATGGCGTTCTTCCTCGTGTTGTGGATCCTGAACTCCACCAACAAGGATTCGCAGACCATCATCGCCCGCTATTTCAATCCGGTGAAGATGGAGGATTTCGCCAAGAACAAGAAGGGCATCCGCCCGCCGCAGCAGGAGGAGAAGTCCGGCGCCGGCGAGGGCGAGCCGGACAAGGCGCCTCCGGACGGCCAGAAGCAGGGCAAGATGGAGCAAAGGGGCAGGGACCCGAACGCGGACAGCGCCGCCAGGGCGATGATGAACGACGAGACGCTGTTCCAGAATCCCTATGCAGCTCTCGATCAGATCGCCGGCAAGGCGCCGGCCCAGCAGAATCAGCAGAATCAGAAGTCGGGACAATCGGCGGGCGATGCGGGCGCCGCGGACGCTTTCCGCGATCCGTTCCGGCCCTCCGGTTCGGATGCCGCCGACGATGCGGCCGATGCGCCGCCCGCCGCGCCCGCGCAAGGACAGGCGGCGAGCGTCAAGGCCGAATCCGCGGCCGGCGCGAAAGCTGAAAATCCGGCCGCCGCCTCGAGCGGCAAGGCGGCGGCCCAGGCTGCCGAAAACGCCTCGGACAACGCGCGCGCAGCGGCGCTGCAAAAGGAAATCGGCAAGGCCCTGAAAGGCGACGCGGGCGAGGGCGCGCCACAACTCGACGTGAAGGCGACCAAGGAAGGCCTGCTCGTCAGCCTGACCGACAAGGAGAGCTACGGCATGTTCGAAGTCGGCTCGTCCGCGCCCAAACCAAAGCTTGTTCATCTGATGGAGCAGATCGCGCGGAGCCTTAAAAATCTCCCGGGCGCCATCGTCCTGCGCGGCTATACAGACGCCCGCCGCTACCGTAACGGCACATCCGACAACTGGCGGCTTTCGGCGTCGCGCGCGCAGATGGCCCTGTACATGCTGACGCGTGGCGGCCTGCCGGAATCGCGCGTCGAACGCGTCGAAGGCTATGCCGACCATAACCTGAAAAGTCCCGACAAGCCGGAAGCGGCGGAAAATCGCCGCATTGAGATCCTGCTGCGCAAGCCGACGCCATGAAGGCGACACAATGAAAATACCGCTGCCGAAATTCCGACTTCCCTGGTTTCGTCTGCCGAAAATCGGTGTCCCGAAAATCGGTTTGCCGAAAATCGCGCCGAAGGGCAGAACGCTGGTCATTGGCGCTGGCGCGCTGGCTCTGCTCGTCTCCGGAGGCCTCGCCTGGGTCTTCCTCAAGCCGATGTTGGCCGCGCAGAAAAAGCCCGCAGAGCAAATGGCCGCAAAGGCGCCGGAAAAGCCGCCGGAAGCGCCGAAAAAGGTGGAAGCCGGGGCCGAGGCGCCGAAAGCCGGCGAAGCCAGGCCGGAAGCGCCAAAGACGCCGGAAAATTCCGGAGCCAAGGCGGAAGCGGCGACTGCAAAGCCGGAAGCCACGGCTGAGAAACCCGCGGAAAAGCCGGAAAAGGCCGAGGGCGGCGAAAAAGCGGCGACGGCGGCGCCGCTGCCGCTGTCGCCGCCGAGCGAGCCGGAGCGGCAAATTCGTCGCCTGCAGGACATTCAGGAGCGTGTGGCGGCAGGCGATTCCGCCTCCTTTGCTGAAATGCCGCGGCTGTTGCGGCTGATCGGAGAAAAATATGTCGCGCTGCCGCCGGAAACCTGGTCGCAGAAGAAGAATGCGCGGGCGCTGGTCCTTTATCTGCTCAGCGGCGGCGGCTCGGCCGTGGGCCGCCGGATTCTGAACCAGCATAAATTCGCCGCCTCGGAAGCACCGCTGGCCAAAGCGGCGATCGCCTATCTTGAAGGCGTCGAGGGCCCGGATCGCGACATGCTCCTCAGCCTCGATCCCCGCGCGCTCGATCTCGATCTCGGCGCGCAGGTGGCTTTCGTGCAGTCGATCCTGCTGACCAACGTCGACCGTCAGAAGGCCGTCGCGAGCCTTGACATGGCGCGCTTGCTGGCGCCGGGCGGCCTGGTCGAGGAGGCGGCGCTGCGCCGGGAGGTCGCGCTGCTGAGCGAGACCTCGCAATTCGACAAATTCGCGGATCTGGCGCGGCAATATTGGGAGCGGTTCCGTCGCTCGCCCTATGCCGGCAATTTCCTGCGCCAATTCATGCTTTCCGCCTCCCGCATCAGCCTCAAGATCAAGGTTCCGGAATGGGCCGAGCTGGACCAATTCATTAGCAGCCTGACGCCGCAGACCCAGCACAAGCTCTATCTGGCGATGGCGCAGACGGCGGCGGCCGGCGGCAATTTCGATTTTGCGGACATGGCGGCGCGGCGCGCGCTGGACCTGTCGGCGGCGAATTCGCTCGAGCGCCAGCGCGCCCTGCTTTACCGCGCGGCGGCGGAGGTCGGCGGCGCCGATCTCGCCCATGGTCCGCAACTGCTCGGGGAGGTTGAAAGGGCGAAACTTCCGGTCGGCGACCAGCCGCTCTACGACGCCGTGGCGACGGCGTCGGCGCGCATCTTTCGCACGCCCGAACAGCAATTCCGCGCCGAGCCGCCCGGCGCCGCCGATGACGTCGACGCAAGCCTGGCGCGCGCGGAAAGCAACGTCAAGGAGGCGGACGCCATCATGGACAGCGTGCGAAAGAGCATGGAAAGGAAGACCCGATGAGCGCCTATGCCGTCGCCACGCGCGACGCCG
Organism: uncultured Alphaproteobacteria bacterium; assembly: GCA_963849665.1. GTDB lineage: Bacteria > Pseudomonadota > Alphaproteobacteria > Rhizobiales > Beijerinckiaceae > Rhodoblastus. The sequence goes on along the minus strand of CAWKJW010000090.1, from coordinate 8,444 downwards.
CCGGCCCCGTCGCGCTTGCAGCCCATAAAAAGGCGGGGCGCGACGCCGCGCCGGACGATGACTCCGGGACGAGTTTTGACGTCGCGCTTGCGGAAACCGAACATGAGGCCGCGCCGGCGTCGGACGCCGCGACAGCCACAGCCGGGTCTCTCGCGCCAGACGCCGCGCCGTCGGCCGCCGCTGCCGCTCGGGGCGGAACGACAATGCCGGGGGGAGGCGACTGGCGAAGCGATCTGGCGGCGCTTGCAGGCAAGGCGACGGCGGGAAAGGCCGCGGCCGAGACTGTCTCCGCTGATCCTTCCTCGGAGCCGTCGCGACAGGCTTCGTCCACGCAGCAAAGCTCGGACGACGATTTCGCCGGGGGCGCCGATCTTCTCGCCAGGACCCTGGCGACAGCGCCGGCCGCCGCGTCATCGTCGCCCCCCCTCGACGCCAAGCTTGCGGGCGTCGTGGAAGGCGCTTCCAAGGCGTTGGCCGGGGCGCCCGTGGGCGAGGCCGTTTCCGCCCATGCTCCTTCGGGGCAATCGCGACAGGCTTCGTCCTCGCAACAAAGCTTGGGCGCCGGTCCGACGGGCGCCGTGCTTCTCGCCAGAACCTTGGCGACCTCGTCTCCGGACGCCGCCGTCGCGTCAAAAACCGCCGCCGACGAGAAGACGACGGCGTCGCGGAATATGCCAGGGCCGGCGTCGCCGGCGACCGCGATATGGACGCGCGCCCCCTGGGCGGCCGAACCTGCTCTGGCGGCCGCCTCGCCCTCGCTGGGCGGAAAGCCGATCCCGGCCGTGACGAAAAAAGATCATGAAACGACAGCCGCCGCGGCGCCGGCGTCGCCCGCAAAGAAGTCGGAGCCGGCGCCGACGCAAGCTTCCGCGACGGCCGCTCCGCTTCTCGCGTCATTCACCGCCGCCACGCCGGCGGCGTCCGGCGAAACGGCCGACCAGGATGCAGTGGCGCTGATCGGCGCCGCCCTGGCCTCCGCCAACGGACGCTCGGCGGCCGCTGCGCCTCGATTTTCCGGCGCCGTCGCCAAGGCTTCATCCGGCGCCGACATCCCGCTCGCCACTGCGGACGAAGGTCCGCAGCTATCCGTTCACGTCGTCGCGCAGGAAACCTGGCTGCAGCCGGTCAGCGCGGCGTTCAGTCCGGGCCTGAACAGGCAGGCTGCCGCCGACCGCGCCACGATCGAGGGAGCGCGGGCCGGCGAAAGCAAGAAATCCGCGGACGCCCGAGAATCCGAGGACGCCGAAGAATTCCGCCGACGCCGGCGAATCCGCCGACACAAAGTCCGCTTCGGCTGAGCCCGCCGACGCTCCCGCCGCTCCGCCTTCGGAGACGGCGTCCGCGGCGCCATCGCCGACCCAGGCCAACGCCGCATTTGGGCCAGCCGCCGCCGGCGCCATCGCCGCCGGCAGAAACGCCGCCATCCCGGCGTCAGGCGCGCCCGCGTCGTCGTCGGCCGCAGCCGCTCCGCCCGGCGCCAATTCCGCCCCGCTGGCGGCGACGCCGCGTCGCGATCTCGAAATTACCATGGAGCCGAAGGAGCTCGGCGGCCTGGCCGTGCGGATGAAAAGCGCCGGAGATCGGCTGGAGATCGCTTTCGTCGCCGACAAGGGCGAAACGGCCCGCATGATTTCCGACAAGAGCGCGACGCTGGAAAGCCAGTTGCAAGGCGCCGGAATTGGCCTTGGCGGCATCGACATCAGCACCGCCGCCAAACAGCCTGCGAACGCGACCGGCTTGCCGTCTGCGACTGGCGGCGGATCGGCGAACGGAGCCGGCTCCGATCCGCGCGGAAATTCCGATTCGACCCCGCAGAGACAGGATCCGGCGGGACGCAACAGACAGGACCAGAGCCATGAAACAGTTCAGAAGGCTGGGGATCAGCGCGCTATCGGCGGCGGTCACGGTCTTTATCTCTAGCGTAATCGTCGGATTTCCCGGCGCTCAGGCCGGGCCGGCGGCTCTTCCGCAGGCGGGCGCCCCTGGGCCCTGCGAGCGGGAGATGGCGCGCGCCGCCCGGGCAGAAAACATTCCGCTGAGCGTGCTCTATTCCGTCGGCTTGACGGAAACGGGCCATCGCGGCCGGCTGCAGCCCTACGCGATGAATATCGATGGCGTTGCGGTCGTCGCCGGCAGCCTCCCCGAAGCCCTGCGCCTGTTCCAGACGGCAAGCGGCAGAGGCGCCAAATTCATCGACGTCGGCTGCATGCAGATCAACCACCGCTTTCACGGCAGTCATTTCGAATTATTGCAAGCCATGTTCGACGCCCGCCGCAATGTCTCCTATGCCGCGCATTTCCTGAAGGAGCTGCGGGCAAGGGAGCCGAGCTGGACGCTGGCGGTCGCCCGCTACAACGCCGGCCCCGACAATAATTTCGCGCAGAAGAAATATGTCTGCGCCGTCATCGGCAACATGGTGCGCAGCGGCCTTGGCGCCTGGACCGACAATGCGCGCAAATTTTGCGCCCCGGGAGGAGCATGACGAGAGGAGCGGGATCCGGAGTGGGTCAGGATTTTTGCGCCATCAGGGCCTTGTCCTTGATGGCCTTGTCGATGGACGCGTTGACCTCCGCCATGAGTTTTTCGGCCATCGGCCGCTCCAGCGGGCCGACGCGGTCGGGATGCGCCGCGAGGGCGCAGCGACGCCGCAGCCGATTCAGGTCGTCGAGGCTGCGGGCGGCGGCGAGTTCTCGCCTTATGGCCGCGATATCCGGCGTCGGGCCGCGGTTTTCGGGCTTTTCGGCCGCAGCGGCGGCATAAGGTCCCGATTGGCTTTCGGCATAGAGGCTTTCGACGGCGCCGGTCTGGAAATAAGAGTGGCCGCGTGGCGTCGCGCATGCGCCCGGCCAGAGCCGTTCGGCGCCGCCTGAGGCGCTTCGGCGCGTGTCGGCTTCGTCCAGTTCATCCATCATGCGTCCGAACTGGCTTTGTCGTCCGCCGAAATCCTGGTCAATGCTCATGATACGCAACTTAGGGTACTTGTCGGTCCGGGAGCGGCCCGAGGGGCAGCGCGAAAAATATTCCTCCAGAAATGTCAATAAAACCGCAAGGATCAAGCCGGCGGCCGCGCCTGCGAGCGTGTCTTTTTGGCACAGCGCCAAGAGCGTTAATGTTTAATTAACTATATTGACACAACTTATGAGTGTACCCGCCGCCGCGACGCGAAACCGGCCCAACGCCAGATTTCACGTTCCAAAGGCGGGATCGGGATTTGGTTCAATTACAACCGGATCGGGTAAGGCGTCGAAAAACAATCTTTGGTTGAGTTTTCTTAAAATAGCCGCCTGTGCGCGTCGTGACGCCTGAAAAATCGTTGGACGCGATCCTGAAATGATCGATACGAATTGGGGGATGAGATGTTCGTCATCGTCGATGACCGCGAAATCGTCAAGACCGGCTACGCTTCGAGCTTCGATCGCGAAGGCGTCGCCTCGACCGGGCTGCGGCCCGATGAATTCGAGGAATGGGTCGCGGGCGTCGGCAAGCCGGATCTCCAGGCAATTGAGGCTTTTTTGATTGGCGATTGCAGCAAGCGGGACGTCTTTCCCAGAATGATCCGTGAACGGTGCCATGTGCCCGTGATCGCCTTGAACGATTCGACCTCGCTGGAGCAGACGCTGGAGCTTTTCGCGGCGGGCGTCGACGATGTGGTCCGCAAGCCGGTGCATGTGCGCGAGATCATGGCCCGCGTCGGCGCGATCCGCCGCCGCAAGGAGCCGCAGCCGGAATTCAAGGTTGTCGGCGAGATGCGGGTCTATTTCGACGGCCGCGATCCGGAAGTGAAAGGCGCGGCCCTGCCCCTGCCGCGCCGCGAACGCCGCATCCTGGAATATCTGGTGATCAACCAGTCCAAACGCGTGACCAAGGCGCAGATCTTCAACGCCATCTATGGCCTGTTCGACGAAGAGGTGGAGGAGGACGTGGTCGAGAGCCACATCAGCAAGCTGCGCAAGAAATTGCGTCATCGCCTCGGCTACGACCCCATCGATTCGAAGCGCTATCTCGGCTATTGCCTGACGTTGAACTGAACTTCGCGAAATCGTCGTTTCCAAGAACGAAAGAGGCGAGCGTGGCGATCACGCTCGCCTCTTTTGGTTCGCGCCACGACTATGTCGGCCGCCGCTAATCCTTCATGGCGTAGAATTTTCCTCGCAAGGCGGCGATCTGCCGGGGACTTGCCGCAACCGGGCCGCCGGGCTCGATCCGGGCCCCGACCATCGCCTGCCGCCGCCACACGATTTCGAGCGGCGAAGACCAGTTCGGTCTCGTCGTCGAAAAGGTGGAAAGCATCGGGTATGACGCAATCCTTGGCGAGCCGCAGCCGCAAGCCGCCGCTCGATCGGTCGACGATCGCGGTTTCGATCATGAAGCGATTGGCGCGATCGAGAATTTTTCCTGAACGAAGGCGTGTGCGCCGCCTCTGGTCCTTGCGTTTTTCGCTCGGCGACAGCGGCGCTGCGGAAGGCAATACGCTGTAAGTGACTGCGCCCGTCTCCTTTCGGCCGCGCCAGAACCGTTCGAGCGCGGAGGGCTTGATCCCGTAGGCCAGCTTCAACGCCGTGAGTTCGCGCTCGGCCATGCTGTAATCTCCGAACGGCCGTCGATCAGGCGTGCGGGCGGGCGCGGCGCAAATCGGCGATCGCGCTTCGAATCATGCTTTTCTGCAAGTCGCCGGCTTTTTCGCCGATTCCGTCATTCGCCGTTTCGTCGCAGGTTTTCAGTTTGGCGACGACATCGGCGAACGATAGGCTCGGCTTTTCGGCGATGGAGCGCTTCAAGGCGCTGATCAGGTCGCAGGCCGTCTGGCGCGCGGATTCCGGGAGAGGGCCTGCAACCGCGATTTTCATTTCCAGCATTTTCAGACGCAGAATGGCGGGACTGTCGGTGGCGGCGACATAATCGCCGAGCGGAGTCTTGGAGCGATATGCGATCATTGGCTTTGGCTTACCTCACGCTACCGGCTGGCGGAACAAGGCTGTTCGTTTTTCGTCGTCGCTCAATTGAACGACATCATCCTTTTGCGAAACTTGCGCGGCGCGGGGAGGAGCTCATGAAAAAAAATCCAGCCTCGCGCCAGCCCGTGCGGCGATGTTGAAGCATGCAAAAAGGAGACGATTCGATGCCGCATGACATTTTGAATTCGATGCGCGCGCTGCGCGAGGATATGCGTCAGCATCTGCTGCAGGTGCCAGAATATCGCGCCCTGATGGCGCTCGACCGCTCCATCGACGAACTCTGCGACATACTGCAGGACGCGATCGCCGACGCGCCGCCGATGGCCGCCGCTCGGCAGCGGCCCGCGCCGGAAGCACCAGTCGCGGAGGAGCAGTTCGCCGCTCCGCCGCCCGCTGCCATGCCCGAACCGACGCCGCGGCCCGCGCGCCAAGGCGCCATCGCCTCCGCTTTTGCCGAAACCCTCGCCGCCAAGCTCGATCAGCGCAACGTCGCCCGCGCCGGCGCCTCCTACCTGCCGACGCATAATATTCATGGCGGTTGAGCCGCTCGAATTTGCACGTTGAAGTTGAGGTGAAATTAACACGTTCCGAAGATGCTGCCGTCAGTGCAAGAGTTGATGACGGAAGCTTCGATGGACCACATTATTCGGCGGCTGGAAACGATCCATCGCGCGCTGCGCGCCGCGCCGGAAGGTTTCGGCCGCGATCCCCGCATCGCTGAGGCCGTCGCTGGCTGCCTGCGCGAATTGCACGCCATAGCGGCGCAAGCGGCGGGCGGTCCAGATGGCCCGCGGTCGCGCCTGCGCCTGGTCGACGCCGCGCCTCCGGCCCTCCAGCGCCTGCACTGATCCGCGCCCGCCGCCAGCTTCGGGCAAGACCGCGCCGGCAGGATGGGTTCGCCGCATTGGCGGAGCGAGGAACAATGCGCGGCGTTCGCGAGAGGAGCGGCGATGAGCACATTCACCACCTATATGTCGATCGCCAATAATCTCAGCCGCTACCAGACGATGACGGCGTCCGATCCGACGGTCGCCCAGGCGACGAAATATTTCCAGGCCAATATCGGCAGCGTCACGACGCCGGCGCAACTGGTCAACAATCCGCGCATTTTCAATTACGTCATGAACGCCTTTGGCCTGGGCGACATGACCTATGCCAAGAGCCTGATCCAGAAGGTGCTGGAGCAGGGCACGACCAGTTCGTCGGCGCTGGCCAACACGCTCGACAACCCGAACATCCTGGCGCTCGCCAAAGCTTTTAATTTTTCCCTCTACGGATCCTCCACGACTAAAACGATCGCGGCGACGAGCGACGTGGTCAACAAATATGTGATGCAGACGCTGGAGACCAACCAGGGCGCCCAGGACCCCGGCGTTCAGCTCGCGCTCTATTTCCAGCAGAACGCCTCGAGCATCACGGACGGCTACAGTATTCTGGCGGACCAGAACCTCCTGACCGTGGTCCAGACGACGCTCGGCATCTCCTCCTACACTTCAGCGGAAAACATCGACCTTCAGGCGAAGCAACTCAACAACCTGCTGAATTACTCCGACTTCCAGAGCCCTGCCAAGGTCCAGACTTTTCTTGAGCGATTTGCGGCTCAATATGATCTCAACAATGCGTCGAGCTCAACGAGCAGCGCCACATCGACGATCGTAAGCCCGCTTCTGACGACCGCCAGCGCGAGCACGGGCTTCAGCACGGACCTTCTGATGAGCATCCAGAATTTGAAGCTGGGCGGCTAGTGAGGCGCGGACTTGCCGATGCGGATTGAGCGAAATTTAACGCGGGAAGCGCCGGACGGCCCGCATCTGCTCTACCAGCGAGGATTAAGCGAGCAGGCGGCGGGGCGACTGGACGCGGCGATCGCCCTCATCGACGCGGCCTTGCGAATGAAGCCCGATTTTCCAGAAGCGCTCTGTTCGGGTGGTTATATCCTGCAAAGCCGAGGTCACGACGCCGGCGCTCTCGCTTTTTACGATCGCGCCCTGCAATTCAAGCCCGATTACGCCCTCGCCTGGTTCAATCGCGGCAGCCTCCTTTTGGCGCACGGCCAGGCGGAAACGGCGCTGGCGAGCCTGGACCGGGCCATCGCCTCGCAGCCCGATCACGCCGGCGCCCATTGCAACCGCGGCGCGGCGCTCTTTGCGCTCGGCAGGTTGAGGGAGGCCGCTGACGCCTGCCGCCACGCGTTGACTCTCGAACCCGATCTAGCCAAAGCCGAGCTCAACCTCGGCAACGCCTTGATGCGGCTTGGGCGATACGAGGAGGCCCGGCAGGCCTATCTGCGCGCCATCGCCGTGAGGAAGGACTACGCTCTGGCCTTTTGCGGTTTGGGCATTGTCGAAAAGGAATTGGGCCGATACGGCGAAGCCATGCGCGCCTTCGACCAGGCCCTGCAACTGACGCCCGATTCGGAAGAGGCATTGAGCAACAAGGGTTGTCTGCAATTGCTGCTCGGCGATTTCGCCAATGGCTGGGAGGGATACGAATATCGCTGGGCAGCCGGGAAAAGACCGGTTCCCTCTTCGCCCGCGCAATTCGATCTCGACAATCCCGCCAGTCTCGCCGGCCGAAAAATCCTGGTCGTGAACGATCACGGTCTCGGCGACACGATCCAGTTCTTCCGTTACATCGCCTTGCTGGCGCGCGCCGGAGCGAAGGTCACATTCGCCGGCCCGGCGAAAATGCGCCGCCTCCTGTCTTCTTCCGGCGTGTCGATCGACTGGCGCGACGAAAGCGACCTTTCAGGCGAATTCGACGCGATCCTGGCCATCAGCAGTCTTCCCCGGGCCTGCGCCACCCGCCTCGGCGCGATCCCCGCCGGCGTGCCCTATTTGCATGCCGAGCCCGAGCGCATCGCCTTCTGGCGCGACAAGATTTCAGGACCCGGCCCAAAAATTGGCCTTTGTTGGCGCGGCAATCTCGATTTTCGCGTCGATCCCCGCCGTTCGATCCCGCCGGACGCCCTGCTGCCGCTGGCGACTCTGACCCGGGCGCGCCTGTTCAGCCTGCAAAAAGAGGTGGGCCAGTCTGAACTTCCTGCCGCACTGGCGGACCGCGTCCAAAATTTCGGCGCCGACTTCGACGGCGGGCCCGACGCTTTCGTCGACACGGCCGCGCTCATGGCCAATCTCGACCTTATCGTCACCTGCGATACGTCCGTCGCCCATCTCGCCGGGGCCCTCGGCCGGCCGGTCTGGATCGCTCTCCGAAACGTCTCGGAATGGCGCTGGATGGCCGACCGCGCGGATTCGCCGTGGTATCCGGCCGTGCGGCTGTTTCGTTGCCGGGAAGGCGACGACTGGACCGCGCTTTATGCGGAAATCGCCGAGGAAATCCGTCGCACGATAATGGCTGACAGGCCGGTTGCCATGATTCGCCTAGCTGACGTGAGGCAGCAAAGCATGACAGGCGTATGAATCCCGGCCGGCGCGGCGAAAAAATCAAGAAACAATAAGCCGTTGAAAAATAATACATTAATCGATC
>CAWKJW010000089.1:0-18824 GCA_963849665.1 uncultured Alphaproteobacteria bacterium | reverse complement strand
CGCATGGCTGACATCGCCGTTCCCGTTATTTCTTCCGCGACCGGCTGATGTTCCCGATCGGCGACCGCTCCGGCAGGCCGATCGCCTTCGGCGGACGCGCGCTCGCCAAGGACGTCCAGCCGAAATACAAGAATTCCGCCGAGACTCTCTTTGTTTCACAAGGGGTCGAATCTCGACAACCTGCACAACGCCCGCAAGGCGGCGCATGAGCGCGGGGCTGTCGTCGCGGTCGAAGGCTATGTCGACGTCATCGCCATGACCATGGCGGGCCACGCCAACGTCGTCGCCGGACTCGGCACGGCCCTCACCGCCGATCAATGCGAACTGTTGTGGAGAATGGCCGAGGAGCCGATCCTGTGTTTCGACGGCGACAAGGCTGGCCGCAAGGCGGCTTTCCGCGCCGTGGACACGGCGCTGCCGCTGATCGGGGCGGGGAAGAGCCTGCGCTTCGCGCTTCTGCCCGAAGGACAGGACCCCGACGATCTCGCCCGCGCGGGCGGCGGCGCGGCCCTTCAGGCGGTGCTGGAGGCAAGCGAAGCCTCTGGTCGAAATCCTGTTTCTGCGTGAAGCGGAGGCGCAGCCGCTCGATACGCCGGAGCGCCGCGCCGCGCTCGAGCGGCGCCTGCGCGACTGCGCGGCGCAAATTCGCGACGAGGTGCTGCGCCGGCATTATTTCGATGATTTCCGCGAGCGTCTTGCCAATCTCTTCGGGCGCTCGCGGCAGGGCGGGCCGGATCGCGGCTTCGCCGGAAAGGACGGGCGCTTCCGGCGCGATTCCGCGAGTTCTTCGCGCGGCCCCGTGGCCCCCAGTTCGGCTCTGCTGCAATCGAATCTGTTCGCGGCGCGGAAAGAGGCGCCGGCGCCGCGCGAATCCCTCGTTCTGGCTCTGTTGCTCAACCATCCCGGCTTGATCGGCCGCCACGCCGAGGACATCGCCCGGCTGGAGTTTTCCGGCGAAAGCGTCGGGCGGCTGCGCGATGCGCTGCTGGGACTTTCCGAGCCCGACCTGACGCCGCGCGACTTGCGTGAAAAGCTTCTTTCTCGCGGATTTGAAGGTTTTTTGACGGTTCTTGACAAGAATGCCACAATTTCGACACTGTGGTGCGTAAGGCCCGAGGCGCACGAAAATGACGCGGACGAGGTTTTGCGGCAGGCCTTGGCCTTGCATCACAAACAGCGGGCGTTAAATAGGGAACTGCGGCTGGCCGAGACGGTTCTGGCGGAAGAACCGTCCGAGGCGAATTTTGCCGTGCTTGCGGATATCAGGGCGCAATTGTCGGCGCTGGAAGGCGCGGAGGCGACGATCGAAGGCTTTGGCGCTCATTCCGGCCGGGAAGACAAGTCTGTTTGAGGACAGGGTTGCGCGCGTCGATCAACGTCGGCGCTGAGAATTTGGGATTTGTTCGCGGCGGGGGTCCTACCGCCGCCTCATGGTTAAGCGGGAATTAAAATCTTTCCGCGCAGGGTGCGGCGATTCGCGGGGACGCCGGCGATTTGCTTAAATATGTTTGGAGTTGACATGGCGAAAAAAGACGACGCGAAGCCGGAAGGCGAGGCCGGGGTGGTCGAGGCCACGGACAGCCCCTTGCTGGATCTCTCCGACGCCGCCGTCAAGCGTATGATGAAGCTCGCCAAAAAGCGGGGCTTTGTCACTTACGCCGAATTGAACGCCGTTCTGCCGTCGGAGGAGGTGACCTCCGACCAGATCGAGGACATTTACGCCGTTTTGAACGAAATGGGCATCAATGTCGTCGAGGCCGAAGAGGCCGACGAGACCGAGGAAGAAGGCGCGCCCGAGGAAGAAGAGGCCGAGGGCGGCGAGTTGACCGAAGCGCCCGTCGCCAAGGCGGTGGCGACGCGCACCTCCGAGCCGACCGACCGCACCGACGATCCCGTGCGCATGTATCTGCGCGAGATGGGCTCGGTCGAGCTCCTGTCGCGCGAGGGCGAAATCGCCATCGCCAAGCGCATCGAGGCCGGCCGCGAGGCGATGATCGCCGGCCTGTGCGAAAGCCCGCTGACCTTCCAGGCCATCATCATCTGGCGCGACGAACTGGTCGACAACAAGGTGCTGTTGCGCGAGATCATCGATCTCGAGGCGACCTACGCCGGCCCCGACAAGGGCGCGGCGAAGGAAGGGGAGGCCGAAGCGGAAGTCGAGGCGCCGTCAACCGCGCCGCGCAATCCGCCGGCCGGGCTCGACGAGCCGCCGGTTCCCGAAGACGCCTTCGAGGAAGATGACGACATGGAGAATTCCGTGTCGCTCTCCGCCATGGAGACGGAACTCAAGCCGAAGGTGCTGGAGACCTTCGACCGGGTGGCCGACGCGTATAAGAAGCTGCGCCGCCTGCAGGACCAGAATGTCGAGAACAAGCTGAAGAACGAGGCGCTGACGCCGGCGCAGGAGCGCAAGTACAAGACGCTCAAGAAAGAGATCGTCACCGACGTCAAGTCCTTGTCGCTCAACCAGAACCGCATCGACGCGCTGGTCGAGCAGCTTTACGACATCAATCGCCGCCTCATTGGCCTGGAGACCCGGCTGCTGCGCCTGTCCGAAAGCTTCGGCGTGACCCGCGAGGACTTCCTGAAGAACTACCACGGGTCGGAACTTGACCCGAAATGGCTCCTGCGCGTCTCAAAGCTCGGCGCGCGCGGCTGGAAGGAATTCGTCGCCAACGCCAAGGACGACATTCACGAATTGCGCGGCGACATTCATGCGCTGGCGACGGAGACCGGGCTCGAAATCCTCGAGTTCCGCAAGATCGTCCATATGGTGCAGAAGGGCGAGCGCGAGGCGCGGCAGGCCAAGAAGGAAATGGTCGAGGCCAACCTGCGCCTGGTGATCTCGATTGCGAAAAAGTACACCAATCGCGGCCTGCAATTCCTCGACCTGATCCAGGAAGGCAATATCGGCCTGATGAAGGCGGTGGACAAATTCGAATACCGCCGCGGCTACAAGTTCTCGACCTACGCGACCTGGTGGATTCGCCAGGCGATCACCCGCTCGATCGCCGACCAGGCTCGCACCATCCGCATTCCGGTGCACATGATCGAGACGATCAACAAGATCGTGCGCACCTCGCGCCAGATGCTGCACGAGATCGGCCGCGAGCCGACGCCGGAGGAACTGGCGGAAAAGCTCGCCATGCCGCTCGAAAAAGTGCGCAAGGTGCTGAAGATCGCCAAGGAGCCGATTTCGCTCGAAACGCCGATCGGCGACGAGGAGGATTCGCATCTCGGCGATTTCATCGAGGACAAGAACGCTATCCTGCCGATCGACGCGGCGATCCAGAGCAATCTTCGCGAGACGACGACCCGCGTTCTGGCTTCGCTGACGCCGCGCGAAGAGCGCGTGCTGCGCATGCGCTTCGGCATCGGCATGAACACAGACCACACGCTTGAAGAGGTCGGCCAGCAGTTTTCCGTCACGCGCGAACGCATCCGCCAGATCGAGGCCAAGGCTTTGCGCAAGCTGAAGCACCCGTCGCGGAGCCGCAAGTTGCGGTCGTTCCTCGACAATTGATTTTTCCAGGGCCCGCGAAATTTTCGCGGGCCTTTTCGCATCAGCACTGGCGCGCTCGCATGATCGCGCCTAAATTGCCAGAGCGGCGCTGCGGGGTGCGTGAGGACATTTCCCCGGGGCCTTACGATCCCCTAGGGAGCTGTCCCTGTCTTGGTCCGTGGACCTTGGCACACGGCGCCCACCTACTCTGTAGGTACCCGGGATCACGTCCCACGGCTTTTGCGGCCCGCACCCCTCATCCGTCTCGCCTTCGGCGAGCCGCCTTCTCCCGCAAGGGGAGAAGGGCAACCCAGTTCCGCGACGCCGATGTCATCTGAAACGCCGCTGGACAAGGTTATTCTTCGCGCCCGACTGCGTGAGGCGCGGGCGAAAATCCCACCTGACGAAGCCGAAGGCGCGGCGCGCCTCATCGCCGAGCGCGCAAAATCGTTCCTGGATAAAATGCTCGAGGGAATCGGCGGCGCGCCGGCGAAAACGCCCGTCGCCCTCTATGCCGCGCTTCCCGGCGAACTCGATTGTCTTCCCCTGCTGGAGAGACTTGCCGCCGTTGGCTTCCCGACGCTCTTGCCGGTGGCCGGCGAAAAGGCGACGCCGCTGAAATTCGTGTCGTGGCGGCCGGGTGAAAAGCTCGTCGCGGGGCGCTACGGCCTGCGCGAGCCTGACCCCTCCGCCCGCGAAATGGAGCCGAAGATCGTCTTCGCGCCTTTGCTCGGCTTTGACGGGCAGGGCGGGAGGCTTGGCTTCGGCGGCGGCTATTATGACGCGACCTTGGGCGCCCTGCGGCGGAAAGGCCTGATCGCCGCCGGCGGCCTCGCTTATTCGTTTCAGAAAATCGACATAATTCCGCTCGAACCGCACGACGAGAAACTCGATTTCGTGATAACGGAAGAAAGACTGTTTGATTTCACTATGGATCGATAATGCGTCTGTTGTTTATCGGCGACGTCGTCGGCCGCGCCGGGCGGGCCGCGATCGCCGAACATGTGCCCCTGCTGCGTAAAAAGCTCGCGCTCGACTTCGTCGTCGCCAATGGCGAGAACGCGGCTGGCGGCTTTGGCATCACCGAAAATATCGCGCAGGAATTCCTCAACGCCGGCGTCGATTGCATCACGCTCGGCAATCACGCCTTCGACCAGCGCGAGGCCCTGGTGTTCATCGAGCGCGCGCCGCATGTGCTGCGGCCGCTGAACTATCCGCCGGGAACCCCCGGGCGCGGCTCCTGGCTCTACGAGACCGCCAAGGGCGAGCGCGTGCTGGTGATGAGCGTGATCGGCCGCGTCTTCATGGACGCCATGGATGATCCTTTCGCGGCGGTGGAGAAGGAGCTGGCCGCCTGTCCGCTGGGCCTCGCCTGCGACGCGGCCATCCTCGATATCCACGCCGAAGCCTCGAGCGAGAAACAGGCGCTGGCGCATTTCGCCGACGGGCGCGTTTCGCTGGCCATCGGCACCCACACCCATGTCCCGACCGCGGATGCGCGCATTCTCGCGCATGGCGCGGCCTTCCAGACCGACGCCGGCATGACCGGCGACTATGACTCGGTGATCGGCATGGACAAGGAAGAGCCCATCCGGCGATTCACCCGCAAGACGCCGGGTTCGCGCTTCGAGCCGGCCGAGGGCTCGGCGACGCTATGCGGATTGTTCGTCGAGACGGGTGCTGGCGGGTTGGCGCAACGGGTCGAACCTTTGCGGGTCGGCGGCAAACTGGCGTCGGCGATTCCGGCGGCTTGAACCTTCAGGTCAGGACAAAATCCAGCGATCGCAACGGCTCGGGCAGTTCTTCTTCGCCCGCCGCCTGCAGCAATTCGATTTCGATCGTGCGCACCAGAGCGTCGAGCGGCAGGTGATTGGGCATCAGGCCAAATGGCCGCTCCAGCTCGTCGCCCAGGGCGTCGAGCCCGAAAAAGGCGTAGGCGAGCAGGGCGCTGATGAAGGGGGTCGCCCAGCCGCAGGCGCCGACGAGGCCGAACGGCGCGAGAAGGCAGAAGAACCAAGACGTGCGGTGCAGCAGCAGCGTGTAGGAGAAGGGCGTCGGGGTCGAGGCGATGCGCTCGCAGGCCGCCTGCACGCCATTCAGCGCCTCGACATGGGATTCGAGCGAGACCAGAAGGTTTTCGCCGATCTCGCCGCGGCGCAGCGCCTCGGCCAGTTCGCGGCTCAGCGCGGCGAGCGTCGCCGCCGGCCGGTTCTTTCGCCCGGGCAGGGCGGCGGCTTCGTCTTGCGGCAGAAAGGGCGCCGCCGCCGCGCATTCGTCCCGTTCCCGCAAGCGCGCGGCGAGGCAGGCGGCGAAGCCGACGATCCGCCGCAACATGCGGTTTTTCCGCGCGTCGTTCTGCGGCAGGTAGGCGGAGATTTTCCGGGCCAGCGCGCGCGCTTCGGCGATCAGGCGGCCCCACTGCCGCCGCCCCTCCCACCAGCGGTCGTAGCAGACGTTGTTGCGGAAGCCGAGGAAGATGGAGAGGACGAGGCCGAGGAGGCTGAACGGCCCCAGGGTGATTTCCGGCAGGGGCTTTGGCAGCAATTCGGGCGCCGCGGCGACGACGACCGCGACCAGCGTCACCAGCAGTATATGCGCGCCGATGCGCGGCAGCACCGTGCCGCGTACGGAAAAAAGCATGGAGAGCATGCTGAGGTGTTTGTCGACGACCATGCTTCGCTTCGGATCCGGCGGCGGGGCCGAGAGATAGACCAGATTTTTATGCGCCAAAAGCTTTTTCGGCCGCGGCGCCCCCCACTTTTCAGCCGGCCCACGCCCGTCTATAAGGCGCGATCCGAATTTTCGTTCTTCCGTCGCGCCGAAACCGCCGGCGGGGGATGCTTTCAAAAAACCAGGGGCGCAGATGGCCGGGCATAGTCAGTTCAAGAACATCATGCACAGGAAGGGCAAGGCGGACGCCGCCCGCTCCAAGCTTTTTTCCAAACTGGCGCGCGAAATCACCGTCGCCGCCAAGATGGGCCTGCCGGACCCGAACATGAACGCGCGCCTGCGCGCCGCCTGCATCGCCGCCCGCGTCGAAAACATGCCCAAGGACAATATCGAGCGGGCGATCAAAAAGGCCGCCGGCGCCGATGGCGAGAACTACGACGAAGTGCGCTACGAGGGCTATGCGCCCGGCGGCGTCGCCGTCATCATCGAGGCTTTGACCGACAACCGCAACCGCACGGCCGGCGAAGTGCGCTCCTATTTCACCAAGGCCGGCGGGGCTTTGGCCGAAACCGGCGCGGTCTCGTTCATGTTCGACCATGTCGGCCAGATCGAATTCGACGCCAAGGCGGCGAGCGACGACGCCATGATGGAGGCGGCGATCGAGGCCGGCGCGGAGGATGTCGCCTCCTCGCCGGACGGGCATGAGATCACCACCAAGCTCGAAGACCTGGTCGAAGTGACCAAGGCGCTGGAGGCGAAATTCGGCGAGCCGAAGAAGTCGAAACTGGTCTGGAAGCCGCAGAACAACATCGCGGTGGACGACGAGGCCGGAGAAAAGATTTTGCGCCTGATCGGCTCGCTCGAAGACAATGACGACGTGCAGAACGTCTACGCCAATTTCGAGATTTCCGACGCGCTGATGGCGAAAATGGGCGGCTGAGCTTTGCAATCCGCCAAATAACAGGCCCCGGCGAAAAGTTCCGCCGGGGCCTTTTTTTTCGTTTCAAGGAGGCGAATTCCGCCTCACACGCCCTTGTTCTGCAGCGCCGCCATGATTTCATCCATGATCGCCGGATCGTCGATGGTGGCGGGCATCGTCCAGGGGTCGTGGTCGGCGATCTTCTTCATCGTGCCGCGCAGGATCTTGCCCGAGCGCGTCTTGGGCAGGCGATTGACGCAGATGGCGATCTTGAACGCCGCCACCGGGCCGATCTTGTCGCGCACCAGCTTGACGATGTCCTTTTCGATATCGATCGGCGAACGCGTCACCCCCGACTTCAGCACCACGAAGCCGCAGGGTTGTTCGCCCTTCAACTCGTCCTTGACGCCGATCACCGCACATTCGGCGACGTCGGGATGCGAGGCGAGCACTTCTTCCATGCCGCCGGTCGAGAGGCGGTGGCCCGCGACATTGATGATGTCGTCGGTGCGGCCCATGATGTAGACATAGCCGTCCTCGTCGATGAAGCCGGCGTCGGCGGTTTTGTAGTAGCCGGGGAAGTCCGTCAGGTAGGACTCCTTCATCCGCTCGTCCTGCCGCCACAGGGTCGGGAGGTTGCCGGGAGGCAGCGGCAGCTTGACCACGATCGAGCCCATCTTGCCCGCGGGCAACTGATGCGCCGCCTCGTCGACGATATGGATGTCGTAGCCAGGCATTGCGACGGTAGGCGAGCCGTGCTTGACCGGCAGCGCGCCCAGTCCGATGGGATTGCCGGCGATGGCCCAGCCGGTTTCGGTCTGCCACCAATGGTCGATGACCGGGACGCCCAAAATTTGTTCGGCCCAGGCGACGGTGTCGGGATCGGCGCGTTCGCCGGCCAGGAAAAGGGTGCGCAGGCTCTTGCCGACATTGTAACGCTTCAGATGTTCGGCGTTGGGGTCTTCCTTGCGCACGGCGCGAAACGCCGTCGGCGCGGTGAACAGGGCGGCGATGTTGTATTCCTCGATCATCCGCCAGAAAGCGCCCGCGTCGGGCGTGCCGATCGGCTTGCCCTCATAGACCACGGTCGTCGCGCCGTGCAGCAGCTGGGCGTAGATGATGTAGGAGTGGCCGACCACCCAGCCGACATCGGAAGCCGCCCAGAAAACCTCGCCCGGCTCGATGCCGTAGAGGTTCTTCATCGTCCATTTCAGGGCGACCGCGTGGCCGCCATTGTCGCGCACCACGCCCTTCGGAATGCCCGTCGTCCCCGAAGTATAGAGGATGTAAAGCGGATCGGTCGCCTTCATTTCCTCCGGCTCGACCGCGCGGCGCTCCGCCAGCGCCGCCACGACCAGATCGCCCCAGTCGAAATCGCGTCCGGCGATCATCTTCGCCGGTTCCTGCGGACGCTGGAGCAGCAGAACCTTCTCCGGCTTGACGGCGGCGAGGTCGATCGCCTCGTCGAGCAAGGGTTTGTACTTGACGACGCGGTTCGGCTCGATGCCGCACGAAGCGGTCAGGATCACCTTGGGCTCGCAATCATTGATGCGGGTCGCAAGCTCCTTGGAGGCAAAGCCGCCGAACACCACGGAATGAATGGCGCCGATGCGGGCGCAGGCGAGCACGCCGATCACCGCTTCCGGGATCATCGGCATGTAGGCCAGCACGCGGTCGCCCTTGGCGACGCCGAAATCCTTGAGCACGGATGCGACCGCGTTCACTTCGGCCAGCAATTGCGCATAGGTGTAGGTGCGCTTGATGCCGGTGACGGGGCTGTCGTAGATCAGCGCGGCCTGATCGGCGCGGCCGCCTTTGACATGGCGGTCGAGCGCATTGTAGCAAGTGTTGAGCGTGCCGTCGGGGAACCAGTGGCCATAGACGCCCGCTTGCGGGTCGAAGATCGTCTTCGGCGGCTTGATCCAGTCGATCTCCTTGGCGGCTTCCGCCCAGAAGGCGAGCGGCTCGTTCAGCCAGGATTGATAGATGTCTTGGTAGCGGCTGGCCATTTGGTTTCCTCTCGCTCCTTTTCGCCCCGCGGGAAAAAATTCCCCTGCGGGGCCGGATTTGAACGGAAATTGCGCCGCCGCGCGCGATAAGTCCAGAATGGCGCGCTCAATCCTTCGGCTAATGCGATTTTAGCCGGGCGCGATGCTTCGCGTCAGGTCGTCAGCGGCTGCAATGCGAAGAAGCATGGCGTGGACCTGCTGCCCCTATCCTGCGCAAACGAAACCGCCGGAACCAGGGGGCTCCGGCGGTCCACCCGACGCGAATGACGTGGTCAGTGCACCGTTTCTTTCACTGTATCCTGGCGCAATTTGGTGATTTCGTCCTTGAGCAGCAATTTGCGTCGCTTCAGTTCGTGCAGTTTCAGCTCATCTACAGAGGGATGGAGTTCCTCTTTCTCGATCTCTCGTTGCAGCGACATATGGCGGCGTTCGAGTTCGGCGAGATGGCTTTGCAGGGACATGCGCAACTCCTATCGATGCTTCGACGACAGGATTGTGACATGATCGCGTGAAGCCGCAAGAGGAAATTTGTGCTATGAAAGTCGTGCCTTTCTGTCGCGTAAATGACGCAGCGGCACGCAATTAACGCCGCCATCTTGGCCTTGCTCTTGGCGCGCGAGGCGCACATAATAAGGCTTCTTCGTGATCGCGACTCGTCGCGGCCACGAAGTTCCTCGCATAAGCGGAATGCGTCCGGAGACGCCCGTCTTTCGACGGGCTATCGCCCGCATTCGCTCCCAGTCAAGACCGAGAGGCCAATACCTCCGAGTCATGGTATAATCGGACAAAGGCGCGACGGGCGCCGATGCGGAAATGGCCAGCGGCTTTCGATGAGCAAAGAATTGAGCGAAGACGAGCGGGCTGAATTCGTCAACGAAGTCGAGCGTCTGCGGCAGGAGCATCGCGATCTCGACGCCGCCATCGACGCCCTGATGGCGGTGGGCGCCAATGACAGGCTGCAATTGCAGCGGCTGAAAAAGCGCAAGCTGGCGTTACGTGATCGCATTTCCTTCCTTGAGGATGCGCTGACACCCGATATTATTGCGTAGATTTCGGTTTCTTCGGCGCGCCTTTTGCATTAGACACGTCGCCTTCCGGAGCCTTTGGCTCTGCGTTTTCGCCGCCTGAGGGCTTTGGTTCTTCGCGCGTACCGGCGTCCGCTTCGCCTGAACCGAAGGTCCGCGCGGCGACGACGCCACCAATTGCCGAGACCGAAAGCCAGTGTCCAAGAAAAAGCCAGTGCCCAAGAAAAAGCCGGTGTCCATGACAAGCAAAGCCGTCGCCATCATCATGGGCAGCCAGTCCGATTGGTCGACCATGCGTCACGCCAGCGAAACTCTCAATGCGCTCGGGGTTGAAGCCGATGTGCGCATCGTTTCGGCGCATCGTACGCCTGACCGGCTGGTGGCTTTCGCCAAGGGCGCGCGCGAGGCCGGCTTCAAGGTGATCATCGCGGGAGCGGGCGGCGCCGCCCATCTGCCGGGCATGACCGCCGCCATGACGCCCTTGCCGGTGCTTGGCGTGCCGGTCGAATCCAAAGCGCTGTCCGGCAAGGACTCGCTGTTCTCGATCGTGCAGATGCCCGGCGGCGTGCCGGTCGGAACGCTGGCGATCGGCAAGCCGGGAGCGATCAACGCGGCGCTGCTCGCCGCCGCCATCCTCGCGCTGAACGACGAGGAGCTTGCGGCGCGGCTCGACGCCTGGCGCGAGCGCCAGACGGCGGAGGTCGCGGAGCGGCCCGATCATGGTTGACGGCGGACGGCCTGAAAACGGAATGACCGGGCAGAAGCCTGCCGGGCCGGAGTTGGCGCCTGGCGCGCGCGTCGGAATCGTCGGCGGCGGACAGCTCGGCCGCATGCTGGCGCTCGCGGCTGCGCGCCTCGGCCTGTCCTGCCACGTCTTCACCGACCGTGACAATGATCCGGCCATCGAAGTCGCGTCGGCAGCGACCGTCGCGCCCTACGACGATGTGGAGGCCCTGGGCCGCTTCGTCGGCTGCGTCGATGTCGTCACCTACGAATTCGAGAATATCCCGGCGCGGACGGCGGAGCTTCTGGCTGCGCAAAAGCCGGTGCGGCCATCGCCGAAAGTGCTGGAGCTGACGCAGGACCGGCTGGTCGAGAAAAATTTCATCGTCGGCCTCGGCATAGAGGTCGCGCCCTATGCGCAGGTGGACGACGCCGGCGGCCTGGCGCGCGCCGTGGCGCATATCGGGCGTCCGTCGATTTTGAAAACCCGGCGCTTCGGCTATGACGGCAAGGGCCAGGCGCTGATCCGCGAGGGCTCGGACCTGGCGGCGGCCTTCTGGTCGATTGGCGGCCAGCCGGCCATCCTTGAAGGGTTCGTGCCCTTCGAATGCGAAGTCTCGGTGGTGGCGGCGCGGGGGCTCGACGGCGATTTCGTCGCCTGGGACGTCGGCCTCAACACGCACGAGCATCATATCCTCGCCACCACACGGGTTCCCGCGGGGATCGGGGAGGACCTCATCCTCCGCGCGGTCGAGACGGCAAGGAAGATTGCTCAGGCGCTCGATTATGTCGGCGTGCTGGCGGTGGAGATGTTTCTGGTCGACGGACCGGGCGGCAAAAAGCTGCTCGTCAACGAGATCGCGCCGCGTGTCCATAATTCCGGCCATTGGACGATCGACGGCGCGGCGACCTCGCAATTCGAGCAGCATGTGCGCGCCATTTGCGGCTTTCCGCTCGGCAGCGTCCGCGCGCACGGGCCGGCGGAAATGCGCAACCTCATCGGCGAGGATATCTTGCGCTGGCGCGAATTCCTTGGTCAGCCCGGAGCCTGCCTGCATCTCTATGGCAAGGCGGACGCGCGGCCCGGCCGCAAGATGGGGCACGTCACCTACCTTCGCGATGTGAAGGGCTGAAGCCAAGCCCGTTCCGCAAGCGCCCGGCGCAGTTCAATCACGAAAGTCATGGCGACGCATTGCTTTCGGCCCTTGACGAGATCATGACGTAGAGTTCGAAGCGTCTTTGATCTTAAAAGGTCGTGATATTCCTGATTGTTTTCGTGTTTGCAATTGACAGGCGATAGCTCTGTCGATCACCTTAGAATGAAACCGAATCAGTTCCTGGCGTTTACCCAGCGAAGCGGCGTCCGATTCTGATAAGGAATGGGGCGGTGTGCGACGCGATTATGCGTAACAACGAGACATTTGACGCGACCGTCTGAGTTGATCGAGGCGGCGGATGCTTAAGTCTGCAGCGGAGGCAATTATGACTCTGATAGGTAATTACTTTGGCCGCGCCCAGGCGCCGGCGCGGCAAAAAAACAATTCATTGAAGCCTTCACTCGCCATCGACGCTTTCACGGCGCCAAATCCTGATCTCGTCGATGAGCACGAGGCTCCGGTTCATTTTCTTGCTCCGCCCAAGCCCCCTGAAACCAGCCCCGGCGATGAGCTTTCCTCGCTGATGAACGCCGTCAAGGACCAGGCGATCCAGCTCAAATGCGAGCAGGCGAAGGTCATATCGGACTGGCAGATCGGCCTCGAGCTTTTGACCAGCCGGATGGCGACGCTGCAGCCGCTGCTGACGAAGACGCTTTTGTCGAATGTCGAGCGCGAGCAGGCCGTCGCGCGGCTGGTTGCGTCCGAAGCGGATCTGAAGCGCCGTCTCGCCGAGAGCGAGCGCGAACTCGCGCATTACCGTCCCATGGCCCTGCAGCTCGACGATGATTTGCGCGGCGTCCGCGCGCAATTGACTGAAAGCCAGCGCCATGCGGCCGGGCTCGAGGCGGAACACGCCAAGTCGCAGGGCGCGATCAACGACCTGTTCCAGAAGGCCGCGACGGCTGAGGCCGCGCGGCAGCGGGTCATCGAGGAAAACGCGGCCTATTCGCAAAAGCTGCGCGAGCATGACGCGACGCTGCAGACCTTTGTGCGCGAGGCGGCGCAACTCAAGTGCGAACTGGTTTCCGCCGACAGCGACGTCGAGCGGCTCGAGTCCGAACTGGGAGCGCTCACCAGGAAATTCGCCAACGAATGCGAGGAGCACAGCCGCGTCAGGGCCATCATGGAGACGCTTCAGACGCAGTTCTCGCAATTGCAGAAGGACAGCCTGGCCCGGGTCAAGGAAGCGGAGGAGCGCGAACGGCGAGCGACCGAAATGCTCTCCGCGCGCGAAAAGCAATATTACGATCTCGACGTTCGCCAGTCGGCGCTGCTCTCCAAGGTGGATTTCCTTTCGCGCACGAACCAGCGCCAGCGCGAGGATCTGCGCCGGCACATCGACCATATCGGCAATCTCGAATCCTCCAACCGCCAGCTTCTCGACGCTTTGGCGCGCAACGCCAGCGGAACGGACGCCGGCGCCGCGCAGGAAGAGGCGGCGCAGCATGCGGCGCCGAAGCTGCGCGCCGTCGCCGACGCGATGCGGGCGGTCAACGACGCGTCCTGACCGCGGCCGCGTTTCGTTTGGCGCTTGCGCCGAAAGGCGCGACCGTCCGGCGGAAACCGCTTCAGGCGTTGATGCCTAGCCGGTCGCGCAGCCCGCGCTTGGCAAAATGCGCCGCCCGGTAAAGCTTGTGCGCGGGCGAGACGTTCTTGACCGCGTCGCGCCGGCGGAAGGCCAGTTCATGGGTGCTTTCGTCGCGCGCGCTTGACGGGATCGGCATAGAAGGCCGCGATTTTGTCGCGTCCCATGCCGGGAGTCTTCAGCTAGTCGACGACATGCTGGCGCAGCCGCAGGACGTCGACGAGGGCGGAGCTCAGGCCGGCGCCTACAGCCGGGCAGGAGGTCCTGAAGGAATCGCCGATCACCGCTACGCCGCCTCGCAAGACATTGACGTATTTGTAGAGTTCGACCGGGAAAGTGGCGACGTCGCCGACCCATTCGCAATCGTTGAGCCAGGGCCGCAATCCCGGCAGCAGATCGAACAGGGCCGCCATGCCGCGACGGCTCAAGGTGAGCAGCCGGGGGGCGCGGATGTGCGAGAACAGGAAGAGATTGGCGCGCATCGTCTCGTCGATCGGGAACAGCGAGAGATAATCGACACCGTCGCCCTGGCTTTCGCCATAGGCGTGAGGGCGGGACAGCGGAACCCCGCCGGGCGGCGGCAGGATCGAGAAGCCGGCGCTGATGGTCGGCTGGGGATGCGCCTGCACGCGCTGGAAGCCGAGCTCGCGGCGCAGCGGCTCGCCGCCTCCCGTGGCGAGAACGACAAGCCGCGCGCCGCGTTGGTCGATCGGAAGCGCTTGTCTCCAAAGGCGCCGCCAGGTTTGGAGGCGCTTGTCGCATCGACGAAAGCCTCCTATTTGCGCCCATCACGCCGGTCTCCGGCCGGGATCAAAGGCGTTAATCGCTAAGCCTTTCGGGCATAGGCATTTTGGTCACGGGCGTATGCGATTTGCCCGAAAGAGGGGCCCGCGCCTGAAAACACGCGATGCGACAAGGCGTTAAAATGCGTTCGCGCGCGTCGGACTCCGGGGAGCGCGCGGAGCCGAGGGATCGCATCGGAAAAATCACCACAATTGCCGGTCAAGCACTGAGCGTCGCGATGGTTGTCGCGACATATTTTCGTGTCGAGAGGTTTTGCGGGTCCCTGACATCAAGGCCGCGTCGGTCTTGAACGAAGACGCGAAAGCGTCGGAATGGAGCGCTTCATGTTCAGTTCTCGCCAGCGCGTCGATTTTCCTCTGAAGCATTTTCAAGCGAAGCGGGCGCTGGTTCGCGTGAAGAAAATGCCTGAAGGCAAAGAACAGGAGCCCCGATCCGATTTCATCGGATCGGAAAAGGCTCGAGAGCGAACCTCGCCCGCGCCTCGTCCGCAGCGGCGCGAAAGCCGCAGCGCCATCGGCGCCGCCGCGCTTTCCCGCGGCAATAGCGACGCGATGCGCGCGGGCTTCATGGCTTTCGCCGCTTCGCTCGATATGGTCGCGATTGTCCTCGTCGCGGCGATGGCCGAATTCGCCTATCATCGAACCTTCTATGAAGGCGCGATCCCGATCGACGTCGCAATGCGTTTCGCCGCGCTGGTCGCGATCATCCATGTGACGCCCAACCTTGTGCGCGGCTTTTACGGTTTTCATCATTATCTCAGGCGTCAAGGCCCCGGGCCGCGCCTGTTCGAGAACTGGACGCTGGCTTTTCTCGGCGCGCTGGCTTTCGTCTTCGTCACCAAGAGCGGCGACGCAGTTTCGCGCGGTTCGGCCCTTCTGTTCTATGGCGCCGGCGGGCTCGCCCTGCTCGGCGCCGATTTCCTGATGCGCGTGATCGCGAAAAAAGCCGCAGCCTCGCGCGACATGTTCTTGCGCCGCATCTTTCTTGTCGGCTACGACGAGGACATCAACGCCTTTTACGACCGCTGCCTGCCTGCGGCGCATGGCGTGAAAATCGTCAGGTCCGCGGTGCTGCGCGGACCGGGAACAATTCGCGACGATCTGAGGCTGGCTGCGGCCGCGGCGCGTATTTTCCGTCCCGACGACATTTTCATCCTCACGCCATGGCATGAATCCGAGACGATCGAAGCCTGCGTCGACGCCTTCATGCGCGTGCCCGCATCCATTCACATGGGTCCGGAGCGCGTGCTCGACCGCTTTTCCGACGCCCATATCGCCAGGATCGGCGCCATCGCCAGCCTGCGGCTGGTGCGGCCGCCCCTCAATTTCGTCGAGGTGAGCCTGAAGCGCCTGTTCGATCTTGTGGCCGCTTCGCTGATCATGCTCCTTCTGTCGCCGCTGCTGCTGGTCGTCGCGCTGGCGATCAAGCTGGACAGCCGCGGTCCGGTGTTGTTCGTTCAGAGGCGCTACGGCTTCAACCAGGAGCCGTTCCGCATCTTCAAATTCCGCTCGATGACGACAATGGAGGACCATGCGGGCCTTCGCCAGGCGACCCGCGAGGATCCGCGCGTCACTCGTGTCGGCCGCTTCATCCGGCGCGCCAACATCGATGAATTGCCGCAATTGCTGAACGTGCTGCGGGGCGAAATGTCGCTCGTCGGGCCGCGACCGCACATCATGTCGCACGATCATATGTTCGAGCGCAGCATCGCGCCCGCGGCGCGCCGCCACAACGTCAGGCCCGGCATTACCGGCTGGGCGCAGGTGAATGGCTATCGCGGCGAAATCGACACGGACGAAAAATTGCGCAGCCGATCGAACACGACCTCTATTACATCGACAACTGGACGCTCTGGCTCGACCTGCGCATCCTGCTGATGACGGCGTTTTCGCGCAAATCTTACAATAACGCCTATTGAAGCCGCATCGAACCCGCCGCCGAACCCCGGACCACGGATGAGCCGCAAGATCATCTTCTACACGCATACGCTCGCCAGCGGCGGGGCCGAGCGCGTGTGGGCGCAAATCGCGCAAGGGTTCTCCCGGCGCGGCGACGAGGTGATCTTCGTCGAGGATTTCCCAACGATTGAAAACGCCGCCTGGCTTGATGCTTCTGTCCGCAGGGTCACGCTGGGGCGCAACCACGGGCTTGCTGTCTGGCGTCTCGCCCGGCTGATCGCGCGCGAGCGGCCGGACGTGTCGGTGTCGGCGCTCGGCGTGTCGAATCTCAAGCATGCGCTCGCCGCCGCCCTTGCCGGGCGCCGCCATCGCGCCGTCCTGAGCTTTCACGGCCATTTTTCCGCCGAGCCGCAGTTTCTGTCCCGCGTCGCCTATCTCCTGACGCCGATCCTGACCCGCATGACGGCGCGCGCCGTCTGCGTGTCCGACGCGATGCGCGACTATCTCGTGTCGGTCTGGCGCGCTCCGCGAGGGAGGACGCTGCGCATATACAATCCCGTCGAGATCGCGGCCGAAGCCGGGCAGGGCGCGCTTCCGCTCGCGCGTCGCGAACCTGTCGTCGTCGCGGCCGGCCGCCTCGTCGCCGGCAAGAACATGACCGGTCTTGTGCGCGCTTTCGCGCAGGTGCGGCCGGCCGAGGCGCGCCTCGTGATTTACGGCGGCGGGCCTGAGCGCCCGGCGATCGAGGCGGAGATCGCGCGGCTGGGCCTTGGACCGCGCGTGCGCCTCGAAGGCCATGTCGATCGGCCCTGGACGCGCTACGGCGAGGCGCGCTGCTTCGCCCTGTTCTCGAACAGCGAGAGTTTCGGTCTGGTCCTGGTCGAGGCGCTGGCTTGCGGGCTCCCGGTCGTCAGCGCCGATTGCGGCGGCCCGCGCGAAATTCTCGATGGCGGCCGCTACGGGCGTCTCGTCGCGGTCGGCGACGAAGTCGGGTTTGCGCGCGCGCTCTCCGAAACGCTGACGCAGGCGGACGACGTGGGCCGCCGGGAGAGCGACGGCCAAGAGACAGCCGGTCCGCAGCGCGCGCGCGCGTTCTCGCTCGATACTGCGCTTGATGCCTACGCGGCCCTGTTCGACGGCCTGTGCGCGTCGAGCGAAACGCGCGCGCAAATAGGTCTGGCGGAAAAAACCGCGCTCTAGACGCCTGAAGGCTCCGGCTCAAATGAACGAAAAAAATCGCGCGCTTTCAACCGCTGATTTGGAGCCCGGCTCGCTTGGCGGCCAAAAGGGCCGCGCGAGAGCATATGCATTGAAGCAGAAGACCGACGCCCGGATCCAGGTCCATGAGGCCGGAAAAGGCGCGAGCGTCAGGAAGCTCGATGGCCTGGAGGTCATACGGGCGCTCGCCGCCCTGATGGTGGTGGTCGCGCATGCGATCTATTACAGACTGGCGCCGTCGAACAGCTTCACAAGCCTGTTCACCTCATTCGGCACTGAGGCGGTCATCATATTTTTCGTGCTGTCCGGCGTCGTGATCACTTTATCGGCGCAATCCCGTTCGCCGTCGGCGCAGCCGCTCCAAGCCGGCCGGTTCATGTGGCTGCGCTTCGTCAAATTTATCCGATTTTCGTTGTCGCGATTTTTTCGGCTGCGCTCACGACCTACGTGACGACAGGCGCCTGGCTGGGACTCAAGACGATCGCCGGAAACTTGCTGTTTCTCCAGTCGCTGCCTGGTTACATCGTCGCCGCTCCAGAGGAGAATCGCTCGCTCTGGTCGCTCTCCTACGAGATGACCTATTATGTGCTGTTCGCGGCGTCGCTCGTTTTTGCGTCGGTGAGGCCGGTCTGGATGGCGGCGGCGGTGATCTGCGCGGCGCTTCCCTACTGGCGCGGATTCGATGGCGTCGCGGGCCATTTCGTCGACATATTCTCCCTTTCCGCGCCATGGCTGCTGGGCCATCTCATCGCCAGACATTCCAGGCGGCTTCCGCCGGTCTCAATTCCGCTGGGAGTGTGTTTCCTGATCATCGGCTTCGTATTCGCGCGCTGCCAATTATCGGAGAGCTTCTACGATCCATTCCGGCTATGCGCGTTCGGTCTTTTTTCAAGCCCCCTGATGCTGGCTGTCATTCAACCAGCCGAAGCGCCGTTTCCATCGCAAACAGTCGTGCGGCTGGCCGCCTTTGCGGTCGGCGCGACTCTGTTGTGGTCGTTCTCGCCATCGCTGTTGCATGCGAAAATCGTATTCACTGCGGCGGGTCTGGCCGCGGCCATGACTCCGCTTGGAATTGTCGGCGCCTCGCTCGCGGCGCTGAGCCCGCTTCGCGCGCCGCTCGCCTATGTCGGATCGATTTCCTACGCGCTCTATGCGGTGCATATGCCGATCATGTTTTTGATGAATTTTGCATTGCCGACGCAGACCGGGCCTCGGATCCTTCTGTTCCTGCTCGCGTCATGGATGTTGTCGCACCTGCTCGAACGCGCGCTCCAGCCGCGAATACGGTCGCTGCTGCGGCCATAGCAATCATTA
>CAWKJW010000088.1:0-12126 GCA_963849665.1 uncultured Alphaproteobacteria bacterium | reverse complement strand
AATGTATTGCTTAATCATCGGCTGCATGGTCAACGGCGCAGGCCTCGCCATGGCGACCATGGACATCATCAAGCTCTATGGCATGGAGCCCGCCAACTTCCTCGACGTCGGCGGCGGCGCCACCAAGGAGAAGGTGACCTCCGCCTTCAAGATCATCACCGCCGATCCGAATGTCAAAGGCATTCTGGTCAATATCTTCGGCGGCATCATGCGCTGCGACGTCATCGCCGAAGGCGTGCTCGCGGCGGTCAAGGAAGTCGGCCTGAAAGTGCCACTGGTCGTCCGCCTCGAAGGCACCAATGTCGATCTCGGCAAGAAAATCATTCGGGAATTCGGGTCTCAACGTCATTCCGGCTGATGATCTCGACGATGCCGCGCAGAAAATCGTCAAGGCCGTTAAGGAGGCCGCATAATGTCCATCCTGATCGACAGCAACACCAAGATCATCACGCAGGGGTTCACCGGCAAGAACGGCACCTTCCATTCCGAACAGGCGCTCGCCTATTTCGGAACCAAGGTTGTCGGCGGCACCTCGCCGGGCAAGGGCGGCTCGACCCATCTCGGCCTGCCGGTGTTCGACACGGTGGCGGAAGCCCGGGACGCCACCGGCGCCGACGCCTCGGTGATCTACGTTCCGCCGCCGGGCGCGGCCGACGCCATCTGCGAGGCGATCGACGCGGAAATCCCGCTGATCGTCTGCATCACCGAAGGCATTCCGGTCGAAGACATGATCAAGGTGAAGCGAGCGCTCTCGGGCTCGAAGTCGCGCCTGATCGGCCCGAACTGCCCTGGCGTCATGACGGCGAACGAGTGCAAGATCGGCATCATGCCGGGAAACATCTTCAAGCAGGGCAACGTCGGCATTGTCTCGCGCTCGGGCACGCTGACCTATGAAGCGGTGTTCCAGACCACCCAGGTCGGCCTCGGCCAGACGACGGCGGTCGGCATCGGCGGCGATCCGGTCAAAGGCACGGAATTCATCGACATGCTCGAATTGTTCCTGGCCGACGACAAGACTCAGTCGATCATCATGATCGGCGAAATCGGCGGCTCGGCGGAAGAAGACGCCGCCCAGTTCATCGCCGACGAGGCCAAGCGCGGCCGCAAGAAGCCGATGGTCGGCTTCATCGCCGGACGCACAGCCCCCCCCGGCCGCCGCATGGGCCATGCCGGCGCCATCATCTCCGGCGGCAAAGGCGGCGCGGAAGACAAGATCGCCGCGATGGAGGCTGCGGGCATCCGCGTCTCGCCTTCGCCGGCGCGCCTCGGCTCGACCCTGGTCGAAGTGCTGAAAGGCTGAGAATCGGCGCGGGCGGAAAATCCGCCCGCGCCGCCGCAATTCGCCCACAAGGGCGCGCAATGAAGACGATTCGACAGCGGCGCGGGCTTCGCGGCGCAGGAGACGCCAGCGACTGATCCGCCCGCAGGGCGCGGTTGGCGATTGGCGGCGAGGCCGCAGGCAGCCGCGAGACGCCGTGGAAAACGCCGCGGCGCGGCGAGAGGACAAAACGATGGCGCGTCAAGACAGCAATGGAAGCAATGGCGGCGGCGGAGCAGGCCGTTCGCCGACGAACGCCGCTTTCGCGGATTCGTCTTTCCTGTTCGGCGGCAACGCCGCCTATATCGAACAGCTCTACGCCGCCTACAAGGCCAACCCGGCCGGCGTCGATCCCGAATGGCGCGAATTCTTCGGCGCGCTGAACGACGACGGCGACGCCGTCGCCGCCAACGCCAGGGGCGCCTCGTGGAAGCGCGCCAACTGGCCGATCGTCCAGCAGGGCGAACTGGTCTCGGCGCTCGACGGCCAATGGCCGATCAATGAAAAGGCGCTCTCCGACAAGATCAAGGGCAAGGCCGCCGGCAAGGACGGCAAGGGCGAGATTTCCGCCGCCGAACTGCATCGCGCGACGCAGGATTTGGTGCGCGCCATCATGATGATCCGCGCCTATCGCATGCGCGGCCATTTGCACGCCAATCTCGATCCGCTCGGCCTCGACCCGCAGAAGGATCACGAGGAGCTGCATCCGGCGAGCTATGGCTTCACTGAAGCCGATTACGACCGCAAGATCTTCATTGATCACGTGCTCGGCATGGATTACGCCACCATCCGCGAAATGCTGAGCGTTCTGCGCCGCACCTACTGCGACACGATCGGCTGGGAGTTCATGCATATTTCCGATCCGGCTGAAAAGGCCTGGATCCAGGAGCGCATCGAAGGCCCGCACAAGGAGATCAACTTCACCAAGGAAGGCAAGCGCGCCATCCTGCAAAAGCTGGTCGAGGCCGACGGCTTCGAGAAGTTCCTGGACGTGCGCTACACCGGAACCAAGCGCTTCGGCCTCGACGGCGGCGAAGCGATGATCCCGGCGCTGGAGCAGATCATCAAGCGCGGCGGAGCGCTCGGCGCCAAGGAGATCGTTCTGGGCATGGCCCATCGCGGTCGTCTCAACGTCCTCTGCCAGGTGATGGGCAAGCCCCACCGGGCCCTTTTCAACGAATTCAAGGGCGGCTCCTTCCTGCCTGAGACGGTGGAAGGCTCCGGCGACGTCAAATATCACCTCGGCGCCTCTTCGGACCGCGAATTCGACAACAACAAGGTGCATCTCTCTCTGACGGCCAATCCGTCGCATCTCGAAATCGTCGATCCGGTCGTGCTCGGCAAGGTCCGCGCCAAACTGGACCAGAACACCGACCGAGCCCCCGACGACCGGCGCTCGGTTATGCCGCTGCTGATTTACGGCGACGCGGCTTTCGCCGGCCAGGGCGTGGTGGCGGAATGTTTCGGCCTGTCCGGGCTCAAGGGCCATCGCACCGGCGGCTCGATCCATTTCATCATCAACAACCAGATCGGCTTCACCACCTATCCGCGCTATTCGCGCTCCTCGCCCTACCCCTCCGACGTGGCGAAGACCGTCGAGGCGCCGATCCTCCATTGCAATGGCGACGATCCCGAAGCGGTGACCTTCTGCGCCAAGGTGGCGACGGAGTTCCGCCAGAAGTTCCAGAAGCCGGTGGTCATCGACATGTGGTGCTACCGCCGCTACGGCCATAACGAGGGCGACGAGCCGTCCTTCACGCAGCCGCTGATGTACAAGAAGATCCGCGCGCATAAATCGACGCTCGACATCTATTCCGAGAAACTGATCCGCGACGGCCTCCTCACCCAGGGCGAGGTCGACAAGATGAAGGCCGACTGGCGGACCCGCCTCGACGCCGAATATGAGGCCGGACAGGGCTACAAGCCGAACAAGGCCGACTGGCTCGAAGGCGTCTGGGCCACCCTCAAGTCCGCCCCGAGCGCCGAGCAGGAAGAAGCGCGGCGCGGCAAGACCGCCGTCGATATCGGCAAGCTGCGCGCCTATGGCGACAAGCTGTGCAAGGCGCCGGAAGGCTTCCATCTGCACAAGACGATCCAGCGCTTCTTGGACAATCGCCGCAAGGCGATCGAAAGCGGCGTCGGCATCGACTGGGCGACGGCCGAGTCCCTCGCCTTCGCCTCGCTGGTCGATGAAGGCCTGCGCGTCCGCCTGTCGGGTCAGGATTGCGAGCGCGGCACCTTCTCGCAGCGCCATTCGGTGCTGATCGACCAGGAGAACGAGAGCCGCTACGTGCCGCTGAACCATATCCGCGACGGCCAGGGCCATTACGAAGTCATCAATTCGATGCTTTCGGAAGAGGCCGTGCTGGGTTTCGAATACGGCTATTCGCTGGCCGAGCCCAACGCCCTGACCATGTGGGAAGGCCAGTTCGGCGATTTCGCCAATGGCGCGCAAGTGCTGTTCGACCAGTTCATCTCGTCGGGCGAACGCAAGTGGCTGCGCATGTCCGGCCTCGTCTGCCTGCTGCCGCACGGCTATGAAGGCCAGGGGCCGGAACATTCCTCGGCGCGTCTCGAGCGATTCCTGCAAATGTGCGCCGAAGACAATATGCAGGTCGCCAATTGCTCCACCCCGGCCAATTATTTCCACATCCTGCGCCGGCAGATCAAACGCGACATCCGCAAGCCCCTGATTCTGATGACGCCGAAATCGCTGCTGCGCCACAAGCGCGTCGTGTCGAAGATCGAGGATCTGTCGGAATCCTGGTTCCACCGCCTGCTGATGGACGACGCCGAGACGCAGCCGAACGAAGCGATCAAGCTGGTCAAGGATGAAAAAATCCGGCGCGTCGTCCTGTGCACCGGCAAGGTCTATTACGACCTGTATGAGGAGCGCGAGAAGCGCGGCGTCGACGACGTCTTCCTGATGCGCGTCGAGCAGCTCTATCCGCTGCCCCTCAAGGCCCTGGTCACGCGCCTGTCGCGCTTCAAGAAGGCCGATGTGGTCTGGTGCCAGGAAGAGCCGAAGAACATGGGCGCCTGGAGCTTCGTCGAGCCCTATCTCGAATGGGTTCTCACCCAGGTCGGCGGCAAGGGCAAGCGCGCCCGCTATGTCGGCCGTCCCGCCTCGGCGGCGACGGCTGCGGGCACGATGTCGCGCCATCTCGCCCAGCTCCAGGCCTTCCTCGACGACGCCTTCGCAAGCTGAACTGTCCCGCCGGCTCCGGCGCGCCTTCGGGTGGCCGGAGTCTCCCGCCTTTATCCTCTGTTGAGCCGCATCTGCGGCGGATGTGATCACAATGGCCACTGAAATCCGCGTACCTACCCTCGGCGAATCCGTTTCCGAAGCCACTATCGGCCGCTGGTTCAAGAAGCCCGGCGACGCCGTCAAAGCCGACGAGCCCCTGGTCGAACTCGAAACCGACAAGGTCACGCTGGAAGTCAATGCGCCGGCCGCTGGCGTGCTGGCCGAGATCGTCGCCAAGGATGGCGAGACCGTCGCTCCCGGCGCCCTGCTCGGCCAGATCGCAGATGGCGCCGCCGGCGCCGCTGCGGCTCCGGCCGCGGTCGCCGCTGCGCCGGCCGCCGCGCCCGCGCCGGCTCTTGCCGCCGTCGGCGCGGGCGCGCCGCCGTCGCCAGCCGCTGCGAAAAACGCCGCCGATCGCGGCATCGACGTCAACGACGTCGCCGGCTCCGGCAAGCGCGGCCAGGTCCTCAAGGGCGACGTGCTGGCCTTCGCGGCCAATCCGCCTGCCGCCGCTCCGGCCCCGGTCGCCGTCCGCGCGCCCTCCAGCGCCGACGATTCAGCGCGCGAAGAGCGCGTGAAAATGACCAAGTTGCGCCAGACCATCGCGCGCCGTCTCAAGGAAGCCCAGGCCACCGCCGCCATGCTGACGACCTTCAACGAGGTCGACATGGCGCCGCTGATGGGCCTGCGCAGCCAATACAAGAACCTGTTCGAGAAGAAGCACGGGGTCAAGCTCGGCTTCATGGGCTTCTTCGTGAAGGCCTGCACCCATGCTCTGAAGGAAATCCCGGCGGTCAACGCCGAGATCGACGGCACGGACATCATTTACAAAAACTTCTGTCACGTCGGCGTGGCGGTCGGCACGGAAAAGGGCCTCGTCGTTCCGGTGATCCGCGACGCCGAAAAGCTCTCCATTGCAGGAATCGAAAAGACCATCGCCGATTTCGGCAAGCGCGCCCGCGATGGCCAGCTCAAAATCGACGAAATGCAAGGCGGCACCTTCACGATCTCGAATGGCGGCGTTTACGGCTCGCTAATGTCCACGCCGATCCTCAACGCTCCGCAGTCCGGCATCCTTGGCATGCACAAGATCCAGGAGCGCCCGGTGGTCATCGGCGGCAAGATCGAAATCCGCCCGATGATGTACCTGGCCCTGTCCTACGATCACCGCATCGTCGACGGCAAGGAAGCGGTCACCTTCCTCGTCCGCGTCAAGGAAGCGCTGGAAGATCCGGCGCGTCTCGTCCTCGACCTTTGATTTTTGCCCGCTCCATGCCCGGCCTGTCCGGGCATGGTTCTTTTTCCGCGGAGAATTCCATGTCCTACGATCTCATCGTTATCGGCGCCGGCCCCGGCGGCTATGTCTGCGCCATCCGCGCCGCGCAGCTCGGCCTGAAGACCGCTATAGTGGAAAAGCGCAAGACGTTTGGCGGCACCTGCCTCAATATCGGCTGCATCCCCTCCAAGGCGCTGCTGCACGCCTCCGAAGTTTACGAGGAAGTCGCGCATGGCCTCGGCGCGCTGGGCGTCGTCACCGGCAAGCCCAAGCTCGACCTTCCCGCCATGATGAAGCACAAGGACGAGACGGTCGGCGCCAATGTGCAGGGCGTGGCCTTCCTGCTGAAGAAGAACAAGGTCGACGCATTTTTCGGCGCGGGCTCCATTCCTGCCGCCGGCAAAGTCGAAGTGACGGCCGACGATGGCTCCAAGCAGGTGCTGGAGACGAAAAACATCGTCATCGCCACCGGCTCCGACGTGACGCCGCTGCCCGGCGTGGCCATTGACGAGAAAATCGTGGTCTCCTCGACCGGCGCGCTTGATCTCGCGAAAGTCCCCGGCAAAATGATCGTGGTCGGGGCCGGCGTAATCGGCCTCGAACTCGGCTCGGTCTGGCGTCGTCTCGGAGCCGAAGTGACGGTCGTCGAATATCTCGACCGCATCCTGCCCGGCATGGACCTCGAAACGGTCAAGCAGTTCCAGCGCCTAATGGAAAAGCAGGGCGTGAAATTCCGGCTCGGATCAAAGGTGACCAGGGTCGAGACCGTCAAGTCCGCCGCCAAGGTGACGCTCGAACCGGCGGCCGGCGGCGAAGCCCAGACGCTCGACGCCGACATCGTGCTGGTCGCCATTGGCCGCCGTCCATATACCGAAGGTCTCGGCCTGGACGCTCTGGGCGTGGCGATGGAGCGCGGCCAGATCGTCATCGACCACAAGTTCTCGAGCAATGTGCCGGGCGTCTACGCCATCGGCGATGCGGTGCGCGGGCCGATGCTGGCGCACAAGGCCGAGGATGAAGGCGTGGCCGTGGCGGAGCTTCTTGCCGGCCAGCATGGTCATGTGAATTACGAGGTCATTCCGGGCGTGGTCTACACCTATCCGGAAATCGCCAGCGTCGGCGTCACCGAGGAAGAGCTGAAGGCCCAAGGGATCGCGTACAAGAGCGGAAAGTTCCCCTTCACCGCCAATGGCCGCGCCCGCGCCATGCGCCATACCGACGGTTTCGTAAAGGTACTGGCCGACGCGGCGACTGACCGCGTGCTGGGCGTGCACATTCTGGGCTTCGGCGCCGGCGAAATGATCGCCGAAGCGGCCGTCTTGATGGAGTTCGGCGGCTCGTCAGAAGACCTCGCCCGCACCTGCCATGCCCATCCGACCATGTCGGAAGCGGTGAAGGAAGCGGCGATGGCGGTGGAGAAACGCGCAATCCACATGTAAGGCGAAGAATATCATCGTCCCATTGCGATCAACCCTCTCGAAAGCCTATCGTCTCGGACAAGGATTTCGGGAGGATTGATGAAACCGCAGGTCGTTGCCGCACAGCCGCCGCCAAGCCCGGCCGCCGCGAGGTTCATGCGCAGCCTGCGCGCGCTCCTGCGCTCGAATGAGCTGGCGCTCGTCGCCGTGGCCGCCGTGGTCGGCGCGCTCGCCGCGCTTTGCGTCACCGCGATGACGCTAGGCGCGATCGCCATGCACAAGTTC
The DNA here is from genome assembly GCA_963849665.1 of uncultured Alphaproteobacteria bacterium. Taxonomy (GTDB): domain Bacteria; phylum Pseudomonadota; class Alphaproteobacteria; order Rhizobiales; family Beijerinckiaceae; genus Rhodoblastus. Next base: position 4,582 of record CAWKJW010000088.1, on the reverse strand, counting down.
ATTTACCATCTGCCATTCGACGTGCATCTGAGCGCCGCCGACCACGTGTCGCCGTGGGCCGCCGTCGGCGCGCTGGGACTTGGCGGCCTCAGTCTCGGCCTGATGGAGACGTTCCGGCTCAAGCGCAGGATTCCCGGCCCCGTCGATCCGATCGAAGCCAATGCCTTGCGCGGCGGACGCATGTCGCTGCGCGACAGTTTCGTCGTCGGACTGCAAACCCTGCTTTCCAATGGCTGCGGCGCTTCGGTCGGACTTGAGGCGGGCTACGCCCAGGTCGGCTCCGGCCTCGGCTCCTTTCTCGGGCAATATTTCCGGCTGCGCCGCAGCGATTTGCGACTGATGGTCGCAGCCGGAGCGGCGGCGGCGATCGGCGGCGCTTTCGGCGCGCCGCTGACGGGGGCCTTCTACGCTTTCGAGATCATCCTCGGCTCCTATTCCATCGCCGGCGCGGGTCCGGTTTTCACGGCCTCGATCATCGGCGTCCTGGTCACCCACCTCCTCCATGGCGCCCCTTACAAAATCACCGCGCCGCCGGTCCTGCCCCTGACCCCCGCCTTCTATCCCATCCTGTTCGGCCTCGCGGCCCTCGCCTCCACCCTCGGCATCGTCGCCATGCGCGTCGCGGGCTTTTCCGAACGGGCGCTGCGTGCGACCAAAATCCCCATCTGGGCGCAGCCGGTCATCGGCGGCCTGTTCGTCGCCATGCTCGCTTCCGTCACGCCGCAGGCCATGGGCGCCGGCCATGGCGCCATCGCGCTCGACATAGCGACCGCATTCCCGCTCGCCGCGTTGATCGCCTTTCTCGCCCTGAAAATGACCGCCTGCATGGTTTCGCTCGCCACGGGCTTTCGCGGCGGCCTGTTCTTCGCGTCGCTGTTCATGGGCGCCCTGCTCGGCAAGATCTATGCTCTCGCTCTCCTTGCGCTGGCGCCCGGCATCGTGCCGGATCCAACAATTCTCATTCTCGCAGGCATGGCGACGATGGGGGTGGTGATCGTCGGGGGCCCGCTGACCATGTCCTTCCTCGTGTTGGAAAACACCGCCGAATTCTCGGTCACGGCGGGCGTGCTGGCGGCCTCCATCGCCGCCAGCCTGATGGCGCGCGCCGCCTTCGGCTATTCGTTCTCCACCTGGCGCTTGCATTTGCGCGGAGAAAACATTCGAAGCGCCAACGATATAGGCTGGATCGCCGACCTGACGGTCGGCCGCCTGATGCAGCCAAATCCCCCCGTGACGGAAAGCGATGTCCCGCTCGCCGATTTCTGCGCCCAACACCCGCTCGGCGCGGCGCGGGTCATTGTCGTGACCGACAAGACCGGACGCTATGCCGGACTGGTCAATGTCCCCGAAGCGCATGTTCACGCCCAGAACGGCGGGGGGACGGCGGGCGATTTGGCCCGGTTGGCCGATGTCGCCTTGACCGCCGAAATGAACGCCAAGACCGCCATGGCGATTTTTGACAAGTCGCAATCCGACCAGCTCGCCGTCGTCAATTCCTCGACCGGCAAGCCAACCGGCCTTCTGACGGAGCCCTATCTTGCCCGCCGCTATGCCGAGAAAGCCGACGCCGCGGCCCGCAGCGCGCTCGGCATGTGAAGCTATTGTCTCCTCAGGCGCGAGGATGGGCGGCGCGATAGGCCTCGAACAGCCTCGCCTTGTCGATCGACGTATAGATTTGCGTCGTGGACAGGCTGGCGTGGCCGAGCAGCTCCTGAATCGAGCGCAGATCGCCGCCGCGTCCCAGCAGATGGGTGGCGAAGGAATGCCGCAAGGCGTGCGGCGTCGCCAAATCGGGCAGGCCCAAGGCGCCGCGCAGGCGCTCCACCGTCAGCTGGATAATTCGCGGCGATAGCGGCCCGCCACGCGCCCCGATGAACAGAGGGCCGTCCGCCGCGAGCGAAAACGGGCAAAGCTCGAGATAGGTTTCGAGCGACTTCCGGACGGGAAGGATGACCGGCACAGCGCGCGTCTTCCCGCCCTTGCCCAGCACCGTCAGCGAATCGACGCCGCCGACCGGCGCCTGAGCGCGTCGAATCGACAGGGCCTCGGAAATGCGCAGCCCCGCGCCATAGAGCAGCGCGAGAACAGCGGCGTCGCGCGCGGCGATCCAGGCCGGACGCGTCGCGCCTTCATCCAATTCGCCGGAAGCCAGCTCCCGCGCCTTGGACGCCGGGAGGGCTTTCGGCAGCACGCGCGGATTTTTTGGCGTGCGGACCTTGTCGAAGACGCTGATCGTTGCGAAACCTTCACGGCCGAGATGGCGCGCGAAGGAGCGAAGCCCGGCCAATTGCCGCAAAAGCGAGCGCGAGCCCACATCCGCTTCGCGCCGATGCGCCATGAAGGCTCGCAAATCGCCCGGCTTCAGGCTGTCGAGCGTCGCCAGCGCGACCGTCTCGCCATGACGCTCGGCGAGGAATTTCACGAATTGCCTGAGATCACGGGCGTAGGCGTCCAGCGTCAAAGGCGAAACGCGCCGCTCCCCCGCCAGGCGCCTCAACCAAAGCCGCGCCGCCTGCGCCAGTTCGGAATCGGCGCCCGGGAAAGCAAGAGACTCCCGCTGGTTCGCCGACTTTTTCTTGTTTCCGCTCATGCCGGCAGTTTAGCCGCCGATCGTCAACAAACCTTTGCCTTGACAAAGGACTACGTCAGGCTTGGGTCATCTCCTGCTGCGCCTGGGCACGAAATTCCTCGAAATGGCGGGCGATCTGATGCTCGGACTGGGCGACTTCGGCGGCGACGAAATCCTTGTGGACCTGCGCGAGAATGCCGGCCTCGGCATGGGCGGCAATATCCTTGGCGACGAGCGAATTCGCGTAGTCTTCCGCGGCGGCGCCGCTCTTGTGCAGCTTTTCGGCGGCCCACAGCCCCAACAGCTTGTTGGCGCGGGCGAGGATTTTGAACAGGAGCGCCTCGTCATGCGCGTATCTGTTTTCAAAAGCCTCTTCGCGCTTGTCGAACGTGGACATATGCAATCCCTTCCTGCTTAGGGGTCTTCGTCCCTGATATATATAATCTCGATCGCCCTCTGCCTAGCGCGGTCTTGCTCGAGCTGGGGCGCACGCATGCGTCTTCCGGGCTGCTCGCCGCCCTCGTTGCGCCTGATTCGTCGAAACGGGTTGTGCAAAGCCGCGGAACGGGATAGGAACCTTGAGAAACGTGGCTCAACGATTTCGATTTCGAGCGACAACGCCGCCAAGGGCAAGTGTCGCCGATCGTGATCGACTAGGGCGCAAGAGTCGCAGGAGGCCCGGAGGAGCCGCGGCATCCATGGATTTTCTCAAAGATCGGTTGATACCCATGAACCGCCGCCGTCGCATCTACGAAGGCAAGGCCAAGGTGCTCTATGAGGGACCTGAGCCTGGCACTTTGATCCAGCATTTCAAGGACGACGCCACCGCCTTCAACGCCAAGAAGCATGAAGTGATCGATGGCAAGGGCGTCCTGAACAACCGGATTTCGGAATATATATTCCAAAATCTGAATGACATCGGGGTGCCGACCCATTTCATCCGCCGCCTTAACATGCGCGAGCAGCTGATCCGCGAGGTCGAGATCGTGCCGCTCGAAGTTGTCGTGCGCAATGTCGCCGCCGGATCTCTTTCGACGCGCCTCGGCATCGAGGAAGGCTCGCAACTGCCGCGCTCGATCATCGAATTCTATTACAAGAACGACGCCCTCAACGATCCGATGGTTTCGGAAGAGCACATCACCGCTTTCGGCTGGGCGACGCCGCAGGAGATCGACGACATCATGGCGCTGGCGATCCGCGTCAACGATTTCCTGACCGGCCTGTTCCTCGGGGTCGGCATCCGCCTCGTCGATTTCAAGATGGAATGCGGCCGCCTGTGGGAAGGCGACATGATGCAAATCGTCGTCGCCGACGAAATCTCGCCCAACTCCTGCCGGCTGTGGGACATCAAGTCCAACGACAAGCTGGACAAGGACCGGTTCCGCCGCGATCTCGGCGGCCTCGTCGAAGCCTATGCCGAAGTCGCGCGCCGTCTCGGCATCATGCAGGAAAACGAGAAGCCGCATTCCGGCGGCCCCAAACTGGTGCAGTGATTTCGCGCGCCAGATGACTTCGCAGAAGAGGATATTCCCGCAATGAAAGCCCGCGTCACCGTCACCTTGAAAACCGGCGTGCTCGACCCGCAGGGCAAGGCGATCGAAGGCGCCTTGCACTCGCTGGGCATTGCGGGAATCGAATCGGTGCGTCAGGGCAAGGTGTTCGACATCGAAGTCGAAGGATCGGACGCCGAGGCGGCCAAAGCGGCGCTGGCCGCCGCGAGCGAAAAATTACTGGCCAATACGGTCGTGGAAAATTATCGCGTCGAAATCCTGTGATCCGATCGGTCGAGAGCTCTCCTTTTTCGCGGAAAATGTCATGAAAGCGGCCATCGTGCTTTTCCCTGGCTCGAATCGCGAGGGCGACGCGGCGCGCGCCCTGCGGCAGGCGGGCGCTGAAACCTCCGTCGTCTGGCACGCCGAACATGAACTGCCGGCCAGGACGGATCTCGTTGTCCTCCCCGGCGGCTTCAGCTATGGCGATTATCTGCGTTGCGGCGCCATCGCCGGCCGCGCC
>CAWKJW010000087.1:0-24093 GCA_963849665.1 uncultured Alphaproteobacteria bacterium | reverse complement strand
CATGTCATGGACGCGGTGCGCCGCCACGCGGCGGCCGGCCGGGATTCGTTCTAGGCATTTGCAACGGCTGCCAAATTCTGTGCGAGAGCGGCCTGCTGCCGGGCGTGCTGATGCGCAACCGCGATCTGCGGTTCATCTGCAAGCGACAGCATTTGCGCGTCGAGCGCAACGACACGGCCTTTACGCGGGCTTACGCCCTGCATCAGGCGATCGACGTCGCCATCGCCCATGGCGAGGGCAATTATGAAGCGCATGAAGAAACCATACAGCGGCTCGAAGGCGACGGCCGCGTCGCCTTCCGCTATTGCGACGCCCATGGGACCGTCGGCGGGCGGCCAATCCCAACGGCTCGACCAATGACATAGCCGGGATCTATCGGAAAAATTCAATGTGCTCGGCATGATGCCCCATCCGGAAAACCTGATAGATCCGCTGGTAGGCGGCATTGACGGACGAGGCCTGTTCGAAAGCCTTTTTCGCGCGGCTTGAAGGCGCACCGCTGAGGGGCCGAAATTGTCGTCGGCCAGCCCCGAATTCGACGCCGGCCGATGAATCAAGAGACAGCGTCGTCCATCAATAACGGCACACGCCATTCCAGCTTGACGGCGCCTCGGAATTGATGAAGCCGCCGAGTATCGCCGCGCCCTTGCGCGCTTCGCACGCGCTGGTCATGCCGCCGACCCTGCTGGACACATTGTCGAAACCGTAAATGCGCGCCGAATATGACGCGGGGGCGAACTCACCGAGAAAACTTTGCGCAGATGCCGATCCCGCAACGCCCGACACAACGCCAACAGAAATTGCGGCGACGAAGCCGACATGCTTGAGAATATGCTTCGCGGCGTTTGAATAATTACGCATTTTAGCATCTCCATTTTTCGCGTATTGCCTGGATGATGCGCACTGCTATTCGTCGCCATCCGTGAATGTTTACGGGGCGCGTCAGAAAAAGGTTTCAGAAACTTTTGTGGAAAATCGCGCTTGCCATCGCGCCCGATCGTCCTCGTACGAGCCGTCCACCGCAACACCAGTGGACGTGAAAATGCTTCGCCAATACAAAAAAGCCCGGTCTTGCGACCGGGCTTCCCATTTTCCGCACGGATGCGGAAATGATCAGTATTTCGCGGCGACGACCGGAGCGAGATCGGCGCCGCCGAAGCGATAGCCGATGCCCGCGCCGACAATCCAAGGGTTGACGTTCAGGTGCAGATTGTTGACCGCGCCGACGTTGGCGGTGGTTTCCAGAACCAGATATTTGGCGTCAACGTTCAGCAGCCAATGCTTGGTCAGATAATAGTCCGCGCCGGCCTGGAAGGCGAGGCCAGCGGCGGGGTGAATGTTCACGATGCCATTGAGAGCGTGCGATTTGGTGCCGAGGAACCAAGTGTAATTGGCGCCGACGCCAAGATAGGGGTCGAACTGGCCGAGCGCGAAATGATACTGCAGGGTCAGCGTCGGCGGCAGCAGCGTGGTGTTGGCGACGGCGACATTGTTGGGCAGCACGTTTGCGGTCAGGCGATGCGGGTGACGCCGGCGATGAGCTCGGCAGCCCAGTGCTTCGTGAAGAAATAGGTGAAGTCGACTTCCGGGATAACCTGGTCGTTCAGCTTGGCGCCGGCGAGGGTGGCCCCGCCGAGCGAGGTTCCGGAAGCGTCCGGCAGCACGCCAAGCGCGCGAACGCGAATTAGGAAGGGATCGAAGGAGTCGTCGATCGGAGCGAAGACCGGCGCGCTCTTGGTGGAGGGGAGATCGGCGGCGAGGGCCGGCGCAGCGAGGGTGCCGAGAAGGGCGGCGGCAAAAGCGCCGCAAACGAGCTTTTTCATGACGGGCATTCCAGGTTCAAAGAAAAAAGGTGCGCCAAGATTTGCCGGGGAGGCGGCGTTCTTGACCCGGCGGCACGTTGCGCCGATCCCAGCGGCTGGGGATTGATCAGGATCAATCCAAAATCGCCGCGCCAACGTTTCGCGACAAGCGTTGCGAATATATCACAATCCCGTCATCCATTTTGGTTCGTCCCGGTTAGTGTCCTTGCGACAGCATTCCCGGCGTACTCGACCGCCTACGCATTCTTGCCAATTTCGACGTGACGTTCTAATCGAAGCGCTCACGCGCTTTCTGCTGGCGCCCATTTCACAAGGCCGGATTCCTTGACCGCTCAGACGCATCACACCGAACCGGCGATCACGCCGGAGCTTGTCGCCCAACACGGCCTCAAGCCGGATGAGTACCAGCGCATCCTCGCTTTGATCGGGCGCACGCCGAGCTTTACCGAACTCGGCATCTTCTCGGCGATGTGGAACGAGCACTGTTCCTACAAGTCCTCGCGTCTTCATCTGAAGAAGCTGCCCACCTCGGCGCCCTGGGTTATCCAGGGGCCAGGCGAAAACGCAGGATCATCGACATCGGCGACGGCCTGGCCTGCGCCTTCAAGATGGAGAGCCACAACCATCCCTCCTATATCGAGCCCTACCAGGGCGCGACCACCGGGGTCGGCGGCATTTTGCGCGACGTCTTCACCATGGGCGCGCGACCCGATTGCCTGCCTCAACCTCCTGCGCTTCGGCTCGACCGATCATCCTCGCACCCGCCATCTGGTGTCCGGCGTCGTCGCCGGCATCGGCGGCTATGGCAACAGTTTCGGTGTGCCGACGGTCGGCGGCTCGACCGCCTTCCATTCGAGCTACGATGGCAACATCCTGGTCAACGCCATGGCGGTCGGGCTCGCGCGCACGGACGAGATTTTTTACGCCGCCGCCACGGGCGTCGGCGGCCGATCGTCTATCTCGGCTCCAAGACCGGGCGCGACGGCATTCATGGCGCCACCATGGCTTCGGCCGAATTCGACGCCGACAGCGACGAAAAGCGCCCCACCGTGCAGGTCGGCGATCCCTTTTCCGAAAAGCTTCTGCTTGAAGCCTGCCTGGAAATCATGGCCAGGGGCTGCGTCGTCGCAATCCAGGACATGGGCGCAGCGGGCCTGACCTCTTCCGCCGTCGAAATGGGGGCGAAGGGCGATCTCGGCATCGAGCTCGACCTCGACAAGGTGCCCTGCCGCGAGCCGGGCATGACGGCCTATGAAATGATGCTGTCGGAAAGCCAGGAGCGCATGCTCATGGTCCTCGATCCGGCGAAGGAGGCAGAGGCCGAGGCGATCTTCCGCAAATGGGGGCTGGATTTCGCGGTGATCGGCAAGACCACCGACACTTTGCGCTTCGTCGTTAAGCACGGCGGCGAGCTCAAGGCCGATCTGCCGATCAAGCAACTCGGCGACCAGGCCCCCCTTTACGATCGCCCGCATATTGCGACGCCCAAGCCCGCAAAGCTGGACTCGACGACGCTCGACGCGCCGCTCTCAACCGATGCGGCGCTGAAAAAACTGATCGCCTGTCCCGATCTCGCCTCGAAGCGCTGGATCTGGGAGCAATACGACCACCTCATCCTCGGCAACAGCATTCTGGGACCCGGCGGCGACAGCGCTGTGGTGCGAATAGAGGACGGCCCAAAAGGCCTCGCGCTGACCGCCGACGTCACGCCGCGCTATTGTTTCGCCGATCCAGTCGAGGGCGGCAAGCAGGCGGTTGCCGAAGCCTGGCGCAACATCACGGCCGTTGGCGGTCGCCCCATGGCTTTGACCGACAACCTCAATTTCGGCAATCCCGAAAAGCCGGAGATCATGGGCCAGTTCGTCGGCTGCCTAGAGGGAATTGGGCAAGCATGCCGCGCACTGGATTTCCCCATCGTCTCGGGGAATGTCTCACTTTATAACGAGACGCAGGGCAAGGGCATCCTGCCGACCCCGTCGATCGGCGGCGTCGGCCTTGTCGACGACGTCGCCAAAAGCGTCGGGATCGCGTTCCTCTCGGCCGGCGAAAAAATCCTGCTGGTCGGCGAAACCGAAGGCTGGCTCGGCCAATCGGTTTATTTGCGCGAAATTCTCGGCCGCGAGGAAGGCGCCCCGCCGCCCGTCGATCTCGCGCACGAAAAGGCCAATGGAGATTTCGTCCGCGAACTGATCGCGCAAGGGTTCGCCAGCGCCGCGCATGACCTCTCCGACGGCGGCCTCGCGGTCGCCTTGGCGGAAATGGCCATGGCGAGCGGAATTGGCGCCACGATCGCGGCGCCCGGCGCGGATTCGCCGGCGATCTGGTTTGGCGAGGATCAGGGCCGTTACCTTCTGGCGATCGCGGCGAAGAGCGCCGACGCCGTCTGCGCGCGAGCGCGGCAGGCCGGCGTCGCCGTCGCCGTCATCGGCGAAACCGGCGGCGACACCCTGCGCCTTGGCGGCTCTGCTCCGCTTGTGGTGCGGGAATTGCTTGACGCGCATGAAGGCTGGATGCCGTCCTATATGGCCGGCGGCGGCAAGACCGCGTAAGATTTTTTACGGCGCTGGCTCGATAATCCCAGCCCCCAATCCAAGGAATTGCCCATGCCGATGGAAGCCAGCGAAATCGAACGCATGATCAAGAAAGCCCTGCCGGACGCGGAAGTCTACATCACCGATCTTGCGGGTGACGGCGACCATTATCGGGCCCAGGTGATTTCCGAATTTTTCCGCGGAAAGAGCCGGGTTCAGCAACATCAGATGGTCTATGCCGCCCTTGGCGGCCAGATGGGCGGCGTGCTGCACGCACTGGCCCTTGAAACGTCGGCGCCCGAAGCGGCTTGAACGGCGGGCCTGTCCGGCTTACTTATATTCCGTCGCGGAGCCTTGACCTCCGTTCGAAAGGAACATGACATGTCGGACACAACAATTTCCAGCGCCATCGACCGCATCAAGCAGGATGTGGCCGCCAATGACGTCGTCCTCTTCATGAAGGGCACTCCCAGCTTCCCGCAATGCGGCTTTTCCGGCCAGGTGGCTAAAATCCTTGCCTTCTTGGAAGTGCCCTACAAGGGCGTGAATGTGCTTGAAGACCCGGAAATTCGTGACGGCGTCAAGCAATACGCCAATTGGCCGACCATTCCGCAGCTTTACATCAAGGGCGAATTTGTCGGCGGCTGCGACATTGTCCGCGAAATGTTCCAGTCGGGCGAACTGGCTGGCCAACTCAAGGCTGCCGGGGTGCCGGTCAAGGATCCGCAAAAGGGCTGATTTTTCAGTTTTGCGCCGCCGCCTTGATCAAAGCCAGGGCGTCGGCGCCGTCCCATTTGGCAGGACCGGCGATGACTCCGATTTCGCATCCGTCGCGGCCGACCAGAAAAGAGGTCGGAAGCCCGACGAGCTTGCCGTTCTGCTGCAATGTCTGAAAGGCTTTGGCGGTCGGGTCGGCATAGAGTGTCAGGTTCTTCACGCCGATTTCCCGCATGAACGCGTGTGGCCGCTCCAGCCGCGCGGTATCGATGTTGACCGCGACGACATCGAAGGAATTCCCCCCTGCCATGCCCTGCAGACGGTCGAGAGCAGGCATTTCCTCACGGCAGGGAACGCACCAGGTCGCCCAGAGATTGAGCAGGACGGTCTTGCCCCTGAAAGAGGCGAGGTCGACCTGCTTTCTGTCCTGCGAAAAGCTGAGCGCCGGCATCGGCCGCGGCTGGGCCCTGATCGCAAGCGCGGCGATGTCGCCTTTGGCGAGGCCACCAAGTTTTTGCGCCAACGCGGACGACGCCGGGCAATCCGCCGAGGCGACGGGCGCAGGTTCCTTGCTCCCGCCCCCGTTCATCCCGTATAGGACGAACCACAGCGCCGCCGCGACGACGACGGCGCCGAGAATGACGGGTGGCAAGATGAGCCGCCGGGCTATGCCGCGCATCTGGGCGGGATCGGCGACGGGCGGAAGGTCTTGCTCGTCATTCATATTTTGGGCCTCGCTGCGGAGCGGTCATGAGCAATCAAATGTGGGGCGGCCGCTTCGCCAGCGGCCCCGACGCCATCATGGAGGAGATCAACGCCTCCATAGGCTTCGATTATCGTTTGGCGCGACAGGACATCGCCGGCTCGAAGGCCCATGTCGCCATGCTGGCGCAGGCCGGGATCGTGTCCCAGGCCGACGCCGACGCCATAGCGAAAGGTTTAGATGAGGTCGGGCGCGAAATCGAGAGTGGAAAATTTTCATTTTCCCGGGCGCTCGAAGACATTCACATGAACGTCGAATTGCGCCTGGCCGAATTGATCGGCCCGGCGGCGGGACGGCTGCATACCGCCCGCTCGCGCAACGACCAAGTGGCGCTGGATTTCAAGCTCTGGGTGCGCGACACGATCGACGAGATCGACGCTCAGCTGGCCGATCTTCAAAAGGCGCTGACCGAAAAGGCGGAAGGCTGCGCCGACGCAGTCATGCCAGGCTTCACCCATCTGCAATCGGCGCAGCCGGTGACTTTCGGCCATCATCTTCTCGCTTATGTCGAAATGATCTGGCGTGATCGCGGTCGTTTCCGCGACGCCAGGGCCCGGCTCAATGAATGCCCCCTCGGCGCGGCGGCGCTCGCCGGCACGTCCTTCCCCATCGACCGCGAAGCCACGGCCAAGGCGCTTGGCTTCGACCGGCCGACCGCCAATTCACTCGACAGCGTCTCCGATCGCGATTTCGTGCTCGAGACCCTGTCCGCCGCAGCGATCGCCGCCACCCATCTGTCGCGCTTCGCCGAGGAAATCGTCTTGTGGACGACGCCACAATTCGGCTTCGTCGCCCTGTCGGACAAGTTCACCACCGGCTCGTCGATCATGCCGCAAAAGCGCAATCCCGACGCCGCAGAACTGGTGCGCGGCAAATCAGGACGGATCATCGGCGACCTCGCCGGCCTTCTGATCGTGATGAAGGGCCTGCCGCTCGCCTATTCCAAGGACATGCAGGAAGACAAGGAAGGCTGCTTCGATTCGCTGCAGTCCCTGTCGCTCTGCATCGCCGCCATGGCCGGAATGGTTCGCGACATGACACCGCGGCTTGACAAGATGAAGGCGGCGGCGGGATCGGGCTATTCCACAGCCACGGATCTCGCCGACTGGCTGGTGCGCGCGCTTGGCATGCCCTTCCGCCAGGCGCACCATGTCACCGGGCGGATTGTCGCTCTCGCCGCCGAAGCGGGTCTGGAGTTGGAGGAATTAACTCTGGTCCAGATGCAATCCGTCGACCCGGCGATCACAATGGATGTCTTCGACGTTCTCGGCGTCGAAAAATCGGTGCGCAGCCGAACGAGCTATGGCGGCACGGCGCCGGACAATGTGCGCCGGCAAGCGGCCGCCTGGGCGCAACGCCTTGCCGGTGAAAAGTCGGAATGAGGCCCAAGACATTTTTTTTCGGGCATGGCGCGCTTGGCCACATGTTCAGCTATAGTCCGCGCCCATCGCGTCCGTTTTCCGGGAGTTGAGGCTCTTGAATCGCCATTCCATGCTCAAGACCGCGTTGTTCGCGGCGGCCTTGTCGGGCGTCTTGCTGCTCGACGGCTGCGGCCGGCGCGGTCCGCCCGTGCCCATCGATCCTGCCGTCGCCGCCAAATCGGACGCGGCCCAACCCTCGCCGAAGTCGGCTGACCCGACCGCCAACTCGTTGAAGCGCCTGCCGCATGGGCTTGACGATAATTCGCTCAAGGCCGGCGCGCCGCGAAGCTCGACGCCGTTCGATTTCCTGCTCTAGGTTCGATTGCGATTTGGTCGAATCGCAGCCGACCCTAGATTCTCCTGTTTTCGCAATGTTTTTGCGAAAAACCGGCGTCCACTTTTTCGCACGTTGCTCCAAGGTCAATCATGCATTTCTTTCGTTACGACAACGGCGTTCTCCACGCCGAGGGCGTCGCCTTGCCGGAGCTGGCGCGAGACGTCGAGACGCCGTTCTATTGCTATAGCGCGGCGACGATCCGCCGCCATTTTGCGGTCTTTTCGCAAGCCCTGAGCGATCTCGACGCCATGGTCTGCTATGCTATGAAGGCCAATTCCAACCAGGCCGTCCTGACCTTGCTGGCCCAGCTCGGCGCCGGTATGGATGTGGTGTCGGAAGGGGAGCTGCGCCGCGCCATCGCGGCCGGCGTTCCGGGCGAAAGAATCACTTTTTCCGGCGTCGGCAAGACCGAGCGCGAGATCGCCCTGGCGCTGGACGCCGGTATTTTCTGCTTCAATGTGGAATCCGAACCGGAACTCGAGCGCATATCGCAGATCGCCCGGTCGCGCGGCCAGAGTGCTGACATAGCCCTGCGCGTAAATCCCGACGTCGATGCGAAGACCCACGCCAAGATCTCGACGGGCAAGTCGGAAAACAAATTCGGCGTGCCGATTTCCGTCGCCCGCGACGTTTACGCACGGGCGGCGCGGCTTCCCGGCATAAGGATAGCCGGCGTCGACATGCACATCGGCTCGCAGATCACAAATCTCGCGCCTTTCGACAACGCCTTCGCCATTCTCGCCCAATTCGTGCGGCAATTGCGCGCCGACGGCCACGCCATCTCCCATCTCGATCTCGGCGGCGGCCTCGGAATCCCTTATTCCGAACGCGAAAACCCGGAAAGCTACCGCCCCGAACTTTACGCCGAAGTCGTCCGGCGGCATATCAAGCCGCTCGGCGCGCGCGCGGTGTTCGAACCGGGCCGGCTGATCGTCGGCAACGCCGGCGTGCTGGTCACACGCATCATTTACGTCAAGCACGGCGCGGCGAAGAATTTCATCATCGTCGATGCGGCCATGAATGATCTGGTCCGGCCGACGCTCTATGAAGCCCATCACGACATTTTCCCCGTCGTCGCGCCGGACGAAGGAGCCGCGGTCATCAAGGCCGATATTGTCGGACCGGTTTGCGAGACCGGCGACTTTTTGGCGCTGGGCCGCGAAATGGCCGAGCCGCGCCCAGGCGACTTGCTGGCGGTCATGTCCGCAGGCGCCTATGGCGCCGTCCAGGCTGGCACCTATAATTCGCGTCTGCTGGTGCCGGAAATTCTGGTTGATGGCGACAGGCATGCGATCATCAGGCCGCGCGGCGATTCTCAGTCCCTGATCGGACTCGACAAAATTCCGCCCTGGTTGACATGAACCTTTTTTTTGGCGCGAGATTGTCTTTCCAAAGGCGCTTTCGGACGAAATGGAAAAGGGATTTCTGATCTCAATCCGTCGGATCGGGTACGACGCTGGAGCGAGGCGCCAAGGGTGACGCAAAATCGATCAGGGTGGCCAACAGGACTGCGCGCCTTCTTCATGGCGCTGACGCAGTCGCGGCTTTCTCGTCTGACCTTCCTCGCCCAGGCCGCGCTGGTGTTCGAGCGCTTGGCGGGCGCGCTCGCGCCCGCCGCCATTGTCGTCGGATTTTTCGTCGCCTTGAGCTGGACAGGAATCTGGCTCGGAGCCGGCATGCTGATCCGCATTGCCGGCGCGGCGCTTTTTGTGGGCCTGCTCGTCGCCGCCTTGTGGCGTCTGCGTCGGTTTTCCTTCCCGAGCGCTGACGAGGCGCGCGCAGCGCTCGACGCCGAGCATGTTGACGCGCCGGCAGCCGCGCTGGCCGACGCCTTGGCCAATCAAGGCGATCCGCAGACAGAGAGCCTTTGGCGCCTGCATCTGCGGCGCGCCGAGAAAATCGCGGCTCGCCTGCGGCCGCTTCGACCGGCGCCTCGCCTGTGGGCGCTGGACCCTTACGCCATGGGCGCCCTGGCCGTGCTCGCCCTTTGCGCGACGGGCTTTCTCGCCGGGCCGGAGAAATATGCGCGGCCTCGCCGCCGCTTTCGACTGGCGCTGGCAGGGCGCGGCGAGCGCACCTTTCCGTATCGACGCCTGGATCGATCCGCCCGCCTATACCGGAAAACCGCCTCTTGTTCTGGTGCTTGACAAATCCCAAGGCCCGAAGCGCGCCCGTTGCCGCGCCCGCCGGATCTTCCATCATCGTGCGCGCGACCGGCGACGCCAATCTGCGCATAACGCCGCAGGGGGGCGTCGAACCGACGAAGGCGCCGTCTCGGCGGCGACGGTCTGCTAAAGGAGCGCCGTTTCGTGCTGCGCGGCGACGGACGCTTGCATATTTCGCGCGGCGCGTCGGAAATTGCCGACTTCGCCTTGCGCAGCGTGCCCGATCTCCCGCCGACGATTGCGCCGCTCGGGCCGCCGCAAGCCAATCTGCGTGGCTCTTTTGTTCTCGCCTATCGTATCGACGACGATTATGGCGCGCGCGACGCGGGGGTGAGAGCAAAGCCCTCGGCCGGCCTTCCCCCGCCGGCGGGCCGTCCCCTGTTCGCGCCGCCTGCCGGTCCGCTCGACCTGCCCGCGGCGCCCGGCGGTCTGGGCGAAGCCCATTCCACGATCGATTGGACCGACAGTCCCTACGCCGGCGTGCGGGTTGACCTGACCTTGAGCGTGCATGACGAAGCGGGCAACGAGGGGCGAGCCGTCCTGCGCGACTTCATGCTGCCACGCAAGAACCTGACCAATCCGCTCGCCGGCGCCCTCGCCGAGCAAAGGGGGCTGCTCACCCTTGATTCGGCGCAAAAGGGTCGGGTTCTTTCGGCCATAGACGCATTGATGGCCGCGCCAGAGCTTTTTACGCCAAATCTCGGCGTCTATCTGGGCTTGCGCTATGCCCATCGATTCTCTGCGGCGCGCCCGCACCGACGCCGATCTGGTCGCGGTCGCCGATTTCCTTTGGCAAATGGCCTTGCAAATCGAAGAAGGCGACACGCCGCAAGCCGAGCGAAACTTGCGCGCGGCGGAAAAAGCCTTGCGCGAGGCGCTGAGGCGCGGCGCGCCGCCGGAGGAAATCGCGCGGCTGACGCAGCAATTGCAACAGGCCATGGACCAGTTCCTCGCTGAAATGGAAAAAAAGGCCGCAAGGAAAGCCCGGCCCGACGAAAACGAGGCCACTGAGGGACAATCGGTCACGCCCAGGGACTTCAAATCCATGCTCGACCAGCTGGCCGAGGCGGCAAAGGCCGGCGACAAGCAAGCCGCGCTGGACACGCTCGAGCGCATGCAGGACATGCTGGAAAATCTTCGCGCGGCGGAACGCGGCGAGGGCGGCAAGGCGGCGCGCGACCGGAAAGCCATGCGCGACATCGACAAATTGATGCGCGAGCAGCAGAAACTGCGCGACGACACTTTTGCGGATGAACGCTCCCAGCCGGTTGTCCCAGAGGCAGAACCGCCGAAAGCGCGTTCCGATGAGAGCGGCCGCGATCCGGACAAGGACAAGCCAAACCCCGGCGGCGGCCCTGCCCTTCCAGGCCAGAACCCAGGCACGACGCCTAATCAGGAAGGCCTCGACCAACGCCAGGGGCAATTGCGCGAAAAACTGGACTCGTTCGGCGCCGCGAGAAAGCCCCGGCGCGTCTGGCCCCAAGGGCCTGGCGGACGCCGAGCGAGCGATGCGCGAAGCCGAGCAATCCCTTGGCAAAGGCGATGATCCCGCCGCGCTGGACGCGCAGGCGCGCGCTTTGAAGGGCCTGCGCAAAGGCGTCGATGAACTGGCCAAGCAGGCGCAACAGGGGGAAGGCGCGCCTGGCGGCGATGAAGGCCAGACGGGCAAGGGGCGGGGAATGCGGGGCGAAACCGGAGAAGCGCCCTTCGGTCGCGCCACGAGGCGAAGCAATGTCGACGCCACGGCCGCGCAGAGAGCGCGCAAGGTGCTGGAAGAATTGCGCCGTCGGTTGTCTGATCCGAACCGCGCGCGCGAAGAACTCGATTATCTCGAACGTTTGATCAAGCCAGATTGATTCGCCGCCGCGCAAGGGGAAGTGCTGAACTATGAGTCACCTAATGAACTATCTCCTCGGCGCTGTCCTGGTGGCGGTGACGCTTGCGCTTCTGATGGGCCTCGCCAACATGATGCGCGGCGGCAGCCCCAACTTGTCGCAGAAATTGATGCGTTGGCGCGTGGGCCTGCAGTTGGTGGCGATCATCGTCATCATGGGCGCGCTCTTCCTGCGCAAATGATTGGTTTGGGTAAAATCCGTCCATGGTCAAGCTGAACAAGATTTACACCAGAACGGGCGACGACGGCTCGACCGGCCTCGCCAACGGCGAAAGGCGCGCCAAATGCGATCCGCGCGTCGACGCCTATGGCGATATCGACGAAGCCAATTCCGCCATCGGCCTCGCTCGGCTTTCGACCACCAATTCGTCGGAGCTCGATTCGATGCTCGAGCGCATCCAGAACGACCTGTTCGACCTCGGCGCCGATCTCGCGACGCCGCCCTCCGACAAGCCGCTCCCTTACGAGCCTTTGCGCATCGCGCCTTCGCAAGTGAAGCGGCTCGAAGATGAAATCGACGCGCTCAATGCGCGCCTTGCGCCCCTGAGATCCTTCGTCCTGCCAGGCGGCTCCCCCGCCGCCGCCGCTTTGCACCTCGCCCGCGCCATCGCCCGGCGCGCCGAACGGCGGATGGTGAGTCTGGCGGCCGAAGGCGAAGCGGTCGGCGCGCCGGCGCTGCAGTACATCAACCGCCTGTCGGATTTCCTGTTTGTCGCAGCGCGGATCGCCAATGACGACGGCGCCGGCGATATCTTGTGGCGGCCCGGCCACAATCGCTGATCGCGCCCGCCATCATTCACCGTCCCGAAGGAAAAATCTTCCGGCGCCAAGGCGACGTTGACTCGCCAGACTGCCACGATTACCAGATCACCCCAGCATTTCCGCTCCTATCGGAGGTCGAAGTCCATGAAGATTCTGGTGCCCGTGAAGCGGGTCGTCGATTACAACGTCAAGATCAGGGTGAAGACGGACGGGTCGGGCGTCGAGCTCGCCAATGTCAAGATGTCTATGAACCCGTTCGACGAAATCGCCGTCGAAGAAGCGCTTCGGCTGAAGGAAAAAGGCCTCGCCACCGAAGTGATCGTCGTCTCGATCGGTCCTCAGCAGGCGACCGAGACCCTGCGCACCGGCCTCGCCATGGGGGCCGATCGCGGCGTCCTGGTCAAGACCGACGAGGCGATCGAGCCGCTCGCCGTCGCGAAAATCCTGAAAACGATCGCGCTGGAGGAGCAGCCGGGCCTGATCATCCTCGGCAAGCAGGCGATCGACGACGATTCCAACCAGACCGGCCAGATGCTCGCCGCGCTGCTCGGCTGGGGCCAGGGCACGTTTGCGTCAAAAGTCGAGATCGGCGACGGCTCGGTCGACGTGACGCGCGAAGTCGATGGCGGCCTTCAGACGGTAACCTTGAAACTTCCGGCCGTGGTATCGACCGACCTGCGCCTCAACGAGCCGCGCTATGCGTCGCTGCCCAACATCATGAAGGCCAAAAAGAAGCCGATCGCCGAGAAAACCCCCGCCGATTGCGGCGTGGACGTCGCGCCGCGCCTGAAAGTGCTGAAGACCGCCGAACCGGCGAGCCGCAAGGCGGGCGTAAAGGTGGGATCGGTGGCTGAACTGGTCAGCAAACTCAAGAATGAAGCCGGAGTGCTCTGATGACGACTCTTCTCCTCGCGGAAGTTCACGGCGGCAAGCTCAACGACGCCACCGCCAAGGCGCTGACCGCCGCAGCCCAGATTTCCGCCCCCGTGCATGTTCTGGTCGTCGGCGCGGGTGAGGAAGCCGCGCAGGCCGCCGCCAAATTGCAGGGCGTGGAAAAGGTCCTGACCGTTTCAGGCGACGCTTTCGCCCACGGCATGGCGGAGACGCTCGCCGACCTGATCGTGTCGCTGGCGCCCGCCTACGACGCCATCGTCGCGCCGGCCACCTCGACCGGCAAGAACGTGCTGCCGCGCGTCGCCGCGCTGCTTGACGTGGCGCAAGTGTCGGAAATTTCCAAGGTCGTCTCGCCCGACACCTACGAGCGGCCGATCTATGCCGGCAACGCCGTCCAGACCGTGCAAGCGACGGACGCCAAGAAGGTGATCACCATTCGCACCTCCACCTTCGCTGCGACGGCGGAAGGCGGCGCCGCGGCGATTGAGGCGGTTTCCGCCCCGGCGGACTCGACCCTGTCGAGCTTCAAGAGCGAAGCCTTGGCCAAGTCCGACCGCCCGGAGCTGACTTCGGCGAAGATCATCATTTCCGGCGGCCGCGCCATGCAGAACGCCGAGAACTTCAAGACCTACATCGAGCCGGTCGCCGACAAGCTCGGCGCCGCCATGGGCGCCTCGCGCGCCGCGGTCGACGCCGGCTACGCGCCCAACGACTGGCAGGTCGGCCAGACCGGCAAGGTCGTGGCGCCGGAGCTTTACATCGCCGTCGGCATTTCCGGCGCGATCCAGCATCTGGCCGGCATGAAGGATTCGAAGGTGATCGTCGCCATCAACAAGGACGAGGACGCCCCGATCTTCCAGGTCGCCGACTACGGCCTCGTCGCAGACCTCTATGCGGCGCTGCCGGAACTGCGCGAAGAGCTTGGCAAGATCGGCCGTTAGACTAGGTGCGCAGGCGGCGATTGTGACCTATGATCGCCGCCGCTTCCAAGAACCGTGCGGGAATTGGTCATGACTTTTGAAATTCGCAAGATCGGCGTTATCGGCGCGGGCCAGATGGGCAGCGGCATCGCGCAGGTTTGCGCGCTCGCTGGTTTCGATGTCGTCCTGAACGATGTTTCGGAAGAACGGATCACGGCCGCCATCGCTAAGATCGACGCCAACCTCGGCCGTCTGGTCGAGCGCGAGGCCCTGTCCGCCGCCGACAAGAGCGCGGCGATGGCGCATATCAAGGCGGGACCGGATTTTCAGGCGCTGTCCGACGCCGATCTGGTGATGGAGGCGGCGGCCGAAAACGAAGAGGTCAAGCGCAAGATTTTCAGCAGCCTGTGCGCCCATCTGAAAAAGGACGCCGTCGTCGCCACCAACACATCCTCGATTTCGATCACGCGCCTCGGCTCGATCACGGATCGTCCCGGCCGTTTCATCGGCATTCATTTCATGAATCCGGTGCCGCGAATGCAACTGGTCGAACTGATTCGCGGCATAGCGACCGAAGACGACACCTTCCAGGCGGCGCGCGTCTTTATCGAAAAGCTGCACAAGACCGTCACCGTATCGGAGGATTTCCCGGCCTTCATCGTGAACCGCATCCTGCTGCCAATGATCAACGAGGCGATCTACACGCTTTATGAAGGCGTTGGCTCGGTCGACGCGATCGACACCGCGATGCGACTTGGCGCCAACCATCCGATGGGGCCTTTGCAACTGGCAGATTTCATTGGACTCGACACCTGCCTTTCGGTCATGCAGGTGTTGCATGAAGGCCTCGCCGACTCGAAATATCGTCCCTGCCCGCTGCTAGTCAAATACGTCGAGGCGGGATGGCTGGGCCGCAAGACGCAGCGCGGCTTTTACGATTACCGAAGCGGAGCGCCCGTCCCCACGCGTTAAATCGACGCATCTTCAAGAAATCCGCTGTGACGCCTTCACAAAGGCGTCATCGGGCCTATACACTATGGGCATCCGAATTCGGCCTTGTAAAAAGGGCGATTTGGACGAGGCGGCCCATGACTTATCATGTCAAGCCCGAATTTATGCTGGAGCTGGCCCGGCAAGCCCCGGCTCGTCCCTGCTTTCAGGCCCCGCGACACAAAAAATCAGGATGGGAGGCGCGGCATGAGCGCCGCGTCGTCGTCTCTGCATCGGCGCATAGGGGCGTCGATTACGGAAACGACCGCTGCGCACGCCGCGATGAAACGATCGTCCGCTCCGTCCGCCTGGCGCCCTGACCTCGTCACCCGGCTCCTTTTCGAACGAAGTCGAAGCCCCCGAACGCCGAAATCGCGGGGGGCGGCATGAACGCTCACGTCGCCAATCTGCGCACCCTTGTATTGAATGCCGACATGCAGCCTGTTTCCTGGGCGCCCCTGTCGATCTGGAGTTGGCAGGACGCGCTGGTCGCCTTGCTCAAGGGCCGTGTTTATCCTGTGGCGACCTATGACGACGTCGTCGTCCGTTCGGCCAATAGATCCTTTGAAGTGCCGTCTGTCGTCGCCCTGAAGGCCTATCATCGCCGCAAGACGATCGCCTTCACGCGTTATCACGTTTTTTTGCGCGACGAATTCACCTGCCAATATTGCGGCCAGAGGGCGCTGGCCAAAGACCTGACCTTCGACCATGTCACCCCGCGCTCGAAGGGCGGTCAGACGGTGTGGTCGAACATTGTCGCCTGCTGCCAGCGCGACAATCTTTTGAAGGCGGACATGACGCCGAAAAAAGCGGGCTTGAAGCTGCGCCGACAGCCTTTCGAGCCCACGCCCTACCAGCTCGACATGATCGCCCGCCGCATTCCGCAGGCGAACAGCGAACTCCACAAGACCTGGAACGATTTCCTTTATTGGGACGCCGAACTGGAGCGCTGACGCGCGCCTGGAGCGCCCGCTGTTTCGCCGCCGGCGGACGGCAAATCGAGGCAATGGAGCATATTAGCGATCAAGGCGGATTGACAGCGACGCGCAGCGCGAATAACCCCACCGTCCGATAGCCATTGACCGTCCCGGCCCTTGGCGGAGGACGACGACAGGGGAATTCCAAAAGTGGCCAAACCGGAACTCGGCAGCAAGCGCCAGTGCCAGAATTGCGGCGCTAAGTTTTTTGATCTGAACAGGGATCCCATACTCTGCCCGAAATGCGGCGCGACCTTCCAGCCGCCGCCATTGTCGCGCGCCGCCGCGCGCGCCGCCGTCGCGGATGACGAGGAAGCCGAACTGCCGGAAGCCGGCGCGGAGCTGGTTTCGCTTGAAGACGCCGAAGCCGGAGAAGAGAAGGTGGCGGCCGTCGCCGACGACGACGTTGACCTTGGCGACGACGCTGCCGACGACACATTCCTCGAAGAGGAAGAAGAAGACAACGATGACGTCTCCAATCTGATCGACGGCGACATCGAAACCGATGAAGAAGCCTGATCCGCGAATTTGTGGATGATCTCGGTCCTGTTTCGGCGCCCGCTCCGCATTGGCTGGGGCGGGCGCTAATTTTTGGGTCTTTTTTTTTCAGGAATCCCGTCTGATTTTAGTCGGTTTCGACGATGGTTTTTTGAAAAACGCAAATTTTTCCTTCTGCGCCAATCAAGGGACTTGTCGCGTCGCCGCCTTGCCGCTATACAGCCGCCCACTGCCTCGCCGCTCCGCGGTCGGTCTTCCCAGGGACCTGAGGCTGAAAAACGTGGGGCCATAGCTCAGTTGGGAGAGCGCTTCAATGGCATTGAAGAGGTCGTCGGTTCGATTCCGTCTGGCTCCACCAAATCACTCCTGATTTATCTGCACTTTGGTCCCGCGCAGTCGTCATAGCGTTGGGCGAATGATGAATGTGTCGACCGCGTCCGAACCATCGACCTCACTTTCGACGATTCGTAGCTGTGTGACTCCGCTTCCCCTGGGTCCCCTGCGCATTTCCGCCAGCAGCGCTTCAAGGTCGGCATTGCGGCCCCGGACCAGCGCCTCGACGGCGCCGTCCGTGCGGTTGCGCACCCAGCCGGAAATGCCCAGACGCACCGCCCAGCGACGCACGAACTCGCGATAGCCGACGCCCTGGACGTAGCCTTCGACAAGAACGCGACGAACTTCCAGAGTTTTCTTGTTCACGGACCCGACCTCGATCCGGGCGCGCGGCGATCAGTTCGGGCTGGCGGGAGCGGTGACGCTCTGACGCGAAAAAAGCGAGCGCGGCTCGCCGCGAAGCAGCTTCCGCACCGCGCTGGCGGCGACAACCTCGCCCTTGTTGGCGAAGGCCTCGTGGTTGCGTTCGATTTCATCTAGATTATAGAGGTAATTGACCATGATCGTCGCCGATTCGCGCATGCCCTTGGCTGATCGGTCGCCAAGCCAGTTGATTCGCTCCAGCCGCGCGCCATTGCCAAGGTGAAAGCGCGCCACGGGATCGATCGGGCGCCCGCCCGACGTCTTGGCCTTCAGGAAATAATAGGCAGCCAAAGGCTCCAGGAGCCTGCGCAGTTCGTCAAGCTTGTCCGGCGCTTCCGGCAAATCGGGTTTTTGCAGGATCTCCCGCGCGCCGGCGTCGAGCGCCTCCAGGGGAGCGTCCTTGGCCGCGATCAGCCATTTCAAGAAGCCGGGCGCCGGCGACAGGGTTACGAACTGATCGAGTTGCGGCAGTTCGCGGCGCAACTCCATGACGACCTGCTTGATGAGGAAATTGCCGAAGGAGACCCCCGCCAGCCCTTCCTGGCAGTTGGAGATCGAATAGAAAACCGCCGTGCGGGCTCTTTCCGGATGTTCCGGCGCGCGATCCGGCGCCAGCAGCGCCTGAATGTTGTCCGGCATGGCGCCCGTGAGGGCAACTTCCACGAAGATCAGTGGCTCATCCACAAGGGCAGGATGGAAAAAGGCGTAGCAGCGGCGATCTTTCGGGTCGATTCGGCGGCGCAGATCGTCCCAGTCGTGAATTTGATGCACCGCCTCGTAGCGAATGATCTTTTCCAGAATATTGGCCGGCGTTCCCCAGTCGACGTGACGCAACACGAGAAAGCCCGGATTGAACCAGGAAACGAACAGATGGATGAAATCCGCGTCGACCAGCGCCAGATCCGGATTGGCGCGATAGAGCTTTAGGAAATCGGCGCGCATGGCGACGAGATCCCGGGTGCCGCCAGGCGCGCGATTGAGGCGGCGGAACAATTCCTGTCGGCGCGGCTCGGTCAGATAATGCAGGTTCGAAGCCGCAGTGGCATCGGGATTGCGGCTGTAGGCCGCCGCCGCCCGCGCGAGCTTCCCTCGATCGGGGCCGAAGTCCCGCGCCAGGATTTCGAAAAACTCCGCCTTTCCAGTTTCGGGCAGGCGCGAATAAGCGTCGAGCGCTTCGCGCGCGATCACCGCCGCGGAAGCTTCGCCGCGACCGGAAAGGACTGCCTCGCACAAGGCCAGAACCTCCGGCGCGGAGGCCGGCGCATCGCTCGCCGTCCAGATTTTGCGATCCAGCAGATTGCGCCCCCGTTCGGCGATGCTGGTCATGAGATCGGAAAAGAAGGCGTTGGTCATCTCGCGTTCACTCCGCTCGTCGCACCTCCACAAATTTAGCCCTAAAACCAGTGAAATTAAGGCGCGGCAGCGCGCAAGCCTGGCGGCGTCACTGCGACACCAGAACCTTGCGGCATTCGGGCGGCAAACTGCCCATGGTCAGCGCCGGCCGTGGCTTGGCGTGCGGATTGAGCCGGGGATGCAGGATCGACGGCTTGAACCAGTAGGCCAACGAGGCAGCGTCGCAACCCTCGCCCGGCGGAACCGGATCCTGCTCCCTGCAGGCGTCATCGCCGGCGGGACAGGAAATGCGGACATGGAAATGATAATTATGCCCGTAGTAGGGGCGCACCTTGTGCAGCCAGGACCGGTCGCCGGTCGCCTCGCGGCACATGGCCTTCTTGATCGCGGCATTGACGAAAATGCGTTCGACGCCGGGGTCGAGCGCCGCAGCGCGGACGATGGCGAGCTGCCCTCGCGTCCAGACCGAACGGTCGATGTCGAGGCCGTCGGGCCGCACCATGTTGACGGCGGACATTTCCTCGCGCTCGCGACGCGAGAGCCTCCTGTCGGGCATGGGCGTTAGCCAGATGTCGACGTCTAGGCCAATCTGATGCGAAGCATGTCCGGTGATCATGGGGCCGCCGCGCGGCTGCGACATGTCGCCGACCAGGATGCCGGGCCATCCAGCCACTCCAGGCGCCGCACCGGACAAGCGTTCGAGAAACTTGATCAGATTGGGATGCCCCCAATTCCTGTCGCGGGAAATGCGCATGACCTGCCATGTTTCGCCATTGACCGGCAGCGCGACGGCGCCGGCAAGGCAGCCGCGCGAATAGAAGCCGATTGAGCGCGCAGCCAGACTTGCCGGCTTATCGGCGCGGCCGAACAGTTGCTTGGCGGGAGTGGCGGGATCGTTGGGATGGGCGAGCGACGGCAGCGGCTTTGGATTGACCGAGCCTTTTTCTTGCGCCATGGCGGCAAGGCCAAAAGGAACCGTCAGCGAAGACACGGCAAGAAAGCCAAGCATCCGGCGGATCTGATTTTTTGTTAACCGCATTTCATCAACCTTTATTTGAATTTTCTCTTTACGAGAAAGCCTATGGCTGGAATTATCGAATAAATTCTGTCGGTTACCAGTCTTTTCGGAGCGTTACATGCGTAAAATTCATTGGCTCATACTTGTTTTTATTGCGCTTTCCTTCGCCCCGATGGCTGCGCAGGCAAAAGTGCGCATCATGGTCGATCTTTCTGCGCAGCGGATGGCCGTGTCCGCGGACAATGGCGTTTCCTATTCCTGGCCGATTTCATCGGCGCGCTACGGTTATGTCACGCCGCGCGGCGTATATTCGGCGGTGAGCCTGCAACCAATGCACCACTCCAGAAAATACCATAATTCGCCGATGCCTCATTCGATTTTCTTCCATGGCGGCTACGCCATCCACGGCACATATGCAGTCGGTTCGCTCGGCCATCCCGCTTCGCATGGCTGCGTGCGCATCTCGCCCGCCAATGCGGCGACGTTGTTCTCCCTGGTCCGCGTCGAGGGAGCGACAATCCATATCGTCGGCTCGCCGCCCGCGAGCAGGCCCTTCGCCATCGGCCATGCCAGTCATCTGAACCATTATGTTGATCGTGGTCGTCATTTTCATTTCGCGCGTGTTGGCCAACATAACCATCGCGCCAGCTATGCCGGCGTTCACCGCCGCGGATCCGGGGCCCTCGCCTATAATCAGACCAGCCAGGGCGATAATCATTTCGCGCGCGTTAACCATCATCACCATAGCGCCAGCTATGCCGGCGTTCGACACCACGAATCCGCAGCCCTCGCTTATACGCAGGAGCGCCAAGGCAATCCGACGGGAATCTTCCGAATGATTCTGACCCGTTAGGCTTTTGACGCCACCATCATCGGCCCGAATCATAGCGCAGCTTGAGCGCAATAATCAGCAGGTTGAGCGCGACCGTCACCGCATTGAACAGGACGATCGAGGCGGAGCCGATCAGCCAGCCATAGGTCAACCACAAAATGCAGCCTGTCACGAAAGTGATCTGGGTGATCAGGGAAATGGATCTCGCGTCGCGGCTGCGGAGAATCTTGATCGCCTGAGGCGTCCAGCACAAAGTCGTGAGCGTTCCGGCGGCGAAGCCGACAATTTCCGAAGCGAGGTTCAAGCGGCAAGTCCCCGTGTTGGAAGGCGCTTAGCTTTTACACGCCACCGAACAACCGCGCCATGACACGCGCAGTATAATCGACCATAGGCACGACGCGCGCATAATTGAGCCGCGTCGGACCAATCACGCCGAGCACGCCGACGATCCGGCGTTGGGAATCGTGAAACGGCGCCGCGACCATGGATGAGCCGGAAAGTGAAAAAAGCTTGTTTTCCGAGCCGATGAAAATACGCACGCCCTCGCCGTTCTCCGCGCGGGCGAGCAGATCGATGACATCACGTTTGGTTTCGAGGTCATCGAACAGCAGTCGGATGCGTTCGACATCCGCCATGGCCGTCAGGTCTTCCAGCAGATTGGCCTGGCCGCGCACAATGAGGTTTTGCGCCGCGCCCGCTGGGCCCGCCCAGCTCGCCAGACCCGCGGAAACCAGTCGAGCGGTCAGACCGTCGAGTTCGGACTGGGCGGCGGCACGCGAAGCCTCGATTGCGTCGCGCACCTGCGCCAACGTGCGCCCGCAAACCCGCGCATTGAGATAATTACTCGCCTCGATGAGCGACGAAGGCGGCAGGTCCGCAGGAACCGGCAAGATGCGATTTTCTACCGAGCCGTCCTCGGAAACAAGGATGGCCAGGGCCCTTTCGGGCTCCAGCCGGACGAAATCGACCTGTTTGAGCCGGTTATTCTCTTTTGTCGTCAACACCACACCGGCGCCGCGCGTGAGTCCCGACAGCAGCAGGCTGGCCTCGGCCAGCGATTCCTCGATCGTCCTCTCGCGCGATGCGGCGCGGATTTGCGTCTCGATCCGGCTGCGCTCCTGGTCGGTTAAGTCGCCGATCTGAAGCAAGGAATCGACAAAAAAACGCAAGCCCAGCTCGGTCGGCAGGCGTCCGGCGCTGGTATGGGGCGAAAAAACCAGTCCGAGCTCTTCCAGATCCTGCATGACATTGCGGACCGAGGCGGCGGAAAGGGACATGGGCAATATGCGGGACAATTGCCGCGACCCGACTGGCTCTCCATGCGCCAGATAGGTTTCGACGATATTCTTGAATATTTCGCGCGACCGCTCGTTGAGACGGGACAAAGCCCCAGCGCTCGACGTCGGAAATTCGGGATTGTAAGCCATCCGTCGATATTTGCGCGTCATGCGCTTATTCGCAAGTGCGCGCAAAAGGCAAAAACCCCGCCGACAGCGCCGGCAGGGTCTGCAAACTTTCCGAAAACCCGGAAATCAGGCCTTCTGGGCGAGCGCGGCGACGCTGGCGGTCAGGCGGGAAACCTTACGCGAAGCGGTGTTTCTGTGAACGATGCCCAGCAATACGTAACTGAACTCTTTCAGCGGTAATAACAGGGAACCGTTATATTGCTCGGTTTGCCATCCCTGACCTAGTTAAAGGAGGTAAGGAGGGTGGTCCCCCGGCTAAGGCCGAATCCTTCGCCGTTCCCCATCTTCGCGAGATCGCGACCACGCCCACACAACCGGAATTCTCGCCGATTCCTGTAACCTTTCCGGCCGCTTTCCGAATATCATGGTGAGCGAGGTAAACCGATACGCCCCCAATGACGCCCGATCCCGGTAATACGTTGATCGGCACGACCATGTTGACGCAAGTCGGCCGGAGCGATTTTCCGACCACCCGGTGGACCCTCGTGCTCACCGCCGGAGATCCGGACCGCGCCGACTGCCGGGACGCCATATCATCCCTCTGCGCTACCTATTGGTACCCTTTGTACGCCTTCATTCGCCGGCGCGGACACACCGCCCCGGAAGCTGAGGATCTGGTCCAGGGATTCTTCGCCCGGTTCCTCGCGGGCCATTTCTTCGACCGGGCCGATCCCGAAAAGGGCAACTTCCGCTCTTTCCTGCTGACTTGCCTCAAATGCTTTCTGGCCGACGAGAAAGATCGCGACAACTCGCAAAAGCGCGGCGGCGGAATTCCCCCCTTGCCCTTTGAGATCTCGACGGCGGAGTCGCTCTACACCCGCGAACCGTCGCATAACGAGACTCCCGAGCGGATCTACGAGCGGCGCTGGGCGCGCGCCCTGCTGGACCGCGTCTACGGCCGCCTGCACGACGAATTCGTGCGCCATGGCCGCCTCGACCACTTCAATTGCCTCAAGGCATATCTGGTGTCCAGCGGGGAAGCGCCTTATGCCGACCTGGCCGCCAAACTGGGCATCACCGAAGGCGCTCTGAAAACCGGAATCCACCGCCTGCGGAAGCGCTATCGCGACCTGCTCCGCGAGGAAGTGGCGGCGACCGTGGCCGACCCCCAGTCTGTCGATGCGGAACTCCGTTTTCTGGTATCGGCGATGAGCGCGAAGTAAGGGGCGGCCAACGTGGGACAGGCGCTTCCGCCTGTCAACCTGAGGGGCTACGCGGCATCGCACGTTGATGTACCATTAGGGCAATTCATTCCTGGGATATGTCTGTTGGGAGAGGGTCCTGCTATGGAACTCTGCACTCAGTGTGGCTCGGAACTCGACGATACC
This sequence comes from uncultured Alphaproteobacteria bacterium, assembly GCA_963849665.1. Classification (GTDB taxonomy): domain Bacteria; phylum Pseudomonadota; class Alphaproteobacteria; order Rhizobiales; family Beijerinckiaceae; genus Rhodoblastus. The sequence continues at coordinate 648 of CAWKJW010000087.1, read as the reverse complement.
GGTCTGTGCGGCATGTGCCTGCTCGGGGGCGCGCTGCAGACCAATTCAACCATGTCCCCCACCGAGGGCATACCCCAGGGTGCGCCCTCCGCGACGCATGGCCTGGAATACGACAACTTCGGCAACTACCACATCCTGCGCGTGCTGGGCGAGGGCGGCATGGGAACGGTGTATCTGGCCGAACAGACCGTCCCCATCCACCGCATGGTGGCCCTGAAAGTCGTCAAGCTGGGCATGGACACCAGCAACGTGCTCTCGCGCTTCGCTTACGAGCGCCAATCGGTGGCCTTGATGGACCATCCCCACATCGCCCGCGTGTACGACGCCGGGGCCACCGAGAAGGGCCGCCCGTTCTTCGTGATGGAGTATGTGGACGGCATCTCCATCACCAACTATTGCGACCGGCATCGCCTGAACACGCGGGAGCGGCTGCGGCTGTTTCTGCCGGTGTGCGAAGCCGTGCAGCACGCCCATCAGAAGGGCGTGATCCACCGCGATATCAAGCCCTCCAATGTGCTGGTCACGGAGGTCGACGGACACGCCGTCGCCAAGGTGATCGATTTCGGCATTGCCAAAGCCATGGACCAAGCCGGAGCCGGCGCCACCATGCTCACCGAAATGGGCCAGTTCGTGGGCACGCCGGAGTAC
>CAWKJW010000086.1:0-4684 GCA_963849665.1 uncultured Alphaproteobacteria bacterium | reverse complement strand
CGATCCAGGTTCCGGGCGACGGCCAGCCGATCGTCCTGCGCGCCGATTGCCAGACTTCCGGCGGCTATGCCAAGATCGGCTGCGTCATTTCCGCCGACATCTTCCGCCTTGCGCATTTCTGGCCCGGCGACACGATGAAATTTGTGGTCGTCGATCAAGAACAGGCGGCGGCGGCGAGGAAAGAATCGCGCGAGAGTTTCGCGCATTGGCGGGCCGGCGTCACGCCAGTCGACGAAGGATGGGACGACGCCAGATTATGGAGCGAGAACCTCATCAGCGGCGCGACTTTCGGGGACTGAGGCGGCATTCGACGTGATCCCTGTTACAGCAATTTTGGGAGCGCACCACACCCCATGAACGCCGCTCGAAAAAAGCTCAACCTCAACGCCGATCTCGGTGAAAGCTTCGGCGCCTGGCGCATGGGCGACGACGAGTTCATGTTGCGCCTGGTGCAATCGGCGAGCCTCGCCTGCGGCTTTCATGCCGGCGACCCGACGACCATGCGAAAGACCGTGGCGGCGGCGTTTGACGCCGGCGTGAGCGTCGGCGCTCATCCGGCCTATCCCGACCTGCAGGGTTTCGGCCGCCGCTCGCTGCTCTGCCCGCCCGACGAGGTCGAGGCTTTGGCGCTCTACCAGATCGGCGCACTGGACGGCTTTGCGCGCGCACGGGGCGGACGCGTATCGCATGTGAAGCCGCACGGCGCCCTGAGCAACGACGCCTGTCGCGACGCCGCTCTCGCAGGGGCGATCGCGCGGGCGACGAAAAGCTATGACGAAAATTTGATCCTGCTTGCGCCGGCCCTGTCACGCCTCGCCGAAGCGGGCGCCGCCGCGGGACTGAAGGTCGCCACGGAGATTTTCGCCGATCGGACCTACGAGGACGACGGAACCCTGACATCGCGCGAAAAACCTGGCGCCGTCCTGCACGATGTCCGGAAATGCCTGGATCACGTCGCCGCCATGCTGGCGGCGGGCGGGATCGTTTCACGCACCGGAAGGATTTTGCCGACGCCGATCCACAGCGTCTGCGTGCATGGCGATGGCGCCGCCGCAGTGGCGACGGCGCGCGCCTTGAACGAAAAGCTCGCGGCGGAATTCACTTTAACTGCACTGCCGGATTTCTTTGCGTAAGCGCGGCCTTGCATAAGGCCGGACGTGGTTTATGCTCGCTTTTTTTCGCGGATTGCCTGTCATGGAGCGTCAAATGTCCGTTTCCCTCGCCACGCGCGCCGACCGGATGCAACAGGGAAAAAGCCTGCGTAAACTGGTGCCTCGCGCCGCCCATGCGCAATTGCTGGGCCCCATGGACCGCGACGCCAACGCCATTCTCGAAGCGCAGAACGCCCGCCGCCTGCCAGCTCTACTGGACGTGAGGGGGCAATTGATGGCTGGCGACCCCTTCGCCTATCTGCGCGGCGCTGCGGCGGTGATGGCGCACGATCTGCAATGGCAGCCGATGGTCGGCGCGAAGGTCCAGGCCTGCGGCGATTGCCATTTGATGAACTTCGGCGCCTTCGTCACGCCGGAGGACAACATCCTTTTCGACATCAACGATTTCGACGAAACGCTGCCGGGCGTGGACTTCACCGTCGATTTGAAACGCCTCGTCGCCAGCATCGCCGTCGCGGCGGACGCTGCCGGGCTTGCCAAATCGCTCCGCCACGAACTCGCCGCAGCCGCCGTCCGCGCCTATCGCAAGCGCATGGAAGGCCTGTCCTATCTCACGCCGATGGAGATCTGGCACAGCCGAATCGACCTGGAGCAAGAGACGAAGAAATTCCGCAATGCGGCGATGCGCAAGAAAATGCTGTCGATCATCGCCCGGGCGCGGGGCGAGGGGCTGGACCGCGACGATAATTTTCCGACCCTGGCCGAATCCGGCGCGCCCCTGATCCATGACAAGGCGCCGCGCATCTTCATTTCGCGCCCGGCTCGGACGCCGCCGAGGGTTTCGATCCGCAACTCGATTTCGCCAAATACCGCGCCGGCCTGGCGACGGAAGTCGGCGTGCTCTATGACCGCTATGCGCTCAAGGATTTCGTGTTCAAGGCGGTGGGCGTCGGCTCGGTCGGCACTTATTGTTATGTCGGCCTGTTCATGACCGGCGACGACGAGCCTTTGTTCCTGCAGGTGAAGGAGGCGTCCCATTCGGTGCTGGAGGCGCTCGACGAAAGGCTCGCCTATAATGGCAATCAGGGCCTCCGCGTGGTCGAGGGCCAGAAGATGATGCAGGCTGCAAGCGACATATTCCTCGGCTCGACCGAGCACGAGCCGTCCGGCCGGCAATATTACGTCCGCATCCTGAAGAACCGCCGCCTCGGCGGGGTGAGCGAAATCGCCGAAGCCCAGGGGCTGTCCGATTATGCGCGGCTATGCGGCCGGACGCTGGCGCGCGCCCACGCCCGCTCCGGCGATCCGGCGGTCATCGCGGGCTATATGGGCGACAGTGACGCCATCGACGAGGCGCTCGCCGATTTCGCCCTCGCCTATGCGCAGCAGAACGCCGCCGACCACGAGGCCTGGGCGAAAACCCATCCTCCGGCGGCGGCGAAAGCTTGAGCCAGACTGGCGCGACGGGCGCGCCTCGATGGACCTCGCCGCGCAGCAGGCGGCGATTTCCTGGCGCGCCAGGGAGAGCGTTGATTTCGTAAAGCTAAGATGAAGATTTGGCGGCACAAATTCGTTGACAACTGCGCGCATCGGGGTGACGTTGGCGAGGTCGGCCAGCTTCGCATTTGAGACGGGCGCCCGGCGATTTGAGACCTTGACGACGGCAAGCGCCTCGGGCATGGGCGTTACATGTTGATTTTGAGACGGGTTTTCGAAGCACCGACGGGATGCCGCTGGCCGACGCCGCTTCGGCTTCGCATAACCAATGATTGATCCGGGTAGAACGATGGCCGCGCCCCTGACCGTCCACATAGTCGAAGATGATCCCGTGGTCTGCGAGTCGATCCGCCTGCTGCTGGCGGCGGAAGGGTTTGACGCACAAACCCACGCGTCGGCGATCGATTTCCTCGGCGCCATACGCCCGGACGCGACGGGTTGCGTCGTCACCGACGTGAGCCTGCCGGGCATGAGCGGCGTCGACTTGCTGACCCACATCACTGAGCGCGGCTTGTCGCTGCCGGTCATCGTCATCACCGGCCAGGCCGACGTTCCGCTGGCGGTCAATGCGATGAAGCAGGGCGCCGTCGATTTCATGGAAAAGCCGTTCAGCGCCGACGCGCTGGTCACCTCGGTCCGCAAGGCGCTGACGCGCAATGTCGTCCGCCCGGAAAACGACGCGAACGTACATGACATCCAGTCGAAGCTGGCGTCGCTGAGCGCGCGCGAGCAGGAGGTGCTGGAAGGATTGATCAAGGGAAAACCCAACAAGATCATCGCTCACGAGCTGGGCATCAGCCATCGCACGGTCGAGATTCACCGCTCCAATCTCATGAAGAAAACCCAGGCCGGCAGCCTGTCGGAGCTGGTGCGGATGTCGATGGTCGCCGCGAACCGCTATTCCTGAACCGCCGACCGGCGCGCCGCGCAAACTCGGACGATTCGCGAGCGATTTTTGATGCCGACCCCTTCGGCTGGCCTTTTCGAGACCTGAACAGATTCCGCGCTTAAACAGAAAACCAGGCGGGCGAAACGTTGGCTTGCCAACGAAAGCCTGCTTAGCGGCAGACCAGCGATGTGATCAGCGCAAGCACAAGCGGAATGGCCGGGATCGACAGGACAAGCGCAACGCCGAGCACGGAGTCCCTGCTCGGACCGCTCGGGGGAGCGTCCTGAATTGACGCGTGCAAATTCCCGTTGGTGATCCCGTATGCCATGACGTCCTCCAAACTCGTTACGCTACATGATCAGGCGACTTCACGCGCGACCCAGGCGGTCTGCTGCGACTGCTGTCCGCCGGAGCGGACGGGCGTGGCGCTCGGATCGTTGGCGGCGACCGGGAAGGATCGGGCCGTGGCCACGCCGACCAGGATGACCACCTCGCCCGCTTCGTTGCTGACGACGATGCGGTTGCCGGAAACGCCGACGTCCCGCGCGAGGCTGGCGACCATATTCCAGACGGCGCGCATGTCTTCCAGCGCGATCGACCGAAACACGACCATCGTTTCGTCGTCGCCGCGCAACTTGAAATCGTAGTGCTCCATCGGGCTCTCGCTGCTGGCTTTTCGGATGCTGAGAGGAGACGGGCGGAAAGCTCGGCTCACAGTCTCCGCCATGGCGCAGGTTGAGAGGCCGGCCGCCTGGGCCGGCCCTCTTCTGGGCGCGTCCCGCTTATTCGGCGGCCTGAAGCCGTTTGGCGGCCGCGGGCGCCTTGACGGGAGCGTCCGGCTGCTCCGAACGGGCGGCGACCGTCTTGATCGCGTCATTGGAAAGCTCGGTCAAAAGCTCGCCGATCTTCTTCGACCGCGCGACCGTCGCCTCATAGGAGGCCTTGGCGTGGTCGGAATGGAGCTGGATCAGTTCGTTGACGCTTTTCACGCCGGCGAGCTTGCGCATCAGCGCGGCATTGTTCTGAAAGGAAATGACGGAAAAATCCTGAGCTTCGGCGACGATCCTCCCGACGTCCTTCGCCACCACGCCAGTCAATGACACCACCGTTTCAAACTGGTTTTTGATCAAAGTCTGGAAATCAACCTGCGACATATTTTCCTCCGGGAGCGCTGGTAATCAAGTCT
>CAWKJW010000085.1:0-147993 GCA_963849665.1 uncultured Alphaproteobacteria bacterium | reverse complement strand
CGGGAACGCCCTCCGCCGTCACTTCCAGCACTGCGCCGATCGACGAGCCTTTTTTGCGGATTTCATCCAGATATTCAGCCCAGAGCGCCGCCGCCACCGCGTCGGGGCAGAACAGCGAATTGCGCGAAACCTCGTCCCAGTCCCAGCGCGAGCGATCGATCCTGTGCGGCCCGACCTGGACCATGGCGGCGCGAATATTCACGTCCGGAATGATCTTTCGGCGACGGCGCCGGCGGCTACGCGCGCCGCGGTTTCCCGGGCCGAGGAGCGGCCGCCGCCGCGATAGTCGCGAAAGCCGTATTTGGCGTCATAGACGTAATCGGCGTGGCCGGGGCGATAGGCGTCCTTGATCTCGCCATAGTCCTTGGAGCGCTGGTCGGTGTTCTCGATCATCAGCGCGATCGGCGTTCCCGTGGTCATCTGGACGCCGGTCTTTTCGTCTGTCATCACGCCGGACAGGATCTTCACCGCGTCGGGCTCCTGCCTCTGGGTGGTGAAGCGCGACTGGCCCGGTCGGCGCAGGTCGAGAAATTTCTGGATTTCCTCAGCTTCGAGCGGAATGCGCGACGGACAGCCGTCGACCACGCAGCCGAGCGCCGCTCCGTGGCTCTCGCCGAAGGTGGTCACGCGGAAGAGGTGCCCGAATGTGTTATAAGACATGGCGGCCGGTCTTGGTCCGAGGATTTGCGCCTTCTAAACATGAAAAGCGCAAAAGGCCAAATTCGGGGCGGCTTGCCTCGCGCGGCGCTCCGGGCTACCAAATTTGTTTGCTCTCGAGGGATTTAACTGCGAAACGGCCGAACATGCGGGTGAACGAAAGCGCGATGCGGCGCCTCACTTTCGACGAGCCGGTGTCGCGCCTTCGATCTGGTCCCGAAAACTCGCGCAATTTGCGCTGGTGCTGGCGCTCGTCGCCATTGTCGCTGCCCATGCGCGCGGCGGCATGGCGCGGTTTTTCGCGATTCTCACCCTGCGTCCCGACTCGGCGCCCGATCTGGGCCTCGGCCTGCTCGATCTTTGTCTCCTGGCGCTGGCCGTCGCGGCGGTGGCAGCTGTTCGTCGCCTTTTTCGCGGCGGTCTCCATCTGGGTGAAGGGGCGGCGCGGCGTCAGGCCCATTCTTGGCGCCTTGCTGCTGCTGGCGCTGCTTCTGCCCATCCCGCCTATCTGGTCTATTCCGCCGGGAATCCGCCTGGATCTCCGATATTTCCACCGACCTTGATGAGCCCCCGGCCTTTTCGACCTCGCCCGCGGCTGTCGCCGCGCGGGGCGGCTGGACGCCGCCGGAGGTCGACATTGCGCAGCCGGCAGACCCCAGGCCGACGCCTATTCCGACGTCAAGCCGATCACCGTCGACATGGAGACGGCGGAGGCGTTCAAGGCGACGGAAGACGCGGTCAAGCAATTGCGCTGGACGATCATCGAGGAAGGTTGCCGGGCGGCGACAAGCAGCCGGAAGGGCGCATCGAGGCCCTGGCCCATTCGCTGGCGCTGAACCTGCCCATGGCCATCACCAGAGCGTCAGGCCGGGCGCCGACGAGACGACCGTCGACATGCGCGCCGCCACGCGCTACCTGCCCAACGACCTCGGCGCCTGCGCCGCGCTGATCGGCAAGCTGAGCGACGCGCTGGAGGAGAAAGACGACTTCGAATAGGCGGCTGGGCAGCGCATGGCGCAGGGCTGACGCCGGCCCTGTTCACATCACGCCGGGTCGAGTGTCGTAATAGCAAAAATCGTCCGACCCACGATAGAACCATTCGCCGGGGCCGGCCATCCTCGCCAAATTTCCGCGCCTGTCGCCGGACGGCATTCGCGGAGGACCCATTGGCACTCCCTCGCCGGAAGTCGCTCTCGTGCTGTCATGGCATTATAGCGGACATAGGCATTCGCATTCGTCATGCACAGCGCGATCGCAAGCAGCGTTGCATAAGCCATGCGCTGCTTCTTGCTGCGTAGTTTTGAAACATGGCGCCTCTTGGTCAAGCGAAACATCGGCGATTTCAGGATTGCGAGGAAGTGCAGCTCAAATGGGCCGAAAACGTTTCCGCTGTCGGCATCCATCCGACGAGTGGGGACGGAAAAGGTTGCATCCTGATTTTAATTTTATTTCGCCTCGCCGCTCTCGGAACAATCGTTGACGGCTGCGCAGCGGTCGCCCGAGTGATCATCTTCGTTCGAAAACGCTCGCCAGCTGCGGCGGTCCGTCCGTCGTGACGAGTTTTCGTGCAGAAAGGTCCTCAAGATGGGCGAGGGTGGAGAGCGCGGCGCCGCCTTTCAGGCGCGGGTCGAGCTTTTCATAGACTTTGGCTACGATTTCGGGGATGGCGAGCGGCCCATGCGCCAGGGCGGCGAGGATCGAGATTTCGCGCGCCCGCCGATGGTGCAGAAGGGCGCGCAGAAAGCGTTGCGGCTGCGCCACCGGGCCGCCATGGCCTGGCCAATAGACGGCGTGATCTAAGCCGCGCAAAGATTCCAGCGAATTGAGATAAAGCCGCATGGCGCCGTCCGGCGGCGCGACGATGGTGGTCGACCAGGCCATGATGTGGTCGCCGGTGAACAGCGCCTTTTCCTCGGCAAGCTCGAAACAGAGGTGGTTCATCGTGTGGCCGGGGGTCGCGACGGCGCGCAAGGCGTAGCCAGGGCCGGAAAAGATATCGCCGTCGGCGAGAATGCGGTCGGGGCGATGGTCGAGATCGTTGGCGGCGTCGAGCTTGTTGGCTTCGCCGAGGGCCAGGTCGCGGGCGGAAAAATGCGGCGCGCAGCCGAGGATTTCCGCGCCCGTCGCCTTTTGCAGGGCGCGCGCGCCGGGCGAATGGTCGCGATGGGTGTGCGTGACGAATATCCGCGCGATTTTTTCGCCGGGCAGGGCGGCGAGAAGGGTCTCGATATGGGAGGCATCGTCGGGACCGGGATCGATCACCGCGACTTCGCCCTCGCCCACCACATAGGCGCAGGTTCCTGTGAAGGTGAAGGGGCCGGGGTTGGGCGCGACCAGGCGGCGGACGCGGGGCGACACCCGCATGAGCCGCCCCGCCGGCGCGTCAAAGGCGAGATCGAAGCGCGGCTCCTCGTCGGCGCCGGCGAACGTCCCGGACGGTTCGCTCATGCGCCATCCCCGCCAAAAATTTCAGTCAAGCTTGCGCGCCGTCCAGCGTCCGCCGCAGTATTCGGTCTGCGACGACCAGGGGCCCTCGGCGAATTCGCCCTTGACCGCGCCATTGGCGTGCAAAACCTTTTCGCCGCTGATGAAATGACCGACGAACGTATTGGTTTCATCGATATAGCCCCATGGCGTGACGCCGGACGCATCGATGCCGGTGACGCGGTCGTTCTTGACGGTCACCACCGCCGTGCCGGAGGGGGCGCATTTGCCGACCGTGGTCTGGATGTCGACCCTCCACAGGCCGTCGTGGGAGACATTCGGCTGGACATCTTGCGGCGCCGGCTGGACGTCTTGCGGCGCCTCCTGCGCCACAGCGGCGAAAGGCAGGATCGCCAGGATGAAGGTTGCAACGAATTTGCCCGCGCGCACGAAATCGCCTCCTAGATTGCGCCGCCCCGCGGGCGGACCTTGGTTTGCGCCGCCTTGGGGCGGACTTTGCTTGTCTCATGGCTTGCACGAATTCAGGCGATTCGCAAAGCGCCGTCCGTCCCGATCGGGAAAATTTCTCGTTGTTGCAACAGAAACATCACGCGTTCAATGCGTCGCGCAATTGCGCCAGGAGGTCGCCTCCCACATGCGCGAAATCGTGCACGCCGGCCTCGCGCCATTGCGCCTCCATGTCGCCGGGTCGTCCCGCCAGATAGATTTTGCCGCCGACCGCCGCCAGCGCCCTGGCCGCTTCGAGCCCCCGCTCGGCATAGAGAGCGTCCGAGGAGCACAGCACGGCGAGGCCGGCGCCGCTGGCCTTGTAAGCAGAGGCCAGCGAAGCCGGGTCGGCAAAGCCGTCATTGCCGAGGGCCTCGACGCCGCCCGCTTCGAAAAAGTTCTTGGCGAAGGTGGCGCGCGCCGTGAAAGCCGCGACGGGCCCGAGATTGGCGAGGAAAATCGTCGGGCGCGTCGCCGCCGATTTCCGCCTGATCGCGTAAAGCCTCGAAAGGCTCGGCGATGCGATGCGGCGCCAGCGCCTTGTCGCCGAGCGAAGGCGCGGCCGGCGCGGGCAGCAGAACCGTGACCGGCTTTTCATGGATGTCGGGGAATTCGCTGGCGCCAGTCAGGGGCTCCTTGCGGCGAGCGACGTTCTTGGCGCGCTCCGCGGCGATTTTCGCCACGTCCGCCTGGAAGGCCCCGCTGGCAAGCGTCTTGGCCAGGCCGCCGGCCGCCTCGATCTGCTGGAACAGGGAATAGCCGTGCTCGACAAGGGCGTCGGTGAGCGCCTCGACGCCGCCCGATCCCGCCGCAGGATCGGCAACCTTGCCGAGATTGGATTCTTCCAGCAGCACAAGTTGCGTGTTGCGGGCGATGCGCCGGGCAAAGGCGTCGGGCAGGCCGAGCGCCTGGGTGAAAGGCAGGACGCAGATCGAGTCGGCGCCGCCGAGGCCGGCGGAAAAGACCGCCACGGTCGAACGCAGCAGGTTCACCCAGGGATCGCGCCGCGTCATCATCCGCCAGGCGGTTTCGCCATGCAGGCGGATCGGCGCCGGACCGAGGCCGCAAGCCCGCTCGATTGCAGCCCAAAGACGCCGCAGCGCCCGAAACTTGGCGAGGGTCAGGAATTCGTCGGCGTCAGCGGCGAGGCGGAAGTCGATCATTTTTCGCGCCGCCTCGAGGCTGACGCCGGCGGCCTCCAGCGCCCGCAGGCCGGCGACGCCGCTGGCGAGAGCGAAAGCCAGCTCCTGCGCCGGCGAGCCGCCCGCCGCATGGACGACGCGGCCATCGGCGGCGATCAGGCCGCCGGCAAAGCCTCCGGAGGAGAGCAGGGCGGCCTGTTGGGCGAGCTTGGGGCCGGCCGCCGTCCAGTCCGGAACTTCGCCCAGCGCGATGGAGGCGCCGATCGGATCGAGGCCGAAGGATATGTCGAGTTTCGCCGGGTCGTAATTTTTCGCCGCGACGAGATCGAGGAAGGCGGTGATGAAGGCGTCCGCCTGCGCCGGCAGGTCGAGGATGACGCGCAGGCCGGCGTCGAGATGGACGCCGTCGAGCGCCCGGGCGAGGGATGTGGCGTCCTTGAGGCCGAAGCCATAGGCGCCGACGGAGCCGGCGAAGGCGACGTGGAGGCCGTTGGCGCCGTTTTCGAGATCGGCCAGAGCGAGTTCATTGGCTTGAATGGCGTCGGGATGGTCGACGCGGGCGGTCACGGACCAGTCGCCCTCGGATCGAAAGGCGCGCGGCTTGCCGGCGGCGCGCCCATAGAGCGGCTGAATGTCGAAACCGTCATAGGTCTTGCTGACCAGCTTCTGCAGCGGCGCGCCCTTGAGAGCCGTCTCCACCCGCTGCCGCCATTGCTCCTCGGTCGCGGGCGTAAAAGTGTCGGTGAAGGGGGCGGCGGCTTGATCGGTCGAAGCCATGCGAAAACGTCTCCTGAGCTGCTTTGCGCGCCCTTTTGCCATTTTGCGCGACGCGGCGCCAGTTGTCCTTTGTCGAAGGCGGAAGGGCCGGCGCGCACGTTTGCGCTCGCATGCGCTTTTGCCTATCCGTTAATGCGATCTGAACGGCTGGCCGATAAGGTGGCGACATCAGGCGCTGATGGCGCCCGGCGAATGGAGCGCCCATTGGATAGCCGTCTCCGGCCTCGGGACATTGCCGAAGACTTCACAGCCGGACGACGGCACAGCGTCGTCCGGGCCTTCGGCTTTTCCTGCTCGGGGCTCGCTCACGCCTTCCGGTCCGAACGCGCCTTTCGACTGGAGACGCTGTTTCTGGCGCTCGGCGTTCCGCTGTCCTTCTTCGTCGCCGATGATTTTTTTCGCCGCGCCGCGTTGGTGGCCGCGCTTCTGGTGGTGCTGGCGGTCGAACTGCTGAACACCGGCGTCGAAAAGCTTTGCGACCGGATGACGCGGGGGCCGGATCCGGTCGTAAAGGCCGTCAAGGACATGGGATCCGCGGCCGTGCTTTGCTCGCTCGTCGCCTGCGCGCTTCTGTGGGGCGGCGCGCTTTTGACGCGGTTCTCCTGACGCCTATCGACGTCCTCCGATCACATGCGCCAGCGCCGAACGCAGGTCGACATATGGCGGATTTTCGGGAGGCGCGGCAGGTTCGTCCGGCCGCAGGCCGCATTTTTCTCGCAACACCCCCACCAGCACTTCGCCATCCGTGAAATAAGGATCGCCGCCGCCGTTCCTGCCACGCAAAGTTGGGCCGATCCCTTAAATCTGGAAGAAGGAGCGGATCGCGCCGGCCTTGCCGAGAGCGTTTCCGACGAAGGCGCGTTCGGCGTCGAGGTCGGCGCCGATATGATGCGTCACCTGCAAGGTGAAATGGCTCAGGCCCACGCCGCGATCGTAGCTGGCGGCGGCGAGCCAGATCGGGCGGCGGTCGAACATCTCGTCGCCGATCCGCCACAGCCTGATGTGATGGCGGCGCGCGGCGGAAAGCCCGACCGGGAGCTGGAAGGCGACATCCTCCACCCGGCCCTCATAGAAGAGAGGGCTGACCGGCGCGGCCGGATCGGGCCGGCGCAGGACGACGCTGCCGGCGATCTTCATGCTGGAGCGCAAGGTGACGGCATCGGCAAGCGTCCAGCCCGCCGAGCGGAAGGCGCATAAGACTTCGCGCCGGTCGCCGACCAGACCGAAATTGATCGGATCGCCGGCAATTCCCTGACTGGTGCGGGTCACCATTTCATGTCCGGCGAGAACGGCCTGGCGTTCGGCGCGCTTCCAGATTGCCGGCAAAGCGAGATAGGCGATCGCCGCCCAAACCGCCAATCCCGCCGCGATCCAGACACTGACGCGCCGGAAGGCCGGCGGGCGCGGATTTTCAGCCGGTGCCGAAACAAGGACGTTCATGCGGAAAATTAATCAGAACAACGTCCCTCGCGCCACCGCATTTTTGCGGCGACCATGACCCTAACGGCGTCCGCCGCCGCTTTGCCCGCGGACCTGGATTTCGCGTACGAATCTCGTCATCCGTGGTCGTTATGCATTTCGTGCATCATGTGATGATGCTTCATCATGTGATGATGATGCTCCATCATTCTCTTGTGATGCATCATCTTATGGTGATGCATCATTTTGTGGTGATGCATGCCGGTGTCGCCCTGCGCCAACGCGACGGGCGCAATGGCTATAGCCGAGGTCAAGACGAAAGCGGAGATGACGTGTTTCAACATGGCAAGCTCCCGAAAGCGCTCTTGAAAATAAATTGCCACTCGAACGTATGAACAGTCCAAGCTTTTACAAGCCTTATTTTTTTGACGTTGCATGGAACAAACGCGGAGATGCTAAATCTCCCCTTGATTTCCGTGCCTTGGCGGGAAGGGGCGCGGATCGCCGCGCGTGCTTCTCCACCGGCGCGCCGGTCGATTTCGGCGATAGCGAAAAACGTTTTCGCATCAATGTGTCGCCACCAATTCCGGCGTTCGGCGCATCAGTAGTGTCGGCGCGAACCAGAGGATCGGTGTTTTTCTCCATATGCCCGACAAACTTTTCGATGGTCCAATTCTCGCCGCCTTTGTCCCGCATGTGCGAAGCGTGAACGGCGCGATTCACTTTCGGTCAGGCCCGTCGAGGTTTATGCAGGACGCGGCGCCAAGGATGAATGACGTCGGCAAGGGGCGATAGAGTGCTATCAATTACAAAAGACTGGCGCGCGAGGCTGGCGGGCCTTGGACTGAGCCTGGCGCTGCTGCCCAGCCTTTCGGCGTGCAGCCCGGATGGCATAGCGGCGGCCAGCGCCAATCTCGGCTCGACCGTGACCGACAGCGTGGCGAATCAGGCCAGCAATGTCGGCGGCCTCATCAAGGGCCAGCCGGACGCGCCGGCGCACACGCTGCAGATTTTCGTCGCCTCGACGCGCAAGGTCGGTTCGCACGAAACCGAGCTGACGCCGGGCGCCAAGGCCCGCTATTCGCTGGATTTCGTCTCCGTGCCGCCGGGCCACAAGACCGGGCAGATCGAAAGGCCGGCGTTCGGCGGTCCGAACCCGGAGCGTGATTTCGCGGTCATCGGCCACCGTAAGCTCGAGGACAATTCCTTCAAAGCCGAACTCGCCGCCCATGTTTCGGGCCGGATCGGCGCCAATCGCGACGTCCTGGTCTATGTGCATGGCTTCAACACCTCGATGGAGGAGGCGCGCTTCCGGCTGGCGCAGATCGTGATGGACGGCAAGTTCGGCGGCGTGCCGGTCCTGTTCACCTGGCCGTCGAAATCGGCGCTGCTGGCCTATGGCGCGGACAAGGAAAGCGCAACCGCCTCGCGCGACGCCTATCTGAAACTGCTCACCGAAATCAGCGAGACGCCGGGGATCGGCCGCGTTCATATCCTCGCCCATTCCATGGGCACGTGGCTGACCATGGAGGCTTTGCGCAAGTCGGCGCTGTCGGGCTCGCCAGACCTGCATGGCAGGCTGGGCGACGTCCTGCTGGCTGCGCCGGACATCGACCTGTCGGTGTTCAAGGAGCAGATTGCGCGGCTGGATCCCCAGCATTTTTCGATCTTCGTCTCCAAGGCCGACCGCGCCTTGCAGCTTTCCGCCGGCATCCAGGGCGACCGCCGCCTCGGCTCGATCGATCCGGGCAATGACCAGGACCGCGAGATGATCCAGAAGCTGGGCGTCGGGGTTTACGACATTTCCGAATTTTCGACCGGACTGATCGGCCATGATTCCTACGGCGACGCGCCGCAGGTGGTGCGGCAGATCGGCAAGGCGATCACCGCGCCCACCGCCGCCGACGCCGGCCAGGCGGTGATCGACGGCGGCGCCGACCGCACGCCGCAGCCGGCGGCCTCCAACGCCATCGCGGCGCAGCCGCTGCCCGCGCCGGGAGCCGCGCCGCCCGGCGCCGCCGCGCCACAAACGGCCGGAGCGCCGCCCGTTCCTGCCGCGCCGCAAGCGGGCGCTACGCCGCCCGCTCCCGGCGCCCCAGACGTGGCGGTCCAGGCTGCGAAATTGTTATCTACTTCATCGCCCCGGTAATCCCGCGCAAGATTTCGCGGGCTATGGCGCCGCCGACCGAGCGCGCCGCCGAGGTCGTCGCCGAGCGCACCACGGCCTGGCCGAGCGACATGCGCTTGCCCTGCGGACGAAACAGGTCGTCGAGGCCCGAGCCGATCTTCGACAGCAGGCCGCTGTCGTCGTTCGAGCCGACCGGCGCGCCGCCCGCCCGCTGCTGCGCCCGCGCCTGAAGGATTTCGAAAGCGGATTCGCGATCGACTGGGGTGTCGTACTTGCCCTTGAAAGGGCTCGAATTCCTGAACTTCCTGCAATTCGGCGGAAGTGATGGGGCCGACGCGCGACGCCGGCGGCGCGATCAAGGCGCGCGTCACCATGGCTGGCGCGCCGCTTTCCTCCAGCATCGAGACGAGCGCCTCGCCGACATCGAGCTTGGTGATCGCGTCCGCCGTGTCGAAAGCGGGGTTTTGGCGAAAAGTGTCGGCCGCGACCTTGGCCGCCTTTTGGTCGCGCGGGGTGTAAGCGCGCAGGGCGTGCTGGACGCGATTGCCAAGCTGGCCGAGCACGATGTCCGGCACGTCGAGCGGGGCTCTGGGTGACGAAATAGACGCCGACGCCCTTGCAGCGGATCAGCCGCACCACCTGCTCGATGGCGGCAAGCAGCGCCTTTGGCGCGTTGTCGAACAGAAGATGCGCCTCGTCGAAAAAGAACACCAGCTTCGGCTTGTCGGGATCGCCGACTTCCGGCAGCGCGTCGAAAAGCTCCGACAGCAGCCAGAACAGGAAGGTCGCGTAGAGATCGGGGCTGCGGATCAGCTTTTCGGCCTTGAGGATATTGATGAAGCCGCGCCCGTCGATGTCGGGTTTCAGGAGGTCGTTGATGTCGAGCGCCGGTTCGCCGAAAAACTTGTCGGCGCCCTGGTTTTCCAGCACCAGCAATTGCCGCTGGATGGCGCCGATGCTGGCGGGCGCGACATTGCCGTAGCGGCTTTGAAGGTCGGCGGCGTTCTGCGAAATGTAGCCGAGGATGGCCCGCAGGTCCTTCAGGTCGAGCAGCGCCAGGCCCTGTTCGTCGGCGACGCGGAAGGCGATATTGAGCACGCCCTCCTGGATCTCGTTGAGCTGGAGAATGCGCGACAGCAGCAGCGGCCCCATCTCGGCGATGGTGGCGCGCACGGGATGGCCGTTTTCGCCGAAAATGTCCCAGAAGACGCAGCGGAACTGGTCGGGCTCGTAGCTGAGGCCGATCTGCATCGCCCGATCCACGAAGGCTTTCTTGCCGTCGCCGGGCATGGCGATGCCGGAGAGATCGCCCTTCACATCCGCCGCAAAGACGCATGTGCCGGCAGAGCAAAAGCCTTCCGCCAGTTTTTGCAGGGTGACCGTCTTGCCCGTTCCCGTCGCGCCGGCGACGAGGCCGTGGCGGTTGCCGTAGCGCAGCAGGAGATAAAGGTAATCTTGGGCTTTTCCGACGAGTACCTTGCCGGGGACATTTTGCGGATCTGCGGTCATGGACATGCGACTCGAAGGGGGAGAAAGGCGTTAATCTAGCGCGGAAGCCGTCGGCAGGCGAGCGGGAGGCCGCCGCCGTGAAAGACGGCTCTTTCAATGCCGGGGGGAAAAAGATAAAGCTCTCAGAATGATCTGGCTTGTTATCGTCTTGCTGACCGGAATCGCGGTTTTCAGCATCCTCTGGCCTTTGTCCCGTCCGGCGCCGAAACCGCGCGAGGACGCGGCGGACGTCGCGTTTTATCGCGCGCAGATGGCGGAGATCGACGCCGACCTCGAGCGTGGCGTGATCGACAGGGATCAGGCGCAGTCCGCCAAAGCGCGGGCCGCGCGGCAACTCATCGCCGCGGCGCCCGAGGAGGTCGCCGTCACGGAATCGCCCCGCGCGCGGAAAATCGCCGCCGCCCTGGCGATTGTCGCCATTCCCGTCGTGGCGCTTGGGCTTTACAGCAAATCGGCCATCCCGACCTGCCGGACTTGCCGCTCCAGGCGCGGCTCGATGCGACGCCGGCGAAAATGGACATCGCCGCCGCCGTGGCCAAGATCGAGGCGCATATCGCGGCGCATCCCGACGACGGCCGCGCCTATGAAATCGTCGCGCCCGTCTATCTGCGCGTCGGCCGCTTCGCCGACGCCGCTTCCGCGCGCGAAAAGGCGATCGAACTTCTGGGCGCCACGCCGGAACGCTATGTCCGCTACGCTGAGGCGCTGGCCTACGCCTCCGACGGCGTGGTGACGCCCGAGGCCGAGGCGCAGATCGACAAGGCGCTGGCGCTCGATCCGAAAGACATGGAGGCGCGTTATTTCAAGGGTCTCGCCAGGGCGCAGCACGACGACAAGGAAGGCGCGAAGCAGGTCTGGAGCGCCATGGTCGCCGACCTGCCGGAAGATTCGCCGGTCCGCAAGGCGGTCCAGGAGAGGCTCGCCATGCTCGACGCGCCGGTGGAAGGCGGCCCCGCTTCGTCTTCCGGCGAGGCCGCGGCGGTCGCCGCGCAGGCGCCCGAGCAGCAGCAGAAGACCATTCACGCCATGGTCGACCGCCTGGCGCAGCGCCTGGCGTCGCAGGGAGGCGGCGTCGAGGAATGGATGCGCCTTATTCGCGCCTACAAAGTGTTGAATGAGCAAGACAAGTCGCTGGCCGCGCTGGGCGACGCGCGCAAGGCGCTGAAGGACGACGCTTCGGCGCAGGCAAAACTCGGCGCTCTCGCGCAGGAACTGGGGTTGAACGGCAAATGACGCGCAAGCAGAAGCGACTGACCCTGATCATTTCCGCGCTTGGCGTGCTCGGCGTGGCGGTCGGCGTCATGCTTTTCGCGCTGCGCGACAATGTCGTGTTCTTCTACGGCCCGACCGAAATGGCGCAGAAGCATGTCGGCCCCGGCTTGCGCCTGCGCATCGGCGGCCTGGTCAAGACCGGCACGCTCGTGCATCACGCCGGCAAGAACATCACTTTCGAGGTTACCGACGGCAAGAACGACGTTCCCGTCGCCTATACCGGCCTGCTGCCCGACCTGTTCAGGGAAGGGCAGGGCGTGGTGGCGGAAGGCGCGCTCGACGGGAGCGGCGTGTTCCAGGCCGACAATGTCCTCGCCAAGCATGACGAGCGCTACATGCCGCGCGAAGTCGCCGACGCGCTGAAAAAGCAGGGAACCTGGGCGGGCGAGGGCAAAGCCGCTGGCCAAGGCAAGTCCGACGTTCAATCCAAAACCACTGGCGAGACCAAATCGGCGAGCGGAGATGCGAAATGATCGACGAGATCGGCCATTATTCGCTCGTCCTGGCGCTGGCCATGGCGCTGATGCAGATGAGCCTGCCGTTCTGGGGCGCGCGGGCGCGCGACGCGCGGCTGATGGCCGTGGCGCGGCCCGCCGCGATGACCCAATTCGCATTCGTCGCGCTCGCTTATGCGGTCTTGACCTATGCCCATGTCGTCTCGGATTTCTCGCTCGCCAACGTGGTCGAGAATTCCCATTCGGCCAAGCCGCTGATCTACAAGATCTCCGGCGTCTGGGGCAATCACGAGGGCTCGATGATGCTCTGGGTCCTCATCCTGACCCTGAGCGGCGCCGCCATGGCGCTGTTTTCGCGCGCCATCCCGCCGCGGCTGCTCGCCAATTCCCTGGCCGTGCAGGGCCTTCTCGGCGCCGCCTTCCTGCTTTTCATCCTGCTGACGTCCAATCCCTTCATGCGCATGTTTCCCGCGCCGATCGAAGGCAATGACCTCAATCCGGTGTTGCAGGACCCCGGCCTCGCCATCCATCCGCCCTTGCTCTATCTCGGCTATGTGGGCTTCTCGATCGTCTTTTCGCTCGCCGCCGGCGCCCTGATCGGCGGCCGGATCGACGCCGCTTTCGCCCGCTTCATCCGTCCCTGGACGCTCGCCGCCTGGTGCTTTCTGACGCTCGGAATCGCCATGGGCTCCTACTGGGCCTATTATACGCTCGGCTGGGGAGGCTTCTGGTTCTGGGATCCGGTCGAGAACGCCTCGCTGATGCCCTGGCTTACCGGCACGGCGCTTTTGCATTCCGCCGCCGTGATGGAGAAGCGCGAGGCGCTGAAAATCTGGACGATCTTCCTCGCCATCCTCACTTTCTCCTTGTCCCTGCTCGGCACGTTCCTGGTTCGCTCGGGCGTCCTGACGTCGGTCCACGCATTCGCCTCCGATCCGCAGCGCGGCCTGTTCATCCTCGCCATACTGGTGCTGTTCATCGGCGGCTCGCTATTCCTGTTCATGCTGCGCGCTTCGACCCTTTCGCAGGGCGGCCTGTTCGCTCCCGTTTCGCGCGAAGGGGCGCTGGTTCTGAACAACCTGCTGCTCACGGCCGCCTGCGCCGCCGTCATCGTCGGCACGCTCTATCCGCTGGCGCTGCAAGCCTGGAACGGCGACAAGATTTCGGTCGGCGCGCCCTTTTTCAACCTGACCTTCGGCCCGCTGTTCGCGCCGCTGCTGCTGCTGATGCCGATCGGGCAGAACCTGGCCTGGAAGCGCGGCGATTTTTTCGGCGCCGTGCAAAGGCTCTATTTCGCCGCGCTCGCCGGATTCATCGCCATGGCGGTCTTCTACGCGACGCATGGCGTTCCTGTGCTGGCCTTCATCGGCGCCGGCGTCGCCGTCTATCTGATCATCGGCTCCTTCGTCGAAATTTTCGGCCGCGTGTTTCCGTCCGGCCTGCGCGCCCCGAAAAACGCCTTTGCCCGCGCCAGGGGCCTGCGCCTGTCGATCTGGGGAACGGCTTTCGCCCATGCCGGGCTTGGCCTCACCCTGCTCGGGCTCGCCGCCACCGGCTGGGGCGCTGAAAAGATCGTGGCGATGAAGACCGGGGAAGCCTACAAGGTCGGCCCCTATCAGCTGGAGGTCCTCGGCATGACCTCGGACAAGGGACCGAATTACACCGAAAGCGTCGCCCATATGAGCGTGAAGCGCGACGGCGAGATCGTCGCGCTGCTCGATCCGTCGAAGCGCTTTTTCACGACGCGGCGCATGGCCACGTCGCAGGCGGGCATAGTGACGCTGAATTTGGGCCAGGTCTATGTCAGCATTGCCGACCAGAACGCCAATGGCGCGCTCGACGCGCGGCTTTTCTGGAAGCCGCTTGTCTCGCTGATCTGGCTTGGCGCCGTCGTCATGGCATTCGGCGGCGTCCTGTCCTTCAGCGACCGGAGGCTTCGGGTCGGAGTCGCCAAGCGCGCCGCCGGGGCGCTCCCCGTCGCCGCCGCCGCGCAGACTGCGAGCTGAACCATGCGGACCAAGCTTTTTGCCGCGCTCGCCCTGATCGCGCTGGCCTTCGGCGCGGTGGGACCGGCCTTAGCCGTGCAGCCGGATGAAATTTTGCCCGACGCCAGGCTTGAACAGAGGGCGAGGAAAATTTCCGAAGGACTGCGCTGCCTCGTCTGCCAGAACGAATTGATCGACGATTCCGGGGCTTCATTGGCGAAAGATTTGCGCATTCTCGTGCGCCAGCGCCTGACCGCCGGCGACAGCGACGCGCAAATTCGCGCCTATCTTGTCGCCCGCTATGGCAATTTCATCCTTTTGAAGCCGCCGTTCGAATGGGACACGATGCTGCTCTGGCTGTCGCCCTTCGCGCTTCTGGCGCTGGGAGGCGTCGCCGTCCTCACCTCCCGGCGCAAGACCGCCGCCGAGACGCCGGCCGCGCCCCTTTCGGCGGAAGAGAGCGAGACGCTGAACCATCTGCTTCGCGATGCGCAGAGCGAGACGCGTGGTCAGGGATGAGGAGCCGACGCGACGTTGGAATCCTTAGCCACGTCTTGACCGAAGCCGCGAAGCGTCCGCAAATAGGCGGCTTTCGAGTTCGCGGGCCTGTCGATCAGCTCCCGGCTGGATAAGCGGAACGGGCGGCTCAGATGAACGTCCCTGAAAAAGGCCAGGCGCTGGCGCAGTCGGCGGGACAGGCAAGCGCCGATCCCACGGCGCGGGGGCTTGACCGGGGGATTGCGCTGACCGCGGGTTGGCTCGTCCTGGGCATTGCTTTTGTCGCGTTGGCCGGCTGGTTTTTCGACATTGAATTCCTGACGACGTTATGGCCGGGCGGCGCGCAACTCAAGCCCGTGGAGGCTTTCGGACTCGCCGCCTGCGCCATCTCGTTGCTCTACTCGATGGGACCCTGGCGCGAACGTCCCTGGCGCCTGGCGCTCAGCCTCGCGGTTTCGGCCTTTGGCCTGCTTTTCCTCATCGAATACGCCTGGGCGCTTCATATTGGCGTCGGCGGAGCCGTTTGGCGCGATGGGATGGCGCATCTGCCGGACCGGCCTTCGATTTTGGCCAGCGTCAGTTTCGTGGCGATAGGCTTCGCCCTTGCGCTCGCGCCAGTGACGGCGCCTGCCGCACAATTCACGCGCGGCGCGCTGGCCGTCGGCGGGATCGCCCTCGCGGGGACCGGCATCCTCGGCTACTTCGTGTCGTCGATCGACGCCGACGCGCATCGGACCGTCTATGGCTTCGCCATCAATACGGCCGCGGCCTTTTTCTTTCTGTCGGCGGGTGTGCTGGCGGCCGGCCGGGGACGGCAGAGATCGAGCGAATTCGTGAGCCTTGGCGCCCCCATCCTGGGGCTGGCCGCTCTCGCCGGACTGATTGTCGTGTCGCTTTTCGCGGTCGAGGCGCAACATCGGGTGCGCGAGCGGGCGCAATCGGCGGAAGAGATCGAAAAGTCGCTGATGCGCCTGCTCGGCCAAGTGCGCGACGCGGAATCCGGTCAGCGCGGCTATCTTCTCATGGGGTCGGAAACCTATCTCGAACCTTTCCGGACCGCCGCGCCTGAGGTCGCCAGCACTTTCGAAACCCTCCGCAAGGAGGTCGGCGGCGACAGCGAGATGCAGAGCCGACTGGAGCGGATACGCATCCTTGCGACGGCGAAACTCGACGAACTCGAGCGAACCATCAGCCTGAAGCGCGCAGGCAATTCCAGCGCCGCTTTGGCGATCGTCGGCTCGGGCGCGGGAAAGCGCGCGATGGACGACCTGCGCCAGGCGATCGGGGCGATGCGGGACAACCTGAACGGGCAGGTTAATCGGCAGCGCGCCAGGGCCAACAGTGAATTGACGCGGCTGCAATTCAGCACCTTGCTTTCCGCCGCCCTTGTTTCGGCGCTCGCCTTCTTTGTGTTTCTCGACGGCCGCCGCCGTTTCGACCATCTGCGGCGTATCCAGCGCGAATTGTCCCACGCCAACGCCAATCTCGATCGGAGAATCAGAGAAAAGACCGCCGCGCTTTCGGCGGCGCTCAACTCCGCGCGACAGGCCGAAGGGAATATTCGCGAACTCAATGCGCATCTTGAAGAGCAGGTGTCCGAGCGGTCGCGCGAGCTCGACCGGATTTTTCGCCTGTCGTCGGACATTCTGGGCGTAGGCGATTTCGCCGGACGCCTGATTCGCCTCAGCCCTGCATTCGAGACGATCACCGGACGCTCCGGCGCGGACGCCGTGGCGCGACCCGCGCTCGATTTGATCCATCCCGACGATCAGCTCGAGGCGGAGGACGCTTTCGCGAAAGTCTTCGCCGGGAGGGCGTTGATCGATTTCGTCGCCCGGTGCCCGCGCGCCGACGGCCGCGCCTGCTGGCTTTCGTGGCGCATCGTGTCCGTGGCCCAGGAACATTTGTTCTATTTCGTGATCCGCGACATCACCGAGGAACGCCACCGCGACGAGCTCGCGCGGCAAGCACAGAAGATGGAGGCCGTCGGCCGGCTGACGGGCGGCATCGCGCATGACTTCAACAATCTGCTGACCATCGTCATCGGCAACCTCGATTCGCTCGGGCGGGGCCTGGGCGATGCGGCGCCGCGTGTCCGGCGGCAGATCGAACACGCCCTCGCCGGCGCGCAGAAGGCCGCCGCGCTGACTGGCAGGCTGCTGGCCTTTTCGCGCAGCCAGCCGCTGGCGCCGACCACTGTCGAAGCGAACGGCCTCGTCGCGGGCATGTCGGAAATCCTGCACCGGACGCTGGGCGAGACGGTGTCGGTGGAGACGGTGCTCGCCGCCGGCTTGTGGCGCACGCAGGTTGACCCGAACCAATTGGAAAACGCCATCCTCAACCTCGCCATCAATGCGCGAGACGCCATGCCGGACGGCGGAATGCTCACCATCGAGACCGCGAACGCGCATCTCGACGACTCCTATGTCGCGGCCAATCCCGAAGCGACGGCCGGGCAATATGTGCTGATCGCCGTCACCGACACGGGCGAGGGGATGAGCCCCGAGGTCAAGCACAAGGTGTTCGAGCCTTTTTTCACCACCAAGCCGGTCGGCGTGGGAACCGGGCTAGGCCTGTCGCAGGTTTACGGCTTCATCAAGCAGTCCGGAGGTCATGTGGCGATCTATTCGGAGGTCGGAGTCGGGACCACGGTCAAGCTCTACCTGCCGCGGACGCTTTCCGTGCTCGACCGCGAAGCCGGACACCGGTCGCCGGCGGTTGCGCACGGCGGCCGCGGCGAATGCATCCTGGTGGTCGAGGACGAGGACGGCGTTCGCAGTTTCGTGGTGGAGACGCTGGAAGACGCGGGCTACAAGGTCTTTGCCGCGGCGGACGGCGCGACGGCGCTCGCCGAGTTGAACGCGCGGCGGGAAATCGATCTCCTGGTCACGGACGTCGTGCTGGGCGGCTCCGTCAACGGCAGGGAGCTGCATGACGAGGCGCTGAAACATCGCCTCGGCCTGCCTGTTCTCTTCATGACCGGCTATACGCGCAACGCCATCATTCATAATGGCCGCCTGGACGAGGGCGTGCACCTCCTCACCAAGCCGTTCACCGCCGGCGTCCTGCTGCGCAAGGTGCGTCAGATGCTGGACGCGCGCGACGACGTCCAGCTCAAGCTGATCTGAGTCGCCCGCAATTCCGGCCTGGCTGTCCGGGGCGACCAAAACAGTTTCGATGTCGGGTATCTGGCGGGCGTCCACGCCGAACCGGGATACGGATCGTGACGCGCATTGAGGCCGCAATTCCGGGTTGGAAAGAGCGCAATTCCAACCCGTGAATTTCTGGCGGCGGCGTAATTACGCAATTGGCATTCGCGCAATTCCGGTGCTATGGGCCCGCGCCCATTGTCAGAACACGCCGGGGATGATGCGCGAGGTCCGCTGTTTGTAGTCGTCGTACTCCGGGAAGGTCTGCGCCAGCACCGCCTCTTCATTGCGCATACGCTCGACCTGGATCAGGAAATGGGCGACGACGAATACGGCTGCAGTCACGGAGCGGAATTGCAGGAACACGCCGAGTATCGTGATCTGCTCCACCGCGTACAACGGGTGCCGGACGAAATGGTAGGGCCCCGACGTCACCAATCGGCGCGCCTCTGCCATCATGCTGAATGAGCGTCCGAGGTGGAGGAGCACGACCACGATGCCGATTTCGCCTATGGCGGCGATCGAAGCCGAAGCGACCTCCCAGACCATTGACGGCTCCGCGCGTGGCGCGAAGTTCAACAGGACGGCGATGCCATAGCTTCCGATGAGCGCCGCGACCCGCGGTCGCAACCCTTCCGCCCGAGCCACCGGCCTTGCACGCAGAATCGGCAGGTACATGAAGATGATAAGGGCGACGAAGTTGGCGGCGTCCGAGGCGATCTCGCTGAACCGCTCTGCGAGTGCTTGGCCGTCGTAGACATGGCCGATCAAGTTCTTGCCCTGCACGCTTGCCAGGAGGACGAAGACCGCGACGGAAGGCGCGCGCATTGCATAGTCGTACAATCGCGAACCGCAGGCCTGCCGGTGCCAGTGGGCGATCGCGGCCTTGACGCGGGTCCAGGGGCGCCCACTGCTCTGAGCGGTTCGTCGGAGGCCACGTCCGTCAATTCGAAACTCATTCGCAAAATCCCCACGCTCATTGCTCCGTGGAGCATACGTTTCAAAACTGAAGGCTTGGTTACGACTCGCGGGGCACAGTTGCTTGATCCTTCACTAAATCCCCTTTTTTCCGGGCTTTGCGGGGACATAATGCCATTGCATCATTAAACTGGGCTTCGAGCTTACTGCTCGACACCAGCGTCATTTCGGCTTTGGCGCCCGGCGGATCGACCTTTGGGCCTGATCGACTGGCTCGAAAGCCGGTCCGACGACCTTTATCTCTCCGTCGTGACGGCGGCGGAAATTGGCGCCGGAATAGCCAAGGCGGCGCGCGAAGGAGCGACGCGAAAAGCCGAAAACCTGGTGGGATGCGGTCGAATATCTTTATGGCGCGCGCATCATGCCCTGCGATCTCGCGGCTGCCGCCATCGCCGGCGCGATGTCCGATCGGGCCAAGGCCCCGACGCGCGTCATCTTGAATTACAAAAAGTTCATCCAGCCGAAACGGCGGCGTAAGCCGGCCGGCTCCATAGTCCCGTTCGAAGCGGCGGCGAGACTTGTCGCCGCCTCGTTTGAACAAGGTTGATGGAGCATTTCATGCTGAACGGATCCGCGCGGAAAAACCGGGAAATCTCGCCTTTCCGCGAAAGACGTCAGGCGCCGTTGCGCGTGGCGATGCTGGGCGCGGTCGGCGCCGCCGCATTCCTCGGGACGGCGGCGACCCTGTCGCTGGCGCCCGCCTACGCCCAGGCGCCCGTAACGCAGGGCATGAACTTCGTCGGGCCGCCGTCATTCGCCGACATGGTCGATCGGGTCAAGGGCGCCGTCGTCGCGGTCAAGGTCGATGTCGTGGAAAAGGGCGAAGGCGAAGCCCAGGGCTTTGGGGGCGGCGGCATGCCGCCGGGCATGCCGCCGCTTTCTCCCGACGATCCGCTCTATCGCTTCTTCAAGCATTTTGGCGGCCCGAACGGCGCGCCGACGCCGCAACACCCGCACAAGGGGCAGGCGCTCGGCTCGGGCTTCATCATTTCCAGCGACGGCTATGTCGTCACCAACAACCACGTGGTCGAAAACGCCAGCGACGTGAAGGTGACGCTCGATGGCGGCAAGTCGGTCCCCGCGAAAATCATCGGCGTGGACAAGAAGACCGATCTGGCGCTGCTGAAGATCAGCGAGGGCGGCCCTTATCCCTATGTGCAGTTCGCCAAAACCATGCCGCGCGTCGGCGACTGGGTGATCGCGGTCGGCAATCCGTTCGGCCTCGGCGGCACCGTGACGGCGGGCATCGTTTCGGCGCGGGGCCGCGATATCGGCTCCGGCCCCTATGACGATTTCCTGCAGATCGATGCGCCGGTCAACCGCGGCAATTCCGGCGGCCCGACCTTCAACGAGAAGGGCGATGTCGTCGGCGTCAATACGGCGATCTATTCGCCCTCCGGCGGCAGCGTCGGCATCGGCTTCGCCATTCCCTCGGAAGTGGCGAGCGACGTAATCAACGCGCTCAAGACCAAGGGCATGGTGGCGCGCGGCTATATCGGCGTGCAGATCCAGCCGGTGACGCAGGAAATCGCCGAAAGCCTCGGGCTGAAATCGACCGAGGGCGCGCTTGTGGCGATGACCCAGCCCAATACGCCGGCCGCCAAGGCAGGCATTGCTTCTGGCGACGTCATCACAGGCGTCAATGGCGAAAAGGTAGAGGGGCCGCGCGAATTGTCGCGCAAGATTGCGGCGATGGGCCCCGACGCAACGGTCAACCTGAGCTACATCCATAATGGCGCGGAAAAGACCACCACCCTGAAACTCGGTGAATTGCCAGGCGAAAAGGAGGCCAAGGCCGAGGTTCCTCCGGCGAAGGCCGCGAAGACTGCGCTTGCCGGCTTTGGCCTAAGCCTGTCTGCGGCGGCTGACGTAGCGGGCGCCGGCAAGGAGGGCGCTGTCGTGACCGATCTCGACCCCGACGGACCGGCGGCGCAAAAGGGCTTGCGTCCCGGGGATGTGATCCTCGATGCCGGCGGCAAGCCGGTCGCGAGCCCCGAAGATGTGGTCAAGGCTCTGGACGCCGCAAAGAAGGAAGGCCGCCACGCCGTGTTGCTGCGGGTGAAATCCGGCGACAACACGCATTTCCTGGCTCTCTCCACCGACCCGTCGTGACGGCGGCGCGCAAATAGCTTCCGGCGCGCATTTCAGCGCCGGAATGACGCGGCAGGCCGGACTCCCTCCATCTGGCCTGCCGCTTTTTTTGCGGGAATGTCCTATATGTCCTCAATGCGCATTCTGATCATCGAAGACGATCCGCAGGCGAGCGCCTATCTGGTCAAGGCCTTTCGCGAGTTCAGGCCATGTGGCCGATTCGGCTGCCGACGGCGTCACTGGCTACGCCATGGCGGAAGCCGGCGGCTATGACGTGCTGATCGTCGACCGCATGCTGCCGAAGCTCGACGGCCTGTCGCTGATCGGCGGCCTGCGGACGCAGAAGATCGATACGCCCGTGCTGATCCTGTCGGCGCTCGGCCAGGTCGACGATCGCGTGAAGGGCCTGCGCGCCGGCGGCGACGATTACCTTTCAAAACCTTACGCCTTCGCCGAATTGCTCGCACGCGTCGAAATATTGGCGCGGCGCCGGCAAGGGGGGCTGGGCGAGGAGGCTTTTTACCGCGTCGGCGATCTGGAGCTCGACCGGCTCAAGCACAAGGTTTTCCGCGCCGGCAAGGAGATCGTCTTGCAGCCGCGCGAATTCCGCCTGTTGGAATATCTGATGCGCCACGCCGGGCAGGTGGTGACGCGCACCATGCTGCTCGAAAATGTCTGGGATTATCATTTCGATCCGCAGACCAATGTCATCGACGTGCATATTTCGCGCTTGCGCGGAAAGATCGACAAGGGGCACGACGCGCCGCTGCTGCAGACCGTGCGCGGCGCAGGCTATTCCCTGCGCGAGGGGACGGCGTGAGCTCCGGCGTTTCGCCTCAAGGGCGAGGCACGGGGCAGCTCAAGTCGCCTTCCTCGCAATTCAGGTAGGCCTTGAAGTCTGATACGCGTTTTTCCGTCAGCCCCTGTTCGCACATCGACAGGATCATCGGGTAGACTGAGCCGGCAAGGCTCGCCGATGTCTGGAATGCGCATTCCGCGTCGCGGAAGCCGAGCCATAGCCTTTGGGACTTCTTCAGCAGGCCTTTGGTCGCTTCATCGCTTTCGAGACGGGCCATGATCTGCGCGTACAGAACATTCAGATTGCTGTCGGCTTTCCGGAAGGCCTGATCGGCGCATCGGTTCATTTCCCCTTGCGTCGACGCATCCTTGCAATTTTCCGCATGGGCGGCCGCGACCGACGTTGCGCCCACAACGAGCGCGCACATGACATGCATGAAAGCCATTCCGCGAAAACGCATTTGATCATTCCCAGGCGAAGACGATCTTTTTCGAAAAACCCTCGTTGACCATCCGATAGGCCTCCAGGCCCTGAGGCAGTTTCATTTCGCGGGGCGCCGGCGGAGGCGGCAGGGCGCCGGACTGGAAGAGGCCGGAAAAGTCGGCGAGCATTTTTGCGCAGGAAAAGGTGTCGTGCAGCAGCGTGTTGACGCCGAGCAGGGTCAGGCCGCGCCGATAAAAATCCAGCACCGGAAAATCCACCGTGAGCTTGCCCATGCCGGGCGGCGCGATGACGCAGATCGCGCCATGCTTCGCCGCGGCGGGAATGGACGCGGGCAGCCAGCCGCCAGTGGTCTCGAAAATGACGTCGGCATAGCCGCCGAACAGCGCCAGCGCCTGTTCAGCCAGTTTTTCCGGCGCGCCGAGCAAGAGCGTCTCATAGCCGAGCGTTTTCAGCGCCGTCGCCTGTTCGGGGCGGCGCACGGCGGCTGCGACGCGCGCGCCCAAGGCGCGGCCAAGCGCCAGCGCCGCGCAACCGACCGCGCCGCCACCGATGACTAGAAAACTCTTGCCCGCTCCGACCTTTGCGCGACGAATCCCGTCCCACGCGGTCGTGTAGGGGACGCCGCAAGCCGCGGCCTGCGCGAAAGAGAGGTTTGCGGGCATTTCCGCGCAGCCTTCCGCCGGCAGGACCAGGAAATCGGCATGGGCGCCGTCCTGCGAGAAGCCAAGGCCGAGCCCCGTGCCCCAGACCTTCTTCCCGATCATGTCAGGCGGCCCCTGCCGGACAATTCCCGCGAAATCGCGGCCGGGAATGCGCGGCAGGGTCGTGTAGGCGGGGAAGAAGCCGAGCACGTTCTTCACGTCGCTCGGGTTGAGCCCCGCCGCCTTGACCTCGACCAGGACTTCGCCGTCCTTTGGCGCGGGCGTCGGGCGCTCAGTGAGAGCGAGCGCGGAAAGATCGCCCGTGCCGTTGAAAAGCAAAGCCTGCAAAGGATTGAGTTCCTATCTCTTGATAGCGCGCCAGCCGATGTCGCGGCGGCAGAAGCCCTCGGGAAAATTGATCGCGTCGACGCCGCGATAGGCCAAGGCTTGCGCCTGCGCCACATCGTCGGCCAAAGCTGTGACATTGAGCACACGGCCGCCGTTGGCGACGAGTTTAACGCCGTCGCTTCTGGTGCCGGCATGGGTCACGCTGACGCCCTCGATCCGCTCGGCTTTCTCAATTCCCTCGATCGACCCGCCTTTTTCGGCGCCCCCGGATAGTTTTGCGCCGCCAGCACGACGGTCAGCGCGGTCTTGTCCGACAGATGCACTTTTTCCGGCAGCCGCCCCTCGGCGCAGGCGAGCAGCAGGCCGAGCAGGTCGTCCTCGAGGCGCGCCAGCATGACCTGGCATTCCGGATCGCCGAATCGCGTGTTGAATTCGATCAGCTTCGGCCCGTCCTTGCCGATCATCAGGCCGGCGAACAGCACGCCCTTGAATGGGCAGCCCTCCGCCTTCATCGCCGCCACCGTCGGCTCGACGATTTCCTGCATGACCCGGGCGGAAATTTCGGGCGTGACGACGGGGGCGGGGGAATAGGCGCCCATGCCGCCCGTATTGGGACCAGTGTCGCCGTCGCCGACGCGCTTGTGGTCCTGCGCCGAAGCGAAAGCCAAGGCCTTTTCACCGTCGCAAAGGGCGAAGAACGAGGCTTCCTCCCCATCGAGAAAGGCCTCGATTACCACTTCCGCGCCGGCCGCGCCAAAGGCGCCCTCGAACATGTTTTCTCACCGCCGCTTCCGCCTCGGCCAGCGTCATGGCGACCACCACGCCCTTTCCGGCGGCGAGTCCGTCAGCCTTGACGACGATCGGCACCCCTTTTTCCCGCAGATAGGCTAAGGCTTTTTCGCGCTCGGTGAACCTCTGGTAGGCCCCGGTGGGGATCTCGTATTTGGCGCAAAGGTCCTTTGTGAAGCCTTTCGAGCCTTCGAGCCGCGCGGCGGCCTTGCTCGGCCCGAAAGCCTTGATTCCCGCCGCCTCAAGCGCGTCGACCAGCCCGTCGACCAGCGGCTGTTCCGGCCCGATCACGACGAAGCCGACCGACTGGACGCGGCAAAAGTCGATCACGGCGGAAAAATCGGCCGCATCGAGCGCCACATTATGGGCGATCTTCGCCGTGCCCGGATTGCCGGGCGCGACGAAGAGTTTTGTCAGCTTCGGGCTTTTGGCGAGAGAAGCCGCCAGCGCATGTTCGCGTCCGCCGGAGCCGATGAGAAGAACGTTCATGAATGGCCTCAATTCAAAGCCTGTTTAGGCGAGGCTGCGCGCAGTTTCAACTTCCGGCGCTCGCCATGACGGCTCGATTTGC
Source organism: uncultured Alphaproteobacteria bacterium (assembly GCA_963849665.1). Classification (GTDB taxonomy): domain Bacteria; phylum Pseudomonadota; class Alphaproteobacteria; order Rhizobiales; family Beijerinckiaceae; genus Rhodoblastus. The sequence continues at coordinate 123,410 of CAWKJW010000085.1, read as the reverse complement.
GGTAGTTTCGCCGAATGAGCGATTCCGCGCCCCTGACCAATGCGCCCGAACTGACCGTCTCCGAATTGTCCGGGGCCTTGAAACGCGCCATCGAGGACCAGTTCGGCCATGTTCGGCTGCGCGGCGAAATCTCCAATTATCGCGGCCAGCATTCCTCCGGCCACGCCTATTTCTCGTTGAAGGACGCCAGCGCCCGCATCGACGCGGTGATCTGGAAGGGAACTTTCGCGCGGCTGCGCACAAAGCCGCAGGAAGGGCTGGAGGTGATCGCGACGGGACGCATCACCACTTTTCCCGGCAAGTCCTCCTATCAGATCGTCATCGAGCAATTGGAGCCGGCGGGCCTAGGCGCGCTGATGGCGCTTCTCGAGGAGCGGCGAAAAAAGCTCGCCGCCGAGGGCCTGTTCGACGAGGCGCGCAAGAAGAAACTGCCGTTCCTGCCGCAAGTGATCGGCATCGTCACCTCGCCGACCGGCGCGGTGATCCGTGACATATTGCACCGCCTGCACGATCGTTTTCCGCGCCGCGTGCTAGTCTGGCCGGTGCGGGTGCAGGGCGAGACCTCGGCGCAGGAAGTCGCCGCCGCCATCCGCGGCTTCAACGCGCTGCCATTGGGGAAAATTCCAAAACCCGACCTGCTGATCGTCGCGCGCGGCGGCGGCTCGCTGGAAGATTTATGGAGCTTCAACGAAGAAGAGGTTTTGCGCGCAGCGGCCGAGAGTCGGATACCGCTGATTTCGGCGATCGGCCATGAGACCGACTGGACGCTGCTCGACCTCGTCGCCGATCTGCGCGCCCCAACCCCGACCGGCGCCGCCGAAAAGGCGGTGCCGGTGCGCGCCGAACTCTTGAGCGACCTCGCCAATCAGTCGCGCCGCCATACGGACGCGATTTTCCGAACCCTGGACCGGCGGCGGACCGATCTGCGCGCTTTGGCCCGCGCCCTGCCGGGGGGCGAATCGCTGCTCGCCACGCCGCGCCAGAAACTCGACCGTTCCGGCGAAAAATTGCGCGCCGCCTTGCTGGCCTCGCTCGGCAGGCGGCAACTGGCGCTGGCGCAGGCGTCGCGCCTTTTGGCGCGCCATGCGCCGCAGGCCGAATTGCAGCGCGCGGCGGGGCGATTGAACACGCTGGTCTTCCGCCTCGACGCCGCCCGCGCCGGTGTGATCGGTCGTCGCCGCGAGAGCCTGGCGACCCTCGCCCGAAGTTTCGACGCAGCAATCGCATCGCGCTTAAAACTGCTGCGCAACGATCTTCTGGCGCGGGAAGAACGGCGGCGGACGCTGGCGGCGCGTCTCGTCGCGGCGATGGCGGCGCTGCTGGCCCGCCGCCGCGAAAAGCTGGATCATCTCGAGCAGATGCGCTTTGCGCTTGGCTATGGCGCCATTCTCCAGCGCGGTTTCGCCCTGGTGCGCGACGCCGCCGGCGCCGCCGTGCGCTCGGCGGCCCAGGCGCCTGAGGGAACGTCTCTCAGCCTGCAATTCGTCGACGGAAGGATCGCGGCGACCGCAGGGGCAAGGCTCGAAGGGCCGCTGCCGGAGACGCAAAAGCCGACGAAGAAGGCGAAAAACACGCCGAAAAAGGCGGGCGGGGGCGGCCAGGGCAGCCTGTTCTGAACGGCGCGACTATCGAATTAGTCGAAGGACGACTGGCGCCGGCTTTCGGGATGGAGCTAGAGTGTTATTGATCTGGATCAATATGCTCATCGCCCTCCTGACGGACATCCATGGCAATCGGGAAGCTTTCGACGCCAGCCGGGCGGAGGCGAAGCGACTCGGCGCGGAAAAATTCGTCTATCTCGGCGATTTTGTCGGCTATGGCGCCGATCCCGCCTATATCGTCGATTGCGTCGCCGAGGATTTTTCGCGCGGCGCGATCTGCATCATGGGCAATCACGATCTCGCCGCGGTGCGCGGTCCCTCGCCCCACATGAATTCCTACGCCCGGGCGGCGATCGAATGGACGGCGGGTCGGCTCGACCCGGCGCAGAAGGCCTTTCTCGCCGCCTTGCCGTTCCGGGCGACGCGCGTCGGCGAGGCAGGGACGGAGGCGCTTTTCGTGCACAGCGACGCCAGCGCGCCGGAAGACTTCAACTATATCACCGGCGCGGAGACGGCGGAGCGTTCGCTCAACGCCGCCTCGGCGCATGTGACCTTTTGCGGCCATGTGCACCGCCCCCAGCTCTATCACATGGCTCCGGGCAAGCCGCCCGTGCCCTTCGTCCCCACCGAAAACCTGCCGACGCCGCTCGCGCGCAGCCGGCGCTGGCTGGCCGTGGTCGGCTCGGTCGGCCAGCCGCGCGACGGCGATCCGCGCGCCGCTTTCGCACTTTACGACGACGCGCGCGTCGCCTTCAATTGCGTCCGCGTCTCCTATGACATCGAACGCGCGTCGCAAAAAATCGGACAGGCCGGCCTGCCGGAGTTTCTGGCGGAACGGTTGTTCAGCGGCCGGTAGGAAAGTCGATTTGGAGGGCGGAACCCGAGCCTTCGAGAATCTGATCGAGGAATTCATCAAGTCGTGCGGCGACGGCGCGGATGTCATAGAGTTTTTCGACCCGCGCCCGCCCGGCCTTGGCCAGGTTGCTGCGTAGCTCGGGCGACTGCATCAGGCGGCCGAGCGCCGCCGACACTTTTTCAGGCTTGGCCGGATCGACGACGAGGGCATGGGGGCCGCAGACTTCGGCCAGGCCGCCCAGGCCGGACGTGATCAGCGCCGCGCCGGACGCCAGCGCCTCCAGCGCCGTGCGTCCGAACGGCTCCGGCGTCCGGGTCAGCACGAAGCCGATGGCGGCGCGCGCCCATGCGGCCTTGACTTTGGGATAGGGCATGTTGGAATCGATCGAGATGCGCCCTGGCGCCCGCTCCGCCGCGTCGCGCAATTTGCGAAAATAGTCCGGCTCCTGCTGGCAGCGCGTCAGGATGAATTGCGCCGTCCAGTCGGGCTCCCGCTCGAACTCCCGGAGTATGGCCTCCATCGCCTCCCGGTGGCCCTTGTCGGCGATGGCGCGGCCGACCACGACGATATGCCTGTCCTTCTGCGGCGGGAATTCCCAGTCCGCCATGCACAGTCCGTTATGGACGACGCCGATCTTGTTCGAGTCGATTTCAGGATAAAGCGCGTGAAAATGGTCGGCGCAGCTCTGGCTGACGAAAATGAAGCCGGCGAGACGGCGCAGCTTGAGGAGCTGGATCGCCCGCTTCAGGCGGGACTTTGGCTCCTTTTCGTAATTATGCGTGTGAAACAGCACCTTTGCGCTGGAAAAATGCGCGATGGCCGCCGCGACGGGGAGGTGCTGCTCGACAATGACCGCGTCGGCCTCGAGTTGCGCGAGTTTCCGGGCGATCCGCCAGGATTTGTGCAAGTTGCCGCTGCGGCCGTCGAGATCCATCATTTCGACGTTCACGTCGGCGAAAGGCTCTTCGACGCGCGGGCAAATGACTTCGCGTCGTCGCGCCGCGGCGGCCGAAACGGGCGAGGTCCCGCACGCAAAGCTCGATCGATTCCGCGCCTTTGGCGCTGAATTGCGACGCCCGCGGAAACACGTAGGTCAGTCGCGCTGGCGTGCGGCTATCGTTCAAATCCAGGTTCCCGAAATGGTTTTTGCCTCGCGCGCCCGCCATGGAAAACCGATGGCGCGCGAGGACATCATGAGGCGCCTCAGCCCTTGTGCAGCACTTTCGCCACGGCGTTCGGGCGCAGGCGGTAGGCGTCCGGCATGCCAGACCCGAGCAGCGGCCGCAGGTAGAGGCGGAAGGCGTCGGTCACATCGGTGCCGCAGGAGGATAAAAATTCGTCCTCCATCACGCGGGTCTTGCCCGCCACGCTTTCGAGCGGAACCAGTTCGTAATCGACCGAATAATAGCCGGTGCGCTTGATCGAGACGGAGCCGTCGCGGTCGCCCCACATGGCGTATTGCACCGCCTTTTCGCCGACCTCGCGCGCCTCGCGCTGATCGACGTCGGAGACGCAGCCGATGAAGGAGCGTTGCAGATAGCCGAAAGTGTCGCCGCGCACGCGCTTGATGCCGAGCTTGTTCTTGATTTCCTCGCACAGGAGGTCGGCCAGCGCGCCGGTGCCGGAAAGCTGGACATTGCCATGCGCGTCATGCTCGACCTGTTCGGCCAGCTTGGTGATGATCGGCGCGCCGGTCGCGTCGTGGACGCCTTCCGACACCGCGATCACGCAGCGGCCGAGCCGGTCGTAGGTCTTCTTCACGTCGGAGAGGAATTTCTCGGGGTCGAACACGCGTTCCGGCACGTAGATCAAATGCGGCCCGTCCTCCGGAAACTTCTTGCCGAGCGCGGACGCCGCGGTGAGGAATCCGGCGTGGCGGCCCATCACCACGGCGCAATAGACGCCGGGCAGCGAGGCGTTGTCGAGATTGGCGCCGGTGAAGGCCTGGGCTACGAAACGCGCGGCCGACGGGAAGCCGGGCGTGTGGTCGTTGCCGACGAGATCGTTGTCGATGGTTTTGGGAATATGGATGCAGCGCAGCGGATAATTGGCCTTGTGCGCCTCCTCGCTGACAATGCGCACCGTATCGGAGGAATCGTTGCCGCCGATATAGAAGAAGGCGCCGATCTCGTGCGCCTGCAGGACCTTGAAGATTTCGTGGCAATATTTGGCGTCGGGCTTGTCGCGCGTCGAGCCGAGCGCGGAGGAGGGTGTGCTGGCGACCATTTCCAGGTTGTGGCTTGTCTCCTGCGTCAGGTCGAGCAGGTCCTCGTTGACGATGCCGCGCACGCCGTGATGGGCGCCGTAGACCCGGCTGACGCCAGCAAACTTGCGCGCCTCGAGCACGACGCCGGCCAGCGACTGGTTGATGACGGCGGTCGGACCGCCGCCCTGGGCGACCAATATTTTTTTCGGCGTCATGAATTTCCTCCCCACGAGAATGACGCGCAGTTCTAACGCAGCTTGACGCGGAAGGCATCAGGCCGCGCGGGAATTTTGCCTGGCGGCTTGAAATCTTGGCGTCATGGCCCGGCTGGGCTAGGCTCGCGGCGAGGAGTCGCGCCATTTCCATCGAAACCCCCGCCTTTTCCGATCTCCGTCCCGGCGACGTCATCGATGGCTTCCGTCTCGTCGAGCGGCTGCATGTCGGCGGCATGGCGCATATCTGGAAGGTGACGCGCGACGATATGTCGCCGCCGGCGATCCTCAAGGCGCCGATCGTGCAGGATGGCGACGACGCCACCTGCATCGTCAGTTTCGAGATGGAGCAGATGATCCTGCCGCTGCTGACCGGCCCGCATTCGCCGCGATTTATCGCCGCCAGCGACTTCAGCAGAAAGCCCTATATCGTCATGGAGCTGATCGAGGGCGCCTCGCTGCTCGGCCGGATCGACGACGCGCCGCTGCCGGTGGACGAGGTGGTCGAGATCGGCATCGGCGTCGCCCGCGCCCTGGACGACCTGCATCGCCAGAACGTCATCCATCTCGACATAAAGCCCTCAAACATCATGCGGCGGAAAGCCAGTCCGGGCTCCGGCGGCGAATTCGCCCTGATCGATTACGGCTTGTCGCGCCACGATCTCCTGCCCGACCTGCTGGCCGAGGAGTTTCGCGTGCCGATCGGCACCGGGCCCTATCTTTCGCCGAGCAGATCGCGCGCGACCGCAGCGACCCGCGCAGCGATATTTTCGCGCTCGGCGTGGTGCTCTATTACCTTCTGACCGGCCACCGTCCGTTCGGCTTTCCGCGCAAGCAGGGCAAGCTGGCGCAGAGGCTGTGGCGCGATCCGGCGCCGCCGGCGCGCGCAACCCGAAATGTCCGCCGTGGCTGCAGGAGATCATCCTGCATTGCCTGGAGCCGGAGGCGGAAAAGCGCATTCCGACCGCGGCGCAGCTGGCGCTCGACCTCGCCAATCCCGACCAGATCACGCTGACCGAGCGGGCGGAAAAAAACTCCGCCAATTCCTGGCTGACGGCGCGGCGGCGCTGGTGGGCGCAAAAGCTCGGCCCGCAGCGTTTTTCGCGCAGCATGGCGGCGCGCCGGGCCGCCGCGCCGATCGTCATGGCGGCGGTCGATCTCGCGCTCGAAAACGCGGCCTTGGCCGAGTTCATCCGCGAGACCGCCAGCCGCATCATGACGACGGCGCCCGGCGCCCGGCTCGCCTGCGTCACCGTCATCAAGACCAGCCGGCTGCGCATCGACAATGCGCAGGACGATCTCGGCCGCAACCTGCATGTGCGGCGGCTGGTGGAGCTGCGGCAATGGGCGAGCGGCCTCGGACTGTCGCAGGACCGGGTGACCGCGCATGTGCTTGAATCGAGCGATCCGGCGGCGGCGCTGATCGATTTCGCGGTCGAGAACCATGTCGACCAGATGGTGATCGGGGCCGGCTCGCCGCGACGGCGCAGCATCGGCCCGACAGCTGCGCGCATAGGCTCGCAGGCGCCCTGCACGGTCACGCTTGTCCGCCCGCCGCGATCGGCCGACGTTGCGTCCGGCGAGGACGCGGCGACCGAACCCGACGTCGGGTTGGGAATCTAGAATTATTTGGCCGGGATTGAAGAGCGTCGCCAATGGCGCTACATGCTTTTGAGGCCCCAATGCCGGGGCGGAACGGGACCCGCGCATGAATCGGATGGATCGCCGCGTCGCCTTGAATGGGCCGGCCGAAATCGAATATCTCGACGGCGATTTCAGGATCAAGAAGCCGGGCGCCTATGTCATCTGCGCCGCCACCGGCGCGCAGATCGCGGTCGAGGACCTGCGCTATTGGAACGTCGATCGCCAGGAGCCCTATGCCGGGCCGGAGGCGAAGCTGTTGCGGCTGAAGCAGTTGGGCGAGAGCGGCGCCTGAGGCGATCGGCGACTTTTCGGCGCCATTGGGAACGAAGCGAAACAATCCGCTCTGCGGTTCGCGTAAAGGCTCGATGCCCTAAATGCCGACCTGCCCGGAAAAACGTCCCGCCGCGCGGCCCTTGGCCAGGCAGTCGAGCAGAAGCTGCTGCAATTGCGCCGCCTCCTCGACGACGAGGCAGACCGGCAAAGGCTCTGGCTGCGGCAGTTTGGGCCGCAGCAGCGGCAGGAACGTCGTGAGCTTGACCATGTCCTTTTCCGTCGTCACCAGCAAAGCGTCGAGCGCCTCCGCCTGACGCTGCAAGGCGGTGATTTCGGCCAGCCGATAGGGATGATGATCGGGGAAGGCGTGGCGGGCGACCAGCCGCGCGCCGCAGCTTTCAAGCGAATCGAAGAATTTCTGCGGCCGTCCGATGCCGGCGAAGGCCACCACCCGGGTCCCCAGCATGCGCAGGGCGGCGTTGGCGTCGGGCGCGAGCCTGCCATGGAACACCGGCTTCCCGGCAGCGACGAGGCGCGCTTCCGCCTTTTCGCCGGCCTCGCCTTCGCCGATCACCAGTCCGGCGTTGGTGACGCGCAGTTGCTGCTCGAGCGGCGCGCGCAGCGGTCCTGCGGGAATGAGCCTGCCATTGCCGAAGCCCACGCCCCCGTCGATCACGGCAAGGGTGAAATCGCGGCGGAGGCTGGGGTTTTGCAACCCGTCGTCCATCACGATCATGCTGGCGCCGCCGGCCAGCGCCAGCATGGCGCCGGTCGGGCGGTCGCGCGCCACCACAGTATTGGCGACGCGGGCGAGCAGCAGCGGTTCGTCGCCGGCGTCGGCCGCGCAATGGCGGCGCTGGTCGACAAGATGTGCGCCGCCGTCCGCGGAAAGCGCGCCGCCATAGCCGCGCGACAGGAAATAGGGCGTTTCGCCGGCGCGTTTCAGCCATTTGGCCAGGGCCAAAGCAGTCGGCGTCTTGCCGGCGCCGCCGGCGACGAAATTGCCGACGCAGATCACCGGCGCGTTGACCTTCGATCCCGGCCGCGTCATGCGTCGCACGACCAAGCGCCCGTAAAGGACGGAAAAAGGCGTCATCATGGCGGCCAACAGCCGGCCGAGCGGGCTTGGCTGGGCGGACCACCAGAAATCCGGCGCGCGCATGTGTCCTCGCATCCTGAAGGAGAATGAATTTCAGACGTCGCCGCCGGCTGAAGCCAGAGGCTTTCTCCCGCCCGAAAAAATCCTACTGCTCAGATACAATCATGTGCGCGATATAATGTTCGAGCGCCTGCATAATTTTGTCGGAAGCGCCGCCCAGGCCGTTCACGATTTCGCGCGAGGCCTCCGCCGTGCGGCGCAGCAGGGTCGGGTCGGTGAACAGGGCGGCCAGGGCGCGGGCGAGCGTTTCCGCGTCCCTGACCGGGATCGCGCCACCCTGCGCATCGAGCGCCGCGTAGACGTCGATGAAATTGCCGACATTCGGGCCATGCAGGATCGCCGAACCGAGTTTCGCCGGCTCGATCGGATTCTGGCCGCCAAAGCCGACCAGCGACTTGCCGACGAAAATGACGCTGGACAGCCGATAGAAAAGGCCAAGCTCGCCCATCGTGTCGCCGATATAGACCTGCGTCGCCGCCTTGATCGGCTCGTTGAGCGAGCGTTGCGCCGCCAAAAAGCCCGCGCCGCGCGCTGCCTGGGCGATTTCCGCGCCGCGCTCCGCATGGCGTGGCGCCAGCACTGTCAGGAGGTCTGGAAAGCGCTGCGCCAATTGCCGGTGGACGCGCAGCGCCAGGGCCTCCTCGCCGGCATGGGTCGAGGCGGCGATCCAGACCGGGCGCGGCCCGATCTGCCGGGCCAGAACTTCGAGCCGGGCGGGATCGCCGGGCGGCGCGTCGACGTCATATTTCAGGTTGCCGACCACGCTGACGCGCGGCGCGCCCAGTTGCAGCAGTCGCGCGGCGTCGTCCTGGCTCTGCGCGAGGCAAAGGTCGATCTTGCCGAGCAGCGTGGAGATGAAGCCCGGAAACCGCCGCCAGCGCGCAAACGAGCGCGGCGACAGCCGTGCGTTGACCAGGGTGATGGGTATCTGGCGCCGATGCACGGCGCAGATCGTGTTCGGCCAGATCTCGGATTCCGCCAGCAGGAAAAGGTCCGGCCGCCAATGGTCAAGAAAGCTTTCGATGAAGCGCGGCGCATCGAGCGGGACGAACTGGTGGCTGGCGCCCGAGGGCAGCCGCTGCGCCAGGATGCGCGACGACGTCACCGTGCCCGACGTGACGAGGACATGGAAACCCTTGGCGATCAGCCGGTCGACCAGCGGCAGCAGCGCCAGCCCCTCGCCGACGCTCGCGCCGTGCAGCCAGGCGAGCCGTCCTTCAGGACGTGGCAGGCCGGCAATGCCGCGCCGCTCGTTGAGGCGGTGCGGATCTTCCTTGCCGCGCTTGGCTCGCCGCCATAGAAACACGCCGCTCAAGGGCGCGAAACCGGTGGCGGCGGCGCGATAGACAGGTAAAAACGCCGCTGACTTCATTGCAACCTGTATCTCGTCCGTCGCGCTTCGATCGCCGCCCGCTGCCGCGACGAGGATGGCAAAAAGCGGCGCCTGCTTTTTCCGGCGGCGACGCCCGCATTTCCCCGCGCCTTTCGACAATTGATAGCGCAGCGCCGCTCAAAATGCGAGCGGCGCAATGCGCGCGACTTCCAAGCGCCCGTGAAAATTGCGCTGGATCAAACCGATGTGCGGGTTCTTCGGTTGCGGGGTCAATCGTCGGATGGATCGAGCACGCGATGGAGATGGACGATGAAATAGCGCATCTGCGCATTGTCCACAGTCGACTGGGCCTTGGCCTTCCAAACCGCGTGGGCGCTTTTGTAGTCGGGATACATTCCGACCATGTCGATCTTGCTCAGATCCTTGAAATCGGTGGTGGCGAGATTATGCAGTTCGCCGCCGAAAACCAGATGCAGCAATTGTTTGGGCTCGACTTCATGGCTCATGCGAACACTCCATTTCTGATTTGCTTTTCCGGACAAGAATTGTCAGCCCCGTCGGGGCGCGCTCCCGCCGCCGCGGGCCGCCTCTATCAGCCGGGCTTGCAGGCCGGGCGGCCCCGCTGCGAGCGCCTTGTGTCTCGGCGTCCCGCGATTGTACGACGGCGCGCGTCCTTCGAGGTCGGTCAGGACGCCGCCCGCTTCATGCAGGATCAGATCTGCGGCGGCAATATCCCAATCGTATGAATTTTCGCGCGCCAGCGCGACGTCGAATTCGCCCGAAGCCACGCGCACGAGCCGCATGGCGAGTGAGGGCAGGCGCGGTTGCGCGTCATAGACGAGGCCCGAGCGGCCGAGGATCCGGTCAAAGCTTTCCGGCGCCGCGAGTCGCGCGCCGGCCAGGCTTTTCCGTTGCGAGACGGCGATCGGGGCGCCGTCGCGGGTTGCGCCGGCGCCGGCCAAGGCTTGATAAGTCTCCGCAAGCGCCGGAGCGTGGACGATTCCGATAAGCCGGCCGGTCGCCGATCACCAGGGCGACGCAGATAGCGAAACATGGATCGCCCGAGGCGAAGCCGCGCGTGCCGTCGATCGGATCGACGACGAACAGGGCCTCGGCTTTCAGGCGTTCGGGCGAATCCGCAGTTTCTTCCGACAGCCAGCCCAATCCCGGCGCAAGTTTTTCGAGTCGTTCGCGCAGAAAACGATCGATGCGAAGATCGGCCTCGGTCACCGGCGAGCCGCCGTGCTTGAAGGTCACCTCGGCTTCGGTCGGCGACCCGTGCCGGAAAAACTCCATCGCTATCTCGCCGGCCTCGCGGACTATCCCCTCCACGCGAGGAAGGATGGCGGCAAAGGCGGAAGGGTCGGGCAAGGGCGGGGCCTGGTTGCGAAGCAAATAAGCGTCAAGAGGAACGACCGGGTGAAAGTCCCGTGTAAACGCCGCGCCGCGGCGGCGCAAGCCATTTCGCGGGTGCGAGAAACTCCGCGTTTCCGGCGAGTTGCCGACATTTCGAGCAATCCGGTCAATGCGGTCTTCACTATGCGCGCCGGCGCGGCGAATTGACTAAAATTGCGCCTATTTCCTTAGCCGGACGGTCGGCGATTGAGGCGAATGTGGGTCAAGAAGCCCGGAAACATCCGCCTGGAGCGCATCATGATCACGCCACAAGCCAAAGCCATCGCGAGAATCGTCGCCGACGATCCGCGCGCCGATGGCGGCCAGCGGCAGATTTTCATCGCCGCCGACGAAATCGCGATCGACCGCAGGGTCGCCGGGGTGCGCATGCGCCTGGCCCTGCCCATTCGCGCTTATCGCGGCGTTTCGCTCGCCCTTTTGCAGGGAGTTCGGGGCGCTTTCTATCGCGTCGCGCTCGACCACAGCGATCCGGACCTGCGCGTCACGCTTGCCGAATCGCAAAACGAGAACGACATCGCGCCGGAATGGCGGGCATGGGCGCAATTCTTTCAATTGCCCCGCCTGACCGTCAGTCCCGGCGGCAATCTCGTCCTCCTCGACCGCAGACTCGGTGCGCTGGCGCTCGGCGCCGTGCAGCCGCGCAAGCGCGGCTGGCCGCTGAAGAACCGCCGCTCGCGGATTTCCGCGCTGCGCAAACCCGGGCCGAAAGGCCGCGTCCTTGCGGTGTTCAGCGATGAGCGCGAGATCATCTGCTACGAGTGAGATCGCGTCGCCGCCATCGCGGCGCCAATGAATTGCGTCCTCCGCAATCCCGTCGAATCCCGGAAGCTTTAGATTCCTTCATCTTGCGGCGTCTTCGGCCAAACGCCGGGCTTCGCCTTCGCGCGCGCCGCTCCCGGACGCGGGATTCGCCATGAAGCGGGAGCGCGCGCGGCGCTCTTCATGCGCGCGGCGGTCCGCTCAACCCAGTTGCGGCCAAGGCTCACGAGCGGAGCAAGGGCGTTTCGACCGCGTTTTGCGGAACGATGGGCGCGGACATAGAGCTGGCCTTGCAGGCTGAGGGCGTCCAAGCCGGTCGTGAGATATTCCTCCCGGACTCCAAATTGCCGTTTGTAGTCCTCATCGCCGATCGTGAAATCGAAGAACCGGCCGCCGGCTTCGATCACGCTCGTAATCGTCTCGTCAATGGCGACGATGCCGGGCGAAAGCGCCGCCAGCTCCGGCTCGAACGAGTGCATCAGGAGCAAATAGCAATCGTCGTGGCGAACGGCGAACAGCGTGGCGAGAATCCTGTCGCCGGCCTTCAGCGCGGAGAGGACTGCGAATGGACTTCGGGCGTCGAAGATCACAGCGCGATAGAAGGCAAGGAAACTGGGATCGTCGAGAATGTCGGACCTCCCGGTCGCGGCGAACCGCGCCCGGCGTTCGCGGCGCAGCGCCTCGAAAATCACGCGGCTTTCATCCGCCGTCGCGGCATGGACGAGAACTGGCTCTCCGGCGCGCTCGCCGAGATTCCTGTGCTTGCGTCTTTGTTCCTTGCGGTCTTTCCGCTTCAGGACGCTTTCGTCGTAAGCGGCTCGCGTTCCGGGCAGTGGCAGAAGTTCCAGGCGCTCAGTTTCATCCGCTGCATCCAGTCGAGATGCGCGATCGGGTTGTCGCGTCCGCGGATGGTCTCGGGAACCTTTTCAAAACGCACGACGTCGGCCGGCGGCAGAATACGGACCACGTCCTCCCACAGCCTTCGCATCTCGCGCGCGTCCAGGTCGATATCCGGCGCCAGCAGGGGGGCATTGTAATCGCTCACGCCGAGATCGGCGAATTCGATCGTCGCGAGGCCATGCCGGCGACGGCGGCAGAGCGGAAAAAACATCAAGGGCCGCCTCGTCCCCCGATCGCGGACGGTGACGAAGACGGGCGTCGCGCCGAACCTTGGCGCAATGACGCCATACCAGGGCAGCAGCCATGCGCGGGTCTGGAAAGGGGTTCCGTGTTTCTCGAGCTCCTCCCATTGCGCCCAAACCTCGGCGACACTGAAGGCCGCCTCGACCACGAAGGTGCGGGTCGCCGTGGAGGGATCGGGCGCGGCTGCGCTCATTTTACGTCGCCATGCTCCGCGCCCGGAATACGCCGCAACCAGGCTTCGCGCCAGTAAAAATAAGGCCCTCTCGGACAAAACGCGCGCAGCCGATTGTCCAGGCCATGGCAAACGAGGCCTTCGAGCATGATGCAGTCGCTTGTCAGCTTGATCATCTTCCCCGATTTTTCTTCAATGATCTTGCCAACCCGGGCGAGGACGCGACCGGTCTGGCCGCAGTGACGCAACATTTCCCGCTCCAGCGACAGCCCGCGGTTCTTGGAGTTCTTGTCCAGCGTCGCCAGAATTTCCCCAAATGAACGGATACGTACGAGCTCACCCGGCTGAAGATCGAGCTTTGGCGCGGCTTTCGCCGCCGGACCCGCCGTCTTCATCTCCGCCGCGGCCCGCCTGCTCGGGAGCAGGCTTTCAAGCCGAAAGAACTTGAGGGCCTCCCTGGCGGTCAGTTTTGCATAGGTGACCGCGGTTTCCCGGACGAATGCTCCTAAGCCCACGTTGCGCGAGGCGACATCCTCGAAATACTGCCGCAGGTTCGAGAGCGGCAGAACCTCCGTCGCGGCCACGATCTCAGTCGCCTGACATCGGTAGCGGACTTCGCCGCTTTCCGTCGTCCATCGCGTTGCAGCCGCCAGCCGCGCAAGATCGGCGCTGGCCGCGGCCGGCGGGGCGCCTTCGCAGGCGCCGGGGCCTTCGACTGGCTTAAGCCAGGCCTTTTTCCAAAACAGTTGGCAGCGGGCTTCGCAGCCGTCATGGGCGCGGCCGTCGCAGCGCGCTTCGAGATGCACGGCGTCGTGCATACGGCGCAAATCGGATGACCCGGTCGGATCGCAGGTCTTGTGGGCCGATTTGGCGACCTGGAAGCGGCGGCCGGCGTATTGGACCATTTCCGGCATGAACGGCAGCGCTTCGAGCGCGCCGTTGTCGTCGAGCGTCGCCATGATTTGCTCGATTGGGCGAACCTCGATCCAATCTCCAACCTTCGATACCTGGGTGCCAGCCATATGTCGCTCCTCGAGCGGCGCGAAAAGTCAAAGCCGGTTTTTCGCTACAACACCGCGTTTTCAAGGAATCCGGTCCGGTCGAAAGCGCGTCGGGCCGCTGGCGCGTCGGCGCGCGTCCATGTCAATAGCGGGGATTGTCACACAGTTCCAGGTCGATCGCCAGCACTGAGCGCGGCCCGTTTGGCGTACGCCAATTGGGCGTCGGGCTTATTCTTCGTTTCTACGATCGCGCCGCGTCGGGCTCGTGGAATCTTTCGCGCCAGCTCCATGGGGCGTCGAATAACGCCCGTCTTCCGACGGGCCATTGGCCGCTTCTCAACTGGCCGGTTCTCGTCAATGAGAACTGGCATCACAGGTCCAGACCTCCGAATACCGACATTAATCGTCGCCGCCGCTTCGCACGCCCAATGCGGCTAGCGCACCAGATAAAAAAGCAGATTTTCCGCGAACAGGCCGGCGAACAGCAGGAATCCTGCGCGACCGTTGGAGCGGAACAATTTGAGCGCCATGGCTTCGTCGGCGCCTTCGAGCCGCTTCACCTGCCAGGACAGGTGAAGCGCGAAGGCGACCAGCCCAATCTGCGCCAGAATGCCGGCGCCCGCGCCGATGAGCGCGATTTCGGCCAGCAACACGGCGGCGAGATAAAGCAGGGCCACCGCGAAAATCACATGATCGCCGAACAGCAGGGCCGTCGACTTCACGCCGGCTCGCGTGTCGTCCTTGCGGTCCTGCAGGGCGTAGATCGTGTCATAGCCGATCGTCCAGAAGATGCAGGAGGCGTAAAGCCACAACGCCGGCGCGCCGATCCCATCGGAACGCGCCGCCCAGCCGAGCAGCGCGCCCCAGGAGAAGGCGAGGCCGAGCACCGCCTGCGGCCAGGAGGTGAAGCGCTTCATGAAAGGATAGACCGCCACCGGAACGAGCGAGCACAGGCCCAGCAGGATCGCGAAGCGGTTGAAGGACAGCAGGACGGCGAGCCCAACCAGCGCCTGCGCCGCGAGAAAGAGAACCGCGGCGCGCGGGCTGACCCGGCCGGAAGGCAGCGGGCGGCCTCGCGTGCGCTCGACCTGCGCGTCGATCTTGCGGTCGATCAGGTCGTTGAAGGTTGATCCCGCCCCGCGCATGACGATGGCGCCGATGCAAAACAGCAGAAGTTGCGCGTAACCCGGATTTTGCAGGTGGTAGACGCTGGCGAGGCTCGACGACGAAAGACACGGCGCGAGCAGCAATTGCCAGCCGATCGGCCGGTCGAGCCGCGCCAGTTGCACATACGGCGTCCAGCTGGCCGGCGCCCGGCGCCAGAGGCGTGGCCAGAAGCCCGAAGCCTGCGCGTCCGGCAAGTCTGCGGGACTATCCGCCTGTTGCGCCGGCGATTCCATGGATCAGAGCGGGCCGGCGGGCAGTTTTGGCGGCGGCGGCAGGTTTCCGCCACCCAGTCCCCCAGCGGCGCCTTCGCTCTGCATTTTCTTGACCTTGGCGGCGAGCGCGCAGGCCTGCCCGGCCATGGTGGCCGTCTTGCCGGTGTTGGCTTTGAAATTATTCAGGAAATCGTCAGGAATGTTGCACCAGTCCTTGTTCTTGACCAGGTAGGCGAGCATTTTCGCCTCGATCGACTTCATGTCACGAAGATGCGGACAGGCGGCGACGGGATCGAGCTTGTTGCCGTGGGCCTTGGAAATGGCGTTCAACGCCTCGATCTGGCTGTTGCGCTGCTTGCCGAAAGCGGCGAGATCTTCGTTGCAGCTTTGCGCCCGCGCGCCGCCGGCGCCGCCGACGAGAACGATCAGAAAGCCGGCAAGCAGCAGGAAATAACGCATCGGCGCGACAATTGGCATGGCCATGATGAATCCGCTCTGTTTTCCGCTTCCTGGCGCCCGCGAATTTCCGGGGACGCCAAGGTTCTTAGCAAATCGCCGCGGCGCGAAGCAAGTTTTCCTTAACGATTGATGTTCTTGCCGAGGAATGGCGCCATGCCGGCGCGGGCCAAGGCGTCGGCGCGTTCGTTCATCTCGTCGCCGGCATGTCCCTTGACCCAGAACCACTCGATGTCATGGCGGCCTGTCGCCTCGTCGAGCCGTTTCCAAAGGTCTTCGTTTTTCACCGGTTTCCTGTCGGCGGTCCGCCAGCCGTTGCGCTTCCAGTTGTGCACCCAGCCAGTGACGCCCTGGCGCACATATTGCGAATCCGTGTGCAGGTCGACGGCGCAGGGGCGGGTCAGCGCCTCCAGCGCCGAAATGGCGGCCATCAATTCCATGCGATTGTTGGTCGTCAGGGCTTCGCCGCCGCAAAATTCCTTCTCGACGCCGTTGAAAGTGAGGATGGCGCCCCAGCCGCCGGGGCCCGGATTGCCCGAACAGGCGCCGTCGGTCCAGATCTTGACCCTTCGCGTCATTCGCTCAGGCCATATTCGCCGGCGTGGTCGATCATCTGATGAAAGCGCAGCCTGTCGAGATATTCGAGCGGATTCTTCGGCTTGACCAGCGCGCCGGGCGGCACGTTCAGCCAGTCGTAGAGCCTGGTGAGAAGGAAGCGGAGCGCCGCGCCGCGCGCCAGGATCGGCAGCGCCAGCCGTTCTTCTTCGTCAAGGCGGCGCAGGCTTTCATAACCTTGCAGCAGCGCTCGGCCCTTGGTGGCGTTGAAGGCGCCGTCGGGCTCGAAGCACCAGGCGTTGAGGCAGATGGCGAGGTCATAGGCCAGCGCGTCGTTGCAGGCGAAATAGAAGTCGATCAGGCCGGACAGCTTTTCGCCGATGAAGAAAACATTGTCCGGAAAAAGATCGGCGTGGATGATTCCCTGCGGCAGATCGCAGGGCCATAACCGCTGCAAGGCGTCGAGCTCCTGCGCGATCTCGTTTCCAAGGCCGGGCGAAACCTCTTCCGCCCCGGCGCGCGAGGATTGGAACAGGTCCGGCCAATGCTCCAGCGAAAGCGCGTTCGGGCGCGACAGGGCGAAGCCTTCGGCCGCCACATGCAATTGCGCGAGCGCCCGGCCCGTCTCGAAACAATGCTGCGCCTTCGGCTTGCGCGTTGAGACGCCGTCGAGAAAGGTGATGACGGCGGCGGGGCGTCCGGCGAGTTCGCCCAGCGCCTTGCCGTCGCGCTTTTTCACGGGCAGGGGGCAGGAGACGCTTTTCGCGGCCAGGTGCTCCATCAGGCCAATGAAAAACGGCAGGTCGGCGGCGTGGACGCGCTTTTCATAGAGGGTGAGGATGAAATGGCCGCCCTCGCAATGCAGCAGGAAATTGGAGTTTTCGACGCCTTCGGCGATGCCCTTGAAGGAGAGGACGGCGCCGAGGTCGTAAGAGGCGAGAAAGGCGAAGAGCGCCTCGTCGGTGACATCTGTGTAAACGGCCATCGCCAAAAAAATCCGCTGAACGCGCCCAAACATCCTGTTAGCGGCGCGCAAGGCGGGCGTCAAACGGCGGCGTGATCCGTCTTAATGCCGCGAGAACAGGTCGCGCAGCTTGCACAGGCTGGTGGTGATGTCGAAGCGCTGGTCCGGCAGCGCCTCGCCGGCGATGATGCGGGCAAGCGCCGTCGCCGGGTCCGTCTCGCCGGTGAGCAGCACGTCGGCGCCGCGCTTGCGCATGTGGCGGATGAAGCCCTCGCCCGCGCTGCCCGCAATGACGATTTCGAGCCCGTCCAGCGGATGCGGACCGTTGTCCTGAAAATGATGGAACAACTGCTCTTTCGCCAGTTCGACCCGCGCCGGTTCGGGCAGGGGATCGCCCGGCTTGAGGTTTGCGAGATCGAAAAGGAGCCAGTTCTGCGCCTTGCCGGCATGGCCGGCCACCGTCTCGAAATCCCTGGTGGCGACGCCGATCTTCATGGCCGAATTTCCGTAAAGCGAGTTTTCGCGCAACCAGGCGCGCGCGCCTGGCAGTTAAGACAAGCGGCGCTGAAAGTCGAGACTTTTTGCTCAGCCCAGCGCCTTCAAAGAAACGCCTGCCGGCACGGGCGTGTCGTCGGGCACGAAGAAATCCGGCATCAGCGGGCTCGATGGATCGACGCGATAGGCGTCGAAGTCGGTCACGCCTTTTTCGCTCAGCAACACATCGTCGATGAGAAAGCGCCCGTTCAATTCGCGGCTCGGCGACAGGAAGATGGCGTGCGCGGCGTCGGCCATGATCTCCGGCTTGCGCGAGGCGCGCATGATCTTTTCGCCGCCGAGCAGGTTGTTGATCGCCGCCGTGGCGATGGTGGTGCGCGGCCACAGGGCGTTGACGGCTATGCCCAAGGGCCGCAACTCGCCGGCGAGGCCGAGGACCGCGAGGCTCATGCCGAATTTCGCCATCGAATAGGCGACATGCGGCGCGAACCACTTCTCCTTCATGTCGAGCGGCGGCGCCAGCATCAGCACATGCGGATTTTGCGCCTTGGCCAGATAGGGAACCGCCAGCTTGGTGGTCATGTAGGAGCCGCGCGCATTGACCTGCTGCATCAGGTCGAAGCGCTTCATGTCGATCTGCTGGCTGTTGCCGAGCGCGATGGCGCTGGCGTTGTTGACGACAATGTCGACGCCGCCGAACTTTTCCGCCGTCTGCGCCAAAGCCTCGGCCACCTGCGCTTCCTCGCGCACGTCGACGGTCAGCGGCAGGGCCTTTCCGCCGGCGGCCTCGATCTCCTCGGCGGCGGAAAAAATCGTGCCGGGCAGTTTGGGATGCGGCTCGGCTGTCTTGGCGGCGATGGCGACATTGGCGCCGTCGCGCGCCGCGCGCAGGGCGATGGCGAGGCCGATGCCGCGCGACGCGCCCGTGATGAACAAAGTTTTGCCAGCCAGACCAGCCATGTTCCGTTCCCTCTATTTGCTCTTGTTGAGAAAGGCTGCGAGCGCGGCTTGCGCCTGCGGCGTCGCCAGCGCCTGCCTGAAAGCGTCAAGCTCGGCTTCGATGCGCGCGCAGACCTCGTCCTGGTCGCCGCGCAGAAAACAGCGGGCCTGCAAGAGGGCGGCGCGCGGCTTGGCCGCCAGGGCCGCCGCCTTGCTCAGAGAAAACTCCACCAGCGTTTTGTTGGCGACGATGGCGTTGACCAGGCCGGCGTCGCGCGCCTCTTCGGCCGAAAAGCTTTCGGCGAGCAGCAGCCAGGCGCTGGCGCGCGCCATGCCGACGCGGCGCGGCAGCAGCAGCGAGGAGCCCGCTTCCGGCAGCAGGCCGAGATCGACGAAAGGCAGGGAAAAACGGGCGTCCGGCGCGGCGTAGATCAGGTCGCAATGCAGAAGCATGGTGCAGCCGACGCCGACGGCGAGCCCTTCGACCGCAGCGACGATCGGCTTGGAAAAGCGGGCGATCTTTCGCACGAAGGCGACCGCCGCCAATTCCTCTCCGCCTTGCGCGGCGCGGGCGAAATCGGCGATGTCGTTGCCCGCCGAAAAAACTCCGCCGGCGGCCGTGACGAGAAGGGCGCCGATCGATGCGTCGGCCTCGGCCTCCTCCATCCCGGCGATCAGCGCGCGATACATGTCGCTGGTCAGGGCGTTCTTCTTCGCCGGCCGGTTCAGGGTCAGTTGCAGAACCCCGCCCGCGCGGGCGATTTCGACTTCCGCCATCATCAACACCCGTTCTGCTTGCCTGACGCCCGCGCGAATGTAATTTGCTTTTCGCGTCCTGTCGCCGGCGATAATAGTTCATAACTGAACCATTTTTTGCCGAGGACGTCAAATGGGCGGCCGACAAAATAGAATGCACTCTTGACCATGCAAAAAAAACAACGACCCGCCTTCTGCCCGCCGACGCCGACGGGTTGTCGAAAGCTGCGGAAGTGCTGCGCGAGGGCCGGCTCGTCGCCTTCCCGACCGAGACTGTCTACGGACTCGGGGCGGACGCGGCCAATTCGCGCGCCGTCGCGGAAATCTACCGCGCCAAGGGGCGGCCGAGCTTCAACCCGCTGATCGCCCATGTCGCCAATGTCGCGCTGGCGCGGCGGCAAGGGCGCTTTGGCGAGCAGGCGGAAAGGCTGGCGGAAGCTTTCTGGCCGGGGCCCTTGACCCTTGTCTTGCCCCTGGCGGAAACCGCCAGCGTCTGCGATCTGGCGCGCGCCGGGCTCGACAGCGTCGGCTTGCGCGTTCCCGCGCACGAGATCGCGCAAGAATTGCTCGCGCAGGCGGGGCGGCCGATCGCGGCGCCCTCGGCCAACCTTTCGGGCCATGTCAGTCCGGCGACGGCGGCGCATGTGCTGGCCGATCTCGACGGACGCATCGACGCCGTGCTCGATGGCGGCGCCTGCCCGGTCGGCGTCGAATCGACCATTGTCGCGCTTCTGGATGGAGCGCCGCGCCTGCTGCGCCCCGGCGGCGTTTCGCGCGCCGCATTGGAGGAGGTTTTGGGGGTGGAGCTTTTGGCCGCCGGGGAGGCGGGCGGCCGGCCGCTCGCCCCAGGCCTTCTCGCCTCCCACTATGCGCCGCGCGGAACCCTGCGGCTCGAGGCGAAAAACCTGCAAGAGGGCGAGGCGGGACTCGATTTCGGCGGCCGTTTTGCCGGCGCGGCTGCGAAAATTCTCGATCTTTCGCCGCGCGGCGATCTCGCCGAGGCCGCGGCCAATCTGTTCACCTTTTTGCGCGCGCTCGACGCGTCCGGCGTGGAAACAATCGCCGTGGCGCCGATTCCTGCTGTCGATCTCGGCGAGGCGATCAACGACCGGCTGCGCCGCGCCGCTGCGCCGCGCGGATGAAATAGCGTCCTAATCTTGAACTTGGTTGCAACTTGAACCATTTTGTGCGGATGAATCAGATCAGCTGGGACGATTTTCGCCTTGTGCGCGGCATTGCGGAGTCCGGCTCGCTGGTCGGCGCGGCCGCGGCGCTCAATCTCAATCATTCAACCGTTTTCCGCCGCCTTGGCGCGCTCGAGGCGATGATCGGCGCCAAATTGTTCGAGCGCTCGCGCAACGGCTACGCCGCCACCGCCGCCGGGCAGGAAATGGTGGCGCTGGCCGAGCGCATGGGCCGCGACGTCACCGATTTCGAACGGCGCATCGCCGGGCGCGACGACAAACCATCCGGCCTGTTGCGGGTGACGACCAACGACGCCCTGTTCAATTACGTGCTGAGCCCGGTGCTGGCCAGTTTCCGCAAGGCTTTTCCGGACATCCAGCTCGACGTGCTGGTGATGAACCAGCCTTTGAACCTGTCGCGCCGCGACGCCGACATTGCGGTGCGCTCGACCTATGCGCCTCCGGAAACGCTGGTCGGGCGGCGGATCGGCTCCTCCGTCTGGGGCCGCTATGTGTCGCGCGCCATTTACGAATTGGGTTTCGACCCGGCCGACGAAAGCCTGGCCTATATCGCCTTCAACGAACATTTCGGCGGCGTCGACGTCTTCGACTGGATCGAGAAGGAAATCCCGCCGCATCGCATCGCCATGCGCTGCAACACGACAGTCGGGCTGGCCAAATGCATCGCCGAGGGCCTGGGCGTAGGTTTTTTGCCGCGATTCATCGGCGACCAGCACCCGGAGTTGGTCTGCACCGACGAGCCGATGGCCGGAAAGGGCGCCGATTTGTGGCTGCTCACCCATCCCGACCTGCGCCACGCCGCGCGGGTCCGCGCCTTCATGGATCACGCCGGCGCGCAACTGGCCAGGCGACGCGCCGTGCTGACGGGGACAGGGAACGGCGGCGGCGAATAACGAACCTTAGGCGCAATTGCAACGCCGTCATTGCGAGGAGCGAAGCAATGACGGCGCCGTGACGAAATTCACCCTATCTCGACAATCACCCGCCCGCGCACCTTGCCTTCGAGAATCTTTTTGGCCGTGTCGATCACGTCGTCAAAACCGATGGTCGTGCTGATCTCCGCGAGTTTTGCCCGGTCGAGATCGCGCGCCAACCGCTCCCAGGCGACGAGGCGCATGGCTTTCGGCTTCATCACGCTGTCGATCCCGAGCAACGATATTCCGCGCAAGATGAAGGGCGCGACCGAGGTCGGCAGGTCCATGCCCTGCGCCAGGCCGCAGGCGGCGACGGCGCCTTCATAAGCCGTCTGCGCCAGCACATTGGCGAGCGTATGCGAGCCGACGCAATCGATCGCCGCCGCCCAGCGCTCCTTGCCGAGAGGTTTGCCGGGCGCGGAAAGCTCGGCGCGGTCGATGATTTCCGCTGCGCCGAGACCTTTGAGGAAAGCCGCTTCGTCGGGACGTCCCGTCGAGGCGATGACGCGCCAGCCGGCCTTGGCGAGAAGCGTGATCGCCACGGAGCCGACGCCGCCCGCCGCGCCCGTGACGAGGACGGGGCCGCGATCGGGCGTCATGCCTTGTTTTTCGAGGGCCAGCACGGCCAGCATGGCGGTAAAGCCAGCGGTGCCGATCGCCATGGCTTCGGCGGCGCTCAGGCCATGGGGCAGGGGGACGAGCCAATCGCCTTTCACTCGCGCTTTTTGTGCATAGCCGCCCAAATGGGTCTCGCCGAGGCCCCAGCCGGTCAGCACGACCGCGTCGCCCGTCTTGAAATCCTTGTGCGAGGAGGACTCGACCACGCCGGCGAAATCAATGCCGGGAATCATGGGAAAGCGCCGCACCACCGGGGCCTTGCCGGTGATGGCGAGGCCGTCCTTGTAATTGACCGTCGAATGGCTGACGCGCACGGTGACGTCGCCGTCCATCAATTCGGATTCGTCGAAGTCCGAATAGGATGCGCGGTATCCTCCGGCATCCTTGTCGATGCGGATGGCTTTGAATGTGGACATGCGGCGCCTCCCCTTCGTCGGGAAATGTGGGGCCGGCGCAGGGCGAGCGTCAAGTCCGGCGAAAGTGGGATTTTACAGCACCTTGCCGGGATTGAGCGTGTTGTTCGGGTCGAGCGCCGTCTTGAAGCGGCGCATCACATCCATCGCCACCTTGTCTTTCACCAAAGGCAGAAGCTCGCGCTTCAAGACGCCGATGCCGTGCTCGGCGGAAATGGAGCCGTGATATTTGGCCACGACTTCATGCACTTTCTCGTTCAGCTCTTCCCAGCGGGCGAGATAGGCCTCCTTGTCGGCGCCGAGCGGCTGGCTCACGTTGAAGTGGATATTGCCGTCGCCCATGTGGCCGAAGGGCACCGGCCGCGCGCCGGGGATGCATTTTTCCACCACCGGGATCGCGTCGGCAAGGAAGGCCGGGACCGAGGCCACCGGCACGCAGACGTCATGCTTGATCGAGCCGCCCTCGAACTTCTGCATCTCCGAAAGGTTCTCGCGCAAAGCCCAGAAGGCCTTGCGCTGGTCGAGCGAGGCCGCCACAGCCGCGTCCTCAATGATTTCCAGTTCGAAAGCCGCCTCCAGCAGGGCCATCATCACGTCGTTCAGTCCGCTTTCGGATTGCGACGCCAACTCCAGCAGCACGTACCAGTTATGCGCGGCCTCCAGCGGCTCGCGGGCTCCGGACGAATGTTTCACCACAATCTCGACGCCGAAACGCGACATGAACTCGAAAGTCTTCAAATCCGGCCCGGCCATGCTCTGGGCCAGCACCAGCAGATCAAGGCATTTCTGCGGGCTTTCCAGGCCGATCAGCGCCGTTTCGACGCCGCGCGGCCGTGGATAAAGCTTGACCACCGCCGCGGTGATGACGCCGAGCGTGCCTTCCGACCCCATGAACACATGCTTGAGGTCATAGCCGGTATTGTCCTTGCGCAGCTTCGACAGGTTGTCGAGCACGCTGCCGTCGGCAAGCACGACTTCCAGCCCCGTCACGAGATCGCGGGCGTTGCCATAGGCCAGCACGGCGGTGCCGCCGGCGTTCGAGGCGAGGTTGCCGCCGATGGTGCAGGAGCCTTCGGACGCCAGCGACAACGGAAACAGGCGATCGACGCTTTCCGCCGCCTCCTGCACCTTTTGCAGGGTGACGCCGGCTTCGACGACCATGGTGCTGGATTCGGGATCGATCTCGCGGACACGATCGAGCCGGCCCAGCGACAGCAGGATTTCTCGGCCCGACGCATCCGGCGTCTGGCCGCCGACAAGGCCGGTATTGCCGCCTTGCGGCACCACCTTCAGGCCGTTCCTGTCGGCGAAGGCGAGGATTTGCGCCACTTCGTTCGTGGAGCCGGGACGGACGACGCAGGCCGCCGCGCCATGCCAGAGATCGCGCGGCTCGGTGAGATAACCGGCCATGTCGGCGGGGGCGGTCAGCACATATTTGTCGCCGACGATCGCCGCCAATTGTTTCGCCGTCTCGGCCGGGGTCAGTTCGCTCATCTCGTTTCCGTCACGCAATATGGTTTGGCTTGCTTTGCCCTAAGGCGCAGGTTGCTGCAAGTCTTCAGCCAAGCAGCCGCCGCTTTGGCTTTTTTGCCGTAGACTTCCTGAATACGCCGACCAGTTCGACATGCGGCGAATAGAGAAACTGGTCAACCGGCGTCACGGCGGCAAGGTCATAGCCGCCGGCGATCAGGATTTTCGCGTCGCGGGCGAAACTTTGCGCGTTGCAGGAGACGCCGACGATGAGCGGAGCCGCGCTTTTCGCCATTTCGACCGCCTGCCGTTCGGCGCCGGCGCGCGGCGGATCGAACACGATGGCGTCATAGCTCGCCAATTCGCTTGCAAGCAGCGGCCTCGTGAACAGATCGCGCGCCTCGCCCTTGATCGTGCGCAGACCCTGCGCGGCGCGGCCGGCGCGCAGGCCGGCGGACAGGGCTTCGACCTCGTTTTCGACGCAGAAAACCTCGCAAGTTTCGGCAAGGCGCAGGGCGAAGGTCCCGATGCCGCAGAACAGATCGGCCGCTTTTTTCGCGCCGCCGACCGCCTCGAGCACGAGCGCCGCCAGAGCCTCTTCGCCCGCCGCCGTCGCCTGAAGGAAGCCGCCGGGCGGGCAATTGACGCGCGCCCGGCCGATCCGGATTTCCGGCGGGCGGCGTTCGACGAGGGGAACGCCGTGATTGCTGACGCGGGCGAGATCGAGGTTCTGCGCCGCCGCGATCAAAGCTTGCTCGATTGCAAAGTCGACTTTGCCGCAGCCGCGGATGTCGACGTCGAGGCCGGCTTCGCTGGCGGTGGCGACGAGATCAAGCGGCTTGTCGAGCGGCGCCAGGATTTCCGCAATTCGCCGCAAGACCGGGACGACGCCAGCAAGCTCAGGGGCGAGGATCGGGCAGGCGTCGATCTCGACGATGCGATGGGCGCGGGCCTGCATGAAGCCGACATGCGGATTGCCGCGCTGATCGTTGCGCGAATGGAACGTCGCGCGCCGCCGTCCGTCGCCCCAGGCCGGACGCAGGGCCGCGACCTCCGCGCCGACGCCGGCGTTGCGCAGCGCGTCGACGACCAGGCCGCGCTTCCAGTCCGCATAGGCGGAAGGTTGGAGAGTTTGCACGGCGCAGCCGCCGCAGGTGGCGAAATGCGGGCAGGAGGCGGCGATTGGTCGGGCGACGGCTTCAGCACTTCGATCAGCTTGCCGCGGTCGCCGTCGACCTCGGCGAGAATATCCTCGCCCGGCAGGGCATAGGGGGTGAAGACCAGGCCCCTCGGCTCCTGCGAAACTCCCTCGCCGCGGGAGCCGAGCCGCTGGATATGCAGTCTGGCGTTGAGATCGATCATGCGCGCCGCGCTCCAAGCAGAAATTCGCGGTTGCCGTCGCCGCCTTCAATCGGCGAGGCGATCAGACCTGTCGCCTCCCAGCCCAGTTCTTTCACCAAAGCCGCGATCTTTTCGCAAGCCGCCTTCTGCGCTCCGGCGTCGCGGACAATGCCTTTTTTCACCAGATCGGGCCCCGCCTCGAATTGCGGCTTGATCAGCAGCACCGCTTCGGCGGCGTCCGCCGCCAGCGGCAGGATGCTTGGCAGGATCAGCGCCAGCGAGATGAAACTGACGTCGCAGACGATCAATTGCGGCCTTTGTGGCAGGTCATCGACGGCGAGCGCGCGGGCGTCGCGCTTTTCCAGCGATTTCACACGGCTGTCGGAGGCGATCAGAGGATGCAGCTGGCTGTGGCCGACATCGACGCAGGTGACATGCGCCGCGCCGCGCGACAGCAGGACATGTGAAAAGCCTCCAGTCGAGGCGCCCACGTCGAGGACGTGTTTGCCTGTCGGATCAATGGCGAAAGCATCGAGCGCCGCCGCCAGCTTGACGCCGCCGCGCGACACCCAGGGGTAGGGCGCCGAAGCGGCGAGCGTCGCCCCGGGCGGCACGGGTTCGGCAGGTTTTAGCACCGGGCGGCCGTCGAGCGTGACGAGGCCGGCTTCGATGGCCTCGCGCGCCTTGGCGCGGCTGGCGAAAAATCCTTGCTCCACCAAGGCGATATCGGCGCGACGGGCGCTCATGGCTTCGCCTTTCGTTTCAACTGGACTCGGAAACCTCATCGCGGGGCGGAGCGAAGCAATCCGCCGCGCGAGCGAGCCGAACCCTGGATTGCTTCGCTCAGCTCGCAATGACAACGAGGGGCGGCGCCTTCGTCTCGGGCCGTCATCGATTCAGGCTGTCCTGGCTTCCGTCGTCGGGCGTCCCAACGCCTGGAAAACCTTGGCGACAATGCCTTTCGCGTCAAGTCCGGCGCGGGCGTAGAGCGCTTCCGGCTTATCCTGGTCGAGATAGACGTCGGGCAGGACCATGCAGCGCACGCGCAACCCCTTGTCGAGCAAACCATCCTCAGCGAGCTGCTGCATCACGAAGGAGCCGAAGCCGCCGATCGAGCCTTCCTCGATGGTGATCAACACCTCGTGATTCGCCCCAAGGCTTCGCAGAAGTTCGACGTCGAGCGGCTTGGCGAAGCGCGCGTCGGCGACGGTCGCGGAAACGCCTTGCGCTGCAAGAAGATCGGCCGCCTCCATGGCTTCGGCGAGACGCGTGCCGAGCGACAGGATCGCGACCTTGTCGCCCTGCCGCATCACGCGGCCCTTGCCGATTTCGAGCGGGACGCCCTCCTGAGGCATTTCGACGCCGACGCCGTCGCCGCGCGGGTAGCGGAAGGCGATGGGGCCGTCATCATAGGCGGCGGCGGTCGCGACCATGTGCACCAACTCCGCCTCGTCGGCGGCGGCCATCACAACCATGTTCGGCAGCACGCCAAGGAAAGCGACATCGAACGCGCCCGCGTGGGTCGCGCCGTCGGCGCCGACCAGGCCGGCGCGGTCGAGCGCGAAACGGACGGGCAAGTTCTGGATCGCCACGTCATGCACGACCTGATCATAGCCACGCTGCAGGAAGGTCGAATAGATGGCGCAGAAGGGCTTGTAACCCTCGGTCGCGAGGCCCGCGGCGAAGGTCACGGCGTGCTGTTCGGCGATGCCGACGTCGAAAGTGCGCTTCGGGAATGTCTTCTGGAAGAAATCAACGCCCGTGCCGTTGGGCATGGCGGCGGTGATGGCGACGATTTTGTCGTCCTTCTCGCCCTCCTTGACCAGCGACTGGCCAAAAACCTTGGTGTAGGACGGGGCGTTGGCCTTGGGCTTGACCTGGGTTCCGGTGACCACGTCGAATTTGCTGACGCCGTGATATTTGTCGTCGGCGGCTTCGGCCGGCGCGTAGCCCTTGCCCTTCTGCGTCACGACATGGATCAGCACGGGGTCGCCGACATTGGCGTCGCGGACGTTTTTCAGCACTGGCAGGAGGTGGTCGAGATTGTGGCCGTCGATCGGGCCGACGTAGTAAAAGCCCAGCTCCTCGAACAGGGTGCCGCCGGTGACGTAAGTACGGGCGTGCTCCACCGCGCGGGTGATGGCGTTCTCGACGCTCCTGGGAAGATGCTTTGCGAGCGACTTGCCGGCGTCGCGCAGCTTCAGATAGGTGCGGCCCGAGGATAGCCGGGCGAGATAGGCCGACATGGCGCCGACCGGCGGCGCGATCGACATGTCATTGTCGTTGAGGATAACGATCAGCCGCGAATGCGAGGCGCCGGCATTGTTCATCGCTTCATAGGCCATGCCGGCCGACATCGAGCCGTCGCCGATCACCGCGATGACATTGTTGCTTGCGCCGGAAAGGTCGCGCGCCACCGCCATGCCGAGGCCGGCGGAAATCGAGGTCGAGGAATGAGCCGCGCCGAAAGGGTCGTATTCGCTTTCCGCGCGCTTGGTGAAGCCAGACAGGCCGCCGCCCTGGCGCAGGGTCTTCATGCGGTCGCGCCGTCCGGTCAGGATCTTGTGCGGATAGGCTTGATGGCCGACGTCCCAGATGATGCGGTCCTTCGGCGTGTCGAACACATAATGCAGCGCCACCGTCAGTTCGACGACGCCAAGGCTGGAGCCGAGATGGCCGCCAGTCACCGAAACGGCGTCGATCGTCGCGCGGCGAACGTCGTCGGCCATCGCGCGCAGGTCGCTTTCCGGCAGGCGGCGCAGGTCGGACGGGAATTTTACCTTGTCCAACAGGGGTGTAGTCGAATTATTGTTCACGGCAAACTCGATCGCGCACCCGCCCCAGGGTGGGGCGAACGAATGGCTGCTTTACACTCAACCTGCGCCTTGAGCAATCAAACCCTTGGATTTAGTTCATGCGCCGCCCTTTGGCGCCTTCCCGGCCGCCCTCCAAGGGCTTGACGCGGCGAGGGCTCGGGGTTTTCATCGCGTCACGCGCAATCAAGGGGCGAATGGGGCAGGGCCGCCGCGCCGCCTGCGCCGCCTGCCGAGCAATTGCCGCAACGCTTGCCGTTTGATAAACGACGCCAAAGATCATAAGCATCCCAAGGCGCCCCGCTTCGGGCGAAACGTCGTCGGCCGCAAAAGGAAACGAAAATGGCGAAATGGGTCTATTCATTTGGTGACGGCAAGGCTGAAGGCGCCAGCGCGATGAAGAACCTGCTCGGCGGCAAGGGGGCGAATCTGGCCGAAATGGCCAATCTCGGCCTGCCCGTGCCACCCGGCTTCACCATTTCGACAGAAGTCTGCACCTATTTTTACGCAAACGGCCAGACCTATCCCTCCGATCTCAAGGAACAGGTCGAGGCGGCGCTGCGGCATGTCGGCGAGTTGGCGGGGCATGTCTTCGCGGACCCGGAGAATCCGCTGCTGGTTTCGGTGCGCTCGGGCGCCCGCGCCTCGATGCCCGGCATGATGGACACGGTGCTCAATCTCGGCCTCAACGACGTTACGGTCGACGCCGTCGCCAAATCCTCGGGCGACGAAAGATTTGCCTGGGACAGCTATCGCCGCTTCATCCAGATGTATTCGAATGTGGTTCTCGGCGTCGAGCACCATAATTTCGAGGAAATCCTCGAAGTCTACAAGGACCAGAAGGGTTATTTCCAGGACACGGATCTCACCGCCGACGATTGGCGGAAAATCGTCGCCAGCTACAAGGAGGCGGTCGAGCGCGAACACGGAAAACCCTTCCCGCAGGACGCGCGCGAACAGCTCTGGGGCGCGATCGGCGCCGTCTTTTCCTCCTGGATGACCGGCCGCGCCATCACCTATCGCCGACTGCACGACATTCCTGAAAGCTGGGGCACGGCAGTCAACGTCCAGGCCATGGTGTTCGGCAACATGGGCGAGACGTCCGCCACCGGCGTCGCCTTCACCCGCAATCCCTCGACCGGCGAGAACGCGCTTTACGGCGAATTCCTCGTCAACGCCCAGGGCGAGGACGTGGTGGCGGGCATCCGCACGCCACAAAACATCACCGAAGCCGCGCGCATCGCCGCCAAATCCGACAAACCGTCGTTGGAGAAGGTGATGCCGGAGATTTTCGCGGAGTTCAGCCGCGCCACGCAATTGCTCGAGCGTCATTACCGCGACATGCAGGACATGGAGTTCACGGTCGAGCGCGGCAAGTTCTGGATGCTGCAGACGCGCACCGGCAAGCGCACCGCCAAAGCCGCCCTGCGGGTCGCGGTGGAAATGGCCAATGCCGGGCTGATCACGCGGGAAGAGGCGATCTCGCGCATCGAACCCGCCTCGCTCGACCAATTGCTGCACCCGACCCTTGACCCGAAGGCCGAGCGGAAAATCATCGCCACCGGCCTGCCGGCCTCGCCGGGCGCGGCTTGCGGCGAGATCGTCTTCTCGTCGGATGAGGCCGAAGCGCTGAAGGCCGCCGGCAAGAAGGTCATTCTGGTGCGCGTCGAAACCTCGCCGGAGGATATTTACGGCATGCATGCGGCGGAAGGCATTCTCACGACTCGCGGCGGCATGACCTCGCACGCGGCCGTGGTTGCGCGCGGCATGGGCAAGCCTTGCGTGTCCGGGGCCGGTTCGGTGCGCGTCGATTACGCGGCGCAGACCATGACCGCCATGGGCCGCGCCTTCAAGAAAGGCGACGTCATCACCGTGGACGGCACCTCCGGCCAGGTGATCGAAGGCGCCGTTCCCATGCTGGAGCCGGAGCTTTCCGGCGAATTCGCTGTGCTGATGGGCTGGGCCGACGCCGATCGTCGCCTGAAGGTGCGCACCAACGCCGACACGCCCGCCGACGCCCGCATCGCCCGGCAGTTCGGCGCGGAAGGCATCGGCCTCTGCCGCACCGAGCACATGTTCTTCGACAACGAGCGCATCGTCGCGGTGCGCGAGATGATCCTCGCCGGCGACGAGGCGGGCCGCCGCGCCGCCCTGGCGAAAATCCTGCCGATGCAAAGGTCGGATTTCGCCTCGTTGTTCGAGATCATGCACGGACTGCCGGTGACCATCCGCCTGCTCGATCCGCCGCTGCACGAATTCCTGCCGCATACGGCGGAGGAGATCGCCGAAGTCGCCACGGCCATGGGCTCTTCGCCGGAAAAGCTGAAGCGCCGCGCCGACGAATTGCATGAATTCAACCCGATGCTCGGTTTCCGCGGCGTGCGTCTCGCCATCGCCTTTCCGGAAATCGCCGAAATGCAGGCCCGCGCCATCTTTGAAGGCGCGGTCGAGGCGCAGAACAAGACCGGCGAGCCGGTCATCGCGGAAATCATGGTTCCGCTGGTGCTGTCGAAGCGCGAACTCGATCTGGTCAAGGCGCGCATCGACGCCATGGCGGTAGAAGTCGCCAAGGAAACGGGCGTCGCCATTCCCTATCATGTGGGCACAATGATCGAACTGCCGCGCGCCGCCCTGCGCGCCGGGGAAATCGCCGAAACGGCGGAATTTTTCTCCTTCGGCACCAACGACCTGACCCAGACGACGCTCGGCATTTCGCGCGACGACGCCGGCTCCTTCCTCGGAACCTATGTCCAGAAGGGCATATTGCCGCAGGACCCCTTCGTATCGCTCGACCAGGACGGCGTCGGCGAACTGGTGGCGCTGGCGGCGGAACGCGGACGGAAAACGCGCGACAAGATCAAGCTTGGCATTTGCGGCGAGCACGGCGGCGACCCGGCCTCCATCGCTTTTTGTGAAAAGACCGGCCTCGACTACGTATCCTGCTCGCCCTATCGCGTGCCGATCGCCCGCCTCGCGGCGGCGCAGGCGGCGCTGGGGAAAGCGGCGGGATCGACGGCGTAACAACGGCCGGCGCGACGCGCGCCCCCCTTCTCCCCTTGCGGGAGAAGAGGGCGCCTGGACAAGCGAACGGAGTGGTCCTTTGCGCCAAGTTCAGCGCAGGCTTCAGGTCAAGACGCATGGGCGCGGCTTCGTCGAAATCACCCGCGAGGCGCGGGAGTTTTTGAGCGCCAGCGGCCTCACGCTAGGCCAGATCACCGTCTTCTGCCGCCACACTTCGGCCTCGCTCCTCATCCAGGAAAACGCCGATCCTTCGGTGCTCGCCGATCTCGAAGCCTTTTTCGAGCGAATCGCGCCGGAAGCGCGCAGCCTCTATTCTCACGAAAATGAGGGGCCGGACGACATGCCGGCGCATCTGCGCGCCGCCCTGACGCAAACCAGCTTGACGATCCCCTTCACGGACGGTGATCTGGCTCTGGGGACTTGGCAGGGGATTTTTTTGTTCGAGCACCGCCGCGCCTCGCACAGGCGCGAGGTCGTCTTGCACGCTTTGGGGGAATGAGCGGCCTTACTCCGCTGGCCAGACCAGGGCCGAAGGCGCGCTTTCCTTGCTGTCGACCCGCACGCGCGCGCCGTCGACGCGCGTAAAACCGCCGGCGACCAGCTTCAGCGCCAGCGGATAAATCCGGTGCTCCTGCGCCAGCACCCGCGCAGAAAGCGTGTCGGGCGTGTCGCTGTCGAGCACCGGCACGGCGGCCTGGACGATGATCGGCCCGGCGTCCATCTCCGGCGAGACGAAATGCACTGTGGCGCCGTGGATTTTCACCCCGTCGGCGAGAGCCCGCTCATGCGTGTGCAGGCCGCGATAGGAGGGCAGCAGCGCCGGGTGGATGTTGAGCATCCGCTCCCGCCATTGCTCGACGAACCAGGCTGTGAGCACGCGCATGAAACCGGCCAGGCAGACCAGGTCGATGGCGTGCTGCTGCAGCGTCGACTGAATCGCGCGCTCAAAACTTTCGCGGTCGGAGAATCGCTTGTGCTCCACCAGCGCCGTGGCAATTCCCTGCGCCTCGGCGAATTTCAGCCCTTCGGCGGTCGCGACATTCGACAGGACGAGAGCGATTTCCGCCGGAAAGCCGTCCTGCCGCGACGCCTCGACCAGTGAGCGCATATTGGAGCCGCGCCCGGAAATCAGGATGGCGACCCTTTTCCGCGAAATGCTCACAAGCCCAGCTTTCCGGTGAAGAGCACGCGCTCGCCCGACTCGGCGACGACGATCTCGCCCAGCCGGACCGGATCCTCGCCGGAGGCGCGCAGGGCTTCCTCGGCTTCCGCCGCCTTGGCCGCATCGGCCACGACGATCATGCCGACGCCGCAATTGAAGGTGCGCAGCATCTCGCGCTCGGCGACGCCGCCGGCTTGCGCCAGCCAGCTGAAGACAGGCAGGACCGGAACGCGGCCGAGATCGATTTCGACCCCGAGCCCATCGGGGAGCACGCGCGGAATGTTTTCCGGATAGCCCCCGCCGGTGATATGGGCGAAGGCCTTGATGGTCGGCGTCTTCCTGAGCGCGGAAAGCAGCGGCTTGACGTAGATGCGGGTCGGCTCAAGCAGCGCCTGGGCGAGCGTCTTGCCCGGCGCGAAGGGGGCGGGGTCGGAAAATTTCAGCCCGGCGCGCTCGACGATCTTGCGCACCAGCGAAAAGCCGTTGGAATGCACGCCCGAGGATTCTCAGGCCGAAAATGACGTCGCCGACGGCGATGTTTTTACGCGGCAAAAGGTCGCCGCGCTCCGCGGCGCCGACGGCGAAACCGGCGAGATCATAGTCTTCTCCGGCGTAAAGGCCTGGCATTTCAGCGGTTTCGCCGCCGATCAGCGCCGCGCCGGCCTCAAGGCAGCCGGCGGCGATGCCGGTGACGATGGCGGCGCCGACCTCGGGGTCGAGCTTGCCGGTCGCGTAATAGTCCAGGAAAAACAGCGGCTCTGCGCCCTGCACGATCAGATCGTTGACGCACATTGCGACGAGGTCGATCCCGACCGTGTCGTGAATGCCGCTCTCGATGGCGATTTTCACCTTGGTGCCGACGCCGTCATTGGCGGCGACGAGGATGGGGTCGGCGAATCCGGCGGCCTTGAGGTCGAACAACCCGCCGAAACCGCCGATTTCCGCGTCTGCGCCGCGCCGCCGCGTCGCGCGCACCAGCGGCTTGATCAGATCGACCATCCGCGCGCCGGCGTCGATGTCGACGCCCGCCTGCGAATAGGTCAATCCCGCAGGCTTCTCGCCGTGCTGCGTCATGGATAAATCCTTTGAACGGGTTTTCGGGGTTGCTCTAGCCGCTCGCGCGGGCGCTGGCAAGGCGGGCGGCCTTGCGGCGGATTTGCCTCTGCCTCATAGTGTCCGCAGCAATCCCGCGGAAAACCGCCGCCATGCCGACCAAATGGTTCGCCTTCCTGCCCAATCTGATCAGCCTGGCGAGGCTGGCGCTGGTTCCCGTCAGCGTGGACATGATCGCCCAGCATCGCTGGCCGGAGGCCTTGGCGATTTTTGTGGTCGCGGGCGTTTCCGACGCGCTCGACGGCTGGATCGCCCGGCGTTTCGACCTGCGCTCGGAATTGGGGGCCTATCTCGACGCGCTCGCCGACAAGGCCTGCTGATTTGCGATTACATCACGCTGGCCATTGTCGGCATCCTGCCGATGGCGCTCGCGCTGTCTGGTGACCCCGCGACCTGATGATCATCGGCGCGGTGTCCTGGCCTGGCTTCTCGACCGTCCCATGGAAATAAGGCCACATGTGGATCTCCAAGGGCAATACATTCGCGCAAATCGGCTTTGTGGCTCTGGTTCTCGCCTGCTGGCCTTCGGCTGGCGGGCAGGGCCTGTGGTTGCCCCTTGGCCAATGGACTTGTCGCGGCATTGACGCTGGGCTCGCTCGCGGCCTATTTCAGGCGTTGGGTGACGCATATGACGGCCTAGCGGGTAAGCGGCCCTTTCAAGGACAATAGAAATGCCCCGCTAAAGCCGGCGGAGGAACGCGGCCGATGCGCATTGAATGGCAAATCGCTTTCTGGCTCCTGATGCTGGCTGCTGGTCGGCTCTGGGCGTCTATCTCTTCGCCAATGTGCTCGCGCCTTTCATCGCGGCGCTGACGCTCGGCTATGTGCTGGATCCCATCGCGGGCCGCCTGCAGAAGCTCGGCATGAGCCGGCTTGTCGCCACCCTGGTCATTCTCGCCTTTTTTATTCGCTGCTGCTGGTCTTGATTTTCGGCGTCGCGCCGATCCTTGGCCGGCAGATCGGTCGGCTTCGCCGAAAGCCTGCCCGATTATGCGACCAAGCTGCAAGGGCTTGTCTCGGACGAGACGGCGGTCCTGTTGATGCATAAATATGGCGGCGAGTGGCTGTCGAAATTCGGCCTCGATGGCGCCGCCAGCTCCGACAGCATCCAGAAATCGCTCGGCAATTTCGTCGGCCAGGGCGTGCAATGGTTCGGCAATTTCCTGAAATCGCTCTGGGCGGGCGGGCAGGCCCTGGTCGGCATCGTGACGCTCGACGGTGATCACGCCGGTCGTCACCTTCTATCTGCTGGTGTCCTGGCCGGAAATGGTCAGCGTCATCCGCAGCCTGATCCCGCCGCGCTATCGCGCCACCGTCTTCGAGCTGGCCGCCGAGATCGACCGCGCGATCGCCGGATTCTTGCGCGGACAATCGTTGGTCTGCCTGTTCCTGGGGCTGTGGTATGGCGTCGGCCTGACCCTGATCGGGCTGAATTTCGGCTTCCTCATCGGGCTTTCGGCGGGCTTCCTGAGCTTCATTCCCTATGTCGGCTCGTTGACCGCGCTGGTCTTTTCCGCCATCGTCGCCATCGTCCAGGGCTGGCCGCATCTCGGCCTGTTCGGCCTCGCCATGGCGTGGTCGGCGACGGGCCAGTTTCTCGAAGGCAATATCCTCTCGCCGAAACTGGTCGGAGGCTCGGTCGGCCTGCATCCGGTCTGGCTGATTTTCGCGCTTGCTCGCCTTCGCCAGCCTGTTCGGCTTCGCCGGCATGATCCTCGCCGTGCCCCTCGCCGCGGCGACCGGGCGTGCTGATCCGTTTCGCGGCGCGGCGATACAAGCAGAGCGCCCTGTTCCACGGACTTGGGCCGGACGCCGCATGACACTCGGGCAATTGCCGTTCGATCTGCCGCATGATCCGAATTTTACGGAAGAGGATTTTCTCGAAGCGCCATTCGAACCAAAAGGCGCTGGCGATGATCCGCCTGTGGCCGGACTGGCCGCAAAAAACGCTGCTGCTGCTCGGCCCGCGGGGGTCGGGCAAGAGCCATCTCGGCGCGATCTGGGCGCGCCGCGCCGGCGCGCGGGTTTTTTCCGCGCGCGACCTGCGGCTGGAGATTTTGCCGGCACTGGCCGCCGAGCCGGCCCTGCTGCTGGAAGACGCGGATTTTGCGCCGATTTTCGGGACGCCGCGCGAAGCGGAAATGTTTCACCTGCTCAATCTGGCGGCCGAAAGCGGGGGCTGCCTGCTCGTTACCGCGGAAAAAAACCCGATCATTGGGGGCTGGCCACGCCTCGACCTGTTGTCGCGCCTGCGCCGCGCGCCGACCGTCGCCATCGCCGCGCCGGACGAAGCTTTTCTCCGCGCCATCCTGGTGAAGTTATTCTATGATCGCCAAATCAGGGTGGATGAGACGGTGGTCGATTTTCTCGCGCTGCGCCTGGAGCGATCCTTCGAGGCGGCGCAAAAAATCGTCGCGGCGCTGGACCGGGAGGGACTCGCGCGCGGGCGCCCGGTGACCCGCCCGCTGGCCGCAGCCGTGCTGAACGCCCAAAATGACGCGGACTCAAATCCCGCGGCTCAAAAGGATTTTTTCGGCTCGGACGGCTGAGGTTTCCGTCACACGAATTTCATAAAATCAAATGCAAAACCAGCAAGAACGGTGGAGGATGACGTGACGCAAGCGAGCGAAATCTTGGACCTCGACATCGGCGCCCTGGCGGCGCAAGGTCGATATCTCCTATGGCGAGGCCCTCCGCGCGTCGCCCAAGCGCTTCATCAACCGCGAGCTGTCCTGGCTGGAGTTCAACCGCCGGGTGCTGCTCGAAGCCTCGAACCTGTCGCACCCCTTGCTGGAGCGAGTTCGTTTCGT
Source organism: uncultured Alphaproteobacteria bacterium (assembly GCA_963849665.1). GTDB lineage: Bacteria > Pseudomonadota > Alphaproteobacteria > Rhizobiales > Beijerinckiaceae > Rhodoblastus. The sequence goes on along the minus strand of CAWKJW010000085.1, from coordinate 87,211 downwards.
CTCGATTTCGGCCAATAATCTCGATGAATTCTTCATGGTGCGTGTCGCCGGCTTGCTCGGGCAGTTGCGCACCGGGGTCGATACGGCGTCGGAGGACGGCTTGACGCCGGGCGAGCAACTTCCGCTGATCCGCGAGCGCGTCGGCGAATTGGCCGAGGAGCAGTTGCGCCGCTGGCGGCAATTGCAGGAGGAACTTGCTGGCCGAGGAAATCGCCATTTCGTCGAGCCCAGCGACCTCAGCAAGGCCGAAAAGCTCTGGCTCGACGAGCATTTCGTCCTGCATATCTTTCCCGGTGCTGACGCCGCTGGCGGTCGATCCGGCCCATCCCTTCCCCTTCATTCCCAATCTCGGCCTGACGCTGGCGCTGGAACTGGCGCATATCGCCACCGCCGCGAACATGCAGGCTCTGGTGCGCATGCCGACCAAGATCGACCGTTTCATCCGCCTGCCTGATGGCCCGGCGCGGCGCGCGGCTGGTGCTGCTGGAGGCGGTGATCGTCACCCATATCCAGAAACTTTTCCCCGGCTACATCGTCAAGGCGCAGGGCCTGTTCCGGGTCATCCGCGACAGCGATCTGGAAGTCGAGGAAGAGGCGGAAGACCTGGTGCGGCTGTTCGAGACGGCGCTGAAGCGCCGCCGGCGCGGTTCGGTGATCCGGCTGGAGACCGACGCGCACATGCCCTCGGAGATGCGCGCCTTCGTCGCCGAGGAGCTCGATGTCGAGCGTGACGAGATCATCGCGCTCGACGGCATGCTGGCGCTCAAGGACCTGTCGGAAGTCGTCGGCCTGCCGCGTCCCGAACTCAAATTCACGCCCTATAATCCGCGCTTCCCCGAGCGGGTGCGCGACAATGGCGGCGATTGTTTCCTCGCGATCAAGCAGAAGGACCTGGTGGTCCACCACCCCTACGAATCCTTCGACGTGGTGGTGCAGTTCCTGATGCAGGCGGCGCGCGACCCCAATGTCGTGGCGATCAAGCAGACGCTCTACCGCACTTCTTCCGACAGCCCGATCGTTCGCGCCCTGGTCGAGGCGGCTGAGGCGGGCAAGTCCGTCACGGCGCTGGTCGAATTGAAGGCCCGCTTCGACGAGGAGGCCAATATCCGCTGGGCGCGCGACCTGGAGCGCGCCGGCGCGCAGGTCGTCTTCGGCTTCCTCGAGTTGAAGACCCACGCCAAACTGTCGCTGGTGGTGCGGCGCGAGGGCGGCGCGCTGACCACCTATTGCCATATCGGCACCGGCAATTATCACCCGATCACCGCGAAAATTTACACCGACGTGTCGCTGTTCACCGCCGATCCGGCGATCGGGCGCGATGTGTCGCGCATTTTCAACTATATCACCGGCTATGCCGAGCCGGTTGGGCTGGAGCGCATGGCGGTGTCGCCGATCTCGCTCAAGAAGAAGCTGCTCGACCATGTCGCGCAGGAGATCGCCCACGCCAGGGCGGGGCGTCCTGCCGCGATCTGGGGCAAGTGCAACGCCCTGGTCGATCCGGAAATCATCGACGCGCTCTACGAGGCGAGCGGAGCGGGGGTGCAGATCGATTTCGTGGTGCGCGGCATCTGCTGCCTGCGTCCCGGCGTGCCGGGCCTGTCGGACAACATCCGCGTCAAATCGATCATCGGCCGCTTCCTCGAGCATGCGCGGATCTACGCGTTCGGCGGCGGCCATGGCCTGCCGCACCCGAAGGCGGCGGTCTATATTTCCTCCGCCGATCTGATGCCGCGCAATCTCGACCGGCGCGTCGAATCGCTGATGCCGGTCACCAATCCGACCACGCACGAACAGGTGCTCGACCAGATTCTCGTCGCCAACCTGATGGACAACCAGCAATCCTACCGCGTGCTGCCGGACGGATCGAGCGTGCGGATCGAATGCGGGCCTGACGAGGAGCCGTTCAACGTGCATAAATATTTCATGACCAATCCGTCGCTGTCCGGGCGCGGCAAGTCATTGCTCGAATCAAGCCCCAAAACCCTGTTCAAGCGAGGCGAGCGGCTCTGAAATGGGCAAGGGACCGAGCGGCGCCAACCTGGGCGACGGACAAGGACGGCTGCCAGGCGCCCGGCCGACGGCGATTGTCGATATCGGCTCCAATTCGGTGCGCCTCGTCGCCTATGAAGGGCTGACCCGCGCGCCGACGCCGATTTTCAACGAAAAGGCGCTTTGCGGCCTTGGCAAAGGCGTGGCGACCACCGGCCGCCTGGCCGACGACGGCATGGCGCAGGCCTTCGAGGCCCTGCGCCGGTTCAAGAAACTCTGCGAATTCATGCGGATCGAGGATATCCGCCCGGTCGCGACGGCCGCCGCGCGCGACGCCGCCAATGGCGCGCAATTTCTCGCGGCGGCGGAAAAGGCGATTGGCCGGCCGATCGAGCTGATTTCCGGCTCGCGCGAGGCGCGGCTCTCGGCGCTCGGGGTCGTCTCGACCTTTCACGGCGCCGATGGAGTGGTCGGCGATCTCGGCGGCGGCTCGCTCGAATTGATCGACGTCAAAGGGGCCGCCGTCGGCGAGGGCGTTTCGCTGAAACTCGGCTCGCTGGCCCTGATGGACGCTTCCGGCCGTTCGCCGAAAAACGCCGTCCGCATCGCCAGACAGGCCCTGGCTGACGCCGGGCCGCTCGATTTTCTGCGCGGCCGCACTTTCTATGCCGTTGGCGGCACCTGGCGCTCGCTCGCTAAATTGCACATGCGCCAGCGCAATTATCCGCTGGAAGTGATGCACGGCTATGTCATTCCGGCGCGCGACGCCGCCGATTTCGCCTCGCTGGTCGAACGCGTCGACACCGAAGCGCTTGTCGCCGTCGGCGCCATTTCGCAGCAGCGCCGTCCCTCGCTCGCCTATGGCGCGGTGGTGCTGGAGGAGATCATCCGGCGCGGCAAGCCCGGCAAGGTGGTGATCTCCATCGGCGGGTTGCGCGAGGGCCTGCTGTTCGAGCAATTGAGCCCGGAAATGCAGGCGCGCGATCCACTGATCGAGGCGGCGCGCGAATATAATCTCCTGCGATCCCGCGCGCCCCGCCATGGCGAGGACCTGATTCGCTGGAGCGACGCCTTCATGGAGTCGAGCCATCTCGACGAGACGGCGGAGGAGAAGCGCCTGCGTCACGCCGCCTGCCTTTTCGGCGATATCGGCTGGCGCACCTCGCCGGATTATCGCTCCGAACTGGCGCTCAACCTCCTCGCCAACACGCCGATGGTTGGAGTCGATCACCCCGGCCGCGCCTTTCTCGGCATGGCCGTGGCCTACCGCCACCTCGGCATGGACGAGGACGTGAGCGCGCAGATCCGCAGCCTCGCCACGCCGCGCCTGATGGACCGCGCCCGCATTCTCGGCGCCATCCAGCGCGTCGCCTATATCATCTCGGCCTCCATGCCCGACGTCCTGTCTCGGGTGAAGCTGGTGTGCGTGAAGGGCAAGGTCGTCCTGACGCTGCCGCCCGATCTCGCCGATCTCGCCGGCGAGCGGCTGAACGGTCGAATGAAGCAATTGGCGCGGCTGATCGGCCGCACGCCGTCCATCCTCATCGAATGAGCCTCCGCTCTGCCGGGGACGGGCACGGCGGCCTGCCGCCGCGCGATCTGGCGCTCGCCGTGCTGATCGCCTTTTTGTGGGGTGTCAGCTTTATTGCGATCAAGGCCGGCGTCGCCGAGGCGCCGCCCCTGTTCCTCACGGCCCTGCGCTTTTCCTTCGCCGCCTTTCCGGCGGTCCTGTTCATCCCCCGGCCAAAGGTGAGACTGCTCGATCTGGCCGGCTATGGCCTGTGCATCGGGGTCGGCCAGTTCGGCCTGCTGTTCGTTTCGATCAAATTCGGCATGCCAGCGGGTCTGGCCTCGCTGGTCATCCAGATCCAGGCCCTGTTCACCATCGCCCTGGCGCATGTCGTGCTCGGGCAGCGCGCGCGGCGCGGCCAGTTGATCGGCGCCCTGGTCGCGATGGCCGGCGTCGGCGTGATCGGCTTTTTCCGCGGCGGCTCCGCGCCGCTGCTTCCCTTTCTCGCCCTGATCGCCGCCGCGGCCTTCTGGAGCGCCGGCAACATGTTTTCGATCCGCGCCGGACGCACGCACATGCTCGGCTTCATCGTCTGGTCGAGTCTTTTCGCGCCAATGCCTCTGCTCGGGTTGTCGCTGCTGCTGGAGGACCATGGCGCCATCGCCAGGGCGCTGCTGCATCCCTCGCTCGTCGTCTGGGGCGGCGCGGCGTTTCTCGCCTATGGCGCGACGACGATCGGCTTCGGCCTGTGGTCCTATCTCCTGAGCCGTCATCCGGCGGCGCAGGTCACGCCCTTCGCGCTGCTGGTTCCGGTCTTCGGCATGGGCGCGGCGGCGCTGGTCTATCACGAGCCCTTGAGTTTTGGGGCGATGCTCGGCGCCGGCGTGGTGATGGCCGGACTGGCCATCGCGGTCTTTTCAAGGCGCTGAGGCGCGCTTGCCAGAAACCGCGCCGCCCGCTAGAGCCTTCTCCGATCCGATAGAATCGGATCGGGGCTCCAGTTTTTTGTTTTTAAGCATTTTCTTCACGCGAACCGGTGTCCACTTCGCTTGAAAATGCTCTAGACCCGCCGGACAAACGGGGTTTTCCATTGAGCGCGTCCTTTCCTGATCTCTCCTCCATTGCGGCTGGCGGCAAGCGCGGTCTTTCGCGCGCGCTGGCGCTGATCGAGACGCATGAGGGCACGGAGGAGCTGGCGACGCTGCTCGACGCGGCCATTGCGCAAACCCGCGCACATGCGGCGGGGCTGACCGGGCCGCCCGGCGTCGGCAAATCGACACTGACCAACGCGCTTTTGCGCGACTGGCGCGGGCGCGGCGAGACGGTGGGGGTGATCGCCGTCGATCCCTCGTCGCGGCGCACCGGCGGGGCGCTGCTGGGCGACCGGGCGCGCATGGCGACCGACCCCGAGGACCAAGGCGTGTTCGTCCGCTCCATGGCGGCGCGGGACCGTCTCGGCGGCCTGTCCGACCAGACCATCGCGGCTTCCGCCCTGATGCGCGCCTTGTTCGATCGGGTGCTGATCGAAAGCGTCGGCATCGGCCAGTCGGAGGCGGATATTTCCTTCGCGGTCGACAGCGTCATCCTCTGCGTCCAGCCCGGCTCCGGCGACTCCTTGCAGTTCATGAAGGCCGGGGTGATGGAATTGCCGGATATTTGCGTGGTCACCAAGGCCGATATGGGCGACGCGGCGCGGCGCGCCAAAAGCGAGGTCGAAGGCGCGCTGACCCTGTTCGAACGCGACGACGACTGGCGTGTGCCGGTGATTTTGGCCTCGGCCTCGACCGGCGCCGGCATGGAGGAGGTTCATCGCGCACTGGCCGATCATCGCGCCTGGGCGGAGAAGACCGGCGCTCTTACGCGCCGGCGGACCGCGCAGCAGAAGGCCTGGGTGGAGGAATCGATCCGCGCGCGGTTTGGCGTCGAGGGGCTTGCGCGGGCAGGTGAGTTTTACGCGCAAGGCTCGGGGCCTTTCACGAAGGAATTGGCGATTGCGCGCGAACTATCGCGCCGATTGAAGGGCGCGTAGTCAACGGTCCTTCATTGCGAGGAGCAAAGCGACGAAGCAATCCACGCTGCTCCTTGCACGATTGGCGGATTGCTTCCAAAAGCCCGGCGCCAGCGCCGGGCGTCAATTCGATAAAAAACAGGAGCGCGAAGCGCGCCCTATGGCTCGAAATGACGGGCGCATTTTTCACGCCTGACGGGCGGAAATCATACGGTAATGCCGGGCCAGGGCGATCAGGCCGCGGCGCAAGATGAACAAAGCGACGGCGCCGGCCATTTTGGCGTCCTTGTAGGCGCCGATCTCGCGGCCGATATCGACGGGCTCGCGGTCGTTGAGGACAATGGCCGCCAGCGGCTCGCGGAAATCGTCGGGGATCGCCTCGCGCGCGGCGCGGAATTTCTGCAACGCCTCGATCTGGCTTTCGCAGCGCCACAGCCCGCCGGGCGAATAGGCGGCGGCGACCTCCTGCGACGGATCGAGCGCGCGCAAGGGATCGAGGCCGGCGCGGAAAAAATCGTGCCGGTATTTTTCGCCCGCCTGCGCCATGGCGAGATTTTTCGCACGATCGTCGCGGTCGAGCTGGTTGCGGTCGCGCAGCCGCGCCAGCGGACCGTCGTCAATGCGCATGCGCACGAAATCGACGGCGACCGGTTCGAAACTGTCGCCGCGCGAAATTTCCACCACTTCGGAAAAGGTCTCGACTTTCGCCGCTTCGCCCGCTTTCAGCAGGCGCTCGACGCTCGGCCCCTCCGGCTTGCGATAGCCGCTGTCGTGAAAACTCTCCAGCACGCGCCGGGCCTGCCTTTCGCGCGTCGGCGGTTCGAGACAGGCGAGCTTCGCCAACGTAATTTTTGTCTTGCGCCGCTTGTTCATGGCTTCATTCCAACTCGAAAAGAAAATTTCAGGGCGCGGAAAAGTCGCTGAGCGTGATCGTCAATTCGCCGCCCGCGACGCCGCCATAGCAGGCTGCGAATTTGTCGGGACTCAGGCCGCGCCGGATGACGCGGCAGCGCGCCAGAAGTTCGACCAAGGGCCGCTCCATCGCGCCGAACTGCCGGGTGCGCGAATTGCGCGGCGCCGCTATTTCCAGCGCATAGGTCGCGTCGATGCGGCCGGGCCTTTGCGCGGCGAGGCGGCGCGCCGCCTGCTCGAGCCAATCCTCATAGGCTTCCGAACGGACGAGTCCCTGCGGCGTCTGCACATAGAGAACGGAGGCGGGGGGTGGCGGCGGCGCCAGCAGGGCGATCTTCCGCGCCGCCGGACGCGGCTCGGCGCTGAGGCCGAACTGGCCTGTCTTCGGCAGCGCCGGGCGTGGGCGCGCCGTTTCGACCCGCAAGGGACGCGCGCCGGCGCGCGGCACGACGATTTTCGTGGAGGAAAAAGGCGACACAACGCAAAACGGAAGGGGGAGGGTCATGGAAGCCATGGGGGCTGGAATGGGAACGGCGCCTTCATGCTTGAAGACAAGAAGAACATAAAGGAAACAATCCCATCGTGTCAATGGGAAATATCCCTCTGGACGCTCCGGTGAAAGTATGGGAAATATCCCATTATGGACGAGGCGATCAAACAGCGCGTCCGGGCCGAAATGGAGCGGCAGGGCCTCGACATGAAGGGCCTGTCGAAACTCGCGGGCCTGGGCGAGACCTATGTCCGCGACGCGTTGAAGCGCGGGCGCGGCGGCTCGCTGCCGGCCTTGAACAAGCTGGCTTCGGCGCTGGGCCGCTCGCTCGACTGGCTGATCACAGGCGCCGAGGAGGCGGGCGGCGAATTCGCCCCCGACGCGCCGCCGCGCCGCAAGCTCGACACCAGCGTCGGCCTGAAAACCGTGGACAGCGCTTCGGTCGGCGAGGGATCGACGATTTTCGAGGTCGACGTGCGGGCGGGGGCGGGCGGCGGCGGCGTGCCGGTCGAGGCTTTCGTCCATGACGAGCGGGGCAATGTCTATTCGGCCGAGGGCATCGCCGCCGAATGGAGCCTGCCGCAAACCATTATGCAGGGGGTCCTGCACGCGTCCGCGCGCCATGTCCGTGTGTTCGAGGTGATCGGCGATTCGATGGAGCCGCGCCTGTTCGAAGGCGACCGCGTCTTCATCGACCTGCGCTACGCCATCCCGAGCCCCGAAGGCATTTTCGCTCTGTGGGACGGCTATGGCCTGGTGATCAAGCGGCTGCAGATCGTCATGGGCTCCGACCCGATGCGCATCCGGGTCATTTCCGCCAATCCATGCTATTCGCCTTATGAGGCGGGCCTTGACGACGTGAAGATCATCGGCCGTTTCGCCGGGCGCTTTACCGTCAATTGACTTTTTGACGCCTGCGCCCATTATAGCCCAACGCGCGTCCCGTTGGCATCGAATGGGCTAAATCCCATAAAATTACGAAAAGCCCATCAAAGCCCATTGACGGGTCGACCGACTTTTGCTATAAATATCCACGTTGAAGATTTCCGCCCGGCGCTCCCGACAAGGAGCCGCCGGGTTTTTTGTTTCCGCCCCGCGTCCTGTGCGGCGGCCAATCGGACATGGATGACTTATGGCGTCGGACCCGCGCGAGATTTTGGCGACAAAACGCAAGGCGCGGCGGCCATTGGCCCAAACGGCGCCGAATGAGGCGCCGGAAGCGCCCCAGCAGGCTGAAACGCCGCTCGATCGCATCAATCGTGACCTGGCGATCCTGAACATGCGCCTGCATGGGCTGACCTTCCACGAGATCGCCCGCAAACTGCCGGAGGCGGGTTTCCGCCGCGTTTCGGTCAGCCGCGTCTACGCCATCGTCGCGAAAAGCTTGCGCTCCTGTCGCGAGCCGCCGGCCCGCGAATTGCGCCAGCTCGAACTGTTGCGCCTCGATCAATTGCAGGCGGCGCATTACAAGGCGGCGATGGGCGGCGACGCCACCGCCATCGCGCGCGTCCTGTCGATCATGGATCGTCGGGCGAAGCTGCTCGGACTCGACGCCGGCGCAGAGGCGACCGCCTCGCTCGACGAGGCGCGCGCCTCGCTGATGAAGAAGCTCGCAGATCTTTCGCGCGGGCAAGCGGCCAAAGCCAGCGAAGTGGATGCGAAGAAATAGCCGCGTCCATGCGGAAGCCTCCCGCCCACGCGCAGGAACTGGCGCGGCTCGGGCCGCGCGAGCGCGCCGCCTTTTTCGCGAAACTCGACGCCGACGAGCTCGAATCGCTGAAGACCTGCTGGGCCTTCTGGGCCCGGCCCGAACAGCTCATTCCCCCGGGCGACTGGGTCTACTGGCTGCCGCTCGCCGGGCGCGGGTGGGGCAAGACGCGCACCGGGGCGGAGACCGTGCGCGATTGGGCGCGCGACTTCGCCCTGGTCAACCTGATCGGCGCGACCGCCGATGATGTGCGCGACGTAATGGTCGAGGGCGAATCCGGCGTGCTGGCGATCTGCCCGCGCGATGAGCGCCCTCGCTACGTCGCGCACAAGCGGCGGCTGGAATGGCCGAACGGATCGAAGAGCCTTTTGTTTTCCGCCGAAGAGCCCGAAAGGCTGCGCGGAAAGCAGCACATGAAATTATGGGCGGACGAATTGGCCGCCTGGCGTTATCCGGACGCTTGGGACCAGGCGGTGTTCGGCCTGCGTCTGGGGACGAGGCCGCAGGCGATCGTCACCACTACGCCGCGTCCGACCAAACTGATGCGCGATCTCCTCGCCGATCCGCTGACTTTTTCGACGCAGCATTCGACCTTCGACAATATCGGCAATCTCGCTGAAAATTATCTGGCGCGCGTGGTGCGCAAATACGAGGGCACGCGCCTCGGGCGGCAGGAATTGCACGCCCACATGCTGCTCGACGCGCCGGGCGCGCTGTGGACGCGCGAGCTGATCGACGCGGCGCTGACCGATGGTTGCGAGCGCGGAAAACTCACACGCATCGTCGTGGCGGTCGATCCGCCCGCGACATCGGGCGAGAACGCCGACGAATGCGGCATGGTGGTCGCTGGTCTCGCGCCGGATCGCCGCGTCTATGTGCTGGCCGACCTGTCGCGCCAGGGCGAGACGCCGTTGGGCTGGAGTTTGCGCGCGGTGACCGCGCTGAAGGAATTCGCCGCCGACTGCATCGTCGCCGAGGTGAACAATGGCGGCGAGATGATCGAGACGCTCATTCGCCAGGTGGACGCCAACGTTCCCTATCGCGCGGTGCGCGCCAGCCGGGGAAAGTTCACCCGCGCCGAGCCGGTGGCCGCGCTCTACGAGCAGGGCAGGGTGCGCCATTGCGGCGTCTTCGCCAAGCTCGAGGACCAGATGTGCCTGATGACGCCGGATTTCGACCGGGCGCGCGCCGGCTATTCCCCGGACCGCGTCGACGCTCTGGTCTGGGCGGTGTCGGCGCTGCTGTTCGAGCAGGGCGACGGCGACGGCGTGTTCGAATTTTACCGGACGCAGGCCGCCGGATTGAACCGGCAGGATTGAAATCTTGGAGTTGAACATGAGCGAACGCGGCGCGGGTCTGCCACGCTGGTCCCTTTCGCCGGTCGAGGCCACAGCCCGATTCGGCGGCAGCGTGAACGGCGCCGCCGACTGGTTCGGTCCGTCGCCGCCGCAGGCGCCCGGCGCGCCGGCCGACGTCGCGGGACGGCAATGGGATTTTCCGGCCGGCTACAATCTCAATGTCCGCCCGCGTCCCTATGAGGCAATCTCTTTCGCCGACCTGCGCGCGCTCGCCGAAGCCTACGACCTGCTGCGCCTGGTGATCGAGACGCGCAAGGACCAGGTCGAGCGCATGAACTGGAGCATTCGCGCAAAACCGGGCGCGAACGCGGACGCCGCGCAGATCGCGAAAGTCGAAAAGTTCTTTCACCGGCCCGACGGCGCGCATGACTGGTCCGCCTGGATGCGGATGATCCTCGAAGACCTGTTCGTCATCGACGCGCCCGCCTTGTGGTGCGAGCGCGACCGCGCCGGCAATTTGCTTGGGCTGCATCCGCTCGACGGCGCGACCATCAAACCTGTGCTCGACGCCTGGGGCCGCACGCCGCGTCCTTTTGCGCAGAACGGCGGTCTTGTCTATCCCGTCGCCTACCAGCAGATCTTGAAGGGCATGCCGGCGGTCGATTACACCGAGCGTGACATCATCTATCGGCCGCGCAATGTCCGCTCCCACCGCGCCTATGGATTTTCGCCGGTCGAGCAGGTGATCGCCACCGTCAATATCGGCATGAAGCGGCAATTGAACCAGCTCGCCTATTACAGCGAAGGCAATATTCCAGAAAGCCTGATCGGCGTGCCCGACGGCTGGACGCCCGACCAGATCAAGAATTTCCAGGACTATTGGGACCTTTATTTCACCGGCGACCTGGCGCGGCGGCGGCGGGCGAAATTCGTGCCCGGCGGCGTGGCGAAAACCTTCATCCAGACCAAAGAGCCGGAGCTGAAGAACGCCTTCGACGAATGGATCGCCCGCGTCGTCTGCTTCGCCTTTTCGGTGTCGCCGCAACCCCTCGTCAACCAGATGAACCGCGCCACCAGCGAAACGCAGAAGGACAGCGCCGACGAGGAGGGGTTGCTGCCGATCCTCGCCTGGATCAAGCGCCTGTCCGACCTTGTGATCCGCCAGATGCTCGGCGCGGAAAACCTGGAATTCGTCTGGGGCCACGAAGCCGTCGTCGATCCGACCATCCAGCGCGCGAACCTCGTCGCCTATGTCGGCGCCGGCATGATGACCCGCCGCCGCGCGGCGGAAATCATGGGCGAGACGCTGCCCGACGATCCCATGGCCGACGTGCTGATGGTGACGACCGGGCAGGGGGTGGCGCCGCTGGGGGGCGACGCGGTTTCGAGCGGGGTGGAAAAAAACCGAAGCTCGCAATTCTTGCGCGGCTCCAAAGGTCTGCCGAGTCTCGCCCAGTCGGAAGCGGCCCCGCAGGATATGGAAGCCTTTCAACTTGAACATGGCGCGGCGAACGACTTGCTCCTGAAAATGGCTGGCTTCGACGCGGCGCCTATGGAAAATATGATTCCGATCAGCCGCGCGACGATCAAGGGCGATGGACGTCGACGGGCGCCGCCCAGCTCGAACAGGCGAGTTACGAGCAGCCGAAAGCGGAGCAGGGGAACGCTTCTCGAATATCCACGCCCTAACGGAAGGCTGAAAATTGTGCCGAAGAATGGCAAAAGGCCTACGAAACTTGCAATGATCTTCTCGCTCTTCCAACCTTCCACCCGAGTCGCACTCTGTTAGGCGGACATAAGACCGTGGATGGCTGTGCGAAGGGATTTGTCAGTGAACGGTGCGGTGGAAATCAAGTTTCCGGCAGCCTGACGAGCGGGCCGCAAATCGTTTAGCAAGGAATTTGCGATGATCGGCACGAACAATATCAATAAGCTTTTCGATTTAATGCGAGACAAGGATTGGGCTGCGGCCCACGGCGTGCTCGATGCAATCGAATTGACCGCTCCTGACACGCACGGCGTCGCTCATTGGCGTTCGGTCGTCTTGCGCAATGAAGGCCGTCGCCAGGAAGCTCTCCGATATCTGATGGACAATCTGCATCGGTTTAATTGCAAGACCAACGCTTTCCATAAGCGCGCCTGGATATTCCACGAACTGGGAAATGACGGCGCTGCCTTGGACGAGATCGAAAAGGCGCCTCTTGATTCCGAGATCGACGATTATTGGGCGCTTGTCATGGAGGCGAAATTCTTCCGACTTTACCTCATGGCCAAAGCCAATTTGCCTATGACATCCGCGCAACTCGCGGAAATCCCCGACGACTATGTCTCCCTTATGCCGACGGGCGAACGGATTTCGAAAGCACAACTGATCTCGCTTTCGGGGCACTCGCCTATTACAGCGAAGGCAATATTCCCGAAAGCCTGATCGGCGTGCCCGACGCCAGGACGTCCGACCAGATCAAGAATTTCCAGGATTATTGGGATCTCTATTTCACCGGGGATCTCGCGCGGCGGCGGTGGGAAGAGCTATCGGAACGAATCAATGGCGTAGGTTCGACCGGTCGCACGCATCACGGAAGAGCGCTCTCGCCAGATATTCCTTCGAGCGGAGGACTTAGCGCACCAGCGTCGAGCTTCACTGGCAGCTCGGGTTTCCAGTTGCAAAGCCCGGGTGGCGTTCCGCCGCGAAATGACCCGGCGACAATCGAAGGCGTTCCTTACACGGGACATGCGCTTGACGAAATGCAAAATCGAGGTTTGTTCCCGAGTGTGACGGGCCAGGCAATTCAAAACGGCTTGCAGGGGTCAGGCAATAAGCCGGATACGAGCGTGTTCTACGATCCCGTCAATGATGTTAGCGTCGTAAGGGGCAATACGACCGGCAATGTCATCACGGTCATTCCTGGCGACCGTGAAAGGGACCAAAATGACCAGCGATCAATAAAGCAACTTTCGATCGATGCTGTCGAAGCTCGCCGCCTTCGAAAGTGGCCAGTTGGCCCTCAGTATATTGATTCCAGAGCTTGAAGGATTGTTCAATGCTGTCAATCTTGCTGATAAGGATTGGCAGGAAGGCTTCTGGGAATCGTGGGGCGAACTGGAAATTAATTACGCCTATGCGTTGGATATGGGTTGGAAAGCTCTGGACGAAAGTTCCGAGCGCCTTGTTGCCCAAGCGGTCGCTGATTTGAAATCGCTTATCGGGACGAAACTACCGCACGGCCGACGAAATTCGTGCCCGGCGGCGTGGCGAAAACCTTCATCCAGACCAAAGAGCCGGAGCTGAAGAACGCCTTCGACGAATGGATCGCGCGCGTCGTCTGGTTCGCCTTTTCGGTCTCGCCGCAGCCCATCGTCAACCAGATGAACCGCGCCACCAGCGAGACGCAGAAGGACAGCGCCGACGAGGAGGGGTTGCTGCCTTCGCCCCGTTAATGACGTGTATCCAGACCTCGCGCCGGACAAGTTGAAAACAAAGTAATGAATTGTCTGCGCCGGATAACGGGGGCCGCAAGGGGAGAAGGGGCCTCATCGCTTGAAAATATCCTGCAACGCCGCGACCAGCTTCGCGGTCTGTTCCGCCGTCCCCACGGTGATGCGCAAAAAATCCTCAATGCGCGGCGCGTTGAAATGGCGCACCAGCACGGCGCGGTCGCGCAGGGCTTTCGACAGCTCCGCACCCTTCGCCGAAGCATGGCGCGCGAAGACGAAATTGGCGCTCGACGGCAGGATTTCGAAACCAAGCGCCCGCAGCCGCGCGGACATGTTTTCGCGCTCCGCGACGATCGTCTTCAAGCCGGCTTGGAAATAGGCCTCGTCCTCAACCGAGGCGACCGCGCCCGCCTGGGCGATGCGATCGAGCGGATAGGAATTGAAACAGTTCTTCACCCGGGACAGCGCCTCGATCAACGAGGCGTTTCCCAGCGCATAGCCGACGCGCAGGCCGGCGAGCGCGCGCGACTTGGAGAAGGTGCGCACCACCAGAAGGTTGGGATGATCGGCGATCAGCGGGATCGCCGTCTCGCCGCCGAAATCGACATAGGCCTCGTCCACCACGACGGGGAGGCCGGCGTTCTGGTCGAGCAGCGTCTCGATCGCATCGCGCGATAGAGCGATGCCGGTCGGCGCATTGGGATTGGCGAAGACGATCGCGCCGGCCGAATTGCGGCGGTAATCGTCGACGACGATGCGCATGTCCGCGTCTAGCGGGACCGTCTGAAAATCGACGCCGTAAAGCTGCGCCCAGACGGGATAGAAACTGTAGGTCACGTCGGGAAACAGCAGCGGCCTGTCGTGCTTCAGCAACGCCTGGAAGGTGAGCGCCAACACTTCGTCGGAGCTGTTGCCGACGAAGACGTTCTCGACCTTGAGACCGTGATAGGCCGCGAGCGTTTCGCGCAACGCGGCGGATTCTGGTTCGGGATAAAGCCGCAACGACTCGTTGGCCGCTTCGCGCATGGCTAGAATTGCGCGCGGCGACGGCGGTAGCGGGCTTTCATTGGTGTTGAGCTTCACCAGGCCCTCGATGCGCGGCTGCTCACCGGGCGTATAGGGGCTCAGGCCCTGCGCGAGCGCGCTCCAGAACTGCATTTTGGCTCCGTGCCAGTTTCGCGCGCCTCGGAGGCGCGCCCGTTTCTAAAAAAATTCCGCCCAAAAAGCCAGTGCCGCCAGAAAGCGGGGCTGACGCAGCCTGTCAAGGAGCGCCCGTGTCGGACCAATTGCAATTGTTCATTCCCCTCAGCAAGGCGGACGCAGCCCAGCGCATCGTCTATGGCTACGCCACGGCGGAACTGCCCGACAGGGCCGGCGAAATCTGCGATTACGCCAGCACCAAGCCGCTCTATGAGCAATGGTCGGCCGATTGCGCCAAGGCGTCGGGCGGCAAGAGCCTTGGCAACGTGCGCGCCATGCACGGCAAGGTGGCGGCGGGAAAAATCTCCTCCATCGCCTTCAACGACCACGAGAGGCGCATCGAAATCGCGGCGAAGATCGTCGACGAAGACGAATGGCGCAAGATCGAGGAGGGCGTTTACACCGGCTTCAGCCAGGGCGGCGCCTATGTCAAGCGCTGGGCCGATCCGGATAACTCCGACTATATCCGCTACACCGCCCAGCCGGTCGAGATTTCTCTGGTCGATCTGCCCAGCCTCCCGCAAGCGACATTTGAGCTCGTCAAGGCCGACGGCGCGAGTGAAACGCGCCCCTTCGCAGAACCGACGACCAAGGCGCAGGAGTTTGCGCCGACCTCGTCGATCGGCGTAGGTCCGTTCCTCCTCGAATGGCTGGCGGGCAATGTGGAGAGCGACGCCGGCGCCGCCGATGTGATCGCCGATTTTTTCGCGGCGATCGAACGCGATCTCAACGCCTCGCCGGCTCACACGGAGCCCTTGTCGGCCTTGCTGGCGCGCCTGAAAGGCCAATGCGTCGCCGCCTTGCAGCCGCGGCAGGCGCAAAAGTCCGATCCCTATTTCGCGCGGCTCGAAAAGCTCGAGGCGGAAGGCCTGGCGGCGCGAAAAATGGCTACCGAGATGGCGCCGCGATTGATGGAGCTGGCCGAGCGCGTCACCGCGCTGGAGCGCTCCCCTGCGCCGCCGCCGCTGATGCCGGGCTTCGCGCCGGTGTCCAGATCGCCCGATCCGAGCATCGACGATCTGGCCGCCGAACTGGCTCGGCTTTCGCCCGAAAAAGCCTCGCTGGTGCTGATCAAGGCCGCCCAGGCCCAACCGAAACGGTTTGGTTGATTCCGTTCGCAACAAAGAAAGCATGCTCATGACCGCACAACAGAACGCGCTGGAATTGAATCAAGCGATCCGCAAGGCGCAATCCGCGCCCTTGTTCGATCCGCGCTTCGCCAGCCTGGAGAAATCCACCTTTTCGCAGAGCGCCTCTGCGACTTCCGGCCTCACTTATTACGACCTGGAGTTGGGCGCCAAGCTGCTCTTTCCGGTGCTGACGCCGCTGCGAAACTCCATTCCGCGCGTCTCCGGCAAGGGCGGCATCCAGGCGGCCTGGCGCGCCATTACCGCCATCAATTCCTCCGGTTTGCGCGTCGGTGTTTCCGGCGGCAACCGCGGCGGCGTCGCCGCCATGACGACAAAGGATTATATCGCGACCTACAAGGGCATCGGCATCGAAACCAATGTCGATTTCGAGGCTCAGTTCGCGGGCCAGAATTTCGACGACATCCGCGCCCTTGCCGCCCAGACGGGCCTGGAGGCGCTGATGCTCGGCGAAGAGGCGCTGATCCTCGGCGGCAATACGTCGCTGTCGCTCGGCGTCACCAATACGCCGACGCTGGCCGCCTCCAGTTCCGGCGGCGCGCTGGCCACCGGAACCCTGTCGGTCGTCTGCGTTGCGCTGACGCTCGATGGTCTGATGAACTCGACTGTCGCCTCCGGCGTGCAGGCATCGATCACCCGCTCCAACGCCGATTCCTCCACGGACACGTTCGGCGGCGGCGCGGCGCAGAAATCGGCCAACGCCACAGTCGCCGTCACCGGACCGGCCGGCAGCGTCACCGCCTCCGTCGCCACAACGCACGGCGCATTCGGCTACGCCTGGTACTGGGGCTCGGCTGGCTCTGAAGTCCTCGGCGCGATCACGACGATCAACAGCGTGGCGATCTCCGCCAATGCCGCGGGAACGCAGACCGCGGCGTCGCTTCCCGCCGCCGACTGGTCGTCCAACGCCCTGGTGTTCGACGGCCTCCTGACCCAGGCCCTCCAGCCGGCCTCCGGCGCCAATGTCACGGTGCAGCCCACCGGCGCGGCCGGCGTCGGCACGCCGCTGACCGCCGATGGCGCTGGCGGCGTTGTCGAGATCGAGGCCGTTCTCAAGTCCAACTGGGACCTTTATCGCCTGTCGCCCGACGAGGTCTGGGTTTCGTCGCAGGAAGCCGCCAACATTTCCAAGAAAATTCTCGCCGGCGGGGCCAATAGCGCCCAGCGGTTCATCTTCGACGCCAGCCAGGACGCGGTCGGCGGCGGTGTGATGGTGACGACCTACAAGAACAAATATTCTCTGGCCGGCGCGAAATCGCTCGACATCAAGATCCATCCCAACATGCCCGCGGGAACCATGCTCTTCCTGACGCGGCAGCTGCCTTACCCGCTCGCCAATGTCGGCAATGTCGTCCAGATTTGCACACGCCAGGATTACTACCAGATCGAATGGCCGCTGCGCTCGCGCCGCTACGAATATGGCGTCTATTCCGACGAAGTGCTCCAGCATTATTTTCCGCCGAGCATGTCGGTCATCACCAATATCGGCAATGGCTGATCGTCTCTGCTGAAGAAGACTGCCCCGGCCGGTCCGGGGCGGTCTGGCGGCGCCGCGCGCCGGCGCGACGTCTTCATGAGAACAGGATCAAGACATGAAATATCAGGCTCCCGTTGGCGTCACCGCCATTTTCTGCGCGGGTGAGGAAATCTCGCCGGATGAGAACGGCGGTTTCGAAGCGGCCGAATTCATGGCCGTCGAACTCGAAGCGCATGGTTGCGTCGCATTGGTCGCATTGACTTCGGAACAACGCCTCGAAATCCCGGCCGCGCGGCGGCCGCGCTGACAAGGCGAACTGAACATGGCGCAGGGCGATCTCATTTCCCTGCCGCAGCTCAAGGCCTATCTCGGCGTTCAGTCAACCGCCGACGACCTTGTGCTCGCCAGCCTTATCAGCCAGATCAGCCGCGCGATCTCGACCTATCTCAACCGGCCCTTCATCTGGCCGCGCAATGTCGTCGATGTGTTCGACGGCAATGGCCGCGCCAGGATTCAATTACGTCATTGGCCGGTCGTCGCCGTCGCCTCGGTGTCGATCGAAGGGCGCGCCGTGCCCCAGGCGACATCGGAGCTCGCCTCAGGCTGGATGCTCGAAGCGGGCGACGATGAGCCGCCCGGCGCCATGCAGATGCTGATGCTGCGCGGCGGCGTGTTTCTTCGTGGCTGGCAGAATGTCAGTGTCGCCTATCGCGCCGGCTATGAGATCAGCAACGAAGCCTGCACGGCGCCGGGTGCTCCGGCTTTCGTGGTCGCCGCACAACCCTTCGGCGCCTGGTCCAGCGATGGCGGCGTCGCCTACGTCAATGGCGAGGCGCTGGGCCGCGTCGCCGGCAATCCCGGGCAGGGACAATATGCGATCGACGGGAACGGCGGTTATCTGTTTTCCCCGCAGGACGCCGGACAAAGCCTGCAGTTGAACTATGGCTACGTGCCGCTCGATCTCGCCAATTGCGCCCTGGAATGGGCGGCCGACCGTTATCGTTATCGCGAGAAAATCGCGATGACCTCGAAAAGTCTGGGCGGCCAGGAAACGACTTCCTTTCGCATCACCGCCGTGCCGGATTTCGTCTCCCTGTCGCTACGCAATTTTTCACGCATCATTGCGAACTGAATCATGCTGCGCCTGAGCCTCGAAGGACAGGAAGCTCTCGCCGATCGGCTCGGCTCGCTTCCCGATCGGCTGCGCGCCGCGTTGGCCAAAAAGATCGACACGCAGGCGCAGACGCTTGTTGCGCAGGTGGTCGGCGTCAATTTGAGCGGCGGCGTGCTGAACGCTCGTAGCGGCAGGCTGCGCGATTCGATCGAGATGGAGGCGACCGGGCAGGGCGCCGAGATCGGCGCCGAGATTTTCTCCGGTGGCGATGTGCCCTACGCGGCGATCCAGGAATTCGGCGGCAAGACCGCGGCGCATGAGATCCTGCCCGACAAGGCGAAGGTCCTCGCCTTCGTCGCCAATGGCAAGCAGGTCTTCGCGCGGCGCATTCAGCATCCGGGCTCGATCATTCCCTCGCGCTCTTATCTGCGGTCCGCCCTGGATGATCAAGGCGACGCCATCGTCGAGGATTTGACCGGCGTCGTCATGGAGCTTGCCGATAATTTGAAGGACGCCGAATGATGAACTCCCGAGAGGCAATCATGCAGGCGCTATGCGATCGTCTGGCTGACGCCCGGTTCGCGACGCCGATCAATGACCGCACGAGTTGGGCCCTCCTGTCGCGACGGTTGAAATTGTGGAGCGATGTCGCAAGCGCCGACCAGCCCGCCCTGTTCGTCACCGAGCACGGCGAAAACCTTGCCTATGCAGCCGAAAGCCTTCCCGGAAAGACGACGCTCAACGTCGATCTCTTCGTCTACATCTCGGCGGGCAAGGATCCGGACAGCGTTCCGGCGCGCGATCTCAATGTCGCGCTCGACGCGATCGCCGCGTGTCTCGCGCCCGATCCGGTCCTGGGAAGCCAGACGCTCGGCGGCCTAGTCGCCCACTGCCGCATCGAAGGGCGGATCGTCAAGGATCCCGGCGATCTCGACGGGCAGGGCCTGGCCTTTGTGCCCGTCAAAATTCTGGCGCCATAAAAATGGTTTTCGGATCAAAAAACGCCGGGAGCCAGGGTGAGACATTTAAAACAATGAAAAACGGAATAGTCACAACGGCTTACCAAATTTAGGGATTGGACCGCCTTGCGGCAGCCAGAGCGCGTTTCCTTCCCTGTCTCTGCGCAATTCGAACCCAAATCCCTTGATAATTTCAAATGGCCAAAAAGAAAGTGTGAAATGCAAATAGATGTTTAAACGACCGCTTGTTAGGGCATAGGCAATGTCGTCTGGCGGGGTAGGTTGGATGTACCCATTTATATAGGCGCCGCAATACAGGCTATAATTGCTTTTTGCAAATATCTCTGTTTTTATATCTGCCATTGGTCGAATTATATCTCGATATTTCCAATTAGGCCCCGCGAGGTCTGTTTCTTCGCAGATGTAACTAAGCCCATACAAGCTGAATGGACTATTATTCGATATGAAGAAATGACTTTCGAACGGTTGTTTAGGGTCCCTGCTCGCCATTGGTGAAATAGAAATGTCTGGCAATAGCACGAAATAACCTATCAAGGTGCTTCCAAATGCGATTCCTCCTGCAATTCGTGACAAGCCCATGCGCGACGTCAATTTTTTGGATCGTTGTAAATCTTGTTGTGGGAGCAGCAATTGTTGTTTTTTTGTTTTTTCTCGGCGGTGCCGTCGCGGCTTTTTTGTCATAGGTCCGGCTGCAATTCGTGAACTTGGAAATTAAGCTTTGGCAGCCTACCCTGAATCCTTTTCGGTTCAAGCCACGTCGGATCAAAAATCCACAGTTGTTCGTAAATTGACTAATTGCGAAATCACACGTCGGAACAAACCATGAATAAAGAAACGGAGGCGCCGGATCATCGCGCGAGCGAAGTCGAGGCGCTGATCGAACGATGGTTTGTCGAGACCATGCACAATTCCCCGGTCTCGCGGGCCAGCGAAATCTTCAACCATGTGCGCGCCTCGGTCGACACCTTGAAGCAAAGACTTGCCGCCCATTTTCAGGAGCTCTGATCCATGTCGAACATAACTTCCGTCGCTTTCGGCTCGGGCGTCCTCATCGCCACGCCATCGGGCGCCAACGCGACTCCGGTCCAGTTCGGCGCGCTTCAGGATGTGTCGCTCGACTTCAGCTTCTCGTCCAAGCAATTGTTCGGTCAATATCAGTTCCCGATCGCCTTTGCGCGCGGAGAGGGCAAGATCACCGGCAAGGCAAAGTTCGCCAATATCGACGGGCCGCTCTATAACTCCTGCTTCTTCGGCCAGACGCTCGCCACGGGCCAGAAACTCTGGGCCTATAACGAGGCCGGCGCGGTTTCCACTTCGTCCCCGTATAATTATACCGCCGCCAACGCCGACAATTTCGACGCCGATCTCGGCGTTGTCTATGCGTCGAGCGGCCTGGCGTTGACCAAAGTCGCTTCGGCGCCGGCGGTCGGCCAGTACAGCGTTTCCGCCGGCGTCTACAGTTTTAGTTCCGGCGACGCGGGCAGGGCGCTCCTCGTCTCCTATTCCTATACCCAGTCGAGTTCCGGCAGCGGATCACGCGCGCTCCTGGCCAACAAGGTGATGGGAACGGCGCCGACCTTCCAGATCGATTTCTATCAGACCAATCCGAACATTGCCGGCGCGCAATGGTCGCTGCGGCTATACAATTGCGTTTCGACCAAATTGAGCGTCGCCTCGAAGAACCAGGATTTCGTCGTTCCGGAGATGGACTTCGAAGCCTTCGCCAACGCCGCCAATTCCATCGGCGAAATCAATACGGCGGTCTGAGATGAATCCTGATCCAAAATTAGATTGCGCGAGCGCGGCCGTCGTCGAACTGGGCGGGCGCGAGTTTTTCGTTCCGCAACTCGCTCTCCGCCAGGCGCGGATTGTCGTACCGGGCTTGTTGAAGCTGATGCCGCGCCTTAACGCCATCCAGGCGCGGATCGCCGCCGGCGATCCGCTCGGGGCGACGTTGCTGGAGCAGGAGGACGTCGAACTGATGATCGATGTCGTCCACTCCGGCCTGACCCGCGCCTATCCCGACGTTTCGCGGGAAGACGTTCTCGATTTCCAGGCGGGCTTCGCCGATCTCGTCGCCGCGCTTGCGGTCATCGCCCGCCAGACCGGGCTTTTCACGCCGACGGAAAACCCACCGCCGGGGGAGTGAGCGCCGGCGGTCCGGACTTCGACCGGATCGTCGCGCATTATTGCCAGATGTCGGGCGAGGCCTGGACGGATGCGCTGGAAGAGCAACTCACTTTTCAGCGCATCTTCGCCCGGCATGATTATTGGCGCGACAATCCGCCTCCGGCCGTTCTGCTGACTGCGCTTGCGGTCGGCTTTGGCGTTTGGGAGCAGAAAACGCGCGCAACGCAGGGCTCCGTCGACGTCTTGCGCAATCTCTTCCCCGCCGGACGCTTTTGACCGCCCAGAAGGAGCCGGACGCTTGAGCCGGCGGACAGGATGCGCATGGCCGATTCCAATGTATCGATTTCCTTCGGGGCGGACGCCTCCGATTTTCTCGACGGCGTCGCGCGTGTTTCGGCCGCGTTGCAGACCCTGCCGACGGCCGTCAATCAGATATCCCAGGGCATCGGCAAATCGTCCCAGGGCTTTGCCGCCTTCGGCGTCGGCGCAACAAACGCTTTGGCGAAAATCGCCCAGGCGGCGCGCGAAACCGGTGCTTCGCAACAGGATGTCAATCGCGCCAGCATGATGGCGATCAGCGGCGAAATTTCTGCTGAGCGCGCCGCTTTGGCGGAAAAAAAATCGCTTTACGATGAATTGACCAAGTTGAAGGTCCTGAGCGGCGGTGAAAGGCTGGCCGCGACGCAAGGCGCGCTCGATGCCGAATATGCTTCCGAGCGTTCGCTGCTGGAAAAGGAATTGCAGCTCGACGGACTGCGGCTGCAGCAACGACAGCAAATCCTCAACAAGATGCTGGTCCTCGACGCCAAACATGCGCAGGACGGCCAACGCGTCATGCTGCAATCGGTCGAGCAGATGGTCGCGCCGATGAACAAGATGATCAATTCAATGTCTGCGTCGTTTTCGACGGGATTGACCGGAATGATCATGGGGACGAAGAATTTCCAGCAGGTTCTGCAGTCTTTGGCGCAATCCGTGGTGTCGCAATTCGTCAAGATGGGCGTCGATGTCGTCGCCGACTGGGCGAAGAAGCAATTGGCGCTGGCCGCCCTTTCCGTCGCCGGCGAGGGCCAGAAGACCGCGGCGGCCATGGCGGGCGCATCGGCGCGCGTCGGCGTTTCGGCAGGCGAGGCGGCGGCCGGTCAGGCGTCGATCCTCGCCTCCGTGCTCAAAAGCATCACCGCCTCGGCGGCCAAGACGTTTGCCGGCGTGTTCGGCTTCCTGGCGCCGGTGATGGGGCCGGCCGCGGCCGGTCCTGCCGCAGCCGCGCAAGGCGCGGTGATGTCGGTCGCCGCCTTTGATATTGGCGCCTGGTCAATCCCGCAGGATCAGCTCGCAATGGTCCACCGAAACGAACTGGTGATGCCCGCCGCGGAAGCGGGCGCCTTCCGTTCGTTGCTGAGCAATCAGGCGAATGGCGCCGGCGCTGCCTCGCAGGGCGGAGGCGACACCCATGTCCACTTGAACGTCAACGCGCTCGACGCCGGTTCGGTCAAGAACTGGCTCGGCAATAATTCGCGACAGATCATGAAGGCGATGAATCAGGCGGTGAAGAACGGCGATCATCTCGGCCTGCGCCGCCTGGCGGCGCTGTAAGGCCATGGCTCAGCTCTTCGGCGTCTGTCTTCTTCCGGCCTCGGGCAATTCGTCTACGACACCATGCCGGCCGAAGGCGCGCAAGCGCAGCCGGGCGGCGGCGCGCTTGGCGCTTTTGTGTCGATCAACTGCTTTTATGCGCCGGGCGGCGACAAGACCGATTATTCTTATGCGCTCGATCAATTGCAGTCCGAACATCAGGAATGCGCGACGGTCGCGCTCGTCTGCGCGTGGTTCGGCAATTCGACCGATGTCGCAAGCTGCGCCATCTATCCATCCACCAACTATGTGGAGGGCGCATTCAAGACATTTTCCGGCGGCGTCTGGACAGAGGCGAATTGGCAGGTTTCCGGCCTCACGCAGGCGTCGCCCGGCTTGATTCCGATCTCGACCGCCGGAGGCTCCGCGACTTACGGCGGCACGCCTTCAGATCAGTCGATCGTCCGCTGCATCCAGGATCTGCGCGCGAGAGGGCTGCGCGTCGTCTTCTATCCATTCATCCTGATGGACGCGCCGGGAAAGCCCTGGCGCGGACGCATCACGCTGGCAAGCGATCTAGACGCCGCGACGACGGCGACTGTCGATGCTTTCCTCGGCCCCGCGGCGCCGTCTCAATTCACGCGCGACATGGTCAATCTGACCGTGAATTATTCCGGCGCGCCGAGCGATTTCACCTTCCGGCGATTTATTTTGCATTACGCCAATCTCTGCGTGGTGGCGGGCGGCGTCGACCTGTTCCTGCTCGGCTCGGAAATGCGGGGCCTGGAAGTTCTGCGCGGACCCGGCTGGACGAAAGCTGGAACAAGCGATTCCTCTGGACGTGCGGTCTGGGACTATCCGTTCGTCGCTGGGCTGGTTCGGCTCGCCGCCGATGTGCGTGGAGTCTTCGATGGCGGCGGACTGACGAAGGATCTCTCGACCTATAAAAATCTGATCGCCTATTCGCCGGATTGGTCGAGCTGGAACGGCTGGCAGCATGCCGGCGAGAACGGCCAATGGCCGCATCTCGACTCCTTGTTTGCTTCGTCGGACGTGGACGTGGTGTCCTTCGATAATTACCTCCCCTTGTCGGACTGGACGCTCGGCGGCGGCGGACTGGATTGCGTCAATTGGAACGTCCCGGCGCCGACCTCCTGGCCGCCTTCAGCGGCCAGCATGAACGGGCTAGGCCTCTCGGGCTCACCGACGATCTACAGCGCCGATTATCTCAAGGCGAATATCGAGGGCGGCGAAGGCTTCAATTGGTGTTACAACGACAGTGACGCCGGCGGCGTGGGCTTTGATCCGTTTGGGACGGATCAGCGTTGCACCTTGCCGCAAGGCGACCGGCTCGCGCAGGCGCGCAACGCCTTTTCGCCCAACCAGCAGTTGCTGGCGCGAAAAGCCTTGCGCTGGTGGTGGAACAATCCGCATCAGGCGCTTTATGACGCCGGGGACGGGCTCGGATGGGCGCCGCATGGTCCCATGACGCAATGGACGCCGCAATCAAAGCCGATAATCTTCGCCGAATACGGTTTTGCGAGCGTCGATCGCTGTACCAACCAGCCAAACGTCTTCTTCGACGCGAAATCGACGGAAAGCGGCACGCCTTTCTGGTCGCTATGGCAAGGCCCCTATGGCGACGCCTGGTTGCCGAAGCGCGACGATCTCCTCGCCGATATGGCCCTGCAAGCGATGCATGACTATTGTAGCTCCCCGTCGAACAATCAGGCGTCGGACGCCGGAGCGCCGATGATCTTCACGCCGTTCTGTTGCGCCTGGAATTGGGACGCCAGGCCCTTTCCGGCTTTTCCGCTCCAAGCGGGCGCATGGAGCGATAGCGCCGATTGGCCGACCGGAAACTGGATTGGCGGCAAGGGGCCGGCGATCCGTCCCGCGACGACGGACGCGTCGCCGGAACCCGGCTCCTATGCCGTCTTTCCTGCGTTGAGCGGCCAGGGCTGGGGCGTCGTATATGCCCCGCGTTTCATGACGCGCGCGCTCGCTCATGTTTCGGGACGGGAAGTGCGCGCCGCCAGCATGACCACTCCGCTCTACGACATTGAACTGAGCTTCGACGTTTTGCGTGATGGCGCCGATTTTTCGGAGTTGCAGGAGGTCATCGGCTTCATCGGGACGCATGCCGGTCGATCGCTCCCCTTCCTGTTTGCGCCGCCGTCCGACTTGAGCATCCATTCAGGCGCGCCGCTTGGAATAGGCGACGGCGCGACGACTTCCTTCCTTGTCAGCCTCGTGATCGGCGGATTCGGCCAAACCATGCGGGCGATGATCGGGCTTCCGACCGTCTATCAGGACGGCGTGGCGTTGCCTTCGAGCGAGTACAGCGTGGCAATTCTCCCAGCGACCGTGACGTTTGCGACTCCGCCGGTCTCGGGCGCGATTTTGACATTGGATTTCACCGCCGCGCATCTCGCGCGCTTCTCCGACGACAGTGAAGACCTGGAGCAGTTCATGAGCGAGTTTTGGGCGTCGAAATCTCTCCGGCTTGAAACGGTGCGGGCGTGAGCCTCGCCATATTTCCGAGCTTGCCAGGACAAGGTTGGAGCGTTACGAAGAGGCCGGCTTTTTCGACGCGCGTGGCTTCGCATTCTTCCGGACGCGAAGTTCGGGTCAGCCTTTACGCGCATGCGCTGTATGGATTCGAATCGACCTTCGATGGGCTTGATTCCTCCGGCGCCAACGCAGGCCTGCAAACTCAATCGCTGCAAACCCTGATGGGCTTCTGGCTCGCTTGTGGCGGCCAGCTCAAGACTTTTCTTTACTTCGATCCGACCGACAATGCGGCTGTCAGCCAGGTCGTAGCAACCGGCGACGGATCGACCACGACGTTCGCTCTTGGCCGCGTCATAGGCGGCTATTATGAGCCTGTGTCTTATGTCACCTCCGTTTCGAATGTGGCGATCAACGGCGTCGTGACGACGGCCTATACCTTGACAGCGCCTAACACGATTGTCTTCGCCGCTGCGCCGGCGAACGGCGCATCCGTCGTCGCCAGCTTCGCCTACGCGTTCCAATGCCGGTTTCTCGACGATCAGGCGGAGTTCGAGAATTTCATGTCCGGCCTGTGGCGCGCCAAAAGCCTCAAATTCCGTCAGGTGCGTTGATGAAATCCGCTCCCGCTGCGCTTTTCGCCTATCTCAACACGCTGCGTCCGACCTCCGACACGCCATTGCTGACGGCGGAATGTTTCACCATCTGGCTCGCCAGCGGTCTGGTGCTGACCTACACCGATCTCTACATTCCGGTCGCGCTCAACGGCTACACCTATCTCGCCAGTTCGGTGCTGATCTCAGGGCTCAAATATAGAGCCTCTTGCGGCGTCAACGTCGACAGCCAGCAGGTAACGATTTTCGCCCGCGCGACCGACACGGTTGGCGGCGTTCCGTTTCTTCAGGCGATGCAGCAGGGCTTTCTGGATGGCGCGGAAATCCAGCGCGAAAAAGCGTTTTTCTCAGCCTGGGGAACAGCGCCGATCGGATCGGTCGTTCTTTTCAAGGGCCGCGTCGCGCAGATCGATTTAATCGGCCGGACCAGCGCGCAAGTGACGGTCGCTTCCGAATACTCTTGTCCTGCTCGATATCGACATGCCGCGCAACGTCTATCAGGCCAATTGCCAGCACGTGCTCTACGACGCCAATTGCGGCGTTATCGCCGGAACCTATTCCGTATCGGGAAGCGTCGGCGCCGGTTCGACGCAGACGCAAATCGAATGGCCGGGCGCGACATCAGCCTATCAGCAGGGGACGACAACCTTCACTTCGGGCGCGAATACCGGCGCGACGGCGACGATCAAGACCGCGGGAGCCGGTTGGCTGCAGCTCGCCTACCCCCTTCCCAACGCGCCTGTCGCCGGCGACGTCTTTACGGCGTCCTACGGCTGCGACCGCACGATGGCGACCTGCCAGGACCCATTCAACAATCTCAGCCAGTTTCGTGGTTTTCCCTTCGTGCCCCCGCCGCAGATCATGACAGGGCCGCTGTCGTCGGTCGTTCCAAGCGGCGTCAAGGGCGGCAAATAGGAGTCCGCCGTGACGAAAACCAATCATCGCCAAGTGGGCGAAAGAAATCGCGTGGTGGCGGAAGCGCGCCGATGGCTCCTGACTTCGTACCACAATTGCGCCGACGTGCGTGGGCGCGGGCGTCGATTGCGGCATGCTGATCGTACGGGTCTTTGTCGACCTCGGGCTCGTGCCGGCTTTTGATCCGCGCCCCTATGACCCGGACTGGATGCTGCATCGCGACGAAGAAAAATATTTGAGCTTTTTCACCGAGCGTTGCGCGCGCGTCGTCACGCCTCTTCCCGGCGACCTTGCGCTCTTCCGCTATGGCCGCAGCTATTCACACGGTGGCATCGTTACGGGCGTCGATCCTGTCTCGATTGTTCACGCCTATCATGACGCCGGCTGCGTCATCGAGGAGCAGCTCGCGCAAAATCCTGCGCTCACCGACCCGAAGCGGAAGCTGGCTTTCTATTCGATATGGGCGAAGCGCGGATAATCCACATAACTGGGGCCCGGTTCCTGGTAAAGATTATCCGCCAGCAAGGAAGGCGGCCGCATAATGGGTTTTCTGCGCGCTGGGAATACAAACACCCAAATTACAAAATATTCAGGGCTGCAGGTCCAGACGACGTCGAGCAGCGTTCCGGTGCCGATCGCTTATGGCGCCAACATTCTCGCGCCAGATTGCTTCGGTACGAGAATTTCCAGGCGAGTCCGCAATATGCCGGCGGCAAGGGCGAAGGCAAGGGGGGCGGTGGCGGAACGCCGTGAGCTACACCTACAGCTGCGCCATCATGATGGGGATCGCCGAAGGGCCAATCGTCGGAATCGGCAATATCTGGCAACGTCGACAACCGCAGTCGATCTTGCGTCGTTGGGCTTGAGCCTGTTTCTCGGGTCGTCGCCACAGGCAGTCTGGTCTTACTTGTCCACTGCCTTTCCTACACGGCATTGACCTATCCTGGAGTGCTTATGTCAGCAACTTGAACTATGACCTCGGCTCATCGGCAAGCGTGGGTGATAATAATTTCGAGGTTTTGGGTATTCTGCACGGCACGGAGTGAATGGCGTCGACGCCGATCCCGCGCAGGTGATTTCGGATTTCCTGACCAATCCGCAATATGGAGTCGCTTTCCCGGCGCATCCATTGATGCGGCGTCGCTGTTCGCCAATGCAGGCGATTCCTTGTACCAGACCTATTGCTGGGCGAATTCGCTGGCGATCAGTCCGGTGCTGAACATGCAGGAGACAGCCTCCTCCATCCTCCAGCGTTGGCTGCAGCTCACCAACTCGACGGCGGTTTGGTCCGGCGGCCTGTTGAAAATAATCCCATTTGGCGACAGCCAGGCAACCGGCGGTTCGGCGACGTCGCAGAAGACGTGGACGCCTGATCTCGCCCCTGTCTATGATCTTACCGACGAAGACTTTCTGCACACGGAGGGCGAGGATCCCGTCAAGATAAGCCGTTCCGATCCGTATTCGGCGTACAACCAGCAGGCGATCGAAATCCAGGCGCGATCGGACGCTTATAATTCCGGTCCGATCGTCGCGTTCGATCAGTCGGCGATCGATCGCTTTGGCCTGCGGATCGGATCGACGATCACCGCGCATGAAATATGCGATCTGCAAGTCGCGCAGACTTCAGTGCAGTTGACCTGCAACGCGTCTATATCCGAAATACATACGTCTTCAAGCTGTCGATCGAATTCTGCCTGCTTGATCCGATGGATCTGGTGACCTTGTCCGATCCGGCGCTCGGACTGGACAAGACGGTGGTGCGCATCGTCGAAATCGAGGAAGACGCCGATGGCGCGCTGACGGTGACGGCGGAGGAATTTCCGCAGGGCGTGGCGACGGCGACGCAATATCCGACGCAATCCAAGTCCAACGGCGCGCCGAACAGCGCGATTGCGCCTTTGCCGGTCAATCCGCCCTTCATCATTGAGCCGCCGCCGAGTCTGACCGGCAACATCGCGCAATTATGGATTGGCGCGAGCGGCCAGAATGGCGATCCCAATTGGGGCGGCTGCGTGGTTTGGGGTTCACTCGACGGCAATTCCTACGCGCAGGTCGCGCGCGTCGGATCGCCGGCGGGGCAAGGCGCGCTCGACGCGCCGCTTTCCACTTTTTCGGGCGCCAATCCCGATACAGTCGATACGCTTTCGGTGGACCTGACCGCAAATGGCGGGGCGCTGGCGTCCACCACCGTCGCAAGCGCCGCGGCAGGCGTGACGCTTTGCTACGTGGATGGCGAATATCTGGCCTATACGACAGCTTTGCTCACCGCCGCACGAAAATATGGCCTGACCGGGCTCTACCGCGGTCTTGAAGGTTCGAGCCCTTCGGCGCACGCGAGCGGGGCGACCTTCTGCCTGCTTAATTCAGCCATTTTGCAATATGACCTTTCCGCCGCACAGATAGGTCAGACGGTTTATCTGAAATTCCAGAGCTTCAATATTTTCGGCGGCGGCTTGCAGGATATTTCGACCTGCGCCGCCTATACTTATACGGTCCAGGGCTTGGGGGTTGTTGGCCCGGTGGCTTTTACATTGGCGACCGGAACGGCCATGGACTTTGGGCTCACCAGCCAGGGAATTGCGGAGACAGACGACTTCGGTATGGTCGGGAGCGCTATCGTTTCGATCGTCGACCTCGGCGATTGCGCGTCCGTCGACAATACGGCGCAAGGCGTCGTCGCAGTCGCCATGTCCGCGCCCGCTCTCACGTCGTCGATCTCCAGCGCTGCCGCGACATGGCCGACCACGCCACCGGCGACCCCCGGCCAAATCTGGAACAATGGCGGCGTCTTGTCCGTGTCCTGAAAGTCTAGGGGAATTAGATGTCAGTCCAAGTCAAACGACGCCGCGACACGGCGGCGAATGTCGCCGGCTACACAGGGGCGCAAGGCGAATTAATCGTCGACACGACAAACAACCGCGTCACCGTCCATGACGGATTGACCGCCGGAGGCTGGGCGGCGGCCAAGCTGTCGGAAGTCCTTCTGAACGGAACGGCGCTGCTGACGCTTGTCACCGGCGCGCTCGGCTCGGCAATCAAGATCGGAGTACTTGAGGAGGCGGTGACGCTCTCCGGGGCTTCCACGACCGCGGCGACCAGCATCCCGGCAAATTGCATCCTGCTCGGCGTCGGCGAGCGCGTCGCGACAACCGTCACCGGCGCGACTTCGTTCGAGATCGGCACGTCGGGCAACCTGTCGCAATTTGGTTCTGGGCTCGGCATTGCCGCCGGCTCGACAAATTACGGGATCATCGGGCCAAGCGGCATCTATTCGGCCACGCCGATCATCGTTACGGCGGCTGGCGGCTCCTTCACCGGCGGCGTCCTGCATCTGGCGATTTTCTACGTCCAGATTACACCCCCGACTTCCTGACCTGATCGGAGACCCCATGTTGAAAAAGCTCGCACTCGCTGGCGCGCTTGCGCTCGCCTTCGCGCTTCCCTCCGAGGCCGGCGCGGAGCAATGGCTCAATCCCGACCATAGCGTCACTTCGGGCTTCGTGCTTGAGGATGGCGCCGGCAACATTCTCGGCCTGACGAAACTCGCCCTGACCGGGATCGGATCGACGGTCGCGGCGGTCAAGACCTCGTCCGGGCGGCTCGGCTTTCTCGACTGCGACAATTCCAACAGCGGGACGGTCTACGTTCAGCTATTTGACGCGGCGGCGGGGTCCGTCACGCTCGGAAGCACATCGGGTTATCCGATCCCGATCCAGGTGAACGGCGGCGGCTTTGCGCTCGGCGCCGCGCCGCTTACGTTCTCATCCGCAATCTCGATCGCCGTCACGACGACGGCGACCGGCGCCGCCGCGCCTTCAAGCCCTCTCAATTGCACCCTGGGCTATAACTGATGCGCCGCGCCGCCTTCCTGCTCTGCCGCTCTGCTCCCTTGGCGCTGTGCTTTCTGGCGTCGGCGGCGACGGCGGCCAACTTCCTTTTGCTCGGCGTCGGGTCCGCCGCGCTGACGGGAGGCTACGCGCCGCCGGCGATCATCAATCATTACGCGATGGCCGACTGGGAATTCCGCTCGGCGAACGGCGGCGGCTCGTTGTGGGCGTCGCCGGCATTCACGACGACGGTCAATTTCTCCAACGGCTATCCCGGCTGGCTCTATCCGCTGTCCGGCAATAAGCTGTTGGCGGAAAGCTCGTGGAATTACGGCGTCGGCGCGCAATCGACGGCGGGCATCGCCGGACGCTTGAACAGTACCGGCATAGACTGCAACGACAACACCGGCGAACCCTCGCCTGCTTTGACGGCACGAAGGGGACCGCCAATGGGTCGATCTCCACCGGCGCGACCTCCTTCTCGCTGACCTTTGTTTCCGGCGCGACGCCCGTCGCCGGCGATTACGTCAATGTCGCCAACACTTTGTCAAATTACGCCTGCACGGCGAGCGCGGTCAGCGGGACCGGCCCCTATATGGTCACCGTCCCGTCATCCTGCATCATCGGAACCGTCGCCAGCGGCACGGCGATCACGCTTTCCCATCCTGCCAATTCCTCGGCCTTCGCCTCCTACCTCGGCTCGGGCGGCGTCGCCACGGTCACCGACGTCGACAACAACAAGCAGAACACCGGCGTCTATTCGCCGGTCAGCGATCCGGCGCAGCTTGTTTTCTCCCTCGCCGGCACCAATGACGGCGGTTACACGAGCGTCCTGCAATCGCTGCTCAACGAGGCGGCCATTCTCGACGCGTACGGGCCTTCCGGCGCCAACAAGATCGTCATTGCGGCGGACGAGCTGCCGCGCGGCCTCGCGACAGGATGGTCGACTTCGGCGGCGAACTACAACGGCGCGCCGGAAGTCCACAGCGTCCCGGCCTCTTCGCCCTACACGATCAGCGTCCACAACGCGGCGAATTATTACGACACGCAGGAGGTCTTTTACACCCCCGCCGGCACGGGGGCGGCGCCCTTCGTCGCCGGGGCGAATGACGGCG
This sequence comes from uncultured Alphaproteobacteria bacterium, assembly GCA_963849665.1. Classification (GTDB taxonomy): domain Bacteria; phylum Pseudomonadota; class Alphaproteobacteria; order Rhizobiales; family Beijerinckiaceae; genus Rhodoblastus. Next base: position 55,255 of record CAWKJW010000085.1, on the reverse strand, counting down.
GCGCGCTGACGCAAGTCGGGGCGTCGCCCGCTGCGGGGCAATATAGCGTCGCGTCCGGCGTCTATACGTTCAATTCCGCCGACGCCGACAAGAAGATCGCCGTCTATTACCGCTGGGCGAACAATCCCGGCGGGGCCTATCTCAACACGATCCACGCCTGGTTCAATTCGTCCTATTGCGGCGGCGGGACCGACCCGGCGACCGGCCAGCCGATCAAGGGCGCGCAATGCAACCGGCCCTGGGTGCATGTCGCGCCGACCTTCGAGGCGGAGGTCGATCCCGCCAGCGGATCGAACAATTATCCGCTGCCGTTCATGAGCGTCGACGGCCTCCATCCGGAGCCCTATGGCGGCTCTGTGGTCGCCAGCACGATGCTCGCCACTGCGCAGGTGGCGGGTTTTGTGCCGGCCTCCGCGCCGATCGCGCCGCCGTCCGTCGCCAACCTGTTTTCCTACGGCACGACCTACACTTCGACGTCGGCTCAGACGACGACCTGCACCGGCAACACGACGAAGAATTATTTCTTCGCCGCGCCGACGCCCGCTGTCTCGACGGGCCTCTATGCAATCGGGCAAAAGCTTTATTTCCAGAACGCCTCGCTTGCGTCGTTCTCGCCGACGGTCACCTGCCTCGACGCCACCAACAATGTGGTGCAGTTGAATTCGCCGGCGCCGGCCAGCATCACCGGCAGCGTCTCCAACTGGACGATGATGCAAAACGACGCCTCGTCCATGCTGACAAACGGCATTATCGGAACGTCGGTCTATTCCACGCAGGCCAACGCCGCCTCTCCCCTCGCCAACACGGGAACGCCGTCGCTCGGAACGACGGTGGTGAAGGCCGTTCCCTATGGCTGGACGTTGACTGTCGACAGCGGCTCGACCACCGCTCTCGCCGCCGGAACGCTCGGGCTCTCCTACGGGATCGAAAGCAATCCGCTCGGCGACGGCAACGACGATTTCGTCATGGCGCTGCAAGGCTACGCCGGGACCGGAACGCCGGCCGTCACGCTGCAACAGGTCATCAACGCCGGGATGGAGGCGACCATCGCCAACGGCGACACGCACCGGGGGCAATGCGAAGTCAGGATCAGCGCGGGGCCGAACGGCCATCTGACCGGCCTCGAGGCCGTCCAGGTGAAGATGACGGACTCGACGACGGGAACGTTCGTTCCGCCCGGCCTTGCGTCCGGCGCCTACACGTCGTGGGTCGGCTCCGCAGGCGGCGGCGCGGTGGAGTTTTCGGACGCCAGCGTTCAGACCGGGCGCCGGGCGTCGTCTCGACGTCGCTTGGCAATCAGCTTGTGTTGCCGCTTCTGTCGCCGCCGGCCAAGATCGGCGCGGCGGGGACGCTGACGCAGAATTTCTCGGTCGTTACCAGTTTTGTGGCGGGCGATCCAGTGTCGGCGACGATCCGCGTCCGCAAGTGTTCGGTCGGGAAGGTGACGCAATGAGCAACATCGAGCTTCTTCCGCTGCTCAAGATCGCCGCCGGCGTCCAGGCTGACGAGGATTTCAACCCCTCGATCGCCTTTTTCGCGGCGGATGGCGTGACGCCTTTATCTCTCGCCTGGATCGCATTCACGGCGCGGATCGGGAGCGTCGCGACGCTGGCCAGCGCGGGCGGGCAGATCGTCGTCTCGGGCGCGGCGGGCAATATCCTGTCGTTCAATGTGCTCGCGGCGGCGAAGAACTGGCCGACCGGGCGCTATCCGTTCTCGCTGCTGGCGACGGACGGAACCTACACCCGCGACGTCTTCGCGGATTCGTTTCTCGTCGTCGGGGCGCCGGCGTTCTTTTCGGCCACGCCGAAGGCCGGTTATTCGTCAGCGGCGCAGGCCAGCGCGGCGCTGTCGATCACGGCGGCCATATCGACATGCCAGAACAGCGCCGATGCGGCGGCGGCGTTGGTGACGCCGGCGGGACTGGCGGCGGCTCTCGCCGCGCTCATCCCGACGCTGCCGACCGCCCCCACGGCGGGAACGCCGACGTTGTGGAGCAACAACGGAATCCCAACTTATTCATGAGGAAGACCATGCTCCGCAAATTCGCAATTCTCACCGCGCTCCTTCTGCCCGGCCTCGCGCTGGCGCAAACCTATCCCGCGCCGAAATTCGATCATGTCATTTTGAACGGCTCCGGCTCGACCGGCGACGCATCTTCGCTCACCGTCCTGGGGGCCGGCCCGCGACGCCCGAAACTTTGGCCGCAATGCTGGCCCAGATCGCCACGCCGCAGCAATACGGCGCGCCCGCCAACACACAACGCGCGCAAGCCTACGGCGTGACTTCGACGGCCGGTTCGGCGTCGGCGACGGTCGCCCTCACTTTCTCGCCGTCCGATGTCGGGAAAAATATCGTCATCGCCGGCCTCGGCCCCAACGTCGCGCAAAGCGCAGCCATTGCGTCCGGCGGCTCGGGCAATGCCGTCGGCGATTTGCTCACCCTCGCCGGAGGAACTTGCGCGACGCGGCCGGTCCTCAAGGTGGTGGCCGTAATTTCCGGCGCGGTCACGGTCGCAGTTCCCGTCACGCCAGGCTCCTGCTTCGCGCTCCCGCCGAATCCCGCCGCCGTCGCCTCGACGACCGGCTCCGGCTCGGGCGCGACCTTCACGCTGACGGGAGGCGCGTTGCCTTTGCAGACGACGATTTCCGCAGTTTCAGGCCAAGTCCTGACGCTCGCGGCGCCAGCGCAGCAGACGCTCGCCAATGCGGCGGAATGGGTCGCCTGGGGCAACGACGACGCGCCGGCGATCAACGCCGCAATGTCTTCGGGCGCGACGGCGGTCCTGTTGCCGGCGACGGCGACCTATGGGATTTTTTCGCCCATCAACCTGCCGACGACGCGCCGTATCGACTTTCAGTGCAACGGCGCGACCATAGCGGCGCTCGCGCCAATGGCTGAAATGCTGAACGAGGCGCAGCCGGTCAATTTCTTCGCGACGGAAGGCTCGACGGTCGAGCGCTGCCGCCTGGACGGCATGGGCGTCGCCTCCCTGAACGTCAGCCACAACGCCTACACTTGGGAATATCGCGATAACATCTTCGATAATGCGCTGGTCGGAAACCTTTATGTCGGCGGCAATGGTGAGAACTCGAAATTTTCAGGAAACCAATACGAGAATTTCACGGCAGTGACCGGCGCGTTTCCTCAGTACAACGTCTCGAACAACTACACCGACAACCATTTCTCGCATGAGATCGGCTCGGGCGCAGTCAACAATTTTATCGACAATTCAAACGGAACCTACTGGTCGCAGGCGCATGGCTATTATACGGAGGCTTCGGCTTTCGTGCTGGCGGGGGCCAATACCCGCGCGACCGATATTTACGCCGACACGGTTCCCGCCAATCTGCCGGGCATCATCGTCTCGGGAACCTACGTGCGCGTCATGGGGTGGAGCGCGACCGGGACGCCGAGCGGGAATTCCCAAGGCGTCTATATGACGGCCTCGAACGGCTTCGACACGGTGACGGGTGGAACATACAGCAACATCACCAACGCAAACGCTATCACGACGTCATGGGCCTACGGCGGCGCGACCTCGAATCTCGTACAGGGCAACCTCAGCGCGACTTACTACGCGGCGGGATCGAACGGCGGCGCGGACGGAAGTGTTTGCCTCGGCTACGGAATTGGCTGTTCCGGCCAGGGGGTCGCGCTCGGGGCCTATGCGACAACGTCCTTCGCCGGCGTGGCGGTCGGACACGGCGCCGACGTCAGCCAGCAGGGCTCCGTCGCGCTCGGCTACGCCTCCAACGACAATGGCGCGCAACGCTTCGTGTGGTCGCCTAACACTGGGCGCGGCAGCGGCCAGGCGCAGATCGAGTTCGGCGATCTGGTCGCCGCCCCGGCCGCGGCTTCGACGGCGAGGCTGACCGCCAACGGATCGGCGACAGCGACTTTCGCCAATTCGCTCGCTCTGCCTTTGTCGGTCGCCGGCGCTGCGGGCTATGGCCGCGTCGTCGTGGTCGCCTTCGATTACACCAACACCAAGGCGGCGCTGTTCTATGTGGATGGGCTGCTGCTGGTCAAGGGAACTGCGGCGTCGTCTGTCCGCCTTGTCGGGACGCCGACCGTCACCCTCGCCCAGGCGGATTTGTCGCTGACGACAGCGGGCCTGTCCGCATCGTCGCTCGTCGTCGCGGCTGACACAACCAATGGGCCGCCGTCGTTCACGATCACCGCGCCGACCGGAATTCCGCTGCGCGTGACGCAGGTCTCCTACGACGCGGCGGCTCAGTAATCTCGAGGACAAATCGATGCTGCGGCGACCGGCGGTTGCCGGCGCGCTGGCGCTCGGCCTGAATTAATCCGAAAGGAACATCTGCATGTCTTTTCTCTCCACTCCTCTCGGCTTCACGCGAGAGGAGTTCAAGACTTATGTCGAAAAACTCGATTGGAGCTCCTGGCGTCCGCGTTTCATCGTGCTGCACAATACGGCGGAGCCGAATTTGGCGCAGTGGGCGCACGGCGCGAACGAGCATCAGCGCATCCTGAACCTCAACCACTATTACAAGGCAGAGAAGGGTTGGCATTCCGGCCCGCACCTGTTCATTTCCCGTCGCGCATCTGGGTCGCCTGCGATCTTGCCGCAGACGGCGTGCATTGCTCGTGCTGGAATCGCCATTCGATCGGCGTCGAAATGGTCGGCGACTACGCCAAGGAGCCGTTTGACGCAGGAGATGGGCGAAAGTGCGTGACAACGCTGCGGCTGCTTTGGCGATCCTGCACAAGCAACTCGGCCTGCGTCCCGACAACTTCCATCTCGGCGTTTCCGGACTGCATTTTCATAACGAATGCGTTCGTGACCATCACAGTTGTCCTGGTCCGCACGTCGACAAAGCCGACATGGTCCTTCGCGTCGTCGAATCTATGAAAGGGCTTTGAATATGAAGTCTTCGACGTATGACGCGAGCGCCGCGACAATTTTCGAATTCTGGCTCGCCGCCGGCCTGACGCCGGCACAGGCCTGCGGCCTGCTTGCCCAGGCCGCCGCCGAATGCTCGCTCAATCCAAACGCCGTTGGCGATCACGATCAGGCTTTCGGGCTGGAGCAATGGCATTCGTCCCGGATCGACGCCATCCGCAATGGCTGCGGCATCGACCTCGCCGCCTTGCCGCCGCTCGCCGTTCAACTCAAGGCGGCGTTGTGGGAATTGCAGCATACGGAAAGGCGCGCCTTCGCCCAGATCAAGGCGGCGAAAAACGCTTATGACGCGGGCTATGCGGCTTGTCGCTACTGGGAGCGGCCCGCCTCCACCGCGCAATACGCAAAGCGTGGCGATGCGGCGGAAAAATGGGCGGATTATTTCGCGAAAAACGCGGCTTGAAAGGAAGGACCATGAACGAAAAAAGCATCCTCGCCGAAATCGGACTTACGGCCGGCGCTCGTGACCGTCGCCGCCGCCGCCGCCGCCGCGATGCCTAAAGCCACGCCCGGCACATGGTACGCGGTATTTCGCGGCGTGATCGACGTGCTGGCCGGAAATTTCGGCAATGCGAGGAACGCGGCATGAGCTTCGACCTGTCTTCGCTCATTGGTTCCCTGCAAAGGCTGATCGGTCTGGCCCAACCGGTCGCCCAGGCGGCCGTCGAGATGCCCGGTCTGGAGAATTCCGTCACGCTCGGAGAGGTCCTGGCCGGTCTGAAAGCCGCCAGCGGCCTGGACTGGACGGAAATCGAAAAGGCGACGAAAGACCACTTCTCTAGCCTCCCCGACGACCTGACGAGCGTCGAGGATCTGGCGAAGGCCCTCGCGCCTTTTTTCCCTGCCGCGATCTATGTTTCCGACGTCGCGGCGGTTCTGCTTGTTGTTGTCAAGATCAACGCCGCGCTGCCCTCGGACATGCAGATCGTCAATACCAAACATTACAGCGTAAAGCCGATTTTCGGCTCCGACAATCAAGCCGCCGACGCCGATTGGGGAAAGATCGGCGGCTTCTGGTTCCTCCAGAAAATTCAAAGGAAAATCGCCATGATCCGCAAGCTTTTTGCTGGCGCGCTTTCGTTCGCCCTTTTCGCCGCCGGTCCCGCCTCGGCCATGTCCTATTTTACCGGCGCCTCGGCCTCGACCAACGCGGCCGACGCCGCCAAGACGGCGGCGGCCGTCGCTTGCATCATCTCCGCGGGCGCGAGCGCCGCGCTTTCGGTTGAAGACGCCGTCAACCAAGGCAAGGCGAACAGATTGTCCGCAGCGGGACCACGACGACGGTTCAGGCCGCGAGCGCCACTATTTGCGCGCAATTGGGCGGCGTCGCCAGCGCCCTGTCGTCGACTCCGGCCGTTGCGCCTGCTTCGGCGCCTGCGCCGGCTTCCTCGAACTGAGGCCAGGAAGCGCCTGAGCGTCGGCGCAGTTTTCCGCGCGGATGCGTATACAAGTGTCTCTCGTTGAATGGAATTCGGAACAAATGGCGGCGGATTTGAATGGCGGCGAATTGCCAAACTGGCTTGTCACCTTGGGCGCCAGCGTTCTGACGGCGGTCGGCGGCTTCGCCCTGGCTCTGGTCAATCGCGGTCCGGCGCTGCAAGTGGCGGTCGATGGACGGCTGCGAACCTTGATCGACGGCTATGAAAGGCGCGTCGACGATCTGATGCTGGAAGTGCATTGTCTGCGGGAAGAAGTCGTCAACCTCCGCCGCGCCCTGGCCGAAGCGCATCTTTCGAACGGCTCCGGCGTCTGATCCGCGAACAGATTCCGCTATCCGCGGGCCGTTGGCCTGCTGGAGCCGACAGCTCCCTATGCCCCGTCCGGCGTTAGCCGGACGGGGCTTTTTTTGCGTTTGGGCGTTGCTCGGCTTGACAGACTGCGGGTTTGGGTTTTTGATAGAACATAACAGGAACACATATGTGAAAACGCCATGCACCGGATCGATGCGCAAAACGGCGGCTCGCTGTCGCGCGGAAAGACCTTGGCCGTCCTGCGGCGGCTCCTCGACAGGGTCGGCGTCAAGGACGCCGCGGCGCTGGATCGCGCCGCGCGCTTCGCCTTGGGCGCGCCGAACGTCGACGCCTTGCTTGGCGGCGGCCTGAGCCGCGCCTGTCTGCATGAGGTGCACGCGCTCCGGGGCGCCGATTGGTCGGCCGCCGCCGGTTTCGGCCTGGCGCTGGCCTTGCGCTCTGCGCCGGGGCGCCCGCTGTTTTGGGCGCGACAGGACTTTCTGGAAGGCGAGGCGGGGCGGCTCAATGGCGCGGGGCTTGCGGAATTAGGCGTTGATCCCGCCGTCCTGTCGCTGGTGCGCGGCAGGGACGCCGAGGCGGTTCTGCGCGCCGGCGTCGAGGCGGCGCGCTGCAAAAGCCTCGGCGCGGCGCTGATCGAGATTTTTGGCGCGCCGCGCGCGCTCGACCTCACTGCGACCTTACGCCTGGCGCGCGCGGCGGAAGCATCGGGCGTGACTGTTTTCCTGCTGCGCATTCGCTCGAGCCAAGAAGTCGGAGGTCAGGCCAAGACCGGGCCGCCGCCGAGCGCCGCCGCCTCCCGCTGGCGGGCGCAAGCGCAAAATTCCCGCGCCCTTCTCGCCGATGCGCCGGGGCCTCCGTGCTTTTCCGTCACGCTGCTGCGTCATCGCGGCGGCGCGGCCGATCATTCCTGGCGTTTGGAGTGGCTGCGTGACCGAGGCCTGTTTCATGAAGTCGTCGACAAAAAATTCGACGCGCCGCTATCTCGCCCTGTGGCTGCCCTTCATGCCGACGGACCGGCTGAATCGGGTCCGGCGCGGGAGCGGCGCGCCGCAGGATGACGAGACGCCTTTCGCCCTGGTCGAAAAGCAGGGCGGCGCGCAAAGACTTTATGCGTTGACTCTCTCTGCCTTGCGCCAGGGACTTTCGCTCGGCCTGTCGCTGGCCGACGCGCGCGCCCGCCTGCCGCAACTCGTCGTCGCGGAAGCCGATCGCACGGCGGATGCGAAAACACTGGCGCTGCTGGCGGCGCGCTGCGAGCGCTATACGCCGCTGACGGCGCTGGACGAGCCTCATGGCCTGATCCTCGATGTCACCGGCTGCGCTCATCTGTTCGGCGGCGAGGCTGGTTTGCTCAAACGCCTGCGGCAGGACGTGGACTCGCTCGGCTTTTGCGCGCGCGCGGCTTTGGCGACGGCGCCGGATTGCGCCCGCGCTTTGGCGCGTTTTTCCGCCGGCGGGATTTTCGCGCCGGAGGAAGAAGCCGCCGCCGTCGCGCGACTGCCTTTGGCGGCGCTGGAGACGGAAGAGGAAATTCTTGTCGCCCTGAACCGCGCCGGCCTGAAAACGCTCGGCGATGTCGCGGCGCGGTCTTCGCGCGCTTTCACTTCCCGCTTCGGCGCCGATTTTTCGCGCAGGATCGAGCGGCTGTTCGGCCGCGAGGATGTGCGCATAAAACCCTTACGGCCGCCGCCCGATTGCATGGTCGAACGGCATTTTCCGGAGCCATTGGCGCAGCGCGATCAAATCGAGGCCGCCTTGCGCGACCTGATGCTGGAGACCGCGCTTTTACTGGAGCGGCGAGGGCAGGGTGGACGCGTTTTCGAGACGGTTTTTTTTCGCGCCGACGGCGCGGTTCGCCGCCTGCAGGTGAGACTTTGCGCCCGACGCGCGACCCCAAAATCCTGCTGCGGCTGTTCCAGGAAAAACTCGATGTTGTGGCCGATCCGCTCGATCCCGGTTTCGGTTTTGACGCCTTGCGCCTCGCCGTGCCGCGCGCCGAAAAATTTTGTGGCCGAGCAAGCCGATTTCGCCGGCGCCGCAGCTGTGGAGTCCGAGCGCGAATTAAGCGAATTGCTCGACCGGTTGACGACGCGTTTTGGCCGCGAGCGGGTGCTGCGTTTCGTCCACTGCGACACGCACGAACCGGAGCGGGAAACCCCAGCCGTTCCCGCGGCGTTGGCGCAGCCCGCGTCTTCGTCCGCTTCCCGGGCCGCGCCGGCCGCGGGCGAGCCGCCGCTGCGGCCGCTGACCCTGTTCGATCCGCCGCAGCCAGTCGAGGTTCTGGCGCTCGCGCCCGATGGGCCTCCGGCGCGCTTTCGCTGGCGCAGGCAGGCGCATGACGTGTTGCGGGCCGAAGGGCCGGAGCGCATCGCGCCGGAATGGACGCAACTCGATCCTGCGCAGTTCGGGCCGGAAGCGCCGACGCGCGATTATTACCGCGTCGAGGATGTCGACGGTTGCCGCTTCTGGCTGTTCCGGCGCGGACTTTACGAACGCGGCGACGAGACGCCGTGCTGGTTCGTGCATGGGCTGTTTGCGTGATGTCTTACGGAGAACTGGTTTGCGCCAGCCATTATTCGTTTCTGCGCGGCGCCTCGCCTCCGGGCGACCTGATCGGCGCAGCCCTGCGCCTCGATTATTCCGGACTCGGCCTATGCGATCGCAATTCCGTTGCGGGCGTCGTGCGCGCCCTGTCGGCGCTTGAGGATTTCGCGCAGGACGATGAACTGGCGCAACGCGCAAAAAAATTCAAACTGCTGGCCGGCGCGCGTCTGGTCTTTTGCGACGGCGCGCCGGATGTGGCCGTCTATCCGGCCAATCGGGCAGGGTGGGGGAGGCTGTGCCGCCTGCTCACTCTCGGCAAAAGGCGCGCGAAAAAGGGCGATTGCCTGTTGCGGCTCGACGATCTGCTGGCGGGCGCCGAAGACCTTTTGCTGATCCTGCTGCCGACGCAAAATCCCGCCGCTCTGGAAAAGCCATTGGCGCGGCTGCACGCTGTCTGTCCGGAAGGACTCTGGCTCGGCGCCAACATGCCACGCGGCGGGGCGGACCGTCGACGTCTGCTGGAATTGCGCGGTCTGGCGCAGTCGCATGGCGTTAAATTGCTGGCGCAGAACGATGCGCTTTACGCCGAGCCGGAAGACCGCGCCTTGCAGGACGTGCTCTCCTGCGTGCGCGAGCACATGACTCTCGCCGAGGCCGGGCGCAGGCTGGAAGTCAATGCCGAACGTCATCTGAAATCGCCGTATGAGATGGCGCGGCTTTTCGCCGATGCGCTGGAGGCGATCGACGAAGTCGGAAATTTTTTTGCGCGCGCAAATTTTCACCTGCGCGAATTGTCCTACGAATATCCCGACGAGCCGACGCCGCACGGCTGGACGCCGCAGGCGTGGCTGGAGGAGTTGACCCGCCTCGCCCTGCCGCAGCGCTATCCGCAGGGCGCGCCGAAAAAAGTCCGCGATTTGATCGCCAAGGAATTGGCGTTGATAAAAAAGCTCGATTACGCGCCCTATTTCCTCACCATCCATGACATCGTCGCTTTTGCGCGCGAGAGAAAAATTCTCTGCCAGGGCCGTGGCTCCGCTGCCAATTCCGCCGTCTGTTACGTGCTTGGAATCACCGCCGTCGATCCGGCGGAAAACGATCTGCTGTTTGCCCGTTTCATCTCCGCTGCGCGACGCGAGCCGCCCGACATCGACGTCGATTTCGAGCATGAGCGGCGCGAGGAGGTCATCCAGCACATCTACGAAAAATACGGCCGCGAGCGCGCCGGCCTGGCGGCAGCGGTGATCTCCTACCGCCCACGCAGCGCCCTGCGCGACGTGGCGAAAGTCTTTGGCCTTTCGGAAGACGTGATCGTCGCGCTCGGCTCGCTGCAATGGGGCAGCTACGGTGATCGCTTTTCCAAAAAGCACATCGCCCAGGCCGGCCTCGATCCGGCCAATCCGCTCATCCGCCGGGTCATTTTTTTCGCGCGAAAGATTTTGGGATTTCCGCGTCATCTCTCGCAGCATGTCGGCGGCTTCGTGCTGACGCGCGGGTGGCTGGACGAGCTTGTGCCGATCGGCAACGCCGCCATGCCCGACCGGACCTTCCTCGAGTGGGACAAGGACGATATCGCCGCGCTCGGCCTGATGAAGGTCGACATACTCGCGCTCGGCATGCTGACCTGCATCCGCAAGGGTTTTGACCTCATCGCCCGCCACGAGGGCGTCGAGATGGGACTGGCCGACGTCCCGCGCGAGGACAGAGCCGTCTATGACATGCTGTGCAAGGGCGATTCCGTCGGCGTGTTCCAGGTCGAAAGCCGCGCGCAGATGAACATGCTGCCGCATCTGCGGCCGGAGAAATTCTATGATCTGGTGATCGAGGTCGCCATCGTGCGGCCGGGGCCGATCCAGGGCGACATGGTGCATCCCTATCTGCGCCGCCGCGCCGGCCATGAGCCGGTGAGCTTTCCCTCGCCGGCGCCGGACCATGGGCCGCCCGACGAATTGCATCGCGTGCTCGGCAAGACGCTCGGCGTGCCGCTGTTCCAGGAACAGGCGATGAGCCTCGCCATGGTCGCAGCGAAATTTTCGGAAGAGGAGGCCAACCGCCTGCGCCGAGCCATGGCGACCTTCCGCCATCTCGGAACCATCGGCGAATTCGAATCCATGATGGTTTCTCGCATGTGCGCGCGCGGCTATGAGCGCGAGTTCGCTCAGCGCTGTTTCGAGCAGATCAAGGGCTTTGGCTCCTATGGTTTTCCGGAAAGCCACGCCGCCTCTTTCGCCCAACTCGTCTATGTCTCGGCCTGGCTCAAATGCCGCCATCCTGCGGTGTTCGCCTGTGCCCTCCTGAATTCCCAGCCGATGGGTTTCTACGCCCCTGCGCAGATCGTGCGCGATGCGCGCGAACATGGCGTCGAAATCCGCCCGGTCGACGTCAATCATTCCCTCTGGGATAACACGCTCGAACGCGTGGAAAATGGCGCGTTGGCGCTGCGCCTCGGGTTTCGCCAGGTCGGCGGCCTGATGCAGAGCGAAATGGAGCGCCTGGTCGCCTCGCGGAGCGAAGAGTTTTCGACTCTCGAATCCTGCGCGGCGCGCGCGGAGCTTTGCGCAAGGACGATCAAAATCCTGGCCGATTCCGACGCCTTCCGCTCCTGCCGCGCCCTGATGTTTTCGCAAGACTCCGCGCCGGTGGAAAAGCTCGATCGCCGCGCGGCGCTATGGGCGGCGCGGCGCTTGCCGGGAACAAAACCCCTGCCGCTTTTCGCCGCCGCCGGAGTCGAGGAATTGGCGCCGCAACCCGATTCCGAATTGCCGGCGATGCGGCTCGGCGAGGAAATCGTCGCCGATTACCAGACGCTGCGTCTGTCGCTGGCGGCGCATCCGATGCAGCTTTTGCGCCCGCTTTTCGCCCGTGAAAATTTTGCGCGCGCCTGCGATCTCGGCGGCTGCCGCAACGGCGCATGGAAAAAGGCGGCGGGCCTGGTCCTGGTGCGCCAGCGGCCTGGCAATGGCAAGATGGTCTTCGTGACGCTGGAGGACGAGACCGGCGTGGTCAATGTCGCGCTCTATTCGACCCTGTTCGAGCGCTATCGCAAGGAGACCATGGCGGCGCGGCTGATGGCGGTGGAGGGGCGCGTCCAGAAAAGTTGGGCGGGGGTCGTGCATCTTCTGGCGAGACGCGTGAGCGACCGCTCGCCAGAACTTGCCCGTCTGTCGGAGAGCGCAACGGGAAAGCCCGAACGCGCCCATCATCCGCGCAATGTGCGGGTCATCCCGCAATCGCGGGATTTCCATTGACGGTATATTTTCGCAAAGCAACCTGTTGCCTGTCATTGCGAGGAGCGTAAGAGACGAAGCATCCACGCTGCAGCTTGCACGATCAAGGGATTGCTTCGCTGTCTCGCTCACAACGACGATCAAACGAACCAGTTTTCAGCGACCTTTCAGCACGCATCCGCCAAAAATTCCACTTGGCCGCGCTAACCTTCCGACCTTATAACAAGGCTGGCGCGGGCGTGGCGAAATCGGTAGACGCAAGGGACTTAAAATCCCTCGGCCGCAAGGCCATGCCGGTTCAAGTCCGGCCGCCCGCACCAATTGATTTTAAAGAACGGTTTCCCCAATATGCGACCTTCCGCAGCGAAGGCGCCGCGATTAGCTCGGCAGTCGTCCTTGACGTCGGACGGCAGAGGACAAAAAATATATTTTGTATTGGTGCTGTTATATAAAAAATTAATATCTTAGTTCCATGTCATTGCAATTTGACTGACGGCTGAATTTCAATTGCTGGCTTATGTGCGATACGCTTGACATTGACGCTGCGTACGCTAAGCAGGGAAAGAAAAGTGTTGAGTTGCAATGGCCTCCATGCGGATTGTTCTTATGCTTTTGAATCCGCTGGTCGGCACTTTTTTTAATGGGGGGATGATGAATATTACCTTGCTTGCGACAACGGTGGCGCTTCTCGCATTGACCGCGACATCAGCGGCAGCGGCGACCAATCTCGTCCCCAACGGTGATTTTTCTGACGGCGAAGTCGGATTCACCACCGGTTACACCGCAACGACGTTGTTCTCCCACTTTAATACTGGCCACTACGACGTGTTGCCGATCGGAAACGTCGTCTCTGTGACATCGTACTATTCTAACACATCTGGTGGTTACGGTTGGAATAACGTCACGACGGATCCTTCTGGTGGGAATAGTAATGTCTTTCTTGCTGACGGCTCCCAAGCCTCCAACCCCAATACGCTCGTTTGGAAGGAAACCGTGGACGTCGCCCCCCAGACCAATTACGTCTTCAGCTTTTACGCAGCGGAAATCAGCACTAACAGCGCAGAATACAACGCGATTTTCGTGCCGACCATCGACGGCGTCAGCGGCGTGGCGCATACTCTGACCAGCGGTTGGGCGGAATATACGTACGATTGGAACTCCGGATCGCAGACTTCGGCGGTTTTGTCGCTCGCCGATACTCAAACCAGCAACTATTACAATGATTTCGTGTTCACCGATGTTTCTTTGACTGCAGTCGGCGGCGTACCGGAACTCTCGACCTGGGCTATGATGCTGACTGGGTTCGCAGGGGTTGGCGCCGCCGCGATATGGAAAGGCCAGAAAAAAGCGCAGTGCGCCGCCTGACTCTGATTCGCAGTCTTGGCATAGCCTTGAAACTCTCGACCAGCCCGGCTGGGGGATTAAAGGCTATGCCGGTTCAAGTCCGGCCGTTGCGCCAGTTTCCCTATTTCTTCAGTTCGGCCCTCGGGTCATAAGGCCTGTCCGTCCGCCAGCGGCGCATCATCTCCTCGAGATCGGCGTTGGCGCCTTCGGGCAGGACGATGCGCAAGGTGACAAGCAGGTCGCCCGCAGCCTGGCCGCCCGACGCCGGCAATCCCTTGCCGCGCAAACGCAGCGTTCGGCCGGAATTCGAGTGCGGCGGCAGCGTCAGCTCCACCTTGCCGCCGAGCGTCGGCGATTCGACCTTCGCGCCCAGCACCGCTTCGTAAAGAGTGATCGGCAGGTCGAGGCGCAGGTCGCGTCCTTCGATGCGGAACAGCCCATGCTTTTCAAAACGGACCGTGACCATGGCGTCGCCGGCCGGCCCACCGGCCGGACTTGGCTGGCCCTGGCCACGCAGGCGGATTTGCTTGCCTTCCTCGACGCCGGCCGGAATGTTGACTTCGAGCGTCTTGCCGGTCGGCATCAGCACCCGGGCCTTGCCGCCGTGCAGCGCCGTTTCCAGCGAAATCTGCGTTTCGAGCGCGATGTCGGCGCCGGGTTCGCGCATCTGCCGCCCTCCGCCGCGCGCAGCGCGACCGCCAAACAGATCGGAAAAAATGTCGGCCGCATCGAAACCCGCGCCGCCGCCGCCGAAATTGAATTCGAAATGTTCGGCGCCGCCGGGGCCGCGGCGAAAGCCGCCGGGACCGCCTTGCCCAAAACCTCCGCCGCCCTGCCCAAAGCCGCCCGCGCCTCGCGAAAATCCCTCAAAGCCGGGATGGCGCGGCTTGCCTTCGGCGTCGATCTCGCCCCGGTCGAACTGGCCGCGCTTTTTCTCGTCGCCGAGAATCTCATAAGCAGCATTGGCCTCGGAGAAGCGTTCCTTCGCCTTGGGATCGTTCGGATTCTGGTCGGGATGGTGCTGTTTGGCGAGTTTGCGAAACGCCTTTTTCACATCCGCGTGGGAGGCGTCCTTGGCGACGCCGAGAATTTGATAAGGATCGCGCATACTTCCCATAAGCCCAAAATTCGCCGGCCCGTTCCGGCGTCGGCGCTCGTCTTGCTCCCTATTTGAGCGCGATCAGGCTCCGGCGCAAGGGGGCGGCGACCGACGGTGAAGCCTCAGTCTTTTTTCGCCAGACGAAATTCCGACAGGGTCCATTGCGCCTGCTTGTCGCGGCAGGCCGAGCCCTTGCCCGCCTGCGGCCCCGCGGCGGTGTCGAACTGGGCCGAAAATGTACGGCAAATAAGGTCGTTGGCCGGGTAGGCGAAGCCGATCGGCGTCACCGAGCCGCGCGCCTTGCTGACAGGATTGTCCCAACGGACGGTCATTCCATTGCCCTGCGGATCAAGCGCGATGGCCAGGGCGCCGAGGGCGCGGCGGCGGTCTTCGTCATCGAGGGAGGCGGGCAGGGCGGGGGTCGCGGGGGCTTTCAAGGCGACCGTCGAGATGGAGCCGGTCGGCTCCGAATTGACGGCGCCGCCGAGCGGTGTGGCGATCGAACAGGCGGCGAGCGCCTGGCAAATCGTTGCGCACGCCGCGACGCGCCGGACAAGCGGAAAGATTTGCAGCCCGCGCAGCGTCAGTTCACTATGGAGCCTAGGCAAGGAAAGGTACAAGGCGGGCGCAATCCGACGGAACAAAACCGGGGACCATCATCCAATGAACGCATTAACGGGCGGTAACCATCAGCCGGCGCACGCGCCTTTTGCCTTGTTCCGGCAATGGCTGGATGAGGCCGAGGCGAGGGAGATCAACGACCCCAACGCGATGTGCCTCGCCACCGTCGACGAGAATGGCCTGCCCAACGCCCGCATGGTGCTGCTGAAAGGCTTCGACGACGACGGATTCGTCTTCTACACCAACAAGGAAAGCGCCAAGGGGCAAGAACTTGCCGGGAGCAGGCAGGCGGCCGGGGTGCTGCACTGGAAAAGCCTGCGCCGCCAGTTCCGCTTTCGCGGGCCGGTCGAGGAGGTGAGCGAGGCCGAATCGGACGCCTATTTCGCCAGCCGGGCGCGCGACAGTCGCATTGGCGCCTGGGCCAGCCAGCAGTCCCGCCCGCTGGAAAGCCGCTTCGCGCTGGAAAAGTCCGTCGCCCTGTTCGCCGCCAGGTTCAACATCGGGGAAGTTCCTCGTCCCAGCCACTGGGGCGGCTATCGCATCCGCCCGGTCGAGATCGAATTCTGGAGCGACCGGCCGTTCCGTCTTCACGAAAGGCGGCGCTTTTCGCGCCCCGCGCCGGAAGGGGACTGGCTGTGCGAGCATCTTTATCCATGAGCGACCCGCGCCGCCTTTATCCGGCCCAGCCGGCGCTGGCCGTCAGCATAGCCGTGTTCCGACATGGCGAGGTGTTGCTGGCGACCCGCACAGCGGCCCCCTACCAGAAAATGTTCACCCTGCCGGGCGGGCTGGTCGAGATCGGCGAGACGATCGAGGCCGCCGCCCTCCGCGAATTGCGCGAGGAGACCGGCGTTCTGGCGCGGCTGGTCGGCTTCAACCAGCCTGTGCAGCATATCGTCCGCGATTCTCTGCGGTCGGATCGAGCGACATTATGTCATCCTGTCCTTCGCCGCCCGTTGGATCGCCGGTGAGGCGCAGACCGGCGCCGAAGCGGGCGAGATCCTTTGGCGGGCCGCTGAAAATCTTTCCGGTCTTCCCCTGACGCCCGGTCTGCCCCATATAGTCGCCGACGCGAAGCGAATCGTGGATGGAGCGCGATGAGTTGCAACGCGCGCTTTTTGCGCCCCGTGGTTCTTAGTCTCGGCCTGGTTCTGGCCCTTGCCGGCGTTTCCGCGCCAGCGCGGGCGCAGTTCTTTTTTCCGTTTTTCGATAATCGGCCGTCGACCCCGCCCGGTGGCGAACTGCGTCGGCGCGAGCCGAGTCACAGGGCGCAAGGCGGCATCCTCGATCTGCGGTCGAGATCCAGGCCGCATCGCGCCAAGTCGCGGCTCGCCGACCGCAAGCCTCAAAAATCGTTCGGACCGTCTAAATATTCTAAATCGAACAAGCCGGCCGAGGCCGCCAAGGCGGTTGCTGCGGTCAATCCCTCGGCGACGCCGGCGCCCGTTGTCGAAGGTCCGCCGCCGCCCTATGAGCCGCAATTGCTGCGCCTGTCGGAAATCATGGGCGCGCTCGCCTATCTGCAGAGCATTTGCGCCGCGCCCCCGCCCGGCGCGGCGGCGCCCGCAATGGCGGCCGCCGAGGATCATCCCTGGCGCGAGCGGATGCAGACTCTCATGACGGCGGAAGCCGCCGGCCCGGCGCGTCGCGAAAAACTGGCCGGCGCTTATAATCGCGGCCTGCAGGGCTATGAGTATTCCTACCATGTGTGCACGCCCAACGCTCAGTTGGCGCGCCGCCGTTTTCTCGACGAAGGCGAACGACTGGCGCATGAGATCACCACCCAATACAGGGCTAACTGAAACAGGGCTTTGGCTGGGGTCGAGAGCTTACTTAATAAAAACAATCAGTTATTCGCGTGTCCCCTCCGGACGAGGAGGAGCGGCAATATTAACCTTTTCTTAATTCGCTCCTCGCGTCACAGGGTTTTGCCCGTTAAGGTCACTCCATCATGACCTCCGCAGCCCCCCCCTATGTCGATCTCGAAGGCGCCGAAGACGAACGTCGGGCCGCGCTTGCCTATGTCACGGAAGCTTTTGCGGAGGCGATCCTCGCGGGGATTGAAAGCGAAAGCTTCGCTCACGCCGCGCTTTTCGCCGCCTTGCAGGAACTGGTCGAGACCTACGGCGAGGAGGCTGTGGCCTCCTTCGCCGGCCGCCTGCCTGCGCGCATCGAATCGGGCGAATTCACCGTGGCGATGAAACATTGAATTTTTCGGCGGCGGAAACCAGCGAAGCGAATACGCTTTAAAACCACTGGGCAGGGGTCGCGCGTCCCGCCGGCGTCGTCAGCAGCGCCGCCAGTCCGGCGAAAATGCCCCGGCGGCGCTCCTTGCTGCGATATTGCGCCGGGACCGTCGGGTCCGGCGCGAAAAAATTCAAAGTTGGAGGCAGCGGTTCGCGCATCAGCGGCTCGAAAGCGCGGCGGAGGCGCTCTCCATGCCGGCGCCATTCGTTGACGCGCCGCTTCGCGTCAGGACGCGCTTCCAGATAAAGGCCGATTTCCAGGCGCCGGTCGCGGTCGAGCCGATGATCGACGAATCGATGCAGGTCGCCTTCCGTCGCAGGTCCGCCGGGCAAAGCCGGTCCGTCGGCGCCGGGGCCGAAATCAGCCGCGGCCAGATGCGCGCGCGCCTGGCCCGAGATTTCGCTCGCCAACCGGGCGCGCGCCACGGCAAGTCGCGGCAGCACGCGTTCGACGGGCATGTCGAGCGCATGGGCCGCCTGTTCGTAATCCAGGCGCTCCAACGTCACCAAAGCGAGCGGGGCGCGCAGGTCGAACGTTAGAAGGGGCAGCGCCCTCGCTTCGGGCGCCCAGGGAAAATGAACCGGTGTTTTCGCCGCGTCGGCCGAGCATGGCTCGGAAAGAATTCGCCGGTCGTCGATTGTCTCCCGCGCGAGAGTTTTACGAGCGAGAGCGGTGATGTTCCGGTAGAGGGTCAGGCGCAGCCGTTCGCGACCGATGCAGGCGGCTGGGCCTTGAGCAATCTGTCCGCCTTTCGCCACAGGGCCGGTGGCGATCGGCGTCGATCCGACGCGCAAAAATTCGAGCAGGACCTGTTGCACGAGATCGTCGGCGTCCTGGTCGGCGCGCGGCCGGCTGAGGTCGAGGCGACCGGTGGCGACCGGCCAGCTTCCGAGCAGGGCGTGGGCGTAGCGCCGTAGATGCGGCGCCGTCTGGGAGAGGAATTCGCGCATCGCGCGGTGAAGTCCTGATTGCAGCGGTGGAGTCCGAGGCGAAACGCCGTCCGATTCGTCCGGAGCCGGCGAAAAAGCCGCACAAAAGACGTCCGACGGTCAAATAATGTTAACAAACCTTAAACATTTCCGTTTCGCTTGAACAGACGGCGTCGCGGCTTTTCGGGTTTTGCCGCCTTTTCAAGGGACGAGCCGGTGGACAGCGCAGGCGCCGCCCCGAGGTGCGTTTTCACGCCCCTTGCCGCGCCCCTTGCCTCGGACGCGGCGCAGGGCTAAATGGCCGGACCGACATCCTGGGAACGATAATGACAATCACAGACGTGGACGCCGCCTCCCTCATCGATCAGTTTGGACCCCTGCGCGGCAAGCGCGGTCTCGTCATGGGGCTCGCCAATAACCGCTCCATCGCATGGGGCATCGCCAAGGCGGCGCATGCGGCCGGGGCGGAGATCGCGCTTACATATCAGGGCGAAGCTCTGGAGCGGCGTGTGAAGCCGCTGGCGGCGGAGCTCGGCGCGCATGTCGTCGGCGAATGCGACGTGACCAATTCGGCCTCGATCGACGCGGTCTTCGCGGAAGTCGAGAAATTGTGGGGCGGCCTGGATTTCGTCGTCCATTGCATCGCCTTTTCCGACAAGGACGAGCTGACCGGCCGCTATGTCGACACCAGCGAGGAAAATTTCAAAATCTCGCTGCTGATCTCCTGCTATTCCTTCACCGCCGTCGCGCAACGCGCCGAAAAGCTGATGAAGAATGGCGGCGCGATGCTGACGCTGACCTATTACGGCGCCGAAAAATGGATGCCGCATTATAATGTGATGGGCGTGGCCAAGGCGGCGCTCGAGGCCAGCGTGCGCTATCTCGCCGCCGACCTCGGCGAGAAGGGCATCCGCGTCAACGCCATTTCCGCCGGCCCGATCAAGACGCTGGCCGCCTCGGGCATCGGCGATTTCCGCTATATCCTGAAATGGAACGAATATAACGCGCCGCTGCGCCGCACCGTCACCATCGACGAGGTCGGAGAAAGCGCGGTCTTCCTGCTCTCGCCGATGGGACGCGGCGTGACCGGCGAAATCCTGCATGTGGATGCCGGCTATCATGTCGTCGGAATGAAAAACCCCAATGCGCCCGACATTTCGAAAAAGGAATGAACCTTCGCGCCGATCCCGGACATCGGCGCCGCGTCTGTATTTTCTGCGGCATGGCGAAACCGACTGGAATGCCGTCGGCCGCCTGCAAGGGCCGGCAGGACGTGCCTCTGAACGCCCTGGGGCGCGAGCCAGGCGCGCGTGCTGGCCGCAAGCTGAAAAAAATCCTCGCCGGGCGCGACGAAGACCTCCGCCGAGTTGGCGTTTCAGTGTTCGCCGCTGCTCGCGCACGCGCAAGACCTGGAAATCGCCCGCGCTGAACTGGGCCTGCCGCCGAATGGCGGCGTCATCGACGATCGGCTGATCGAATTCACCTTCGGGCGCTGGGAGGGGCTGACCTGGCCGGAGGTCTGCGCCCGCGATCCCGCGCTGGCGCGTGCGCGCGAAGCCGACAAATGGAATTTCACGCCGCCCGGCGGCGAAAGCTATGCCCAACTGGCGAGCGGCTTAAACCCTGGCTGGTGGAGCAGGCCGCGCCGAGCGTCGTGATCTCGCATGGCGGCGTCGCGCGGGTGCTGATGGCGATGATCGGCGGCCTGCCCGACGAGCGCGCGCCACTCGCCGATATCTGGCAGGGCAGGGTGCTGGTTTTTTCGCCGGGACGTTTCGACTGGATATGAACGTTTTTTGCGCGGGCCTATGGAATTAATTTAGTGTATGAAAACAATAAATTGAACAAAACTCTTCGCAACATGCGACAAGGTTGTGGTTCATCAATTCAAAAGAACGAAGTTCTTCTTTCAACACAATGAATTACCATATAAATTCGTTTTACGCGCCGCTTTCGTCCCCGCCGTTCCTCTCCAGCGACTCCGCCAGTTCCGCCGCCAGGGCGAAAAAGCGCCGTCGCACGTCCGGGGCATAGGGGTTCATCCGCTCGATGGCATAGAAGACTTCCGGCGCGTCATGGCGCACCATGTCGGTCGCTCGTAAAAGCAGGTCGAAGCTGGCCGTGGTCATATGGCGGGGCAGGGGCTCCATTTCCACGAGCACCTTGGCGATCAGATGGGTCAGGCCCTGCACCATGGCGGCCTCGCGGTCATGCTCTTCAGGCGTGGCGATGATCGCGTCGAGCCCGAAGGTCTTGCGCAGGAAAGCGGCGAGCGGGCGGGCGCGGCGGCCCGCGGATCGGGCAGATCACGATTTTCAGGCCCTTGACGCCGCCGCGCGCGCTTTGCGGGCCGAACATCGGATGGGTGCCGATGATATCGACATGAGGCGGGCAGTTCGGCCAGCATGTTCTCGTGCCGGGAGCACTTTGACCGAGCCGACGTCGAGCACCATAGCGCCGGGGCGCAGATGCGGATGGATCGCGGCGATCACCGCGCCGAGTTGCGGCACCGGCATGGCGAGAATGACGACGTCGCAGGCGGCGACTTCCGCGAGTGGGCGCAGGCTCACGCCCTTGATCTCGTTCCGTGACGGCGGGGTCGTAGCCGAGCAGCGGGAAATAGGCGCCGAGATGGGCGGCGGCCAGCCGGCCGAACGCGCCGAGGCCGATCAGCCCGATGGTCGTGGCGTTTCCGCGGCCGTCTTTTGTGGCGCTCGCTCACAATGTCATCCTCGGTTGGCGGTCTTTCGCCGCCGCCACCCGTCAAGCCGTTGCGCACGAAAAAGTCAAGCTTCCTGCTATTTCGCCTGATCGTAATTGCAGGACCTTCGGGAACTCCTTGAACTTGAGCGGGCCGCCGCAGGGATCGCAGCCGCTGACGAGAACGCATAGCGCAAGTATTGCGCCAAGACGAACCCATAGGGCCACGATCCAGTCTCCAGCTGCACAAAACCGGCGCGAAACTGAGCCGGACTGCGGGGTCAAAGTCAAGCCTGGCGCGGGCCAGCGTTAAGGTTAATAAGCCATAAATCGTCCGGGCGGGGGTCTCGATTGAGCCAAATCAATGGGATGCTGTTAATTTAACGTTAAGGAAGCATGAGGGGGCGTCGGCCCTTCTTTCATCACCTCCTGCCTGTCCGGAATCAAGGATGACCGACTATTATCCTGTGCTCGCGCGCGCCGTGGCCAGGGCGCCCGCAACCGATCAGTTCGCGCGCCAGGCCATCTATCGTTCCGCCCGGCGCGCCATGGTTCAGGCCCTGCTGCGGCGCGCGGCCCAATTCGCTGAACGCCGTTCTGAATACCGAGCATGGCGAATTCGATACGCGCCATTGCGCGGGTCGAAGCCGATATCCGGCGTTCCGTCGGCGCGGCGGAGCCCGGATGGGAGCCCGAGGAGGATCTCGCGCGCCTTATGGGCGTGCGGGGAGCGCGCGGAGGAAATGAGATCAGGAGCGAACCGGAGTCCGAGCCGGAGGCGAAAATTGAAATTGCAGTCGAAACCGTAGCCCTAGCCAAAAACCCGGATGTGGATCGCTCGCGTAGCGTACAGGAGAAGCCGATGTCGAGACTTGACGAACTGAACAAGATCTTGCGCAAGCTGCAGAGCGATTCCCCGGGTCTCGAAGCCAGCGCCCTGATCTCCGAAGACGGATTGATGATCGCCAGCGCGCTGACGCCCGATCTCGACGAAACCCGCGTCGCGGGCATGACCGCCACCCTGCTCAACCTCGGCACCCGCGCCGCGGTCGAGCTGGCGCGCGGCGAGGTCAAGGAAGTCATCATTCGCGGCGAGCGCGGCTATGCCGTGATGATCGACGCCGGGCGCGGCGCGCTGCTGCTGGCGCTGGCCAACGAAAGCGCCAAGCTCGGCCTGATCTTCTTCGACATGCACGAAGCCATCCGCGGCCTGAAGAAAGTGCTTTGAGCTTTTCCGCTCCGGCTTATAAGATAGAGCGGCATGGCATTCGTCCGGAGCGCTTGATGGCCAATCATCGAACTGTTCAACAACGGGACGCACCGCAATATCCTGCTCGCAGGATTTCGACGGCGGCGGCCTGGCGGTGCAGACCAATCAGCATGTGATCATCCACGGCGACAGCCGGAATGATCCTCGATCCCGGCGGCCACAAGATCTACAGCAAGGTGCTGGCCGAAACCTTCGCCGTGCTGGGGCGGGCGAAGCTGCGCGAAATTTTCCTCTCGCACCAGGACCCCGACATTGTCGCGGCGCTGAATGGCTGGCTGATGACCACCGACGCCGAGGCGCATGTGTCCGCCCTCTGGGTGCGCTTCGTGCCGCATTTCGGCCTTGACCGCCTGGTTTCCGACCGTCTGCACGCCATTCCCGACGAGGGGCATGATCTTCGACCTCGGCGGCGCCAAGCTCTATGCCTTGCCCGCGCATTTCCTGCATTCGGAAGGCAATTTTCAGCTCTACGACCCGACCGCGAAAATCCTCTATACCGGCGATCTCGGCGCCTCGATCGGCGCAGGACTATCGAGAAGTCGCCGATTTCGACGCGCATCTGCGCTATATGGAAGGGTTCCATCGCCGCTACATGTGCTCGCGCCGCGTGATGCGCGCCTGGGCCGGCATGGTGCGCGACCTCGACATCGAAATCATCGCGCCGCAGCACGGCGCCTTGTTCCGCGGCAAGGATATGGTCAAAAAGTTCATCGACTGGTGCGCCGATCTCGAATGCGGCATCGATCTGATCACGCCGACCTTCAAGATTCCAGTCGCCTGATCGGGACAGGCGGGGCGTCGGTCGGTCAAACGAATTGTTCCCGCGCCGGCGGCAAGCGCGGGGCTGGCTCCCCGGCCGCCTGTTGAAGCTGGAAGCGCTCTAGAACTACGAAATCGCATGCCCTTTCCATGACGTTGGGTTAGATTTCGCGGGATGTGCGCCAAAGTCCGTATGCGGGGGGCAGGGAACGCCGGACGAACGTGAATGGTGAGCATGGCGAAACGATCTGGCTTTTTTGGCGAAAGCGTCCAATTCCGTCTTGTCGGCGAAGATGCGCCGATGTGGCTGGCGGCGGCTTTCGCTCTTCTCGGCGCGTTATTGGCGCTTGCCGTCGGCGCGCTGATTTTCGCTTCCGGCGAAACGGAGCCGCGAGGTCCTGGTCCCGCGCGCGTCGATGCGGACGCGCAGCCCGCCCTGGCGGCCGCCTCGGCCGCAGGTCCGGCGAAGACCTCGCCCGTCGAGCCGCCCTCCGCCAGTCCCGCAGTCGTCGCGCCCGCCCACGCGCCGCAAGCCGCCGTCGCGACCGCGACGCCGACGGCGGGCCTGCCGGACGCCGCGCCGGCCAGTCCTCCGGCGCCCGAGCCCGCCGTCCCGCCCACGGCCTGCCTACCGGTCATTTCGATCCCCTTCGACGTCAACAGCGCGCGGCTGAAAACAGCCGAACCGGATCAGGCGATCACGCGGTTGAGCGAATGGCTGCTGACCCATCCGCAAGCCGTTTTGTCAGTGGAAGGGCACGCCGATTCGACCGGGACGGAGCCCTATAACGTCTTGCTGAGCTATTCGCGCGCGCAGGCGGTCGTGGCCTGGCTGGCGCATTCCGGCGCGCCGGAAGCGCAAATGTCGGCGCGGGCCGCCGGCACGCATCCGCCGGCCCGCGCAGCATCCAAGGCGATGAGCAACCGCCAGGTCATTCTCCAGGTCGAGGGCGTTGAGCCGTGCGGTGACGACGGCCTTCCGACGCAAGCTCCATGACCCTGATATCACCGATCATAGCGCTCGCCGCCGCCGTATTTCTTTTGACGGCGGGGTATCTCCTTGGCGTGCGGCGTGGTCACGAGGCGCGCGAACAGCTGCGTTACGTCGCGCGGCGGCAAAGGGAGGCGCTACAACTAGCGCAGGGAGTATTGGCGCGGTGGGGCGAAATGCAGGAGCGGGGCCTGCGCGCGACCATCGAAAAGGCGATCGCGCCCCTGGTCCATCGGGAGCGGCTTTCCTTCGACCTGTCCAGCCTGAAAACCGGAGAAGGCTCGCGCGACCTGACGCAACTTCTCGACAAGATCGCCGAAGCCGGCGATTTCTCGACCGTCGCCCTGAGCGATTCCGAGGGCTTGCCGCTTGCGGGCAACAGCGCGGCGGAGGAGCTCGACCGCATCGCGGTCAATTCCTCCTTCGTCCTTTTGATGGCCGAACGGGTCGGCGCCAATAAATTTCCCGCGCCGAATTCGATCCTGATGCGCGACACGGCCGGCCGCACCACGCTGTACCGTATTTTCGACGTGCAGGATCAGCGCATTTCGCTCACCGCGGTCTCGAGCGGCTCCAACCTGACTCCAACCGCGCTCGATCCGGCCCTGGCCAAGGTGTCAGGCATGCTGTCGACCAAGGCGTGATCGGGCGGCGTCGCCGCGTCGGCTGGAGGGCGGTCCGAGCTTCCGGCCACGAGCGCGGCGTAAGCCGAGATCGGCGCGGGACGGCCGATGAAATAGCCCTGGACCTCGTCGCAGTCCTCGGCGGCCAGGAACGCCAGTTGCGCCTGCGTTTCGACGCCTTCGGCGATCACCGACAGGCCCAGCCCGTGCCCGAGGCTGACGATCGCGCGCACGATGGCGTCGGACCGGGCGCTGCGCTGCAGCTTTGAGACGAAGGATTGATCGATCTTGAGGCGGTCGAAGGGAAAAGACTGCAAATAGGACAGGGACGAATAGCCGGTGCCGAAATCGTCGATGGCTATGCCGACTCCCAGCGATTTCAGGCGGCGGAGGATGGAGGTCGCCCGGCTCACGTCGTCGACGAGGACGCCTTCGGTGATTTCAAGCTCCAGCCGCTCCGGCGCCAGGCCAGTTTCGAGCAGGACGGCGTGCACGACCTCCGGCAGGTCGTCCTGTCGGAACTGCGCGGGAGAAAGGTTGACGGCGATGCGCAGCGGCTCGCGCCAGCCTTGAGCCTCGCGGCACGCTTCGCGCAGGACGCGGATGCCGATCGGGACGATCAACCCGCTTTCTTCCGCGATCGGAATGAAGACGCCGGAGAAATCGGCCCCCGCAGGGGATGGGTCCAGCGCAGCAAGGCCTCGAACCCGACGATATCGCCTAAGGGCGAGGCCTGTGGCTGGTAATGCAGCGACAACTCGCCGCGTTCCATCGCGCGCCCCAGGTCAAGCTGCAGGAGGCAGCGTTCATGCAGCGTCGCCGCGAGAGCCCGGTCGAAAAAGCGGACCTTTCCCCGGCCGGCCGACTTGGCGGCATGCAGCGCGGCGTCGGCGCTGGCGCGAATGGTCGCCACGCGACCGTCGTGCGGATAAATCGCCACGCCGACGCTTGCGCTGACGACGATCTCGTAGCCGTCGATCTCGAAAGGCCGCGCCAGCGATCTGGACAGATTCTCCGCCAGTTTCGCCACAACGTCCGCCGACGCGTCCTCGGCGACGATCAGCGAGAAATCATCGCCGCCATTGCGCGCGAGCACGGCGTCTCCGGCGGTATCGGCGAAAAGTTTCGACACGCGCTGCAGGATCTGGTCACCGACGCTGTGCCCATAGAGGTCGTTGGCCTCCTTGAAATGGTCGAGGTTGATCGAAAGCAGCGCAAATGTCTCGCTCCGCTCGTCTGCCCGCTCGATAGTGGCGGCGAGGTGATCGTTGAAGGCGGATCGGTTGGGCAGCCCAGTCAGGATGTCATGCCGCGAAAGCCAGGCGGCGGATTGTTTCAGCCTGACGATTTCGGCGTCGAATATAAGCGCCTGGCCGCTGAGCCGCCGGTCCGCAAGCGCCGTCATCATGCCTATGCCCAGCAGGGCGATGCTGATGCCGGCGATGGCGAGCGCCAGCAGTTTCGGCGCGACGGCGTTGGCCGCGACGATCCGGGTCGGGTCCGGCGTGATATGCAACGCCGCCATGCCCGCGAAATGCAGCACGACGATCGCCAGAGTGAGAAGCGCCGCGGAGGCGGCCAGCACGCGCCCCGATTTCGCCCGTCCGCGCGAGCAGGATCGCGGCCGTGGACAGGATGACGCCGGCGCTGATCGACACGATGACAATGCTCGTCGTCCATCCGATCCGTCCGGGAACCTCGACCGCCGCCATGCCGACATAATGCATGGCGGCGACGCCGAGTCCCAAAACCGCGCCGCCCGCCAGCGTCCGCCAGCTCCTTCGATCCTCGACGGCGATCCCGAGCGCCAGCGACGTCATGGCGATCGCCAGAAGAAACGAAATGGAGGTCAGCGGGATATCAAAGCCGACGGGCACACGCGGCGCATAGCCGAGCATGGCGATGAAATGCGTCGCCCAGATGCCGCCGCCGCCCGCGACGCCGCCGAGGAGGATCAGGAATGTCGGGCAATTCTTGGTCGAGCGCGCGCGGCGGAAGAGATCGAGGGCGGTGAGACTGGTCAAAAAGCAGATCACCGCCGCCAGCAGGACCAGGCGGAGATCGTGCTCGCCCACGGCGCAGGTCAGGATTTCGAACGTCTTGAACACGCGTGCTGATCCTTGAAGCAAAAGGATTTACTGAAATTGCCGGCGGCGTTTGGCGGCCAAGACGACGTGCGCAACTTCTGCGTGTATCACAGCCGTCAATCGTTGAATAAACGTTTAAGAAAAATTCAATTAGATCATCATTTTAGAAGACTCTGCCGTTTCCCGGCGCCGGTCAAGGCTCATGCGCGTGGAGCGCGATGCTGCAAGGCTTCGCCGATCTTGTCCGCCGTCGATCCCGCGGGCGCTATTCGCCCCTGGGAAAATCCGCGGCGAGCGCCGTTTCCCTGTTGGCCAGCACTTCGGCGCGAAACGCGTCAAGCTTGCCCAGGATCGTCTCGTAGGCGACGGCGCCGAGCACGAGATGCAGCGGCGCGTCGGGCAATTCGACCGCGGCGATGATCGCCCTGGCCGCGCGGACTGGGTCTCCGGCCTGCGCGCCGCTGTAGCCATGGATCGCCTCGCGCCGGGCGATCGCCGTCTCCTTGTAGGCCTCGATGGCCCGCCTGGGCGTGCGCAGCGAGCGCCCGGCCCAATCGGTGCGGAAGGGGCCCGGCTCGATGATCAGCACCTTGACGCCGAATGGCGCCACCTCCCTGGCGAGCGCCTCCGAAAGGCCCTCGACCGCGAATTTGCTGGCGTTGTAATAGCCGACGCCGGGAAAGCCGACGACGCCGCCTTGCGACGAAATATTGACAATCGCGCCGCTTTGCTGCGCCCGCATCGCCGGCAGCACGGCGCGCGTCATCGCCGCCAGTCCGAAGACATTTGTCTCGAACATGGCGCGGATCTCGGCTTCCTCGCCTTCCTCGATCGCCGACAGGTAGCCAAAGCCGGCATTGTTGACCAGGACGTCGATGCGCCCGAACTTGTCCAGCGCCTCTTGCGTCGCGGTGGCGATCTGCTCCGGCTGGTCCACATCGAGCTTCAGCGGCAGGGCGGTTTGCGGAAAAGCCGAGGCGAGATCGGCGATTTTCGCAGTGTCGCGGGAGGTGACGACGACGCGATAGCCGCTTTCCAGCAAGAGTCTCGCCAGATCGCGGCCGAAACCGGTGGAGCAGCCGGTGATGAGCCAGACCGGCCTCGAATTTTGCGGCATCGTTCAGCTTCCCTTCAGGTCAATGTCCTTATCTATCACCGCTGGCCTGTCTTGCAACCGGGCGTCGGAGCCCACGGCGACGCCGCCTTTTGGCCGCTAAATCTGCATGAATGGCGCCGGTTTTTGCAGGTAGGAGCGCGGGCTATCCTGTGCTATGCGACAGCCCGGCCAGGATGAAGCCTGGGTGCGGGCGGGGGCGATCGGGAACGAGCGATGACGGAAATCGAAATGGAAACAACGGTGGAACTCGGCCCGCTCAAGCGCGTCCGACGGCCGCCCTTTCGGTTCTGCGCGGCCCTGTGCGTCCCGACCTCCTGCGCGACGAATTGCTGGCCGAGATTTTCGCTTCCGCCGTCGCTGCCGGTCCGCACGCCGTCGCCATGAGCACGATGGAGCGCAAGCTCACCTATGCGCAGGTCGACCACGAGGCGACCGCGCTGGCGCGCGGCCTGATTCGCCGCGGGATAGGCCCCGGCGACGTCGTCGGCCTCTGGGGGCCGCGCGGGCCGGAATTGCTGATCAGCCAGATCGCCGTCGCCAAGACCGGCGCGGCCTGGCTGCCGTTCGACGCCGACGCGCCGATCGAACGTATCGAAGTTTGCCTGAATGACTGCGACGCCAAAGCGCTGCTGACCTCGGAAGCTTTCGCCGCCAAGGCGAAGGGCGGCGTGAGCGCGCCGATCGTGACCGGGGCCGACCTGATCGACCCGAACGACCAAACTCCGGTCGACGCCCGCAAAAGCGGCGCCACGCCGGACCACCCGGCCTATATGATCTACACGTCGGGCTCGACCGGCATGCCCAAGGGCATCGTCATCACCGGCCGCAATATCTGTCATTACCTGCGCTCGGCCAATGAGACCTACAAGCTCGGCAGGTCCGACATCGTCTTCCAGGGCGCCTCCATCGCCTTCGACCTCTCGATGGAGGAAATCTGGATTCCCTATCTCGCCGGCGCCACGCTGTTTGTCGCCACGCCGGAGATCATGGGCGAGGCCGAGGCTTTGCCGGACATCATGGAGGAAGTCGGCGTCACGGTGCTGGATACCGTGCCCACCCTTCTTTCGCTGATGCCGCGCGACATAAAAACCCTGCGCGTGATCATCCTCGGCGGCGAGGCCTGCCCGCCGGCGGTGGCGGCCCGCTGGTGCAGGCCGGGGCGGACGATCTTCAATTCCTATGGCCCGACCGAAGCGACCGTCGTCGCCACGGTGGCGGAAGTGCATCCGGACGAGCCGGTGACCATCGGCGGCCCTATCGCCAACTACACTTGCTATGTCGCTGATGAGGCGAACAATCTGCTCGATCGCGGTGTCGAGGGCGAGTTGCTCATCGGCGGGCCGGGCGTGGCGCGCGGCTATCTCAAGCGCGACGCGTTGACGGCTGAAAAGTTCATCGCCAACCCCTTCGATCGCACGGGGACCGATCCAATCCTCTATCGCTCCGGCGACGCCGTTGCGATGATGGAGGACGGCAATATCGCCTTCCGCGGCCGTATCGACGACCAGGTGAAAATTCGCGGCTTCCGCGTGGAGCTGGGCGAGATCGAGGCAAAACTCGCCGACCAGCCCGGCGTCAACCAGGCGGCGGTCGTGCTGCGCAACGACGAGGGGCTCGACCAGCTCGTCGCCTTTCTCGTCGCGGAAAAAGGCGAGACGCTCGACACCAAGAAAATCCGCGCCGAACTGCGCGCCGCGCTGCCGGCCTACATGGTTCCCGCGCGCTTTGAGGAGCGGGACGCGCTGCCGCGCCTGTCTTCCGGCAAGGTCAATCGCAACGCCTTGAAAAAGGAGCCGCTCACCACGGTCGCCGTCTCGACCGAAGAGCAGGAGGAGCCGCGGACGCCGACGGAAGGCGTCCTGCTCGAAGCGGCCAAAAAAGTGCTGCCGCCGCAATCCATGCCCTTCGACGCCGACTTCTTCACCGATCTCGGCGGGCATTCGCTTCTGGCGGCGCGTTTCGTCTCGCTGGTGCGTCAGACGCCGTCTCTGGCCGGCATCACCCTTCAGGACATGTATTCCGCGCGATCCCTGCGCGCCATCGCCGCGCTGATGGACGAGAAGGCGGCTGTCGCCGGCGCGCCCAAGGACCTGTCCTTCACGCCGCCGCCGCTCATGCGCCGCTTCCTGTGCGGCCTCGCCCAGGCCATCGTTCTGCCCTTCCTGCTCGCGCTTTCCACTGCGCAATGGCTGGGCATTTTCGTCTCCTACATGCTGCTGACCGACACCGACGCCAGCATCTGGCAGGAAATCGCCTCGCTGCTCGGCGTCTACATGCTGGTCAATTTCGTGACGCTGATCTTCGCCATCGCCACGAAATGGCTGGTGATCGGCCGGTTCAAGCCCGGGCGCTACCCGATCTGGGGCGTCTATTATTTCCGCTGGTGGCTGGTGCAGCGGGCGCTGGCGCTCACCCATCTGAAATGGCTGCAGGGCTCGCCGCTGATGCGTGTCTACCTGCAGGTCCTCGGCATGAAGATCGGCCAGGACGCCAATATTTCCGAGGTCGAGATCGGGGCGCTCGATCTAATTTCCATCGGCGCCGGCACGACGATCGGCCAGCAGGTCAAACTGTCCAACGTCACCTTCGAGGGCGCGGACATGATCATCGGGCCGATCGAAATCGGCGCCGACTGCTGTATCGGCTCCGCCTGCGCCATCGAGGACCATGTGGTGATCGAGGAGGGCGCGGAGCTGCGCGACCTCACCGCCATCGCGCCGCACCAAAGGGTCGGCGCCTGGGAGATATGGGACGGCTCGCCCGGCCGCTGCGTCGGCTCGGTCGACAAGGAATCGCTGCGCCCCTTCGCCCAGGTCGGTGCGGCCAAGCGCAGCCTGCAGACCTTCATCTACGCCTTGCTGCTTCTGGCGATCCCGCCGGTCGGCCTGCTGCCTCTGTTCCCCGCCTTCTGGGTGTTCGACCGCATCGACGAATGGCTCGGCCTCGCCGCGACCAGCCGCATGCTCTACATGGCCGCGATTCCGATCATGGCCTGGCCGACCTCCTTCGTCATGGTGCTGGTGACGGTGGCCTTCATTGTCGTGGTGCGCTGGACCGTGTTGCCGCGGGTGCGCGAGGGCGTTTATTCGGTCTTTTCCTGGTTCTATCTGCGCAAATGGGCGGTGGCGCTCGCCACCGAAATCACGCTCGAGACATTGTCCTCGCTCTATGCGACGGTCTACATGCGCGCCTGGTACCGCCTGATGGGCGCCAAGATCGGCAAGGATTCGGAAATCTCGACCAACCTCGCCGGGCGTTACGACCTGGTGGAGATCGGCGAGAAATGCTTCATCGCCGACGAGGTGATCTGTGGCGACGAGGAGGTTCGGCGCGGCTGGATGCGGCTCGAGCGGCTGCGCACGGGCTCGCGCGTGTTCATCGGCAATGACGGCGTGCTGCCGCCGGGCGCCGACATTCCCGACGGCGCCCTGATCGGCATCAAGTCGAAGCCGCCGGCCAATGACCAGATCTCGCCCGGCGACACCTGGTTCGGCTCGCCGCCGATCAAACTGCCGGTGCGCCAGAAGTTCGACGGCGGAGGCGCCAACTGGACTTACGAGGCGCCGAGGTGGAAGAAATTCGCCCGCGCCGCCTTCGAGGCCGTGCATATCTCCTTGCCGACCATGCTGTTCATCACCTTCGGCACCTGGTCGATCGAATGGTTCGGCCCGTCCATGCTCGAAGGCAATTACGGGACGGTGTTCTGGATGTTCGTCGCCTCGTCGACGGCCATCGCCGCGGTCATGACCCTGATCGTCATCGGCGTGAAATGGGCGACCATGGGCCGCTATGAGCCGGTGACCAAGCCGATGTGGTCGTGGTGGGCGATGCGCACCGAGGCGGTGGCGGTGCTTTACTGGGGCCTCGCCGGCAAGGTGCTGCTCGACCATCTGCGCGGCACGCCCTTCCTGCCCTGGCTGTTGCGGCTGTTCGGCGCGAAATTCGGCAAGGGTTGCGTGCTCGACATGACCGACATCACCGAATTCGACTGCATCGAGGTCGGCGATTTCTGCAACCTCAATTCGCTCTGCGCCTTGCAGACCCATCTTTACGAGGACCGGGTGATGAAGGTCGGACGAGTGAAGCTCGGCTCCGGCGTCACGGTCGGCGCGGGTTCGACCGTGCTCTACGACACCCATATCGGCGATTTTGCGCGACTGGGGCCGCAGACCATCGTGATGAAGGGCGAATCCATTCCCGCCCATACGGAATGGTCGGGCGCGCCGGCGCAGCCGACCCAGCATGCTCAGGCGGCCCCGGCGCCGGCTTGCGCCGTGGCCTGAGCCGAAGCGTCTCCACGCTTCGGGGAACGCCGAAAAAGCTCGAAAAGGCTCTCGTCTTGCGGCGGTCCCGCTCCGGCGTTACCTTGGGGCGCACAAGGAAAAACGTCCGGGCAGAAAAATGGCCAGCGAAAACGACGCCTTGCGGGTTTGGTTCCGCCTCATCCGCCTTCACACCCGCAGTCGCCTGGCCGTCGCCAATCGCTTGCGCGCCTTTGATCTTTCCGTGCCGCAATGCGACGTGCTGACGACGCTGACCGAGCAGGAGGGCCTGTCGCAGCAGGAGCTGGCGGCGCGGCTCTACGTCACCAAAGGCAATATTTCCGGCCTGATCGACCGCTTGGTCGCCAGCGGCCTGGTCGAACGCCGTTCGCTGCAAGGCGACCGCCGCTCGCATGCGATCTTTCTGACGCCGGAGGGGCGCGATATGGCGCGACGCGGCATCGAGGCGCAAAAAGACTTCGTCGCCCAGACCTTTGGGCGCGTCGCGCCGGAGCGCCTGGCGCTTTTCGACGGCCTGCTGGTCGAGTTGCGCGATCTCGTCCGCGAGCAGGATAAGCTCGCCGCGCGGGAAGGCGCGGAGGCTTGAGCGGCGGGAACAATCTCGCGCCAAAGGGGTTCGACGAGGATTTTTTCGCCGCTTCCGCACGGGACTGGCGGCGCGGCCTCGAGCAAAGGCGTTTTTCCGCGCGCGAATTGCTGGAGGCGGTCTGGGACAGGATCCTGCTTCGCAACCCCGCGATCAACGCGCTTGCGGCCTATGATTACGAGGCGGCGGCGCGTGCGGCGGACGTCGCGGACGCCCGGCTTGCGCGCGGCGAGGGGCGTCCGCTCGAAGGCCTCCCCATCACCGTCAAGGACAGTTTCGAGACGGCGGGAACTCGCCGACAAGCTGCGGCGCCGAAGAACTGGCCGAATATCGCCCGAAAGAGGACGCTCTCGCCGTGGCGCGGCTGCGCGCGGCGGGGGCGATCATTCTCGCCAAGAGCAATGTTCCCCGGCTGACCGGCGATTTCCAGACCGCCAGCGCCCTTCATGGCGTCACCTGCAATCCTTTCGACCTGCAGCGGTCGCCGGGCGGTTCGTCCGGCGGCGCGGCGGCTTCGGTCGCCTCCGGCTTCTGCGCTTTCGAACTGGCTTCCGACCTCGGCGGTTCGATCCGCTGGCCGGCCCATGCCTGCGGCCTGTTCGGGCTGAAATCGTCGTGGGGGCAAATTCCGCTGTTCGGCCATATTCCGCCGCTGCCGGCAATGCGCCTCAAAAACCCGCCCGATCTCGCAGTGGCCGGGCCGCTCGCCCGCTCGGCCGGCGATCTCGACCTCGTCCTGTCGGTCGCCGCCGGGCCTTTCAATGCGCGCGGCCCAGCCTTCCTGCGCAAAGCGCGCAAGACTCGACCCGAAGAGCTGCGGCTGGCGCTCTGGATCGACCAGGATTTCGCCCCCGTCGACGCCGCGGTCGCGGCGTCCGTACGCCGTGCGGCCGCGGCTTTTCGCCGCGCGGGCGCGCATGTGGACGAGACGGCGCGGCCGGAATTCGCCTTCGCCGAGGCGTTCGAGATTTATGCTTTTCTCAATTTCGCCATGGGCTTCGCCGGAATGGCGAAAGATCTGCGTGAAGAAATAGCGGCGCGCGGAAAATCCTTCGACGCCGACGACCCCTCCTATCCGGCCTTGCAGGCGCGCGCCGCCCGGCTGGACGCCGCCACTTTCGGCCGGCTGATGGAGCGCCGGACGGCGATCAAGCAGGCCTTCTCCGCCTTTTTCGAGGATTACGACGCCATCCTCTGTCCGCCCGCGCCCTGCCTTGCGATCAAGCACGATTTGTCGCCGGATTTTTTTGCGCGCCGGCTGGAGACCAGCGTCGGCGCCTTGCCCTATTACGACCTCCTGAAATGGGCCAGCCTCGCCTCGCTCGCCCATCTGCCCGCCGCCATCGCGCCGGCGGGGCAGGACGGGGAGGGGCTGCCCGGCGGCGTGCAGATCATCTGCGCTTTCGACGAGGACCGCAGCGCCACTTCCATCGCCGCCATGCTCGAAAGCCTGCTCGGCGGCTTTGCCGCGCCAGGGTCCAGGCGGCGAATATGACGCCTTTCAGGACAGGACCTCGACCGCCTGTTTAACGTCGATTTTACGTTAATCGCTCAAGTTGGCGACAAGGCTTTCAGCGATCGTCAGCCATGACGTCCGTTGCGCCGGGTCGGTTTGTGTTGAGTGAGTCCCCGCCATGATGATGAACAAGCAGCCATTGATGCATTCGCCGACGCCCCCGCGCCGCGAGGACGCGCGCGATCTGCAATCGCGGCTATACCGCGAGATCGGCCTGGCGGCGGTCGCGGCCGAGCTTTTCGGCCCGGAAACGATCGAGCGGGACGCCCGCCAGGACCGCTCCAATATCAAGGTCGTCCGCATCGGCGACCGCGCGGCCTGATTGCGGCGGCTTCGTTCATCATATCGACGCTTTGCGCTGGCAGAGAGGCGGCATTCGCCCTAAGCCCGGGAATCGTTCGGCTCGCGCCAGACTTTTCGTGACTCCGCCTCCGCGGAGGGCGAGCGGGAGATGAGATGATCGATCGCCGCCAATTCATCGCCGGAGGCCTGGCCCTTCCTCTGCTCGGCGCCGCGACGGGCGTCTATGCGGTCGGCGTCGAGCCGAATCTCTTTCTCCAGGTCAGGCGCTATTCCCTGACGCCCGCCAACTGGCCGGCTGGCCTCGTCCTGCGGCTGGCCGTCCTCACCGACATCCACGCCGGAGAGCCCTTCATGAGCGCGGCGAGGATCGCGCGGATCTGCGCCGCGGCCAATGCGCTCAATCCCGACGCCGTCCTCCTGCTCGGCGATTTCAATGCCGGCCATTATTTCGTCACCCGCGCCGTGACCTCGCAGCAGATCGGCGAAGCCCTGTCCGTCTTGCGGGCGCCCTGGGCTGCTTTGCGGTGCTCGGCAATCACGACTGGCAGCACGGGGATCTTCTGCACTCGCCCTCGGACGGAGCCGTCGCCATCAGGCGGGCCCTGTCGCAGGCCGGAATCACAGTCCTCGAGAACGACGCCGTTCCCTTGCGCAAGGACGGCCGCAAATTCTGGCTTGCCGGTCTTGGCGACCAGGAGGCCGACATCCCGCCGCCGGGCAAGCAATACGGGGATTTTGTCGGCGTCGACGATCTCCCCGCGACGCTCGCCCGGATCACCGACGACGCGCCGGTCGTGTTGATGGCGCATGAGCCGATGATTTTTCATTCCGTTCCGAAACGCGTCGCCTTGACGCTTTGCGGGCATACCCACGGAGGCCAGGTCAATCTGCCCTTGCTGGGACCGCTGGTCGGCGACATGCGCTTCGGCGTCGATTTCGTTTACGGGCACACGGTGCGCGACGAACGTCACTTGATCATTTCGGGTGGCCTGGGCGAATCCGTCATGCCGCTGCGCTTCTTGCGGCCGCCGGAAATCGTCGAAGTCGTCCTGGGCGTGACGGACGCCGCCTGACGGGACTGCCTTTTTTCCTCGTTGCTCGTTAACCGCGACATGTCGCAGTCAGCGAGTCCTTCGCATCAGCTCGGCGTCGCATTTCCTAACCGATGAGCCTCGGTCTTATATCCCCATCAAGGTCAGAACGTGCGCCGCGACGGAGCGCGCCAGGCCATCGAGGTCATAGCCGCCTTCGAGCAGCGAGACCAGGCGGCCGCCGCATCGGCGGTCGGCGATCTCCATCAGCTTGGCCGTGGCCCAGGCGAAATCCGCCTCGACCAGATTGAGGTTGGCGAGGGGGTCGCGGCGATGGGCGTCGAATCCGGCGGAAATGATGAGAAGGTCGGGACCGAAATCTTCGATTCTCGGCAAAATGGCGATTTCCATCGCCTCGCGGAACTGCACGCCATTGTCGCCGGCGCTAAGAGGCGCGTTGACGATATTATTGTATTCGCCGCGTTCGCCGCTCGAACCTGTGCCGGGATAGAGCGGCATTTCATGGGTCGAACAATACATGACGTTGCGGTCCGACCAGAAAATGTCCTGCGTGCCATTGCCGTGATGCACGTCGAAATCCATGATGGCGACGCGCTGCGCTCCATGCGCGGCGATGGCGTGGCGCGCGGCCACGGCGGCGTTGTTGAAAAAGCAGAAGCCCATCGGCGTCGCCCGTTCGGCATGGTGGCCGGGCGGCCGCATGGCGACGAAGGCGTTGTCGACGTCGCGGCGCATGACCTCGTCGACCGCCTGGCAGCCGCCGCCGATGGCGTGGAAAGCGGCCTCCAGCGTGCCTGGGCTCATGGTCGTGTCGCTGTCGAGGCGGGCGAAACCGTCGCGCGGCGAAGTCTGCTCGAGCGCCTCGATATAGGAGGCGGGATGGACGCGCAGGGCCTGCTCGCGCGTTCCAAGTCCCGACTGTTCGCGGATGAGCGTCATGAACTTTTCGTGTTCCAGGATGCGTTCGATTACCCGAACGCGATCCGCCCTTTCGGGATGGCCGGGTCCATTGTCATGCGCCAGTCCGGAGGGATGAGTAATCAGCAGCGTATTCAATTCAGACCCATAAACCTGAAACCATCAGCGTCCCGTCCGGACCGTCGGCCCACAATTCCGCAGGCTCGGCGATTTCCATCGTGAACATCGCGCCATTCCTCGTCCCTGTCCAACGGAGTTTTCGGCTTAAGCCCAAAGTCTATGGCTATGCAGCCGTTTTTCGGCTTCAATGGGTATGGATGCCTGAGCGACGGCTCTCGGCTCCACTGTTGCGCCACAGCCACAGATTGCGCTATTTTGATGGCGATTTCAGGAAGTGCCGGCCCTTTGTCGTGACGGCAGAGTGGATTATGGTAAGTAAGACTTGAAATATGGCGCTGGGGCGGCGCGAAAAATCGGGGCTGGATAGATGAATTTCAGGATTTTGGCGAGCATCGGATTGATTGCGGCGGGCTTGGCGGGCTGCAATATGACCCCGACGCCCGACCCGACCTTGAGCGGCAGGGACAAGGAATTCATGTCGCTCGCGCCCAAGGCGGAAGTCCCCGGCGAATATGGCCGCTATATCGTGGACGATCCGACTGGCGCCGCGCCCGGCACCATCACCATCGATACGTTCAAGAATTTCCTGTATTTTTCGCTGCCGAACAAGAAGGCGATCCGTTACGGCGTCGCGACGGGCCGGGACGCGGCCGGCTGGACCGGCGAAGCCACGGTCGGCAAGATGGCCGAATGGCCGCACTGGATGCCGCCGTCCGACATGCTCGAGCGCTGGCCTCACCTGAAGCCGACGGCGGATGCCGGCGGCCTGCCGGGCGGCCCCGATAATCCGCTCGGCTCGCGCGCGCTTTACCTGTTCCAGGGCCCCAAGGATACGATGTATCGCATCCACGGCACCAACGAGCCGGACCAGATCGGCCAGCACGTCTCGTCGGGCTGCATCCGCATGCGCGATATCGACGCGATCGATCTTTACAATCGGGTGCACATCGGCACCCATGTGAACGTAGTGGCCAAGGCCTTCTGAACGCCCTTCAGACAAGAAGACCGGTCAAACAAAAAGCGCTTCGGAAACGGGGCGTTTTTTTGTTTGGTCGCCTGTTCGTGGTTTTCAACTCACGGATCGACGAAAAAGGCCGGGATCGGCGCTCCGTTCCCGATGCGCTCGACCAGCGTGTCGGCCGCGGCGAGCGCCTCGGCGATGGTCACGTCCATGTCGAGATAGCGGTAGGAGCCGAGGCGGCCGACAAAGCTCACGCCGCTCGTCGCCCGCGCGCGCTCGACATATTTGTCGAGCATCACCTCTTCGTCGGTCTGGCGGATCGGATAATAGGGAATGTCCGACGGGCCGCAGAAGCGGCTGAATTCGCGATAGCAGATGGTGGCGTCGAAATTCTGCTTTTCCCAGGGCGCGAAATGCTTGTGCTCGGTGACGCGCGTGAAGGGAACGTCCTCGTCGCAATAATTGAGCACGGCGGTTCCCTGATAGTCGCCCTTGCCGCGGAAAACCTCGAAATCCAGCGTGCGGTAGCCGAGCCGCCCGAACTCATGGTTGAAATAGCGGTCGATCGGGCCGGTATAGATCACATGCGCGAATTTTTCGTCGAGGTCCTCGAAGCGCGTGTCTAACCGCAGTTCGAGATTGGGCGCAGCAAGGATGCTGGCGACGATCTCGCTGTAGCCGTTCTTCGGCATGGCCTGGTGCAGATGGGCGAAATAGCTGTCGTCGTAATTGAAGCGCAGGGGCAGCCGCTTCAGGATCGAGGCCGGCAATT
The DNA here is from genome assembly GCA_963849665.1 of uncultured Alphaproteobacteria bacterium. Classification (GTDB taxonomy): domain Bacteria; phylum Pseudomonadota; class Alphaproteobacteria; order Rhizobiales; family Beijerinckiaceae; genus Rhodoblastus. The sequence continues at coordinate 16,508 of CAWKJW010000085.1, read as the reverse complement.
GCGTGGGGTCGAGCCCCCATTGCTTGCGGGTATAGCCGCGGAAAAAGGCGTGGTAGAGCTCCGGGCCGATCATGCTCAGCGCTTGTTCCTCGAAATTGGCCGGATGGTCGATTTTCTGCGACTTGCCGGCGATGAAGGCGCGGGCCTCGTCCGGCCCCATCACTTTCTCGAAGAACTGGTTGATGGTCAGGAGATTGACCGGCAGCGAATAGACCTTTCCGCCGGCGACCGCCTGGACGCGGTGCAGATAGGGCGCCCATTCGCCGAATTTCTGGACATAGGCCCAGACGCGCTCGTCGCCGGTGTGGAAGATGTGCGGCCCATAGACATGGGTCATGACGCCGGTCTCGGCGTCGCGCTCGGAATGGCAATTGCCGGCGACGGTCCGCCGTTCGTCGATGACGAGAACCTTGTGGCCGGCTTCCGCCAGGGCGCGCCCGATAACCGCGCCGGAAAAGCCTGCGCCGACTATGCAATATCTCATCGGCCAAAATCTCACTGTCGGCGAATTCATGCGTTTGATAGCCGAGGCGCTTCGGCGTCGCAACCTGAGGCCATTGGTCGCGATTGACTAACGCTCCAGCCGCGCCTAACAAGGCTCGACCTGACGGTCCCCTTGCAAAAGGGGTTTAAGGGAATGCGGCAGGGCTCGCGCGAAGCGAGCCTGAAACCGCAGCTGCCCCCGCAACTGTGAATGGGAAGCCGGACGCCGGATCGCCACTGATCCCCCTGGGGATCGGGAAGGCGGCGCGAGGCGCTTGACCCATGAGCCAGGAGACCTGCCGCAGGCCAATGCACGCGATGGGCGGGGCGCTCCCGTCGCGGTTCGGCGAGGGTCATGCTCCTCGCCGGATGGGCGAGTTTTCGCCAAGCGCCCCATTTGGAGCGCGTGAACGATGTCCAGCCTCGCCAAGATACCTGTCACCATCGTCACCGGATTCCTGGGCGCGGGAAAGACGACCCTGATCCGCCACGTGCTGGCGCATGCGCAAGGCCGCCGGCTCGCTCTCGTCATCAATGAATTCGGCGACGTCGGCGTCGATGGCGAAATCCTGCGCAATTGCGGCGTCGACTCCTGTCCGGAGGACAATATCGTCGAACTGGCCAACGGCTGCCTGTGCTGCACTGTGGCCGACGATTTTCTGCCCGCGATCGAGGCGCTTCTGGCGCGCGAGCCGCGTCCTGACCATATATTGATCGAAACCTCCGGCCTCGCGCTGCCGAAGCCGCTCGTCAAGGCCTTCGACTGGCCGGACATTCGCGCAAGACTCACCGTGGACGGGGTGGTCGCGGTGGTGGACGCCGCCGCCGTGGCGGACGGTCGCTTCGCCGACGACGAGGAAAAGCTCGCCGCCCAGCGCGCGCAGGACCCTTCGCTCGAGCACGACAATCCGCTCGAGGAGGTCTACGAGGATCAGTTGCTCTGCGCCGATCTGATCCTGCTCAACAAGTCCGATCTCCTTTCCGGGGCCGCGCTGGAGAAGGTCCGCGCCGAGATCGCGGCGCAGGTTCCCCGCGCCGTGAAGATCGTGCCGACGCATGAAGGTCGGCTCGACACGGAGGTGCTGCTCGGCCTCGCCGCCGCCGCCGAGGACGATCTTTCCGCGCGACCGTCGCACCACGACACGGAGGAGGGGCACGACCACGACGATTTCGAGACTTTCGTCGCTGCGATCAAGCCCGTTGCCGACCCCGCCGCGCTGGTGGAGAAGCTCGCCGGCGTCGCGCGCGATTATGACGTCTTGCGGATCAAGGGGTTCGCCGAAGTGGCCGGCAAGCCGATGCGCCTGCTGGTGCAGGGCGTCGGGGCGCGCTTCTCGCATCAGTTCGACCGGCCCTGGCGCGCTGGCGAGACGCGCGGCGGGCGGCTGGTGGTGATCGGCCAGAAGGGTTTCGACCGCGCCGCGATCGAAGCGGCGCTTTCGGCGTAGAACCATGCATCTTGTCCGCAACGATCAGCGATCTCTGGACGCGACGGCGCAGGCCGTCGATCTCGAGCAATCGCCTGCGGACATTGTCGTCCTGTCCTTCGCCGACACCGATCTTTCGCTGCTGGCGAGCGCCCACGAGGACGGACGCCACATGAGCCTGCGGCTGGCGTCGCTCAGCCAGCTGAAACATCCCTATTCGGTGGACCTGTATATCGAGAAGGTGTGCGCGGGCGCGAAATTCGTGCTGGTGCGGCTGCTCGGCGGACTGGACTATTGGCGCTATGGCGCCGAGGAGCTTGCAGCCGCGGCGCGTAAGCGCGGCTTTATCCTCGCGATCGTTCCGGGCGACGCGATGGAGGACGCGCGGCTCGATGCGGCCTCGACCTTGGGCTTAGTCGATCTACGGCGGATATGGGCTTATTTCCGAGAAGGCGGACTGGAAAACATCGCCGCCTGCCTCGATTTTCTCGGCACTAAAATTTCGGGCGAAGGCGTGGCGGCCCAGCCAGCACCCGCGCCTGCATTCGGACGGTTTTCGCCCGCCTGCCTGCCCGCTGCCGGAAAAGCCGCGACGGCTTTCATCCTGTTTTATCGGAGCGCCTATCTCGCCGGCGATTGCGCGCCGGTCGTCGCGCTCGCGGAGGCGTTGGCGTGCGAAAATTTTCGCGTCGTCGGCTATTATATTTCAAGCCTGAAGGACGCTTCCGCCTGCGCGCCGCTGGCGGAAGAAATCGCCCGCGAAAATCCCGACGTCATCCTCAACGCCACGGCCTTTTCGGCGCGGCTCGACGGCGGCGCGGGCGTGCTCGACGCGGCGAACGCGCCCGTGCTGCAAGTGATCTTTTCCGGCGCCGAAATCGCCCAGTGGCGCGATTCGACGCGCGGCCTTTCGGCGGCTGATCTCGCCATGAACGTGGTGCTGCCGGAAGTCGATGGGCGCATTGTGTCTCGCGCCGTTTCCTTCAAGCTCTCGCGGGAAAGGGACGCGGCGCTGCAATTCGCGCCAGCGCGCCATGAGCCCGAAGCGTCGCGCGTAAATTTCGTCGCCGCGCTGGCGGCGCGCTGGGCGCGGCTGCGGCGCAAGAAGAACTGCGACAAGAAGCTGGCGCTCATCCTGTCCGATTATCCGGCCAAGGGCGGGCGGGCCGGCTATGCGATCGGTCTCGACACGCCGCAAAGCGCCTGCGCCATATTGTCGAGGCTGGCGGGGGAGGGGTATGACATCATCCCCGCGCCGGCGCCGGCCGACCTCATCGAGAGCCTTCAGGCCGGGCCGCTGAATGCGACGGTGACGCTTGAAGCTTATCGCGCCTTTCTGCAAAACCTGCCGCGCAATTTCGTCGAAAAACTGCTGGCCCAGTGGGGCGCGCCGGAAGACGATATTTCCGTGCGCGACGGCGCCTTTGTTTTTCGTTTCCTCCGCCTCGGGCAGGCGATTGTCGCCTTGCAGCCCGATCGCGGCGCGGCGGCAAGCCGCAAGGGCGACTACCACGACGCCGCCTTGCCGCCCCGGCATGGCTTTCTCGCCTTCTATCTCTGGCTGCGCGAGACGGAAGGCATCGACGCGCTCGTTCATTGCGGCGCGCATGGGGCGCTGGAGTGGCTGCCGGGCAAGAGCGTGGCGCTCGGCGACGATTGCGCGCCGGAAATCGCGCTCGGCGCCGTGCCGCTGGTCTATCCTTTCATCGTCAACAATCCCGGCGAGGCGGCGCAGGCCAAGCGCCGCTCCGCCGCGGTGATCGTCAGCCATCTCACGCCGCCGCTGGTCGCGGCGGGAGCGCATGGCGCGACGGCGGAAATCGAATTGCTGTTCGATGAATATGCGCAGGCGCAGGGGCTCGACGCGCGACGGGCGAAAATGCTCGCCGACCTCATCTTGCAACGCGCAGAATCCAGCGGCTTGCTGGACGAATGCGGCGCGCGAAAAGGCGAGGACGCGCTGATCCAGCTCGACGCCTTTCTGTGCGACCTTAAGGAAATGCGCATCAACGATGGGCTGCACGTATTCGGCCAATCGCCGCAAGCTTTTCTGCGCGAAGAAATGCTGGCGGCATTCGGCGGCTCGCCACAGCTTGCGAAAAGAATCGACGCCTGCGGCGCGGCGGAAATGGACGCGCTGGTCCAGGCTCTGAACGGCGGCTTCGTGCAGCCGAGCCCGTCCGGCGCGCCGGGACGCGGGCGCCAGGACGTGTTGCCGACGGGGCGCAATCTCTTCTCTGTCGATCCGCGCGCCATTCCGACGCGGACGGCGTGGGAAATTGGCCAGCGGCTGGCTCAACAGGTGCTCGACCGCTATTTGCAGGATCACGGCGAATTTCCGCGCCGCATCGTGCTCGACCTGTGGGGCAGCGCCTCGATGCGCACCGGCGGCGACGATCTCGCGCAGGCTTTCGCTCTGCTCGGCGTGCGCCCGCTGTGGGACGCCGCCTCGACGCGGATGAGCGGGTTCGAAATCCTGCCGCTGGCGAAGCTCGGCCGTCCCCGCATCGACGTCACCCTGCGCATTTCCGGCCTGTTCCGCGATGTCTTTCCCTTGCAGATCGCGGCTTTCGACGCGGCGGTGCGCGCCGTGGCGGCTCTCGATGAGGCGCCGGAAGAAAATCCGCTCGCGGGGCAGGCGGAGCCGCGGCGCATTTTCGGCGCCGCGCCCGGCGCCTATGGCGTCGATCTCGCCGCCAGCCTCGCCAGCGCGCAATGGCGCGACCGCGACGAACTGGCGCAGAAATATCTAGCGGCCAGCGCCCAGGCTTTCGGCGCGGACGGCGATTCGCTGGCGCCGGGGCCGAGCGATTTTTCCGACCGCGTTCGCGACGCCGACGCCTTCGTCCATGTGCAGGATCTCGCTGGCCAGGACATCCTGAACGCCGACGCTTTCTCCACGCACGAGGGCGGCTTCGCCGCTGCCGCCGCGATGCTGCGCGGTAAGCCGAGCCTCTATCACGTCGACGCCACGCGCGACGGCGCTGCAAAAGTGCGCACGCTCGACGAGGAAATTTCGCGGGTCGTCCGGGCGCGCGCGACCAATCCGGTCTGGCTGCGCGGCATGATGCGGCATGGCCATGGCGGCGCGGCGGAAATCGCCGAGACTGTGGACAATCTCTTCGCCTTCGCCGCTCTGAGCGATGCGGTCGAAGGGCGGCATTTCGACGCGCTGTTCGACGCCGTTTGTGGCGACGACGAGGTGCGGGCCTTCATCGAGAAGGAAAATCCGCGTGCGGCGCGGTCCATAGCTGAAAAATTCGTGGAGGCGGAACGGCGTGGCTACTGGGCTTCGCGACGCAATTCCACTGCCGCCATACTGGCGGAGATGAGGGGCGAGACATGATCGAAGTTTCACGCAAGGGCTGGCGCCCGGTCGACGATCTGCGGAAAGGCTGGTGCCCTGGCGCGCTGGCGCCGATGCTGAGCGGCGACGGATATATATTCCGCCTGCGCCTGACCAATGGAATTTTGTCTTTCGAGCGGGCGAAAGTTTTCGCCGATCTGGCTCGCCGTTACGGCAGCGGCGCCTTCGATTTGTCCGCCCGCGCCAATCTGCAAATGCGCGGCGTCAGCGGGGAAAACGTCGCGCCCTTGCAACAGGACCTGGCGGCGCTCGGCCTGCTCGATCCCGACGCCCGCGCCGAAGCGGTGCGCAATGTCGTCCCGAGCCCGCTCGCTGGCTTCGACCCAATGGCGCAGATCGACACGCGGCCTCTTGTCGCTTCGTTGGAAGCCTTGCTGACGCGCGAAAAGGACCTGCACGAACTGCCGCCGAAATTCGGTTTCTCCATCGACGGCGGCGGCGCCTTGCCGCTCGTGGGCCTGTTCACGGATGTCGATTTCACCGCCGTCTCCGCCACGCGGTTCGAAATCGCGCTCGGCGGCGTCGCGGCGGGTTATGTCGCGCCAGAGAACCTTTGCGCGGCGGCGGAGCTTCTGGCGCGAAGGTTTTTGGCGCTGCGCGGCGAAGACCGGCGCATGAGCGCGCTCGTCGCGCGCATCGGCGTCGCGCCGCTGCTGGAAGGCGCCTCCACCGTCATTGCGAGGACCGACGATAGTGCGCGGTCTGGATTGCTTCGCTCCGATCGCAATGACGGCGTTGATGCAATCGACTATCGAAAAATCCTCGGCGCGCAAAGCCGCGGCGCGGCAAATTTTGTCGGCGCCGGCCTGCTGTTCGGACGCATCGGAGCCGACGCGCTCGAAGCTTTTGCGCGCGAGGCGCAAAGCCACGGCGCGGCGGAATTGCGGCTCACGCCCTGGCGCGCCCTGCTCGCCGTCGGGCTTGCGCCGGAAGCCGTCGAAGAACTCGCCTCGCGTGTGGCAAACCTCGGCTTCATCGTTGATGGCGGCGATCCGCGTCTGGCCTTTTCCGCCTGTCCCGGCGCGCCCGCCTGCAATTCGGCGCTCGGCGACGTGCGCGAGGTCGCGCTCGCGCTCGCGCCGCACTGGCGCGCCGACGCCGGCCGTGTGCACGTCTCGGGCTGCGTCAAAGGCTGCGCCCTGCACGGCAAGGCCTTGACGCTCGTCGCGGGGCGGGACGGATTTTCGCTTGTCGAAAACGGCCTTGCGCGGGATGAACCAGAGGCGCGCGGCCTCAGCCTCGCCGCGATGCAGCAGCAACTCGACACTCTCGCCACCGGAGCGCGTGTTTGACCGTTTACGATTATATCCGCGACGGCGCGGAAATTTACAGAAACTCCTTCGCGACCATCCGCCGCGAGGCAGATCTTGCGCGTTTCGACGAATTCGAGGAGCGCGTCGCGGTGCGGGTGATCCACGCCTGCGGCATGGTCGAGATCGCCCCGGATTTGCATTTTTCGCCGGGCGCGGCGCGGGCGGGGATCGAGGCTCTCGCCGCCGGCGGGAAAATCCTGTGCGACGCCAACATGGTCGCCCATGGCGTCACCCGCGCGCGCCTGCCGAAAAACAACGAGGTGATCTGCACGTTGATCGATCCGCGCGTCGCCGGACTCGCGAAAGAGATGAACACCACGCGCACGGCCGCCGCGATGGAGCTCTGGCGCCCGCATCTCGGCGGGGCGGTGGTCGCCTTCGGCAATGCGCCGACGGCTTTGTTTCATCTCCTTGAAATGCTCGACGCCGGAGCGCCAAAACCGGCGCTGATCCTCGCCATGCCCGTCGGTTTCGTCGGCGCGGCGGAATCGAAAGAGGCGGCGATCGCCGACGGTCGTGTACCCGTCATAGCCATGCGCGGCCGAAAAGGCGGCAGCGCCATGGCGGCTGCCGCCATCAATGCGCTGGCGAGTGAAAAGGAATGAGCCAGGCAGCGAATAATCCTGGGCGCCTTTACGGCGTGGGCCTCGGCCCGGGCGATCCGGAACTCCTGACGGTGAAGGCCGTGCGGGTGATCGAGACGACGCCCATCATCGCCTATTTCGCCAAGGCGGGCCGGCGCGGCAATGCGCGAACCATCGCCGACCGCTGGATTCCCGCGACCGCCGAGGAAATGCCGCTGCAATATCCGGTGACGACGGAAATTCCGGTCACCGACCCGGACTACAATCGCCAGCTTGCGCAGTTTTACGCGCAAGCGGCGGAAATGATCGCCGCCAAGCTCGAGGCCGGGCGCGACGTCGCCATCCTGAGCGAGGGCGATCCGCTGTTCTACGGCTCCTTCATGCATCTTTACATCCGCCTGAAAGAGCGCTTCGCCGTGACCATCGTGCCGGGCGTCGCCGGCATGGCCGGCTGCTGGTCGGCGGCAGGCGAGGCGATGACCTGGGGCGACGACGTGCTGACGGTTCTGCCCGGCACCTTGCCGCCGGAAACGCTTGCCGAAAAGCTGGCCGCCACCGACGCCGCGGTCATTATGAAAATCGGCAAGAATTTCAAGAAAATCCGCGAAGTCCTGCGTCACAGCGGCCATTACGAACGCGCGCTCTATGTCGAGCGCGGCACGATGGCGGGCGAGAAAATCATGGCGTTGAAGGACAAGCCCGACGATGTCGCGCCTTATTTCGCCATCATCCTGATCAGCGGCCAAGGGAGGCGGCCATGAGCGGTGTTCTTTACATCATCGGCCTCGGCCCCGGCCCGGAGCGCTGGCTGGTCCCCGAAGCGAGCGAAGCTCTCGCGCAGGCCGACGCGCTCGTCGGCTACAAGCCCTATGCCGATCGCGTGCCGGAGCGCGCGGGGCTGGAGCGTTTTGAGTCCGACAATCGCGTCGAGCTTGATCGCGCCCGCCATGCCTTGCAGCTTGCGCAGGCGGGCCGCAGGGTGGCCGTCGTGTCGGGGGGAGACGCCGGCGTGTTCGGAATGGGGGCGGCTGTGTTCGAGGCGCTGGAGGCGGGCGATCCCGCCTGGCGGGAGCTGGACGTGCGCGTCATTCCCGGCGTCAGCGCGATGATGGCGGCGGCGGCGCGGCTCGGCGCGCCGCTCGGCCACGATTTCTGCGCGATCTCGCTGTCGGACAATCTGAAACCGTGGGAGATCGTCGCGAAGCGCCTTGTCGCCGCCGCTGAGGCCGATTTCGTCATCGCGCTTTACAATCCGGCGTCGCAGGCGCGGCCGCGCCAGATATTCGAGGCTTTCGAGCTTTTGCGCGCGCATAAGGACGGCGCGACTCCTGTCGCCCTGGCCCGCGCCGTCGGGCGGCCCGACGAGCGCATCGTCCTGAGCGATCTGGCGCGGGCCGACCCCGGTCTTGTCGACATGGCGACGCTGGTGCTGATCGGCTCTTCGGAAACGCATTTTATCGCACGGCCGAGTGGACAGCCGTGGCTGTTGACGCCGCGAACCTACGGGGCCGGACGATGAGCTTCGATCCAGCTCAAGACATCGGCGAGATGGAAGGCTTCGGCGGCGTCGGTCGCGGGCGGACGCGCGACGAGAACGACCGGGATTTTCAACTGCCGCGCCGCCAGCAGCTTTGCGGCGGTGGCTTCGCCGCCGCTGTTCTTGCTGACCAGGATTTCGATCTCCTCATTGCGCATCAGCGCCAGTTCGTCGGCGAGCGCAAACGGCCCTCGCGCGGAAACGAATTTGTGATGCGGCAGAAGCGCGAGCTCCGTCGGTTGGTCGATGGCGCGCACGAGATAAAAGTGTTGCGGCGCGGCGGCGAAGGCGGCGAGCTGCAAACGTCCCTGCGTCAGGAAAGCGCGGCGCGGCTTCTTCCCCAGCGCGGCGACAGCGTCCTCCATGCTGGCGACCTGCGTCCAGTCGTCGCCGTCCTCCGGCGTCCAGGCGGGGCGGGAAAAGACCAGCAGCGGAACGCCGGCTTGGGCGCTGGCCTCGTGCGCGTGCGCCGACATTTGCGCGGCGAAGGGATGGGTGGCGTCAATCAGGACGTCGATCTTTTCCGCTCGCAGATAAGCGACGAGTCCGTCCACGCCGCCGAAGCCGCCGGTGCGGCTCGGGATGGGGGCGGGCAGGGGATTTTGCGTGCGCCCGGCCAGCGAAAGCACGGGCTCGACGTCGTCGCGCGCGGAAAGCGCGCCAGCCAGTTGGCTCGCCTGGGTCGTGCCGCCGAGGATCAGAATGCGCAAGGCGCCGCTCCCGTGGGATGGTGGTCATGAACGCGCCCTGGCTCACCTTGATCGGCATCGGCGAAGACGGGCGCGCCGGACTGACTCCTGCCGCAATCGAGGCTTTGGCGCAAGCGCGTCTCGTCGTCGGCGGCGCGCGGCATCTTGCGCTCGCCGCGCCGCTCGCCTGCGAGACCTTGTGCTGGCCCTCGCCGATGGACGGCGCCTATTCGCAGATTTTGGCGCGACGCGGGGAAGAAGTGGTCGTGCTCGCTTCCGGCGATCCGTTTTTCTACGGCGTGGGCTCGGTGCTGGCGGCGAAGATTCCGGCGGAGGAAATGACCTGCCTGCCGGCGCCTTCCGCCTTCACCCTGGTGGCGGCGCGGCTCGGCTGGGCGCAGCAGGATTGCGACCTCGTCACGCTGCACGGCCGGCTGCTTGAAAGGATCATTCCGCATTTGCAGGACGGCGCGAAAATCATCGCTCTGTCCTGGAACAGTGAGACGCCCGAGAAGCTTAGCCGCCTGCTGGCGCAACGCGGCTTCGGCGCGTCGCGCATGACCATCTGCGAGCACCTTGGCGGCCCGAAGGAGCGCGTGCGCGCGACTCTGGCGCGCGATTTTTCGCTGCCCGACGTCGAAGACCTGAACACCGTGGCGCTCGATCTCGTCGCGGATGGCGGCGCCAAAATCCTTCCCCGCGCGCCCGGCCTGCCGGATCATTTTTTCGAGCATGACGGCCAGATCACCAAGGCGGAAATTCGCGCCTTGACCTTGTCGGCGCTCGCGCCGCGCCGGGGGGAGCTTTTGTGGGACATCGGCGCAGGATCCGGCTCCGTGGCGATCGAATTCATGCTGGCTGATGCGAAAAATTCGGCCATCGCCATCGAGCGGGATTCTATCCGCGCCGAGCGCATCAAACGCAACGCGCTGGCGCTGGGGACGCCCGGCTTGCGGGTCGTCGAGGGCAAGGCGCCGGAAATCCTGGGCGACCTGCCACGTCCGCACAAAATCTTCATCGGCGGCGGCGCGACCGAACCGGGCCTGATCGATGCGGCGCTCGACGCGCTGCTTCCCGGCGGCCTTCTGGTCGTCAACGGCGTGACGCTCGAGACGCAAAGCCTGCTCGTCGCGCATCATGGCGCGCTCGGCGGCCAAATGGTCGAGGCGCGGATTGCGCGGGCGGAAAAGCTCGGCGGCTTTTTCGCGTTGAAACCGGCCCTCCCCATCCTCCAATGGAATTACGCGAAACAATGCTGAGCGAAATCGCCATAGGCGTCGGATGCAGAAAGGATGCGAAAGCGGAGTCCATCGCGTTGCTGGCGCGCGAAATCCTGCGCGACGCGCCGCCCTTTGCGCGCGCGAGACTCTTCACCATTTTCCGCAAGGCCGGCGAGCAGGGGGTGCGCGATGCGGCGGAAACTTTAGGCTACGATCTCGTCTTTCTCGATGAAGCGGAATTTTTGGCGCGCCAGGACGAGTTTGTCGCGCGCGGCGCCGCGATTTCAGAAAAAACGCGGGCGTTGACCGGCTTCGCCAGCGTCGCCGAGGCGGCGGCGCTGATGGGCGGCGGCCCGTCGTCGCGGCTGATCCTGCGCCGCCGATCAGCCGACGGCGTCACCTGCGCCGTAGCTGCAATTCCAAGCGAGAGCAACCTATGAAAGTGCATTTCATCGGCGCCGGCCCGGGCGCCGCCGACCTCATCACCCTGCGTGGACGTGACATTCTCGCGCGCTGCGCCGTCTGTCTTTATGCCGGCTCGCTCGTGCCGAAGGAGCTGCTCGAACATTGCCCGCCCGGAGCTCGCATTGTCGACACCGCGCCGATGACGCTCGACGAAATCACCACTGAATATTTGCGCGCCAGGGAAGCGGATGAAGACGTCGCGCGCTTGCATTCCGGCGATCTCTCCGTGTGGAGCGCCATGGGCGAGCAATTGCGCCGCCTCGACGCGCTCGGCATCGACTATGACGTGACGCCGGGCGTGCCGGCCTTCGCCGCCGCCGCCGCCGCCCTGCGCCGCGAGCTGACCCTGCCGGAAGTGGCGCAGTCGCTCGTGCTGACACGGACATCGGGCCGCGCCTCGTCCATGCCGGAGCGCGAAAAGCTCGCCGCCTTCGCCGCCACCGGCGCGACGCTGGCGATCCACCTGTCCATTCACGTGCTGGACAAGATCGTCGCCGAGCTTCTGCCTTTCTATGGCGCCGATTGCCCCATCGCCCTGGTCTTCCGCGCCTCCTGGCAGGACGAGCGCATCTTGCAGGCGACGCTTTCGACAATTTGCGCGCTGGCGAAGAAAGACCCGATGGAGCGCACCGCGCTCATCCTGGTCGGCCCGGCCCTGAGCGCCACGGATTTCCGCGAAAGCGCGCTCTATGATCCAGATTACCGCCGGCGCTACCGCGGCGGCTATGTCGGCGCCGACGGCGTTGTCAGGGACGACGAATGATTCCGCCGCTGGATCGCTTCGTCGCTTTCGCTCCTCGCAATGACGGCGCGCTAGTTGCTTGCAGGACGCAAACCCGTCCTCGCCAGCAAGCCTCCGTCGCGGTCGAAGATCACGATCTCCAGCTCGCAGGGCGCGTCGCGCAGGGCTCTCGCCGCCGTGCGCCAGGCGGCCTCCGCCACGCCTTTGCCGATGTTCGCGCCCGCCGCCGCCGCGATTTCGAACGCGTGCTTGGCCGAATTGGCCTGCTTTATCGCCGCCGCCGTCTCGCCGCTTGCGAGGCCCGCCAGAAAATCGAGATCGACCGCGCCGCGCTTGGAATGAAGATCGAGCAGCCCCTGCGCCAGCTTGGTCATCTTGCCCATGCCGCCGGCGATGACCACGCGGCGCATTGGATGCTGGCGCAGATATTTCAGCATGCCGCCGACGAAATCGCCCATATCGATCAAGGCCTCGTCGGGCAGGCCATACAGCGCCTTGACGGCGGCTTCCGAGGTCGAGCCGGTTGCGCCCGCGACCATGCCGAGGCCTTCGGCGCGGGCGACGTCGATGCCGCTGTGGATCGAGGCGATCCAGGCGGCGCAGGAAAAGGGCGTGACGATGCCGGTCGTGCCGAGGATCGACAGCCCACCGATTATGCCAAGCCGCGCATTGAGCGTGCGCTCGGCAATTCTTTCGCCGCCGGGAATGGAGATCTCGACATGAACGTCGGCCGCGCGCCCTTGCTGGGCGGCTTCTGTCTCGAGCGCCTCGCGGATCATCCGGCGCGGCATGGGGTTGATCGCCGGCTCGCCGACGGGCAGGGGCAGGCCAGGCCGCGTAACCATGCCGACGCCTTCGCCGGCGGCGAAAGTGACGCCCGCGCCCGGCGGCCCAAAGCTGACGCGGGCGATGATCAGCGCGCCATGCGTCACGTCGGGATCGTCGCCGGCGTCTTTGACAATTCCGGCGCGGCAAAAACCTTCGCCCTTTTCCTGCATGGCCAGCGCGAAGGCGGGCGTCTGGCCGCCTGGCAGGCGGATCGAGACGGGATCGGGAAAATCGCCGCCCGCCAAAGCGGCGAAAGCGGCGCGCGCCGCCGCCGCCGCGCAGGCGCCGGTCGTCCAGCCGCGCCGCAATGGCGTCTTTTCGCTTCCGTCCATGCGCTTTGCTACCGCGTCGCGGCCGCCTCGCCAAAGGATTTTTCAGCATGAGCGCACGGGGCCTGTTGATCGCCGCGCCGCGCTCGGGCGGCGGCAAGACCACTTTGACGCTCGGCCTGATGCGCGCCTTGCGCCAGCGCGGCCTTGCCGTCGCCGGCGTCAAGTCCGGTCCCGATTACATCGATCCGGCTTTTCACCGCGCGGCGCTCGGACGCGACAGCTTCAATCTCGACAGCTGGGCGATGGAGCCGGCCTTGCTCGGCGCCCTGGCGGGGCAGGCGGCGCAAGGGGCCGACATCCTGCTGGGCGAGGCCTCGATGGGGCTGTTCGACGGCGTGCCGGCGGGCGAAGGCCGCTCGGGCGCCTCCGCCGACGTCGCTGCGGCGCTCGGCCTGCCAGTCCTGCTGGTCCTCGACGCCTCGGGCCAGGCGCAATCGGCGGGCGCCATCGCCAAGGGCTGCGCCGCCTTCGATCCGCGCTTGCAGATTGCCGGCGTGGTGCTCAACAAGATCGGCAGCCCGCGCCATCTCACGCTGGCGAGGGCCGGCGTCGAGAGGGCCGGCATCGCCGTCGTCGGCTCGATGCCGAAATGCGCGGACATCGCGCTGCCTGAACGTCACCTCGGCCTGGTGCAGGCGAGCGAAACGGCGGCGCTTGAGGCGAGGCTCGAATTCACTGGCCAATTTTGTCGAGAACCATGTCGATCTCGACACGGTCACGGCCCTGGCCGCTCCGCTCGCCCTGTCTCCGGCGGCGCGGTTGGTCGCGTTAAAACCTCCGGGCCAGAAAATCGCCATTGCGCGCGATGCGGCCTTTTCCTTTCTCTACCCGCATCTTCTCGCCGGCTGGCGGGCGCGGGGCGCGGAATTCTCCTTCTTTTCGCCGCTCGCCGACGAGGCGCCGGCGCGCGATTGCGACGTCGCCTGGCTGCCCGGCGGCTATCCGGAGCTTCACGCCGGGCGCCTGGCCGCCAATTCCCGCTTTCTCGACGGGCTGCGCGCTTTCGCCACGGCAAAGCCGGTGCACGGCGAGTGCGGCGGCTACATGGTTTTGGGCGCGGCGCTGACGGATGCGGCCGGCAAGGTCCACGCCATGGCCGGCCTGCTTTCGGTCGAGACCTCCTTCGCGCGGCGGAAAATGACTCTTGGCTATCGCGACGCCACGCTTCTGGCTGATTGCGCTTTGGGCCAAGCGGGGCAAAAATTGCGCGGCCATGAGTTTCATTACGCCAGCATCGTGGCGCTCGGCGGCGACGAGCCGATGGCGCTGGCCGCCGACGCCTATGGCGGCGACCCCGACGCCGTCCGGCTCGAGGCGCGGCCGGGTTTCGGGCGGGTTCTTCCATTGCATCGCGGAGGCTTCATGAACGCGCAACACCCGGTCTTCGATGCGAAATTCCAGGACGAGCTGGCCGAGTTGATGCGCTGGCGGCGCGACGTGCGGCGCTTTCGCAAGGATCCCGCGCCGGACGAATTGATCGAGCGCCTTCTCGATCTGGCGCAGCTCGCCCCTTCCGTCGGCAACAGCCAGCCGTGGCGGCTCATTCGCGTCGAAAGCGCGGAAAAGCGCGAGGCGATCCGGAAAAATTTCCTGGCCTGCAACGCCGAGGCGCTGGCGGCGGAGACCGGGGAGCGGGCCGAGCTTTACGCGCGGCTGAAACTCGAGGGGCTGGATGCCGCGCCGGTGCAACTTGCGGTATTCTGCGATCGTGCGACGCCGCAGGGGCATGGGCTCGGCAGGCGCACCATGCCGGAAACGCTCGATTATTCGGTGGTCGGCATGATTTCCGGACTCTGGCTCGCGGCTCGCGCCGCCGGGCTCGGCCTGGGCTGGGTCTCCATCCTTGATCCCGCCCAGGTCTGCGCCGCGCTCGAGGCGCCGGCCTCCTACAAATTTATCGCCTTCCTCTGCATTGGCTGGCCGCAGGAGGAGCATGTCGATCCCGAGCTCGTGCGCTGCGGCTGGCAGGACCGCACGGCAGCCGGACGTAGGGTCGTCACGATATGACTGTTACGGGATGTGCGAAGTCATGCACGTAAAAAGTTGTGCAAAAACTGCGGAATTCTACGTTAGCAGTTTTTCCAAAAAGGCAACCACGTCCGCATTCGCCACAATAGGCTGCGATCGCGGCAGGTGTAGTGGAGAATCGTCTCGATGCCGGTGTGCTGCTGAATCTGGATGCAGAGGCTCTGCGCACTCATGCGCGCCGAGGCGCGCGGCGAGTCGGGCACATTGATGGCGTGAACGCCCAATTGCGCCAGGATGCGAGCGCCCTCGATCTCAGTGGTACAAGAGATGCCGCGAGGGGGCACGATTTCAACCAGCGTGATGAAGCTGCCTTGCTCAATAAGTGACCCGATGCGGGAGCGCTGCGCCCAGTGGAGCGGGCGGCGTCTCGGTATTCAGCGCGGGCTTTTCGCCTGTTACCTGGATGCGGGCCTGAGCGTCGATGGCGCGCATGGCCGAACGCATGGCGCGAATGTGGTTGGGCGTGGTGCCGCAGCAGCCTCCCACCATTTGCACTCCGGCTGCAATGGCCTTGCGGGTGAAGTCGGCCATGTACTCCGGCGAGCATAGATAAATGTTGCGTCCCTCGACGGCGCGCGGCAGACCGGCGTTGGGCATGGCCACCAGCGGCAGCGATGTAGCCGAGCGCATCGCTTCAATCGCCGTGAGCGCCGTGGCCGGGCCAGTGGAGCAGTTCACGCCTACGGCTGACGCGCCCCACTCGGTCAATAGCGCGGCGGCCTGCGCGGGCGAGGCGCCGTCCAGGCAGTTGCTCTCGTCGTCCACCGTCACCAGTGCAAACACGGGCAGGTCAGGGGCCACCTCGCGCGCGGCCGCCAGCGCTTCGCGCGCCTCGTTCAGCGCGGGCATGGTCTCGATGATCAGCAGGTCTACGCTGGCTTCCCGGCCAGCGCGGCAATCTGCTCGGCAAAGGCGGCGCGGGCTTCTTCCAGGCCAGTCTTGCCCAGGGGTTCCAGACGCACGCCGAGCGGGCCCACCGAACCGGCAACCCAGGCGTCCCCCGCCTGCTTGTCTCGGAGGTGCTCCACCGCCTGGCGGGCCAGCCGAACGCCGGCCGCGTTGATTTGAGCCACTTTGTCGGCCAAACCATGCGCGGGCCAGCCGGAAGCGATTAGCGCCAAAGGTGTTGGTCTCAATGATCTCCGCGCCGGCCTGCAGGTAATCCTCATGAATGGAGAGGATCAGGCCCGGGTCAGAGAGGTTCAACTCGTCGTAGCAGCGGTTGATGAAGATGCCACGGGCATAGATGACGGTGCCCATCGCGCCATCGGCGAGCAACGGGCGGCTGGCGAAGATGTCGGCGAATTGTGGCATTCTCTTGCCATGCTATGCCACACCGCCGCCGCAGCGCCAGAGGCGGGCCTGCTTTGTTATACTTCGGTAGTCATAAGATAGGCAGGGAAGGGTTCACTGGCGGATATTTTTGCCTCTACTCCACCGTCCGGAAACCACAGGCATTATCTGTTTTACGCTGCGGCCGCGGAGAGCGGTAA